>NZ_AZDG01000004.1 GCF_001434665.1 Companilactobacillus tucceti DSM 20183 | reverse complement strand
ACCGAACGTTTCTATACTGGAGCTCTTTTAATGTGGAGTTATGTCACAACCCCTTTTGTATGATGTAGTAGAAGTTATTTTTAAGATTCTGTGGGAGGAATTTGTTATGAAAAGAGTATCTAAAAGAACTCTATTCGTTTTTTTTGCAATATTTGGCTTGATAATTTCAAGTTTTGCAACGATTCAAACAGCCCAAGCTGCATCTGGTGAATATTCTATTAAACCAGAGGCTAGTGCTGATGAAGTTAATATTGATAATGGTACTTATGTTATTGATGGAGATCCAGGTCAAAAAGTTCAAGTCAAGATAGGTGTAATAAATAAGGCTGGGAAAACACGTAGATTTGTTATTAATGCTAATACGGCATATACAACAAATAGTGGTCAGCCTGGTTACGATAGGACTAAAGTAAAGGATCCTAATTTAAAGATTCAAACACGTGATGCAATTGCTCCAAATCATATTATTGCTACTGTTGATCCGGGTAAAGAATTGATTATTCCGGTTACATTAACAATACCAAAGAAGAGTTTTAAGGGTTACATTATGGGTGGTTTTAATGTTAAACCATATAAGGAAAAGGCTAAGGGTACTGTTAGTGCAAATGGTACATTGATTAAGAATAAATTCAGTTATTCTATACCTATTCAAATTCACCAGAAGTCTAGTGAGAATCAGGATCCTAAATATGCGATAAATGTTGTTAAACCCGCGTTAGTTCCTGACTCTAGCAAACAAAGAGTAGGTGTTAAGGCAAACGTTCGTAATTCAAAGAATGGTTTCATTGCAAGTATGGATTCTAAAGCAACTGTAACTAAGAAAGATGACAAGAGCTTTAAAATTACTGAATCACACTCAGGTCAATCTATTGCACCAACTTCAAATTATGATTATTCAATTTCATGGGGTAAGAAACCTATGAAGGCTGGTAACTATCATTTGAAGTTAGTTTATAAGACCAGTGATAACATCAAAGGTTGGACACTGAATAAAGACTTTACTATTACAAATGCTCAAGCTGCTAAGTACAACAAGTTAGCGGGTATCAAGCCTAACTACATGTGGCTATATATTCTTCTTGGTATTTTATTACTTGCTATTATTCTAGGACTAGGTATTTATCTTGGAAAGAGAAATAATAACAAGAATAATGATGGTAATACACCAAATAAACCAACAAGAAGACGTCGTCGTTAATTTAAAAAAAAGAA
The DNA here is from genome assembly GCF_001434665.1 of Companilactobacillus tucceti DSM 20183. Lineage (GTDB taxonomy): Bacteria > Bacillota > Bacilli > Lactobacillales > Lactobacillaceae > Companilactobacillus > Companilactobacillus tucceti. Next base: position 133,579 of record NZ_AZDG01000004.1, on the reverse strand, counting down.
GGCTGTTCCAAGACTTGGAACGGCTTTTTTAGTATTATCATAGGTGTAGAGATTAAAGAATATGGGGCACAAAAATGAATAAGAGATTGAAATGTATTTTATTATTTCTCACCTGTTTTATTTTAGGAATAATTGCAAATCCCACTAGCGTTTCAGCTGATATTAAAGGTATTGCTGTAACGCCACTAATATCCGATTCTGATATTACTGATCGCTTTCAGATTATTAGCAAGGGTGGGGAAAATAGAGAATTAAAAATATCAATAAGTAATTTTAATAGCGCAACTATTGATTTAATAGTTGCACCTACAAATGCTACAACTTCTTCTGATGGAAAATTGGTTTTTACTGATATGGTAAAAAAGGGAGACTATGATTTGCAATATTCATTTGCAAGCATGACTAAAACACAAAAAGTATCCGTTAAAGCTAATCAAACTAAGGATTTAACATTTAAAGTTAAGTTACCAAAACATAAGGTAAAGGGACTAATTATTGGTGGCTTTAATATTTATGAGAGTACAAGTAACTACAACGGTACTGCCAATGTCCCCGTATGGATAACCGGTGACAACAAAGCCGTAGGTGGTATTCTAAAAGCCTACAATCTAACATTAGGCGTTCAAAACTATCAACCGCATATGTATGTCAATCTACAAAATGATCAGCCTGGTCTAATGAAAAACGTTGTAGTTCATATGACTGTAAAGCGTCAAAGCTGGCTTGATCGTTTTAATTTAGGCCCTAAGAAGATGATTGCCGATCTTCGTTATCCAAAGATTGCACCTAATTCCAAGGTTCCAATTGATTTCAATCAAAATCAAACACCTATTGCACCTGGTACTTATAAGATGAATGGTGTAGCAAGAAGTGGGAAGACTGTTTGGAATTTCCATAAGACTTATAAAATATCTCAAAGTGACGCTAATAAGATAAACTCTAAGTCTCGTAATTTAATTTACGATAAGACTTTGACATATATCTTAATTAGTGGTGTTCTAGTAACATTAATAGTATTTATTTTTTGGGGAATTTGGTATCAGAACAGGAGTTAGACATGAAAAAACTCATAGTATTTTTATCAATGTTTATATTTGCTATACCTTTGCTTAATCAAACAACAAAAGTAGAAGCAGCAGGAGACAAATCGTATTCGATTCAATCGGTTTTGCCTGACAATCAAATAGATAAGAATGAATCTTACTTTGATTTGAAAGTAGAACCTAACAAAGATCAAACTTTGAAAATCATCATTTTCAATACTGGTAGCAAGAGCATTAAGGTTACTGCTGAAGTAAATAACGCTTATACTGCTGATTCCGCAACTATTGGCTATGACAAATACAATAAATCAACGTATAAGAACGATTTACCGGAACTAAGCTCATTAGTCGAAGGTTCACGTAAACAGACTGTAAGCTTAAAAGCAGGCGAATCTAAGGAAGTTAGCTTCAAAGTTAAATCACCTGATAAAGAATACAAGGGAATTATTCTAGGTGGTGTAACAACTATTGCTAATGTATCGCCAACTAAATCAAAGAATTTGAACATTCAAAATCAAGTCCGTTATGTTAAAGGTGTCGTTTTACGTTCTAAAGATGACGCTGTAAATCCGGATATGCACATGACTGATGCCTTTCCAAAAGCTGTTTCAGGTAGTAAGGGAATAGCTTTCAGAATGGATAATACGGCGCCAATCAATATTAATGATGTTAAAATCAAGTCAAATATCAAACATAATTCTAGAGATTTAAAGTATCATGCTAAGAATTTACAGATAGCACCTAATTCACAGTTTGATTACTTTATTCCAATCGACGATTTCACTGCCGGGACTTATAAGGCTAAAATCACTTTAACCGGTAAGAATGGCTTTAAAAAGACGTTTACTAAGACGATCAGTGTATCTAAGACTGATGTAAAGCAAGTTGAAAAACAAACTCAACCAGCTAAACAAAACAACTTCCAATGGATCATTATCCTTGTAGGAATTGTTATATTGATAGCTGTCGCATTGTGGATGTATCTATATTACTCACAAAGAAACGATGGAAATTCAAAACACGGAAAATCAACCCGTCGCAGAAAGTAAATTATGAGAAAAACAAGAAATTCAAATATTGAGCTACTTAGAATAATAAGTATGCTTTTTATTACGTTGCATCACTTTAGTCTCTGGGCGCAGGGTGGACGAAGTGACTATTTGATCGCTCACAATAATTTGTGGTCGGCCTTTTGGTCACTTTTTTATTTACCTTTAGGAGATATAGGTGTTTATGTATTTGTGATGATCACAGGCTTTTATTTAGGAACGAGGGATATTTCAATTAATAGATCCATCAAAAAAACTTTGAAAGTATATGCAGAAGTATATTTTTACAGTATTTTATTTTTAGTATTAGCTATTAATTGGCAAAGTCCAGTCAAACCAAATAAACTCTGGCAATCACTAATGCCTGTGACATTCAATCAATATTGGTTTGTCAGTGGATATGTGATTTTAATGTTATTGATTCCCTTTATCAATCGATCGATTCAAAACTTGACTAAAAAGCAATTTGGATATTTGTTAGTTATAATGTCCACAATTTGTGGTATTTTTCCACTTGTTGATAATAATATTGCTTCGGAATCGGTTGGATTGGGTATTTTATTAACAGCTTATTTATTTGGAGCCTTTGTTTCAAAATTTATCCACAGAAATTGGTGGAACTTTTTGATTGGCTTTGTGTTATTCACAATAAACACAGTAGTTATCTACATAATCATGTATTATCAAATTCAATTGACTAGAGATCGTTTTACAAATATTTATACGGGAATCTTTGCTTTACTTGCGGCTTTTGGATTATTCTTGATTTTTATCAACCTCAAACCAGGATTTCATGTTTTATTCAATCAAGTGGCTAGACATATGTTTTCTGTGTATTTAATTACTCAAAATGTATTCGTCTTAAAAGTTTTGTGGAGAAATTTTTATTTTAGAGAATTAAACAACTTAGTTCAGGTAAATATAAATGGTCTTGGTGTAGTATTGTTAATAATGCTAGCCTGCTACCTGATAGATATAGTTAGATCATTGATTTTTAAATTGGTCAGCTTAATTAAAATCTCAACGGAAAAATAAATACCGCACGTAATCAAATGTGATTACATGCGGTATTTTTATTTATTATTTTACTTTTTTACGTTTTTTCTTCATCTTATCAACTTTGCTCTTTAGTTTAGCTACATAAATTTTATTGAGTCTAATCATAAGATAAATATAATCTGATCTAGTTGAAGATATATCCCAAGGCATAACTACCAAACTATCTGGGTATTTCTTTAATTCTTCTTTAGTTGGGAATATATCAAGTGTTGTTATCAAGACATCGACATTCTCGTAAGTAGTGATTGGTACAATTTCAGCGAAGTCTAGCGAACGGATATTTCTAGAAATAACGGCTTCAATCGGATTACCGGGATCAGCCAATAATTTGACGTGGATAATATCGCTCTCTTTAATTGTAGAAATATAACTTGGGAGAACCTTGAACAAGTCTCTAGCAATATTTTCAGCGGCGTTATAAACACCTGGGTATTTTTCAGAATCAACATTGCTAAAGAACTCGTAAACATCTTGGTATAACGAAGTGTACTCTTTTGTATCTTCAGGAGAATCATCATAATGGCTCCATCTAATTAAAGAATCAGGTGCCATTATGTAGTAAAAGATTATTTCACGTGTAACGAAGGTCATGATATTTGTAAGAATCTTCTGGTTACGATAAACACTCATGTCATCGTTATAACGCTCTTTGAGAAAATCAACGAATCGATAGACGATTCCATAGAACTTAGAGTTGATTTTGAAGTTTAGGTTAATCGGTTTATCACTGTCGGTCTCACCAGCCTCAAACACTACTTCTTTAAAGAGATTAATAAATTTATTTTCTTCATCCAAGGCATTGATCGGTACTAGTGTATAAAATTCAGGTTTTAGAATTTGACCGCCAATATCTTTGTCTTCAAAAACTTCATTAAATTTGCCCATATCTTTGATATAGCAACGTTTGGTTATTCTTATTTGTGAGATTGCAATCAGATATTCGAGTTGAAGTGTAGCAATGGGATTATCAAAATGGATATTCGCGTCATTAATAATTTTTTTGATGTTATTTTCTTGTATAAATGAAAATGGCCATTTTAGACCGTGATATACCTGCCAATATACAAAGTAAGACATCCAACGAATGTTTTTTTCATCGCCTTTGATTTCTAGGGTAGAGTTCGAGATCTTAAGGCCAAAGTTTTTTAGGAAGATTCTAAAGTTAGACATTTTACGGTTCAAAATAGATTTACTTGTAAAGTGGTCGTTACTAAAGGCTTCTAAAGAAGGATTTGGACTTGTTAATCCATAATTAAAGGCTTGAAAAACAATAGCATTCTCAACCAAATACAGACGGTATTTGTCCACAGAAAGTTTGTCGAAATCGATGGCTTCAATTTTTGTTACCTTCGGATCTAGGTCGGGAACTAATTCCAACAAATCATTTAGCAGAGCTTGAAAAATGTTGTATATTTTTTGATAAGAAAATTCCATTCGATTACCAATGTTGCTTAAGTTTAATTCTTGAGGAGGCAATGATTTAATTACGGTAAACATGTTGTACTTTTCAACTTCTTGCCTCACTAAAAATACTTGTTCTAACATAATCTGATTCTCCCAAATAAAATGAAGTTAAAACACACGAATTTAATAACCTACTTGATACTATGTTAACATTTATTTATAATGTTTTGTAATCAGATAGAGGTGCATTTTCAATTAGTCACATTTTTCGAGTACGTTAGGGTACTTTGACAAAAATGTAAAAGGTGAAATTGCCGAAACGAACTCGCCCCTAATGGTGTGTTTTGTTGGGACGTTACTTAATAAGTAGCGGACTGTCGCAATTTAATTGCGTTGAGCTATTGATCATTTGGATACGAAAGTCCTTATTGTCAGTAGTTTCTTCTGGTAATAAGGATTTTTTTTAATCCAAAAAGGGGAAACGAATTATATGGAAAATACAGATGTCAACCGGTCGTTGAAGACTCGTCATTTGTCAATGATCGCATTGGGAGGTTCAATCGGAACAGGATTATTTGTTGCTAGTGGTTCATCCATTTCAACAGCCGGTCCTGGGGGAGCACTAATAGCCTATGTTGCTATTGGTATCATGGTTTATTTCTTAATGACCAGTTTGGGCGAAATGGCTACTTACATGCCCGTCTCTGGTTCATTTGCTACATATGCTACAAAGTTTATCGATCCAGCTATGGGTTTTGCTTTAGGTTGGAATTATTGGTTTAACTGGGCTATTACATTAGCTGTTGACCTTTCGACAATTTCTTTAGTTATCAAGTATTGGTTCCCAAGCTGGTCTTCATGGAAAATCAGTTTGTCGTTCTTAATTGTATTGTTAGTAATTAATTTAATTTCAGTTGGTTCATTTGGTGAAACAGAATATTGGTTATCATCAATTAAAGTTACAGCTGTTATCGTCTTTCTAGTTGTTGGTGCATTAACAATTTTTGGTATTTTAGGACAAGACGGAGCAGTTGGTTTATCAAATTATACATATAAGAAAGCTCCAATCGTTGGTGGAATACCGGCAGTATTGAGTGTTTTCGTTGTTGCAGGTTTTTCTTTCCAAGGAACTGAATTGATCGGTATTACTGCCGGTGAATCCGCTACGCCTGAGAAGAGTATTCCAAAGGCTATCAAACAAGTTTTCTGGAGAATTTTGCTATTTTATATTTTATCTATTGCCGTTATTGGCGCTTTGATCCCTTATACAAGTCCTAACTTGTTAGGTTCAGAGGCTGGAGATATTGCAATTAGTCCATTTACTATCGTCTTTAAGCGTGTTGGTATTCCGCTTGCTGCTGGCGTTATGAACGCTGTTATCTTGACTTCAGTTATTTCAGCGGCTAACTCAGGATTGTATGCTGCTAGTCGTATGCTTTGGTCAATGAGTAAGCAAGGTATGGCACCAAGGGCTTTTGAAAGAACTAATAATCATGGTGTTCCAGTATTTTCATTATTGTTAACTGCTTTAGTTGGTGGAGCTGCACTCTTAACTAGTTTTTATGGTGATTCATTCTATGAACTACTAGTTGCAGCCAGTGGTCTAACAGGATTTATTGCATGGCTTGGAATTGCCTTTTCACATTATAGATTTAGAAGAGCTTATCTAAATAAGGGATATGAATTGGATGATTTGAAGTACAAAGCAAAGTGGTTCCCATTTGGGCCTATTTTGGCAATTGTTTTAGGTATTGTTATTATTATTGGTCAAGATATCAGATCTCTTGTTAACTTCAACGTTGGAAGATTATTGATCAGTTATAGTGGACTAATAATCTTATTTATTTGCTGGTTGTATTACAAACTTAGACATAAGACTAAGTTTATTAAGTTAGATGATATCGATGTCGCTGAAACAAAGAAGAATCATCATTTTTAAAATTTGGTTGAAAATAAAATTCTTTTAACTTATGATAGATTTAAATATTAAAGCTAATAGGATACCTACTCATGAATCTTTCAGAGAAACGATGGTCGGTGTGAATCGTTAAGATTTCTATTCCAGTGTCCTGGCAACGGGTAATTCCGCTCGGGTTGATCCGATAAAGTCTGAAAGTGCAATGTGAAAGCATTGAAACTGGGTGGTACCGCGAATGGTCGATTCGTCCCTTTATAGGGATGTTTCGGCCATTTTTTAGTAGGAGGAGAAAAATATGTTAGATATTAAGTTGATTAGACAAAACCCTGATTGGGCAAAAGAAAAGTTAGCTGCTCGTAGTATTCCCAATGAGGAAGTTGATGAACTACTAGATTTGGATAAAAATCGTCGTGATTTATTAGTTCAAACAGAAACTTTGAAGGAAAAACGTAATACTGTTTCTCAAAGTATTGCTCAAAAGAAACGTAATAAAGAAAACGCGGATCAAGAAATCGCTGACATGCAACAAGTTGGTGCTGATATTAAGTCACTTGATGCAAAACTTGAAGAAGTTAACGATAAGATGAACTATATCTTGGTACGTCTTCCAAACTTCCCTGATGATTCAGTTCCAGTTGGTCCTGACGAAAGTACTAACAAAGAAATTCGTAAATGGGGTAAGATTCCAGAAGAAGGCTTTACTCCAAAACATCACTGGGATATTGGTGAAGAATTAGGAATTCTTGATTTTGACCAAGCTGCTAAAGTTTCAGGTAGCCGTTTTGTTTATTACATTGGTATGGGTGCAAGACTAGAACGTGCTGTTTATAACTTCATGCTCGATCAACATCATGAAGAAGGCTATACAGAAGTTATTCCTCCATATTTGGTAAATAACGAAGCTATGTTTGGTACAAGTCAATTCCCTAAGTTTACTGAAGATGTCTACACCGTTATGGTCGATGAAAATCCTCTAACATTGATTCCTACAGCCGAAGTTCCTTTAACAAACTACTTTGCTGGAAAGATTATTGATGGTAAACAATTACCTGAAAAAGTTACTGCATTATCACCAAGTTTCCGTTCTGAAGCAGGTAGTGCCGGACGTGATACACGTGGATTGATCAGAATGCACCAATTCAACAAAGTTGAAATGGTCAAAGTTACAGATCAAGAAAGTTCATTTGATGAATTGGAAAGCATGACAGCTAACGCTGAAAACATTCTTAAGAAGTTGAACCTTCCATATCACGTAATCGTACTTTCAAGTGGTGACGCAAGTTTCAGTTCAACAAAGACATACGATCTTGAAGTTTGGCTACCTGCACAAAACAAGTATCGTGAAGTTTCAAGTTGTTCAAACTGTCTAGATTTCCAAGCACGTCGTGCACAAATTCGTTATCGTGATGAAAATGGAAAGACAAAGTTAGCTCACACATTGAATGGTTCAGGTCTAGCTTGTGGTAGAACCGTTGCTGCTATTTTGGAAAACTACCAAAATGAAGATGGTTCAGTTACGATCCCTGACGTATTAGTACCATATATGGGTGGAGTTACTAAAATTACCAAGGAAAATGCTAAATAGATATTGACGTTTATTTAACAGATTGATAAAATTTAATAGTTGTTGAAAAACAATTATTGAATTATTCCGGATTAGCTCAGTTGGTAGAGCATCTGACTGTTAATCAGGGTGTCGTCAGTTCGAGTCTGACATCCGGAGTACAAAAATACTTAGGATCTGCCTAGGTGATAAGATTACATCTAGTAGGTGTAATCTTTTTATTTTGCCAGTTTAGCTCAGTTGGTAGAGCATCGGTATCGTAAACCGGCGGTCACAGGTTCAAATCCTGCAACTGGCATAAAAAGAGGGCTCCGATGGGACGTTCAGCTTTTGAGCATTGCCTAGATAAGTACCCATGGCGGTATCGCCATGAGTACATGTCGTAGCAAGCGCAGAAAGTTGTCCCATCGGAGCCCGTTTAGGTAGCAGAAAATAATAAATTAGATCAATAAATAAAGGTACGTGGAAATTCTCCAATGAAAGCTTGCTTTAGCAGTGCAGAAAGTTGTCCCATCGGAGCCCGTTTAGGTAGCAGAGAATAATATGTTAGATCAATAAACAAGGGTACGTAAAAATTTTCCGATGAAGTTTTGTCTTAGTAGCACAGAAAGATCTCATCGGAGCCCGTTTTAATATAGTAGAAAAAGTACTCTAAAATCCTGACAAACCCAAAAAGTCAACAATTCTCAAAACGCCACCTAGATTGCTTGTTATGGCGTTTTATGTTAAGCTACCCAAATATGTCAATTAAAAAATAAGCTGAAACCAACGTCGCCGTTTCCTTGACACGTTGTTTTTTTATGCGGAAAAAGGTGGTATTGTTCATGTTAACCGTCAATAATGTCAGTATGCAATTCTCAGATAGAAAGCTATATGAAGACGTTAATCTAAAATTTACTCCGGGAAATTGTTACGGAATCATTGGAGCCAATGGTGCTGGTAAATCAACTTTCCTAAAAATAATTGAAGGAAATCTTCAACCAACTACTGGAACTGTTTCGATGGGTCCTAACGAGCGTATGTCCAGTCTAAATCAGGATCACTTTGCTTTTGAGGATAACTTAGTGATGGATACTGTGATTCGTGGTCATGAGAAATTATATAAAATCATGACTGAAAAAAATGCCATCTACTTAAAACCAGATTTTAATGATGCTGATGGTATTCGTGCCGCCGAATTGGAAACAGAATTCGGTGAAATGGGCGGATGGGAAGCTGAAGCCGAAGCTAGCCAAATGTTGCAAGCATTAGGAATCGATGAGTCACTTCACCAAGTACCAATGAGTGAATTAACTGAACCTCAAAAGGTTAAGGTATTGTTAGGACAAGCATTGTTTGGCAAACCTGACGTATTATTACTAGATGAGCCTACTAATGGTCTTGACGTTAAGTCAATCAGTTGGTTGGAAAACTTTTTAGCTGATTACGAAAACACTGTTATCGTCGTATCCCATGATAGACATTTCTTGAATCAAGTATGTACACATATGTGTGATGTTGACCGTGGAAAGATTACTCTATTTGTTGGTAACTATGACTTTTGGATGGAATCTAGTGAATTAGCGGCTCAATTACAAGCCAATGCTAATGCTAAAAAAGCTGACCAAATTAAACAATTACAAGAATTCGTTGCCAGATTTAGTGCTAATGCTTCTAAATCAAAGCAAGCTACTTCTCGTAAAAAACAATTAGAGAAGATAACTTTGGATGATATCAAGCCATCTTCTCGTAAGTATCCATTCATTAAATTTAATCCTGAAAGAGAACTAGGCAAGGATTTAGTACAGTTAAAAAATGTTTCTAAATCAATTGATGGCGTTAAGATCTTAGATAATGTCAATTTGACACTTCGTCCTAACGAAAAAGTTGCTTTCATTAGTAGAAATGATTTAACTACTACTATATTGATGCAAGTTATTTCAGGAGAAATCAAACCAGATAGTGGAGAAGTGATTTGGGGCCAAACTGCAAGTACTACTTACTTGCCAAAAAATGTTAATGATTATTTTGCTGAAAACAAAATGTCTGTTATAGATTGGTTACGTCAATTTGCTTCTAAAGAAGAAAATGATAATACATTCTTGCGTGGATTCCTTGGTAAGATGCTATTCTCTGGGGATGATGTTAATCGTGAAGTAGATGTCATGTCTGGTGGAGAAAAAATCCGTGCCATGTTATCCAAGATGATGTTGAGTAAGGCAAATGTTCTATTATTAGATGATCCAACAAATCATTTGGATCTGGAATCAATTACAGCTTTAAATGATAGTTTAGTTAGCTTTAAGGGAAGTATTATTTTCACATCTCACGATCATGAGTTTATTCAAACAATTGCTAATAGAATTATTGAAGTAAGTCCTAAAGGTATTGTTGATCGTTCTGATACTACATATGATGAGTTCTTAAATCATGAAACGGTTCAAGAACAAGTTGCAAAACTATATTAAAAAATCTGGCATTTGCCAGATTTTTTTTGTATCAATATTATTTTGGTTCAATCAATTTAATTAAACGATCTACCAGATCAATAATGCGGTTTGAATCTTCAGCTATAATTTCAGATGAACGACTATTGATCATTGTATGATTAACTTGCAATAAGCTAACAGAGTCAGTGTGGTCATTAAATTCAGCAATCGGTAAAACCACTTCATGATCATATATAGGAACTTTACCAGCAGAGACTGTAATAATTTTGCTTCCTTCAGGCATACTTAAGATATAAGTTTTAATACGTTTTAGACTAAATTGATCTTGATAAAAATCATAAATGATTCCCAATTCATCTACGATATATTTGATTTCATTGTTCATATATATTTACCACCTCTTAAAAACACTTATCTATTGTATCATTCAATTAATCGTGTTTGAAAAGGCAAAAATAAATTTAGACAAAAAAATAAACCCATTTCTTGGGATAATGGGTTTATTCGGCGTATTACCAGTAGTGTCCGGGTCAAGTGTGTGAGTGTATGTGAGGTTTCCATGTGTCAAAATAGAGAGGGATTTTATTAATGAATGAAAGCATTCTATTAATAAACTTTGGAATGGGAAATGGGAACTGACAAAATCTTTTATATTCATTGGAAAATTGTTTGAGGGGGGCAATTTTCTGTTTATGGTGATTGAGAAATATTTAATGATATTGAGGATGATATCATTGATATTCTTTTTCTTTAATAAAAGGAAGGAATTGCATGACACTCACTGTCTTTTCCCTTTCACAACCACAGTATATAACAGATGTTTAAACAATTACAGTCATTTTTGATAAAAATATTTATTTGTTTTTAAAATCACAAACAACGACTTTTATAGCATAATATAAGTAAGTCTGTGCTAAAAATCAGAAATATTATATTTTTTCGATAATCGAGAAAAATACAAATTAATTTATTTTTATTCTAAGAAGAGAATGCCGGTATATCAGCATTCTCTTCTTTACATTTTGTTGGAATAAAAAATATAACTTTTTTAAGTATTTTACTTGTAAAGCGCTTTCTATTGCGTTAAAATTCTTAGTAATCAATTAGTTAATGTTGTCACAAAGGATGGTAGACGAATATGAAAGTAAGTATTATTGGTTGTACACACGCAGGAACATTTTCAGCAATGAATATTTTAAAGGATCACCCAGACTGGGAAGTATCAGTTTTTGAACGTAATGATAATTTATCTTTCCTATCATGTGGTATTGCATTATGGGTCAGTGATCGAGTTTCTGATCCTAACAAGATGTTTTACTCAAGCCCAGACGATTTAGCTAAATTGGGCGCAAACATGTATATGAAACATGATGTAACTAATGTTGATTTTGACAATAAAAAATTATCAGTTAAGAATCTTGAATCAGGTGAAACATTTGAACAAGATTATGACAAGTTAGTTATTACTACTGGATCTGCTCCAATCATTCCTAATATTCCTGGAATTGACTCAGATAAGGTCAAATTATGTAAAAATTGGATTAACGCCAACGAATTAAAGGAAAATGCTAGTGATATTAAGAGTGCTATCGTTATTGGTGCCGGATATATTGGTGCTGAACTTGCTGAAGGGTATGCAACTCTTGGCAAAGAAACAACTTTGATAGATGCACTTCCTGATGTTTTGGCTAAAAACTTAGATCCAAATATGTCAGCAATCGCCGAACAAGATTACAAGGATAATAATGTAACTTTAGGATTGAGCGAGAAAGTTCAATCATTTGAAGAAACTGCTGATGGTGTGATCGTTAAAACAGATAAGAATGAATATAAAGCTGATATTGCTGTTATGTGTGTTGGATTCCGTCCTAATACAGATATGTTCAAAGACGAATTTGAAACACTTCCAAATGGTGCTTTAATTGTTGATGAATATATGCATACAAGTAAACCTGATGTATTTTCAGCTGGGGATGCTGCTTCAGTTCATTACAATCCAACAAATGACAACCAATATATCCCATTGGCAACTAATTCAGTACGTCAAGGTATTTTGGTTGGCGCAAATATTGAAAAAGATACTGTTAAATATATGGGAACACAAGCTAGTTCAGCCGTTGAATTGTTTGGCAGAACGTACGCTGCCAGCGGTTTAACTGCCGTCCATGCAAAAGCTTTAAACAAAAAGGTAGAATCAGTAAGTCTTGAAGATAACTACCGTCCTGAATTCATGCTTACAACTACTCCTGTTTTGATGAATCTAGTTTGGGATCCTGAAACACGAGTTGTTTTAGGTGGTGCTTTGACAAGTATGTATGATGTTTCTCAATCAGCTAACTTACTTTCATTAGCAATCCAAAAGAAAGTTACGATTGATGAATTATCAATGGTTGATTTCTTATTCCAACCAAACTATGACAAACCAGTTAACTATGTAAGTGCATTAGCAGGAGCTGCTGTGGCTAAAGCAGATAGCAAAGTTAATGAATAAATAATTTTGGGGATGTGACATAAGTCACTCCCTTTTTTTAGTTTTCAACCTTTTATTGCCTAAACGCGTCACAAAAGGTTGCAACCTTTTGTCACACTCTATTTTTTGTACTCTTCAAACTTTTTTCAAACTTTCAAACTTTTAATTTCACACCTTGGCGCTATTATGTACACATAGTCAATTAAGGCTATTAAGAAAGAGGTGATGTTTATGAAAAAGCATCCATTTTTAGTATTAACTAGCTTGTCAGCTGTTGCAGCGGTTTGTGGCAAGTTGATTAAATCCCACAATGATAAAAAATTATTCAATTAAAACAGACTTTATGAGGTAGAAAATATGAGAAAAATTATGTTAGATGGCTTGCGTAAGCAGGCCTTTTTTGTGTTTTCAAATTTTTATTGCCTAAACGTGTAAAAAAGGTTGCAACCTTCCACATAGCCCAGAACCACAAACGATTGATGCTATCAATCATTCGTGATTCTAGGCTATGTTCCGGTGGCAGACCACCTTTTTTACACTCTCTTTTTGTTTGCCTTTATTCAAAATATTCCCTATGATTTGAATGGGCAATTCACTAGGAGAGTTTTTATGCGAAAACACAATGTTTTATATTATTTAATGGCCTTTTTTATTAATTTATTTTTGATCTCGGCAATTTTTTACTATGTCGGATTAGTTCCATTTGGTGACGGAAATTTTTTAACTAGTGATTTAGGTACTCAGTATATTGCTTTTTTGACAGAGTTGAGACGTCAGCTAGTAACTGGCAATATACATCTTTATTTATTCAGTCAATCACTTGGAGATAATTTCTTTCCAATAATAAGCTACTATCTTTTATCTCCATTTAACTTATTGCTGGTATTTTTTACCAGTTCAAGAGTTCCTATTGCAGCGGATATTATAATCATGTTGAAAATATCGACCATGGGTTTGACCATGGCATATTTTTTGGCAAAGTATTTTAAAAATACACGCTATTCTAATTATCTATTTACAATTGCATATTCATTTTGCGGATTTGTAGCGTCATACTTTTATGACTTGATGTGGTTAGATGCGTTGATTATGCTGCCATTAGTGGCTTGTGGTTTGTTGAAACTCATCGAAAAAAATAAAGTCCTGCTTTATTACATTTCTTTATTTTTTGCGATAGTTTTCAATTATTACCTGGGATATATGCTTTGTATTTTCTCAGTGTGCTTCTTTATTTATTTGGCATTAGAACGAGACCTTTTACAAAAAAAGAATCGCGTTGTAATTATTCGCAATTTTCTTATTTCTTCTATATTAGCTGGGATGAGTGCAGCTTTTGTTTTGATCCCGACTTTTGCTGGCATGATGAAGACAGCGAAGACGTCTTTTGATTTGTTTAATTATTTGCCATCAGCACGTTTTGGATTTGAAGCTTTTACACAGTTGGGAATTGGCGGTAATACTTTTGCCCAAAGATTACACCATGGACCATCAGTTTTTATGACCTCAACAGTCCTTATCTTATTGTTGGGATATTTCTTTAGTGGACGTATTACTAAAAAAGATAAGGGACATGCTTTCTTTTTAATTGGAGTTTTGTTGTTGAGCATGTTTGTCACAACATTTAATACAGTTTGGCATATGTTTCAAAATCCAGCGGGATTTCCATTTAGAAATAGCTTTATTTTTTCTTTCATATGTATTTTTATAGCACATAAAGCATTCTCTGCCGGAGTATTCAAAGATATCAATACGGTCATTTCTGCCAGTTGTACAGCGGCTCTTTTGATTTGTATTGGATATTTGACGGAATGGATGATACCAAAGCTTATTAAACAGATGGGATTTGGCACCCCTGACAATGAATATAATATTTATTATTTTTCTCTGACTTTGATATGTATCGCTGTTACAGGGACGTTCGTTTATTTATATGGTAAAAATAAATATTTCGGCGTTATATTATTATTTATGGTTGCTTTTGAAGTAGGCGCAAACTTTGTTTCTGTTATTGATACAGCTGGCTTCGGTAGTCAAAGCGTATATCAAAAGCAGTACAAGTTAGAGGCGGATGTTCTTACAGATGTTAAGAGAAATAGTGAAATAGGACATAGAGTAATTGTCTCTAAATCTGGTTTAAATAAAGCTTTTCCTGAACAGTACAACAATTATAACGATCCAATTTTATTTAATATCAATGGTTTAAGTCTTTATAGTTCAACTTTGAGTCAGGATACTTTAGAGACGATGAATAAACTAGGGTATTTTAGTAGGAATGTGCGCCGAATCAGCTATATCGGTGGAACAAATCTTACTAATACTTTGTTTGGTGTTGATGATGATATTGGTCAATGGAGTCATTCTTATGAAGTTGAAACTGACTATAATTCTCCAAGTCTGGGATTTTTAGCTAGTCCAGATATTTATGATTTTCAGTTGATGTCCAATCGAGCACTGGATAATCAGAATAGACTTTGGCAAGCAATCAATGGAAACAATAAAGAGTATTATAAGAATGCTAAGATAAATAAATGGACCAAGGTAAAATCAGGCAAGAAGCATCTTTATAAATATTATTTGACTACTTCAGCAACAGGAGAATTGTATCTATATACTTCGCCGATAAATTATGTTAGTTCTAAAGTTTACGTTAATGGTAAGAAAATCAAGATGCCAGTTTTGATCAATACGGCAATGGTTATCGATTTGGGAAACTATGATTCAGGTGAAAAGCTTAGTGTAGATATAAGGACAAAGCAGCCATTAGAATATGATCCAAGCTATTTTCAAACTTTAGATGCCAGTGAATTTAATCAGTCGAAGAATAATATTAGACAAAATTCATTGAATATAACTTCTAGATTGAATCACGATACTGTCCGTGGTGATATTAATGTTAAAAAATCTTCTCCAATGCTTTTCTCAATTCCGTATGATAAAGGATGGAAAGCATTTGATAATGGTAAGAGAATCAAAACTTATAAAGTTGTTGGAAATTTAACGGCAATAGATTTAGATAAGGGTTATCATAAAATAATTTTGAAATATGAAGTTCCTGGCTTAAAAATTGGCTGGATCATAACTATTATTTCAATAGTATTGTTTGGAATCTTTTTAGTAATCAAGAAAAAGATTGATCCTAAACTGGAAGATTAATCATATAATTTTGTAAAATTCACAAAATGTTATAATATTTTGTTATGAAACGCTTACAATAATAACTCGAGGTAGATTGATGACAGATTACATTATGGCGATAGATGAAGGAACAACTAGCACGAGGGCAATCATTTTTGATAAAAAGGGAGCCAAAGTTGCTGATGCACAACGTGAGTTTACTCAACACTTTCCAGAACCTGGTTGGGTAGAACACGATGCAAATGAAATTTGGAATGCAGTTCAGTCAACAATAGCAAATGTCTTTATTGAATCAGGAATTAAACCTCATCAGATATCTGGTATTGGGATCACTAATCAACGTGAAACAACAGTTATTTGGGATAAGAATACTGGTTTACCAATTTATAACGCAATTGTTTGGCAAAGTAGACAGACTACAAGTATTGCCGATAAATTAAAAGCGGATGGATACGATCAAATGATCCATGAAAAAACTGGTCTTTTGATTGATTCATATTTTTCTGCTACAAAAATACGTTGGATCTTGGATCATGTTGATGGTGCGCAAGAACGAGCTGAAAATGGTGAGCTTTTATTTGGAACGATCGATAGTTGGCTATTATGGAAGTTATCGGGTGGAGCTGCACATGTGACTGATTATTCTAATGCCAGTCGTACGATGTTATTTAATATTCATGATCTTAAATGGGATGATGAAATATTGAAAGTTTTGAATATTCCAAAAGCAATGCTTCCAGAAGCTCGTCCTAACTCAGAAGTTTATGCAAAAACTAAGGGATATCATTTCTACGGGTCTGAAGTTCCAATTTCAGGTATGGTCGGTGACCAACAAGCTGCCTTATTTGGACAGATGGCTTTTGAACCTGGTATGGTTAAAAATACTTATGGTACAGGTGCCTTCATCGTTATGAATACTGGTGAAAAACCACAAATTTCTGATAATAATTTATTAACGACAATAGGTTATGGAATTAATGGTAAAGTTTACTATGCTCTTGAAGGTAGCATTTTTGTGGCGGGCTCTGCTATTCAATGGCTACGTGACGCTATGAAGTTAGTTGATTCAGCACCTGATTCAGAAGATGCCGCAATGTCATCACGTGATGATGATGAAGTTTATGTTGTTCCTGCTTTTACAGGACTTGGGGCACCTTATTGGGATTCTGATGCTCGTGGAGCTGTTTTTGGATTAACACGTGGAACTAGTCGTGAAGATTTCATTAAAGCTACTTTACAATCACTTGCATATCAATCACGTGATGTTATTGATACTATGAAAAAAGATACTGGAATTGATATTCCAACCTTGAAAGTTGACGGTGGAGCAGCTAATAATAAGTATCTAATGCAATTTCAAGCTGATGTATTACAAACACCAGTACAACGTGCTAAAGATTTGGAAACAACAGCATTAGGTGCTGCCTTTTTAGCTGGTTTAGCGGTAGGATATTGGAAAGATATCGACGAAATCAAAAAAGAATATGCAACTGGTGCAACATTTAATCCAGAAATGAAAAAAGAACGTGCCGACTACTTATATGAAGGTTGGCAAGAAGCAGTTAGTGCTACAAGAAAATTTAAGCATAAACCAATGTAGCTATATTTGGAGGGAATCAAGATGGACGAAGAGTACATTTTAGCAATCGATGAGGGGACAACTACGGCCAGAGCCATGATTTTTGATCATAACGGTAGAAAAGTTGCTGCAGCACGTCATCCGATTCGTCAGATTTTGCCTAATCCAGGTTGGGTAGAACATGATGCTTCTGAAATTTGGAATGCTGTCCAAACTACTATAGCTACAGCTTTGATCGAATCTGGAATTAAACCAAAACAAATTAAGTCCATCGGTATCGCTAGTCAGCGTGAGACTACTGTTGTTTGGGATAAGAATACTGGCTTGCCAATTCATAATGCTGTTGTTTGGCAATCAAGACAAACTGTCAGTTTGGCCAACAAGATCATTGATGAAGGTTACAAAGATGAAATTCATCAAAAGACAGGCTTGATCGTTAGTCCATATTTTTCAGCTACTAAAGTTCGCTGGATTTTGGACCATGTTGAAGGTGCTCAAGAACGTGCCGAAAAAGGTGAGTTATTATTTGGGACTATCAATACATGGTTGTTGTGGCAATTAACTGATGGTGAGAGCTTTTTAACTGACTATGCAAATGCAAGTCGAACAATGTTATATAACATCAATGACCTTACTTGGGATGATGATTTATTAAAGTTGTTTAATATCCCTAAAAGTATGTTGCCTGAAGTCAGATCTAACTCTGAATTATTTGGTACCACTAAGAGTTACCATTTTTATGGTTCAGAGATTCCAATTACTGGTATGACTGGATCACAACAAGCTTCATTGATCGGACAAATGGCATTTGATAAAGGTATGGTTAAAAATACTTATGGAACTGGAGCCTTCGTTGTGATGAACACGGGTGAAGTTCCTGCGCTGTCTGATAATAACTTGCTGACGACCATTGCTTATGGTATAAATGGTAAAATAAATTATGCACTTGAAGGTAGTGTGTTTGTTGCTGGAGCCGCATTACAATGGCTACGTGATGATTTAAGAATCATTAAACGAACGCCAGATACACAACAAGCTGCCATGAGATCAACAAGTCGTGACGAAGTATATGTAGTGCCTGCTTTTTCAGGTTTAGGTGCTCCATACTGGGATGACAAAGCACATGGTACAGTCTTTGGATTAACACGTGGGACTAATAAAGATGACTTTATTAAAGCTACCCTCCAAGCCATTGCCTATCAGACAAAAGATATTATAGATACGATGAGTTCAGATTCTAAAACCCCAATCGATATTTTAAAAGTTGATGGAGCAGCTACTGCAAATGAATATCTAATGCAATTTCAAGCAGATATTTTAGACATTCCATTACAAAGGGCTGAAGAACTAGAAACAACTTCATTAGGAGCTGCATTTTTATCTGGACTGGGTTCTGGATATTGGAAAGATATTGACGATATCAAGAAGAATTATCAGTCTGGGGATGTTTACGAGCCAAAAATGGAAAATGAAGTTCGTGATAATTTGTATGCTGGCTGGAAAGAAGCTGTTAATGCTACGATGGCATTTAAACATAGAAAATAATTAACGAAATAAGAGTCTCAAGTTAGAAGACTCTTATTTTTTTTTGTTGTTATATAGGCAATTTAAAGGTTTATATTAAAAAACTTTTGACATTAAACAAAGTTGGGTTTAATATTTACTACATCATTGTTGTAATGTAAGGAGAATTTTTAATGGAAGAAAAGAAGAATCGAGGTTTCTTCGGACAACCTCTTGGCTTGAGAACGCTATTCCTTACTGAATTTTGGGAGAGATTCAGTTACTACGGTATGCGTGCCATCTTGCTGTTCTATATGTACTATGCAATAGATAAGGGTGGACTTGGTATGAACCAAGTTACAGCCGCATCTGTTATGTCGATTTATGGATCATTAGTTTATATGTCCAGTGTTGTCGGCGGTATTATTAGTGATAGATTTATGGGACCTAGAAGAACCGTATTCTGGGGTGGTGTATTGATCATGTTTGGTCATATCGCTTTATCACTACCTCTTGGTCAAACAGGATTATTCGTATCTATTGGTCTTATTACCATTGGTACTGGTTTATTGAAGCCAAACGTATCCGAAATGGTTGGTGGACTATATACCGAACAAGATACTCGTCGTGATGCTGGTTTCAGTATCTTCGTTATGGGTATTAACCTTGGTTCATTGATTGCTCCACAAGCAGTTAACTCAATGTGGCATCACTTCAGTTTCCATGCTGGTTTCTCATTGGCTGCTATTGGTATGTTCTTTGGACTTATTGTTTACTGGTTTGACGGCCGTAAATATCTACCTAAAGAAAGTTTCCAAGCTCCAGATCCACTTAACGGTGCTGAACGTACTAAATTTATCAGAAGAGCTATTTATGTAATTATTGCTATAGTTATCGTAGTTATCGTTATGGCATTTACAAATTCATTAACAGTTGATAACTTTATCAACATTCTTAGTGCCTTAGGTATTTTATTACCAGTTGGTTATTTTGTAGTAATGCTTACAAGTAAAAAGGTTACTAAGGTTGAAAGATCACGTGTTATTGCTTATATCCCATTATTCATTGCCGCAGCTATTTTCTGGGCAATTGAGGAACAAGGTTCAGTTGTTTTAGCACTATTTGCTGCTGAACAAACACAATTGAACTTTGCCGGATTAAATCTATCTGCTCCACAATTCCAGATGCTTAATCCATTCTTTATCATTATCTACTCACCAATCTTTGCTTGGTTATGGTTGAAATTAGGTAAGAGACAACCTTCTTCACCATCTAAGTTCTGGATCGGACTTGTATTTACAGCTGTTTCATACTTCGTTATTATCATTCCTTTGATGGGATTGAGTTCAAACGGAAAAGTTAGCCCACTTTGGTTAGTATTGAGTTGGGGAATCATTGAAATTGGTGAAATGTTGATTTCTCCAGTTGGTTTGTCAGCTACAACAAAACTAGCTCCAAAGGCATTCGCATCTCAAATGATGGGTATGTGGTTCTTAGCAGATTCAGCTGGACAAGCTGCTAATGCTCAATTAGTTAAGTTGTTCGAACCAGGAAACCCTGCTAACGAAATCATGTTCTTTGGTATCACAGGTGCTGTAACATTAGTAGCCGGAATTATCTTGGCCTTATTAGTACCTAAGATCAAACCATTGATGCAAGGTGTTAACTAAAATTATTGATTATTTTGAAGTCGTTTCTACTTATATGGTAGGGATGGCTTTTTTTGTTTCTTTCTGCCGCCAGTGGGTGCGAGGAGAATCGATCTGCAGTGGGACCGGACTCAGCCGAGGTCTGAGTCCTCGATTTCGAGCTTTGCTTCGCAAATCTTGAAATTCGTCCATTCCGTAGGTACGTCTGTGACGTTCCAACGGAATTTTCACTGCTGATCGATTTCCTCGCACCCGCTGGCTAGGGTTGTTTGTGAAATGTCTATGCATTCTAAAAATAAATAAGCTTTAAATTTTGAGTAATGTAACCAGTTGTGAAAGTGGAGTTGAACGGCGGGTTACCGTTCTTACTCCACCGACGATTTGAAGATTTGCATGGCAAAGCTTCAAATTGAGACTTCAGACCTTGGCTGAAGTCGGTCGCACAACAGGTGAAATTACTCAAAATTTAATGCGCCCCCACCCCAACCAGTATTTCTATTAAAAAAGTCATTTCACCACTTGAAAAACAAACTAATTTTAGGTAATATTATTAAGTCGAGTAATGACACGGAGGGGTAGCGAAGTCTGGCTAAACGCGGCGGACTGTAAATCCGCTCCTTCGGGTTCGGTGGTTCGAATCCACTCCCCTCCATTTATTGGGTTATAGCCAAGCGGTAAGGCAATGGACTTTGACTCCATCATGCGCTGGTTCGAATCCAGCTAACCCAATACCTAAAAAGGACCGATTATATCGGTCCTTTTTTTAATCTAGACCAATTTTACTGTATAATGAATTAAAATCTCATCGTGAGAAGGGGAGCTTACCATGAAGGTACCAGTTTATATTCAAATACATAACCGAATTAGAAAAGAAATTGAACTAGGCAAATGGACTGTGGGTGAACGTATTCCTTCAGAAAGGCAGCTAGCTGAGGATTTTAACGTTAGCCGTATGACTTTACGTCAGGCTATTCAAACGCTTGTAGATGAGGGAATACTTCAACGACAAGTGGGTTCTGGTACGTATGTTGCCAGCAGTAAAGTTCAAGAGAAAATGTCTGGAACTACTAGTTTTACAGAAATTACTGAAGGACAAGGCAAAAAACCATCAAGTAAGACGGTTTCCTACCACACTGCAGATCCTTCAATGAGTGAAATTGAAAAGTTAAAATTATCTGATGGAGAACAGATTTTGAGAATGGAACGTATCCGTTATGCTGATAAACAACCGATTTGTTTTGAAGTAACAACCATTCCAATCAAGATTGTTGATAATTTAGATAAAAATGATATAACTTCATCATTGTATAAGGCATTGGAAGATAAGGCTGGATTGAAACTAGGTAGTGCTAGTCAAACTGTATCTGCAATGCTTGCTTCAGAAAAAATTGCAACTTTATTGAATGTAAAACGTGGTTCAGCAATTTTGAGACTAAGACAAATTACTACCTTAGATGATGGAACACCTTTTGAATATGTTCGTTCACAGTATGCAGGAGATCGTTTTGAATTTTATCTTGAAAGATAGTACCAATTATTTTTTTAGCAAAGAAATTGGGTTACTATATAACTAACGTTTTTTTAAATATTCAGCTGGGAGTTAATTATGCAAAGCTTTATAAAGAAATATAGTATCTTTTTGATTCTATATATTATTTTCCAACCTCTACTAGATGCGCTTACTGGGGGAATGCTTAGGATGCACATGGATGTGACTTTTGGTATTTTTATCAGAATGATCGTCATGGTTTTAACAGTATTCTATATATTGATCTACTTAATTTTAAATCGTAATAATAAAAAGGGTTTCTTTATTATTGGTTATTTTGTATTGCTTGCCTTAATGGCAGTAATAAGTTTAGTCATTAATTACAAGTCAAAAACTTTATTTGTTCCATCACTTGAAATAACTACTCTAGCCAAGAGTTTTTACTATCCAATAATGTTACTTGCATATCTATATGCGTTTGAAGAGTTAGCAGAAGATAGAATTATAAATCGTTTCTTTCCAAAAGTTATTTTTTATGCAATAAATATCGTCAGTTTGATCATGCTTATTGCACACTTTACAAATACAAGTTTCAGTTCATATTCATACTATAAACTTGGTGAAAGTGGCTGGTTCTTTGCCGCTAATGAATTAAGTGCCATTGTTTCAATTTCATTTCCTATCATGATTTGGTACGCACTGAAGAAATTGAACACGGGTACAAGAATTTATTATTGGATCTCAATTGTTTTAGCCATCTATTCGGTTCTTTTAATAGGTACTAAGGGCTCATTCTTATCAATCATATTCGGTACTGGCTTTGCTTTATTAGTAGCAATAGTTCAATGGTTCAGATCTCGTGATAAAAAACTTATTACTGGAATAATTGTACTTTTGGCATTAACTATTGGTGGAATAGCCGTTTCATATCCAGCTATGGCAGTTTCAAGAACTGCTGAGTTGCACACTGAAATGATTCACTATAAGAAGAAGCAAGCTAAGACTAAAAAGGGATTGGATAAGGATCAAAAGAAATATGTTGAGACTAACAAAACCGTTTCTTACTTATTAAGTGGTCGTACAATTTACTTTGAAAATGCGGCGCACAATTTCTCTAAAGCCAATATTGCTCAAAAGATGTTTGGTATGGGATATGCAACTAACTTCAAGAAGGTTAAAGACGCTAAATTAGTTGAAATGGACTATATTGATATCTTGTTCCAATTCGGTTATTTAGGGGCTATCGTTTATTTGGCACCATTGATATATAGTTTGATTTATCTAATTGGTACATTCTTTAGAAAATTCAAATATATGTGGTCATTTAAATGGTCAATGTTAGTAGCCAGTGTAGCTTTAGGTTTTGGTATGGCACTATTAACAGGACATGTTATTGAAGCTCCATCTGTAAGTATCTATTTTGTTTCTATTTTGGCATATGCGATGTTCAACGCTCGTTTGTTAATGAGGACTAATGAAGATCCATATACGATCGATGTTGAAGATTAGAAGTCATTTACGTATTAAGAAAAACAGGCTCCATCAATCCGATTTTGGGTTGATGGAGCCTGTTTTTTGAGTGGATACATTTTTATTTATTTTTACGTTCCTTTTTTATAAGGTGCATATACTTTGGAATTGCCATCATACGTCCGATTCTTGAAGGTTCTTTTGCTAGACGGTAGAACCATTCCATACCAATTTTTTGGATGAATTTAGGAGCACGTTTTTTAGTACCAGAAAATACGTCAAAACTGCCACCAACGCCGATCCAAATTGCTGGATTTAATTCCTTGTATTTATTTATAAAGTATTCTTGCTTTGGTGATCCTAAGGCTACAAGAACAATATCTGGCTTCTTATCAACGATATCAACAACAATATTTTGATCGTCTTTGAAATATCCATCGTGGTAGCCGACTAAATCAACGTTCTTAAATTCAGTTTTAATGCGCTTAGCACTGGCTTCAATTACTTCTGGTTTGGATCCGAGTAAATAAACCTTTGAACCACGTTTATTTGCAGTTTTTATTAAAAACATTAAAGTATCAAAACCAGTGATTCGACCATGCATTGGAGTTCCCAGTGAGTTTGCTCCTTTTATGATTCCAATACCATCAGGAATTACATAATCCGCATCGTTAACGATGTTAGAAAATTTAGGATTTTCACGTGCTGAAAGGACTATTTCTGGATTAGGTGTTACGATAAAACGATTATTTTTAACGTCTAAATCATCGATCAAATATTTGTGGAATTGTTTCTCAGTAAAGTTATCAAATTTAGTTCCAAGTATGTCTATTCTATTTTTACGCATTTAGTTCTCCTTTTTGCGTTATTACTTTGTTAAAAAGTTCTCAGTGGGTGTACTTCATGCTATCATTATACACGAGAAATTAATTTGAGAGGTGTCTTGATGAGGGTTTTACATTTAAATGCCGGTAACGAAGACGGTGGAGCAAGAACCTATATTGTGAACTTAATGAAGGGACAAAAGTTGATCAAGACAGAAGCAAGTCTTTTAACTTTTGAGGAAGGTCCTGTGGCTAAAATGGCACGTGAAAATGGTCTTAATGTTGCCGTTATGCCTCAAAAGCGAAGGCTTGATTTATCTATTCTCAAACCTTTAGTTGCATATATCGAAAATAATCACATTGACATCGTCCATACGCATGGACCAAGAGCTAACTTTATAATGTCGTTAATTTATAAAAAGGTAAAAGCTAAATGGGTCATTACCGTTCATTCTGATCCAAGGATCGATTTTTCTGGGATCAAGGGTAAAGTCATGTTTAATTTGAATTTACACGCTTTAAAACGTGCTGATTTACTTTTTTATATCAATCCTAATTTGTTGTCTTACTTTGAATCATTGGGGATAAATTCTGATAAAACTCTAGAAGTATTTAATGCTATCGATTTTAGTGATGAACAACCACTTCCTAAGAAGCATTCAGTATTTAATTTATTGGAAGTAGCCAGATTGGTAGAGGTTAAAAATCATAAGTTGTTATTGAATGCTTTGAGTAAAGTTAAATTCAATTATCATCTGACTTTAGTTGGTGATGGTCCTTTAATGGATCAACTACGTAATTTGACTCATGAGCTTGGTATTTCTGATAAAGTGGATTTCGTTGGTTTTAAAGAAAATACTGGTGATTATTACGAAAGTTGCGATGTTTCAATTTTGACGTCTAAATCTGAAAGTTTGCCAACTGTTTATTTGGAGTCGGCTGTTCATGGTCGTCCAGTTATTGCCACAGATGTTGGGGCAACGGATAAATTGATCAATCCTGATACTGGATGGTTAGTCGACTCAGAAAATGAAGAACAACTGCTGATAGCACTTAATGATGCTTATATGAGTTGGAAAGAAGACAACCTGAATCAAAAGGGATTGGCTCTTTATCAATTGGTTAGAGATAACTATTCAATTGACAATTTGGCAAATGCAGTGAATAAAGGTTATATTAACCTTTAATAAAATAGTCGTGGTAGAATGTATACTATAATTTCATCACCGAGGAGATATGATGACTAAATATCAAGACGAACATTTAACTTTGCATACGGATTATTATGAATTAAATATGATGTATACCTATTGGAAGAAAGGACTTCATAATCGTAATGCAGTTTTTGAATGTTACTTTAGAAAATTGCCATTCGATAATGGGTTTGCTATTTATGCTGGTTTAGAGCATGTGGTAGATTACTTGGAGAATCTTAAATTTGACGATTCCGATATTGAATATTTACGTGAATATGGTGAATTTGATGAGGGATTTTTAGCTTGGTTAAAAGATTTTACATTCAGTTGTACGATTAGATCGGCTCAAGAAGGCGATATCGTCTTTAATGAAGAACCAATTTTTCAAGTAGAGGGACCTTTGGCACAATGCCAACTTATCGAAACAGCAGTTCTAAATATTGTTAATTTTCAAACTTTGATTGCTACTAAAGCTGCTCGCATCAAGAATGTTTGTGAAGATGATCCTGTATTGGAATTTGGCTCTCGTCGTGCTCAAGAAGTTGATGCTGCGCTTTGGGGTAGCCGTGCTTCTTATATTGGTGGCTTTGATGCAACAAGTAATGTTCTAGCTGGTAAGTTATTTAGTATTCCAATTTCTGGTACTCATGCACATGCGTTGGTACAAACTTATCGTAATGAATATGAAGCTTTTAAAGCTTACGCTGAAACACATAGAGATTGTGTATTCTTAGTTGATACATTTGATACTTTGAAGAGCGGTGTCCCTAGTGCTATTAAAGTTGCTAAAGAATTTGGAGATAAGATCAATTTCCAAGGTGTTCGTATAGACTCTGGTGATATGGCTTATATCTCTAAACGTGTTCGTGAAGAATTAGATGAAGCAGGATTTACAGATGCTAAGATTTATGCATCTAATGATCTTGATGAAAAAACAATTCTAAACCTTAAAATGCAACATGCCAAAATTGATGTTTGGGGTATTGGTACAAAAAATATTACTGCGTTTGATCAACCTGCATTGGGTGCTGTTTACAAGATGGTAAGTATTGAAGATGAACGTGGAAATATGATGGATACTTTGAAACTATCTAATAATGCAAGTAAAATTTCTACTCCAGGTAAGAAACAAGTTTGGAGAATCACTAACAACAAAGAAAATGACAAGTCAGAAGGGGACTATATCAGTCTCTTTGATGAAGACCCACGTGAGCATAATTCTATATATATGTTTAACTCACAATATACTTATATCAACAAAACTGTTGAAGATTTCCAAGCTATTCCTTTGTTGAAAGATATTTATGTGAACGGTAAATTAGTTTATGATCTACCAACAGTTCAAGAAATTCGTGATTATCGAGCAAGTAACTTGGATTCATTGTGGGATGAATATAAACGTATTTTGAACCCACAAATATATCCAGTTGATCTATCTTCAAAATTGTATAGTCATAAGATGAGATACATTGAAAAAGTACGTAATGATATAAACAATATCAAAGTAGGTGAATAGGCAATGAGACCATTGCAAAAAGAAATAATTGAATATGAAAAAACTAAGCC
This sequence comes from Companilactobacillus tucceti DSM 20183, assembly GCF_001434665.1. Classification (GTDB taxonomy): domain Bacteria; phylum Bacillota; class Bacilli; order Lactobacillales; family Lactobacillaceae; genus Companilactobacillus; species Companilactobacillus tucceti. Next base: position 106,232 of record NZ_AZDG01000004.1, on the reverse strand, counting down.
TGTAATTGATGTTGATGAAGAGATTCGTCGTTCAGTAGACTTTTTAAAGAATTATCTTCTTAAAAATAAAGGACTTAAGACTTTAGTTTTAGGTATTTCTGGTGGACAAGATTCCACTTTAGCGGGTCGTTTATCAGAAATAGCTGTTACAGAATTACGTCAAGAAACTAAAGAAGACTACAAATTTATTGCTGTTCGTTTGCCTTATGGTGAACAAGCTGATGAATCAGACGCCATGCAAGCAATTGAATGGATGCAAGCAGATACTGTTGTCAGAGTTAATATTAAAGACAGTGTTGATGCAATGGTTAAAGCAGTTGAAGCAAATAACATAAATATTTCTGATTTTAATAAAGGAAATATCAAAGCTAGAGCAAGAATGATTGCTCAATTTGCGATAGCTGGAGATAATAACGGCGTTGTGGTTGGAACAGATCATGCTGCTGAAAATATTACTGGATTTTATACAAAATTTGGTGATGGTGCAGCGGATGTAACCCCACTATTCCGTTTAGATAAACGTCAAGGAAGAGCATTACTAGAAAAACTTAATGCTCCAAAGAATCTCTACGAAAAAACACCTACAGCAGATTTGGAAGAAGATCGACCAAGTTTGCCTGATGAAAAGGCATTAGGTGTTTCGTATACTGATATTGATAATTACCTTGAAGGTAAGGAAATTTCAGATAAAAGTGCTGAAATTATTGAGAATTGGTATAAGAAGACGGCCCATAAGCGTCGCCAACCATATACAGTATTTGATGTTTAAAAATTTAGGACATTCCTTTTGGAATGTCCTTTTTTGGAAAAAAACCGACTCATTTATGATAAAATGTAATTGTGAAATAATTATTTAACTTGTAGAAGAGGTGTCTATTTTGAAAAAAGATCCAATTTCATTAATGAAACCAGAAGTTGTTGCTATGAAACAACAAGCTATTTTTGCTTTCAATGCAAGAGCTAAATCAATGGATCATGTAATCAACATGACTATCGGGGAACCTAACTTTCCTACTCCTGAACATGTTAAAGAGGCCGCTATCAGAGCTATTAATGATAATGAAACTCATTACACAGTTCCTGAAGGCAATCATCAAGTTCTAAGAGCTGTATCTGGATACCTGAAAAAGAAATATGATTTAAACTATGATCCTGAGAGTCAAATACTGACAACAGGAGGAGTTACAGAAGGTGTATTTTCTGCCTTTAATGCCATTTTACAGCCAGGGGATGAGGTTTTGATACCTTCACCTTCATTCACCATTTATGGACCTGATGCTAAATTTAATAAGGCTACTCCAATATATTTGGATACATCTAAGACGAACTTTAAAGTTTTACCTGAAGACTTGAGATCAGTTTTGGATGCACATAAGAAGATCAAGATCTTTATGTTTAATTATCCAAGTAACCCAACAGGTGTCAGTTATTCTGAAGATGAATTGCGTGCTTTGGCAGATGTTTTGAAAGAGTATGATGTCTTTGTATTGTCTGATGAGATTTATAGTGAATTAGTTTATAACGGAAAACACGTTTCATTCCCTAAACTATTACCAGATCAGACTATCTTACTTAATGGTCTATCCAAGTCACATGCTATGACAGGATGGCGTTTTGGTATTGTCTGCGGACCTAAAGATATTATTGCTCAAATCAATAAAATACATGAACTAGCAACTACTTCAATTAGTTCTATATCACAAGCAGCAGCTCTTGAAGCATATGCTAATGGATTGGATGATCCTATTGCAATGCGTGAAAAATATCAAGAACGTAGAGATGTTTTGTATGAAGGATTGAAGAAAATTGGATTCAACTGTCCAGTTCCCGATGGAGCCTTCTACTTATTTGCCAAAATCCCTGAAAATCTTAACCAAGATGATGTACAATTAGCTAATGATATTCTTGATAACGAATGTCTAGCAATCTTACCTGGTAGCTTCTTTGGAGTCGGTGGTGAAGGTTACTTAAGACTTAGTTATGCGGTAAGTATGGAGGATATTAAAGGTTGTTTAGCTAAGTTAGGCGATTATGTAAAACTTCATAGTCAAGCAGCCGTCTAAACTTATTAAGGGATTGTTGTAAGAATTATGTTTGACAAATTGCAAAATTTTATTAGTAAATTCATTTTAATCTGTGTTGCGTTACTTATGTCAATTGTGCTCATTCAGATGGGTATCTTTTATAGTACGTTTCACATCGCTGAAGAACCAGTATTGAGTGTACTGGTTCTTATTTGTGCCATAGCTTTAGTAATTTTGGTAGGATACCTTTTAGTCAGGCTAAAAGATGACCCTAAAATAAATCGGGTCGTCTTAATAACTATGCTTATCGTGTTCTTTTTGATAGGACTATTCTGGTTAAAATTTACTCCTAATGAACAGCTAAGTGACTTTGCCACTTTTTGGGGTAAGTCACAAGACGCATTACAAGGTCGAGCAATTTATAAAACTGACAATGACTATTTTGCAAAATGGGCTTATCAAACAGGCTATTTAGTCTATGTGATGGGTATTATCAAATTGTTTGGTGCACATGTTTTAGTGCTTCAGGTTTTAAATGTTTTATATCAAACTTTGACTTTACTTGTTGTTTATAAATTAGCTATGAAAATTTTTGATAATGTTAAAATTGCACGCTTGTCTGTTTTGCTTTTGATGGTTGATTTAGATTGGTTCGCAATGAGCCCACAAAATAATAATTCCTATTTAGGAACATTATTATTCTTAGTTACATTCTATTTATTGATGCATGATAAATACTGGCACTATATTTTGGCGGGTCTTACTTTGGCATTAGGAAATGTCATTAGACCTATTGGGCCTGTGGCAATTGCTGGTATAGTTGTCTTTGCAATTTTGTATAAGTTTTATGATAAGAAAATAAATTTCCAAAATATCTTAAAATTAGCGGTAACGTTCATTATTTATTTGATGGTTTTTAGTGCGGTTGGACTTGCAATAAAATCCAGCGGACTAAATGAGTATGGAATATCTAACCGTGATTCTGAATGGAAGTTCGTTACGGGATTAGACTATAATACAAATGGTATTTATGACCAGAATGTTGTTGATTCGATCGATATGACACAAAGTCGTAAGAAGGTCAGCAAGCAAGAGTATAAAGTTATTCATGAAGAGATAAACTACTTAAATGAAAATAATAAATGGATCCCACTGTTTTGGAATAAGTTAGCAATTATGTGGGCAAATCGTTCCTCTGCAATTGATTTTGCTAATATACGACAGAACCATTCTGAAAAAGTTGTAGGCCTTGTAAATCTGGTCAGCTATATGGGAACAGTACTATTAGTAATTTTTGGATGGATAGGTTCTTTGAGACTATTTAAAATTAGTTATAATAAGAATATATTCTTATTATTATTGCCATTTATGGCATATGTGGCTGTTCAATTATTAATTGAAGTTCAAGGTCGTTATCGAATCGAATTTACGCCAGTTTGGGCTATTATAGCTGGTGTTGGATTGTATAGCATAAGTAGTTGGATAAATTCAAAGCGGAGGAAGGATCTAAGTGTTTAAGTTAAGCATAGTAGTACCTTGTTTTAACGAAGAGGAAGTTTTACATGAAACTACCAAGGAATTGAGTCAAATTATTCAAGGACTTGTTGATGAAAAAAAGATATCCTCCACTAGTAAAATAGTTTATGTTGATGATGGTAGTCGAGATAATACTTGGCAATTGATTGATCAATTTACTAATGAAAATAAATTTGTGACAGGCGTTAAGTTGAGCCGCAATTTTGGTCATCAGGGTGCACTACTTGCTGGTGTAACCACAGCATCAAAAGATTCTTCAGCTATTGTTACTATAGATGCGGATCTGCAAGATGATGTTAATGCTATTCCTAAAATGGTTGATGAATACATCAAAGGGGCAGAGGTAGTATATGGTGTTCGTAACAATCGGGATACTGACACTGCTTTTAAAAGAAATACTGCTGAGATGTTTTATAAGATAATGGGCTTTTTAGGTGTCAATTTGGTCCCTGATTCAGCCGATTTTCGTTTAATGAGCCAACGTGCTTGTGAGATTCTTTTGAGTTATCATGAGACTAATCTCTTTTTGAGAGGTATCGTACCTTTGATTGGTTTAAAAACTGCGAAGGTTTACTATGCTAGAAAAGAGAGATTTGCCGGAACATCTAAATATCCACTTCGTAAAATGCTTAAATTTGCGATGGATGGAATCACTTCATTTTCAATTGTGCCGATCAAGATGATTATGGGATTAGGATTTTTTATTGTACTGATCAGTATCTTCTTATTGATTTATACGTTAATTCAAAAGAGTAACGGTCACGTAGTGTCAGGATGGTCATCGATGATGGTTTCCATTTGGGCATTAGGTGGAGTACAGTTGATTTGTATTAGTGTTATTGGAGAATATGTCGGTAAAATATTCAGCGAAGTTAAAAATCGTCCACGTTTTACTATTGAAAAAGATACTTATACTGAAGAAAAATAGAGGTATTATTTATGAATGCAGCACAAAAAAAGGCTATGCAATATAGCAATTTGATCAATAAAACAGTTCAAACTATTGATGAACAACAAGATACTTTGAATCCTGAATTTGAAACTTTACGTAAACATTTGGATCGTGACATAATTGATAGAATCGATGACGTTGAATACGCAAAAATCAGAAGAGACTTTGATAAAGGTACTAAAATTTATCAAGATCTTTTAGTTAAGTTACAAAATGGTAAAGCCCCAGCTAGATTTATGGGAACACATATCTCTCTTGTTTCTGCTTTTAAAGATTACGTGGATGGTTGTGCCAAAATGACTGCAAGTATCGGCGAAGATAAAAAAGTGGATCGTGCTATGTTTAATGAAGCTGAAAAGCAACAAGATGAAGATATGGATAAGTTTTCAAAACAAATTCAAAAGTTGACACAAATGTAATGACAGATGAAGAATTAACAGAACTAATAAAAAAGGTTTCCCAAAAATATTTTGGGAAGCCTTTTGTTCATAAAGCAAATTTTAATGGCAGATTAAAAACAACCGGTGGCAGATTTCATCTAAAAGACAGACATATAGACATTAATCCTCGGGTTTACCAAATATATGGTATGCCAGAGCTTGTCGGTGTTATTAAGCATGAATTATGCCACTATCATTTATATAACGCTGGATTGCCAGCTAAGCATCGTGATAAAGAGTTTAAAATCCTATTGAAAAAGGTTAATGGGTTGCGCTATGCTCCTAAATTGACTACGGGCAAAAAGATGCACAAAAATATTCATTTATATGAATGTTCCAAATGTCATCTAAAATATCAAAGAGTAAGAAAACTAGATACTAGTCGCTATGTTTGTGGAAAGTGCCATGGAAAACTGAAATTTGTTAAAGATATTCAAATGTCTTCTTGATAATTATTTATGTTTTGTGTAAGATAGTAACTGCATGCGGGTATGGCGGAACTGGCAGACGCGCAAGACTAAGGATCTTGTGGAGAGTTTTCTCCGTGGAAGTTCGAATCTTCTTACCCGCATCACTAAGGCTGAATGACGATTGTCGTTTGGTCTTTTTTTTGCCCAAAATAGATTGATATATCAGCAAACTAAAAATATAACACTAAAAAATGAGCACTATTTTTGTATTTGTTTAAACATCATGATTAAATGGACTCGATATTTAAGTTAGATAGCGAAAGAAGGATTTGAGAAAAGTGAAAAGAAAAACTATTGCAGCTTTAATGCTGATAGTTTTGCTGACTTTGAGCTTTTCTTCCCTGACTAACGTGGCTAAAGCCGAATCTGTGACTCAACCTGGTTATGATGCCGAAGTAACAAGTTCAACATCAGCAACTCTATATAATTCATCCGGGGATGTTTTAAAATATGGACTAGCACACGGGAGTGACTGGAAAGTTGGGAGTACCTTAAATATCAATGGAACAGATTATTATGAAGTTTCGACTGGAGCATACTTGAGCAGTAAAGATAGTTATCTTTATCAGAATCGACCAGAAGTTATTCGGGACGAATTAGATTCTAATACCCCCGTCTATACATATAATTTTGAACCAATATCAAATGTAGCCTTAAAACCAGATACGTATTGGTATTCAGATCGTGTAATTTATTCTGGATCCATTCCATATGTTCGAGTATCAACAGACGAGTTCGTATGTTTAACAGATGTGACGCAACAAATTTTTACAGAGTATTTAAATTAGAGCGAAAAGAAACATGTTCAGCTTTCGAGCATTAAGGCAAACAGGCCTAGCAATCCAAAGGATTGTTAGGCCTGTTTGCTTTAAGCGGAAAAAGCTATGTTTCTTTTCGCGTTTATACCGCATATATGGGAAAAAAGAGAAATACAATTTTAGATTGTTATGTGATATTGTTTTAAGCTAAAAAAGCCATGTTACTTTCCACACTCAAACAGCACACTAAAAAAATAATCATGTCACAAACCCCTTGAGTTCATAAAATCTTCATAAAACATTGACTATATGCCAACATTTTATAATTAAACTATTTATATGTTTTGGGAAATAAAAACGAGGGAAAGAAGGACATAATGAAAAAGAAGTTACCGATACTAATTGTATTATTAGCCTGTTTTTCGTTAGTTATAGTCGCTTGCTCTAAAAATGGTTCAAGTGATAATGGCGTATTAACTACGGAACAGATCAAGAAAAATATTGGTTCAAAGCTAATTAAAACAAGAGAGAATTCTCAAAAGGAACTTAATAAAAAATACCAAGAGAAAGTTAAAAATACTTCATATACTTTGGATAATCCATATATGAAAGTAAATCCATATAAAACTTCTCCTTTGAGCGCATTAGTTATATTTCACACTAATAAAGCTGCTAAGATCACTTATACAGTTGAGGGTAAAAGTGATAACACCAGTTTGACTAATAAAGTCAATGGAGGATATTCTAAGACTCACCAAGTGCCAATAGTTGGCTTATATGCAAATTATAATAATACCGTTACAATTACGGCTAAGTACAAAGACGGTACTAGTGAAACGAAAACCTTAAATATTAAAACAGGTTCTTTACCTAAGTATATTAAAAATGCTAAAGTAACAGTCTCTAAGAATGATAAGTCCAAAATGGATATTGGTGATAATAAATTGACGATCATCAATAGAACAACTAAAGAACCATTTGCCATTGACGCTGATGGTGAAGTTAGATGGTATTCAACTAACTATTCACAACATACGATCGAGCAAATATCGAACGGACATATGTTAATTTTAACTAAGAAGAAGACGAGTTCAGATGTTTATAATGATTTGATTGAAACTGATGTTTTAGGGCGTATTTATAAAGAATACAGCTTTAGTTCAAGTACTAAATCAAATGATTCTGGTAATGCTAAAGATGAAACTACTGTAATTCATCATGATTTATTGGAGTTACCTAATCACGATTTATTGGCAACAGTTAGTGATGGTTCAAAATACAAAGAAGATGTCATGGTTCAAATTTCTCATAAGACCGGAAAAGTAGTAAAAGTTATCGATCTAAAGAAGATTTTGCCAAGTTCAATGTATAAAGATTACAAAGCTGGCACAGATAAGAAGATAGATTGGTTCCATCAAAATGCTGTGGATTATGACAAATCAGACAATAGTATTATTATTTCTGGGCGCAATCAGGATATGATTTTAAAGCTTGATTATAAAACTAATAAAATAATTTGGATCTATAGTGGTAAAGCTAAGGCTACATGGCCTAAGAAATATCGAGATAAGATTCTTACACCAACAAAGGGAACCACTATTACCGGTGGACAACATGGATTATATGTGTTGAAACATTCTGGAAATAGTGAGGATGTTATTTTATATGATAATAATATCAATGTAACCAATGGTAATAAGAAAACTTCGGGTAAATATTCTCAGGCAGTTCAATACCATATTGATACTAAAAAAATGACGATTGATCAAACTTGGTCTTATGGTAAGAGTTTGGGAAAAGATAATTTTACAAGTATTATTGGGTATGCACAGAGAGAATCTAATGGAAATACTTTAATCGATTTTGGATTTAAGAAAAATGGTGATGAGAGTAACATTATTGAGGTAGATGCTGATGGAAATCAAGTATTCAATGTTACTGTAAAGAACGCTGCTTCAAAAGCATATGCATATAGAGCTTATCGAGTACCATTTTATTCAAATAATTATGTATTTGATGTTAATAAATAATAAAAAGGGAAATTTCATTTTTATGAAATTTCCCTTTTTTCTTGAATTTAAAAGAAACTTTATATAGAATGATATATACTTAAAAAGTGAATGCCCCCATTTGATGAAGTGAATTATAACGTAATATAACCAATAATTGTACCATAAAACGGTTCGCTAAAATTATCAAATAACATTAATGATTCTTTTAAAATTTAGTATAAACAATGTATGATTAAAGTGGATAATAAAGTAAAACAGTTTATATTAAAGTTATATATTGCTAAAGAGGATGGGGAAATCATGAAAAGAGAAAAGTTTGAACGGTTATTGGAAGAACAGGCACATAATCCTCAAGCCAAGATTTCATTTGAAATTGAAAAAGTTAAATTAGACGTGGCAACTTTAGTAATAGAAACTAGAAGAGAGGCTGGTATTACTCAGTCTGAATTGGCAGCCCGCGTTAAAGTTCCTCAATCAACAGTTGCAAGAATTGAAAACTGTGAAAATACGAGTATCGATACTTTAAGTAAAGTAGCTTCGGCTTTGAATAAGAAGTTGATTGTGAGTTTTGAATGAGATTATACAAAATAAAACATATCTTTTACACTTAGATAAAATAAGGGGTCGTGACATAAGTCACAACCCCTATTTTCGTCTACGAACTTTTATATCCTAAACGTGCAACAAAAAGCTGCAACCTCCACATAGCTACGAACCACAAATGATTGATAGTGCCAATCATTCGTGTCTCTAGGCTATGCTCCGGTGGCAAACCGCCTTTTGTCACACTCCCTTATTTTATCTGTCATTTTTTTCATTGATAAGTTTAACTTTAGTTTTGATTTGCTTATCAAATTCTTTCATCAAGTTATCTCCATTTGAAGCCTTGGATTTAGCCTTACGCATTGCGTCTGTCCAATCCCAATAATTGATAGCGACAAATTTACGATCAGGATGACGAACATATAAAGAATTATAAACAGCATCATTTTCAACTGGAGCTGGCAACCATATATAGTTAGTATCACGATACTGTAACCTATAGTAGGTATCACGTTTAACTGTATTCTGATAGTTAGTATAGTCGATTGAAGTATTGAAACTGTGACCATAGTCATGTGCTAGATAATCCATTCTTATACCAACGATCAAGAAAATAATCGTCATCAATGGAAGAAGAAATTTTTCGAAGCGCTCTGTAATTATGTCGAGATTTATAGCTATTATAGCTGCGCAAAAAACAAAACTAGCAAACATACATCTGGAACCAAATGGTGATACAACGACGAATGGAAGAACAGCAATAGCTGCAAATGCTAATAAAGTGTAGTTTACCATCTTACGTTTAAAGTCTTTTAAGTGATATGTATAAAAGATAACAGCACCGATGAAAATTATAGCGGCAAGAGCAATTAATGCTAAAAACTTTGGTGTGTATGTATGGCGCATGTACCCAATAATAGTATCGCCAGCACCTGAACCAGTAACATTACGGTAGCTATCTTTACCAATCAATATTTTCATGTAGGCACCGTTAATGAACATTAGAATGGCACCAATGAAATTACCTAATAAAATATAATTGAATAGTTTTTTTGCACCATCGTAAAAATGATTTCTAAAGAATAACCAAATTACAACACTGATGAAGCAGTTTAGAAGTGTCATATGTTCAGCAAATAGTTGCGTTAATATAGAAGCTAAAAATGTTAAGAAGGTAATAGTTCTATAATAATGGACTTCTTTTTTATCATAATTTTTAATGAATAAATATATCAAAAGTAGTGGAAAAATAACTGATGGAACGTAATTGGCGAATCCAGCGTGCCATCCCAAAGTTTGTCTAAATATTGACTTTGGAGAAATTATCAAGAAGATGGCCATGATCGATGCGGTGAATAAACCAATAAATTTCGGTTTACTTAATTGATCTTTGATCTTTTGAATCATAAAAACGATCAATGTCGAGAATAAACCATAGGCGACAAATGCTACTGGTTTGACTTTTGTCATGACGATGACTAATAAGTCTCCCAGATAGCGGCCATCATATGTAAGGAAGTGTCCTTGAGGGAAATAGTTATTTCCCCAATAACTGCCCCAGTTAAGATCATCTCCGGTAAGCGGCATCCAATAACCGATTAGTCCAAAAACGATAAATAAAATAAAATAAAAGCTTAATTTTGTTGTTCGTTTCATTTAAAAATATCCTTAATCTATATTATCTCTAATAAGGATAGCTTTATTCCTTAATTCAAGCAATAAATTATTTTGATAAATTGGAGCGTACCAATTTACCAAAATCTATTTACTAACAAAATTTATGATGTTAGAATATTAATGGAAACGATTACAGAAAAAGGTGACTATTTCATGAAAAAGACAAGAGTTATTAATTCTAATATTTCACGTGTCATAGCTCAAATGGGGCATTTTGATACATTAAGTATTGGAGATGCAGGAATGCCAGTACCTGAGGGTACAGAAAAAATTGATTTAGCTGTAGAAGCCGGACTTCCTAGTTTCATACAAGTTCTTGAAAATATTTTGAGCGAATTACAAGTTCAAAAGGTATACTTAGCTGAAGAAATAAAATTGCAAAACCCAGAACAACTCAAGGCAGTGAAAGATGCTGTTGGTGATACACCAATTGAATTTATTCCACACGATCAAATGAAAAAAGATTTGAAAACTACTAAGGCTTTTGTTCGTACTGGTGAAGAAACACCTTATTCCAACATTATTTTGGAAAGTGGCGTTGTATTTTAATTACTGAGAGGGATTTACATGAAAAAAATAGTTGTATTAGGATCAATTAATATTGATACGATTCTAAATATCGAAAGACTTCCATTACCAGGTGAGACTATGGCGATGCACGATCGTTCTATTGCCGGTGGTGGTAAAGGAGCAAACCAAGCTATTGCAGCAGCTCGTGCAGGTTCTGAAACATCTTTTATAGCTAAAATTGGTAAAGATCATGCCGCTGATTTTATGATGGATACATTTAAAAATGATGGATTAAATATTGATCATGTTACAATTGACGATAAAGCTGGAACAGGTAAAGCATATATACTATTAGACGAACATGGTCAGAATAGTATCTTGATTTACGGAGGAGCAAATCAAGCGGTCACAACCAAAGATATTGACGATGCGGCTAATGCAATAAGTGAAGCTGATTGTCTAATTGCTCAATTTGAAGTACCGATTCCTGCAATTACAGAAGCATTTAAGATTGCTAAAGAAAATAATGTCTTAACGATTTTAAATCCAGCTCCAGCTAAGCAAGATATTCCGGCTGAATTGCTTAAATTAACTGATATTATTGCTCCTAATGAAACTGAAGCTGAAGCTATTACAGGTATTAAGGTAGTCGATGAAGCCTCTATGATAGCTGCTGCTGATAAGATGCATGAGATGGGTATCGAAATTGTCTTGATCACAGTTGGTTCTAAAGGTTCATTCTATTCATTAGAAGACCACAGTTATGGATTTGTCGATGCATTTAAGGTAAAGGCTGTTGATACAACAGCTGCCGGAGATACATTTATTGGATATTTAGCATCACAACTAAATAAAGATTTGGATAATTTGGTGGGTGCTATGAGATTTGCTAATAAAGCATCTTCAATCACGGTTCAAGAGAAGGGTGCACAAAATTCTATCCCTTATCATAATCAGGTAGAATTTTAAAAATCCGAATTATTTTAGGAGTTTGCGCTGTAATGATTGTAAAGCGCCGAAATCCATGTTAGAATAAATGTTGTATTTTTGAATGGTTAATGGTTCGAATGGTTTTGGTTTCTGAAGACTTTCTTCCATGATGTACCACGAAATAATGCACAAATATATGAATTATCAGGAGGAACAGTCTGATGGAACACGGAACAGTTAAATGGTTTAACGCCGAAAAAGGTTATGGTTTTATTACACGCGAGGATGGTAGTGATGTATTCGTACATTTCTCAGCAATCCAAGGCGACGGTTACAAGACTTTGGAAGAAGGTCAAGCCGTTACATTCGATATCGAAGATAGCGATCGCGGACCACAAGCATCAAACGTTGTTAAGGCATAATAACTTATAATAATGTTTTAAAAGCCGACTCATATGAGTCGGCTTTTTTTGTTCTAAATAATAAATTTACAAAAATTAAATATTTCGTATACATAACTATCTTAAAATATTTTTCATGTGAGGTTATTATATGGAAAATTGGAAGAGAAACTTTAAAGTTTTATGGTTTGGTAGCATGCTCATAGATATGGGAAATGCTATGACTTTGCCCTTTATAGTTTTGTTTATAGATACATTAGGTGAATTTACTCGTTCTCAGAGTAATATGTATGGCGCCTTGGCCTTTTCTTTAACTTATTTTTTTAAAGCGTTGGCGGCTCCTTTTTGGGGTAAATTAGCTGATCAAAAAGGACGTAAGTTAATGTGCTTAAGGGCCTCTGGAATTATGACGTTAACGATTCTTTTAGTTGGATTATCACCAAATGTATGGTGTGTTCTACTATTTAGAAGCCTTCAAGGTGTTTTTTCGGGGTACATAAATAATGCCAACGCACTTATATCTACAAGTGTTCCTGAAAATATTCGTGGCAAATCAATGAGTAAATTAGTTACTGGAAGTATAACCGGTACTTTGATAGGTCCAGTTATTGGTGGATTTCTTGTCGCAATAACTGGATATCGTGAGGCCTTTTTTGTTACTAGTGTTGTTATGGGGATAGTTTTCGTTACAACCCTAATTTTGGTTAAAGAAGATTTTCATCCCATTACTAGGGATGAATTACGACCATTAAAACCTGAAATGGCTCGTATTGGTTGGGGATTTTTCTTTGCTTTATTGACTAGTCTTTTTGCTATTCAAGTCACAATTGCTTCGGTTACGCCGATGATCAGTTTGTTAGTTAAAGAAATTTTGCCCATTGGTTATAACTTAAATATAACAACAGGGTTAGTAGCAGCAATGCCTGGCCTAGCCACTATTATTATGGCGGGACTTGTCGGTGGAATTCTGGATAAAATTGGGGCTCCAAAAAGTTTGATTATCTTTATGGGGTTAGCGGTTTTATGTTTAGTGATGACAAGTCTGATTCAAAATGTTTGGCAACTAGCTTTTTTTAGATTATTAGTTGGAATAACTGATGCGGCGCTTTTACCGGCCTTACAAGTTATGACGGTTCAAACGGTTCCTAGTTTTATGTTTGGCAGGATTTTTAGCTTTAATCAGTCTGCACAATCCATGGGAAGTGTTGTAGGCCCGATTTCTGCCGCAATAATCTCCAGCGGCTTTGGTTATAAGTCGATTTTTTTATTCGGAGCGATTATTGAAATGAGTGCTCTGTTAATTTGGATTTTATATTATCGATTACATACCCAAAGACAAACGAGCTAATTTTGTCATCTTTTCTTTAGTCCAAGCTGGTGTCCAGACTAAGTTTATATTGCATTGAGTTACGCCATCGAGATTTTCGATGGTTTTTTTTATTTTATCAACAATACTTTCCCCATACTGGCAACTTCTTGTTGGCATGGTCATCGTAATTTTACAAATAGTGTCGCTCAATTCGATATTGTAAATTAATCCTAAGTTAACGATGTCAATTTCCATGTCGGGATCGATTATTGTGGATAAAACTTGTTTGATTTCATTTGTGCTCATTGTAAAACTCCTCTCATATATTCTATTTTGTCATAATTTTTTCAAAACTATCGGCTATAATGATTACAATAACAAAAAAGGACTTAAGAGATTGCCACAAAAAAGAAATTATAATCGACGTAGGCGTCGTAAAAATAAATATAATCAACCTCTGATCATTTTTTTGACGATTATCATCTTGTTAGGTGCAGGAGTTTTTGGATTTCGTAGATATAGTGAATATAAGCAAGAAGCACAGACTGAACAAGTTGAAACTGAACATAATGCTTTTGTTAAAAAAGTTGCACCATATGCGATTTATCTTGGAAAAGAATACGGAGTTTTACCTAGTATTACAATTGCTCAAGCGATTCTTGAGAGTGATTGGGGAAGAAGTACTTTGGCAAAAGATTACAATAACTATTTTGGTGTCAAAGGATCAGATCCTAGTAACACCAAGGTATTGCAAACTAAAGAATATACTGACGGTCAATGGGTAACTATAAACGGGCGCTTTAGAGTTTATTCGGATTATCGTGAATCTATGAAAGATCATGCTGAGTTATTAGTTAATGGAACAACTTGGAATTCCCAGCAATATCAGCAAGTAATACATTCTAAAGATTACATAGAAGCAGCAGTAGCTTTGCAAACGGACGGATATGCGACCGATCCAGGGTATACGAGCAAAATTATTCGGGTTATCCAAAAATATAATCTAAAAAAATATGATGAAGGTATCAAGTGAAAAAGAAAAATATGATAGACTCTAATTAATAATTAGTGTGGGAGATAGTGCAGTGAAAGAACTTGAAGATAGAATTAAAAAAGATGGTCGAGTATTAGGAAAGGATGTTCTAAAGGTAGATAGTTTCTTGAATCACCAAGTTGACCCAATGTTGATGCAAAGCATGGGAAAGGAATTTTACGAACATTTTAAAGACCAAGGAATCAATAAGATTTTGACAGTTGAATCATCAGGTATTGCTCCAGCAGTTATGACCGGTTTAAGTTTTGGTGTTCCAGTTGTTTTTGCTAGAAAACATAAGTCAGTTACATTAAACGATGATTTATATACTTCAGAGGTATATTCATATACTAAGAAGACTTCAAATCACATTAGTGTCTCTAAAAAGTATCTATCAAGTGATGATAAGGTATTGATAATTGATGACTTTTTGGCCAATGGACAAGCTGTCAATGGATTAAACACGATTATTGATGCAGCGGGAGCAGATCTTGCTGGTATTGGTATCGTTATCGAAAAATCTTTCCAAAAGGGAAGACAATTAATCGATAAAGCAGGAATTCCCATTTATTCATTAGCTAGAATCAAGGCTTTTGATAATGGACAAGTCGTTTTTGAAGACGAAAACGAGTAAATATCTAGGAAGGTGGACTTATGACTTTTATTGCGCCCGGTAAAACTCTGGGAATAATCGGCGGCGGCAGTGAAACATATCTGTTTGAGCTTGAAGCAAAGCGTATGGGCTTTAGAACTGTTCTTTTAACAACCGAAGAAGATGATATTGCCACTCAAGCAGCTGATACATATTTAGTCGGTGATTTGGAGGACAGTGATAATTTAACTGAATTGGGCCATAGAAGTGACATTCTTTTGTACATGGATGAGAACTTTGATAGTGACATTTTGGAAAGTCTTGAAAGAGAATTTAATGTTGTTCAAGGATCAAATATGTTAGCTATCGTACAAGACCGTTATATCGAGCGGACTTTTTTGAATTCATTGAAGATAAATGTGCCACCATTTTTCTCGATAGTGACGGTCGATGATATAAAAAAGGCTGTTGAAGAAATTGGTTTTCCATGTATGATTAAACCAATCCAGAAAAATCAAAATGTTTTAAGACGACATGTTCTTTATAATGAAACCGATGTTGAACACGTTCAAAATCTCTTGGCTAACGGTACATATATTCTTGAGGCTTGGATAGATACCAAAGAAGAGTACTCAATTATGGTCAGCAAGAGTAAAAACGGGAAAATTCATACTTTTCCGATGATTCGAGAAATTTATGATGGTTCACATTTAATGAGTTCTTATTTGTATAAGAAAAACGATCCAGAAGTAGAGGCTGAAATTCAAAGAGTAGCGCTTATTATTGCAAATAATATTGAATACGTTGGTATTTTTGGAATAGGTTTCATTATTTCTGATAGTGGAGTTTTATATGTTAAGCGTATTTTTCCGGGGATCAATTATTCAGCTAATGTTTACCAAGAAGCCACTGGTGTATCACAATTTGAATTACATATTCGAGCTATTTGTGATTGGCCGATCCCTGAAATCTATCCATTGATAAATGCTGCAACGTTGAAAATAATTGAGGGTAATTTACCTCAAAGTTTGGATCTTCTGCAGGAAAAGGCTCAATGGAAGTTTAATTATTACACAGGCTTTAAGGCTAAAAACGATGCTGCTAGGGATGTAGGTTACATTTCAGTTGTTTCAGATGAAGAAGAAGATCTAAGAGAAGATATTTTATCAACTAAAATTTGGAGAGTAGAGTAAATTATGATTGATAGATATATAACTAAGACCATGCGACCTATTTGGACCGATAAGAATAAGTATCAAGCTTGGTTGGAAGTAGAAATTGCAGCCGTTGAAGCTTGGAGTAAGCAAGGAGAGATCCCAGCTGAAGATGCTAAAAAAGTTGCTGAAAATGCTAAGTTTGATGTTTCTGAAATTCAAGAACTAGAAAAGATCACGAAGCATGATGTAGTTGCTTTTACAAGAGATGTTTCTAAATATTTAGGCGACGAGAAGAAGTGGGTTCATTTTGGACTTACTTCAACTGATGTTGTTGATACTGCTTATGGGTATTTGATGAAGCAAGCCAACGATATTATTCGTCAAGATTTGAACCATTTCTTAGACGTTGTTGGTAAAAAGGCTCTTGAATATAAAGATACAGTTATGATCGGCCGTACTCACGGTGTACATGCTGAACCTACAACATTTGGATTAGTGCTTGCAAATTGGTATTCAGAAATCAAAAGAGATATTGAACGCTTTGAACACGCTGCTAAAGGCGTAGAAGCTGGAAAGATCAGTGGTGCCGTTGGTAGCTTTGCTAATGTCCCACCAGAAGTTGAAGAATTTGTTTGCAACAAACTAGGAATTCGTCCGCAAGAAATTTCTACTCAAGTATTACCAAGAGATCTACATGCTGAATACATTCAGACAATGGCTTTGATTGCTACTTCGATCGAACGCTTTGCTCTAGAGGTTCGTCATTTACAAAGAACTGAAGTTAGAGAAGCAGAAGAATTCTTTGCTGCTGGTCAAAAAGGTTCATCAGCAATGCCTCATAAACGTAATCCCATTGGATCAGAAAACGTTACTGGACTTGCTCGAGTAATTAAAGGACACGCCTTTACAGCTTTAGAGGATGTTCCTTTGTGGCATGAACGTGATATTTCACATAGTTCTGCAGAAAGAATCATTATTCCTGATTCTACTGAATTGTTGGACTATATCTTAGTTAGATTTACTAAGATCGTTGATGATTTAACTGTTTTCCCAGATAAAATGCTAGAAAACATGAATTTGACACATGGTTTGATTTATTCACAAAGAGTTCTTTTGAAATTAGTTGAAAAAGGACTTAGTCGAGAAGCGGCATATGACATTGTTCAACCAATGACTGCCAAAGTTTGGGATGAGAAAAAAGATTTCCGTACTTTGTTAGAGGCAGATAGTCGTGTAACTGATAACTTAACCAAAGAAGATTTAGATGACGCTTTTGATTATCATTGGCATTTAAGAAATATTGATAATATTTTTAAACGCGTTGGATTAGAATAAAATAAAATTAAAAAGCGGATGTCGTTTATTTATACAAACGATATCCGCTTTTTGACTGACTATAAAAAATCCGTGTTAGTATTATTGTTATGAAAAATTTGCTACAATGTAAAATGAATGTTTTCAGTAAACGTTGATATATTAAGGATTTGAGGGTTTATAAAATTGGATGAAACTATGTTAAAAGGTTTAAACACTGAACAAAAAGAGGCTGTTAAAACAACCGAAGGCCCACTATTGATCATGGCTGGTGCCGGCAGTGGTAAGACACGAGTTTTGACACATCGTGTGGCCTATTTAATTGAGGAAAAGAATGTTATGCCATGGCATGTCTTGGCAATTACTTTTACTAATAAGGCCGCCAAAGAGATGAAAGAAAGAATTGGTAAGTTATTGGATGAAGCAGCCAATGATATCTGGGTATCAACCTTCCATTCATTGTGTGTCCGAATTTTAAGACGTGATATTGATAAAATGGGAAAATCTCGCTCATTTACGATTTCTGATCCATCAGAACAACGCACTTTGATGAAGCAAATCCTTAATCGTATGAATTTAGATCCTAAACGATATGATCCTCGTGCAATTTTAGCATCGATCAGTAATGCAAAAAATGATTTGGTAACGCCTGAATCATATGCACAAGATGCAAAATCACCTTTTGAACAAATTGTTGCTAATTGTTATGACGCATATACAAAAGAAATGGAACGTAACCAGGCCTTAGATTTTGATGATTTGATTATGCAAACAAATATTTTGTTTGAGCAATGTCCCGATGTTTTGGAATATTATCAAGAAAAATTCCAATATATTCACGTTGATGAGTATCAGGATACTAATGAAGCTCAATATAAATTAGTAAAACAATTAGGTGCTAAATATCGTAATGTCTGTGTAGTTGGTGATGCTGACCAGAGTATTTATGGCTGGCGTGGCGCTAACATGAAAAATATTATGAACTTTGAAGAAGATTATCCAGAAGCAACTACTATTAAACTAGAACAAAACTACCGTTCTACTAAGACAATCTTAAGTGCTGCTAATCAAGTTATTAATCATAATGAGAATCGTAAGCCAAAAGAATTGTGGACTGACAATAAACAAGGTGACAAAATCAAGTTTTATCGTGGTCAAAATGAAACTGATGAAGCCTTATATGTTATTGATCAAATAAAAAGTCTGCTACTAAAAAACTTTAATTATGGTGATATAGCAATTCTTTATCGTACTAATGCACAGTCACGTACATTTGAAGAAAAGCTTCTTTCCGCAAATATACCTTATAAGATTATTGGTGGACATAAGTTCTATGACCGTAAAGAAATTAAAGATATTTTAGCTTATTTGAGATTGGTCGCTAATCATGATGATTCGATGAGTTTTCAACGTGTTATCAATAGCCCAAAACGTGGGATTGGACCAGGTACGATAGATAAACTACAAAACTATGCTGATGAGCATGGTTGGTCATTGTTAGAAGCCTGCGAAAATATTGAATTATCACCATTAGCAGCTAAACCACGAAAGACTTTTGAATCATTTTACAAAATGATAGATGAGTTAACTAAAATGGCTCAATCAAACTCTATGACTGATTTGATGGAACAATTACTAGAACAATCAGATTATGTTGATGAATTGAAAAAACAAAATAATTTGGAATCTCAATCTAGAATTGAAAATATTCAAGAACTTTTGACGGTTACGACTCAATTTGATCAATCTTATGAGCCGGATCCAGAAATTGATGAAACTAGATTGGAGTCATTTTTAACTGAATTGTCATTAGTTAGTGATCAAGATGATCTGGAAGAAGATCAACAAGAAGTTACTTTAATGACATTGCATGCGGCAAAAGGTTTGGAATTCCCAGTTGTCTTTTTAGTTGGTATGGAAGAGGGAATTTTCCCATTGTCTCGTTCATTAATGAAACAAGAAGAACTAGAAGAAGAACGTCGTTTAGCATATGTTGGTATCACTAGAGCTGAGAAGATACTTTATTTAACTAACGCCTACAGTAGAATGCTTTATGGTCGCCTACAAAGTAATCAAGTATCACGTTTTGTTGAAGAAATTGACGATGATAACTTGGAATTAGTTAATAAAAATGCTGGTAGTATACCAATGCGTTCCAAAGAAAAAGAACTTCCATTTAGTAGACGCCGTCATGAGGCAGCGTTACATGGTAGTTATAAGGTTGAAGCTAAAACCAAAGCTAGTGGTGCTCAAGGTGCAGAAAAAGTTCGTTGGAATATTGGCGATAAAGTTATGCATAAGAAGTGGGGCGAAGGAACCGTAGTTAAAGTCAATGGCGAAGGTGAAAGTGCAGAGTTGGATATTGCCTTTGATAATGAAGGAATCAAACGTTTGTTGGCAGAATATGCACCTATTCAAAAAAAGAGCTAATTTTGTAGGAGGAAGATATGGCAGACTTAGATAAATCACAAGCAAGTGAAGAACTAGTTGGTATTCGCGATACATTAAATAAGTATCGAGAGGCCTATTATACAAATGATGCTCCACTAGTTGAAGATAATGTTTATGATCAACTTTATAATCGCTTATTAAAAATAGAGCAACAATATCCGGATTTAATTACACCTGATTCACCTTCTCAATTGGTTGGTGACGTAACTAATGATGATTTTAATAAAGTAACTCATGATATTCCGATGCTTTCCATGGGGGATGTTTTTTCGGAGTCTGAACTATCTGACTTTAATGACAGAATAGAAAAAAATGTTGGTCATGAAGTAGATTATAATGTCGAACTAAAAATTGATGGTTTAGCAATTTCTCTTGTTTATGAAAATGGTATTTTAGTTCAAGGTTCAACAAGAGGAAATGGAACAATTGGTGAGAATGTTACTGAGAATTTAAAGACGATCAAATCCATTCCACAAAAACTAAGTAAGCCACTTTCTTTTGAAGTCCGTGGTGAATGTTACATGTCTAAAAAAGAATTCTTAAACTTGAATGAACGTCGTGAAAAAGAGGGACTTCAGGTATTCGCCAATCCAAGAAATGCGGCGGCGGGTAGTTTACGTCAATTAGATCCTAAAAATACTGCCGATCGTAAGTTGGATACCTTTATTTATACAATAGTAACTTTTGATAATTTAAATGTAGAAACACAAAGTGAAGCGTTAGAGACTCTGGAAGAATTAGGTTTTCATGTTAATCCAACTTCAGAAGTTACAACTGGACTTCAAGGTGTAAAAGACTATATTGATAGGTATGATCAAGTACGTGATAGCTTAGACTATGGTATTGATGGAGTAGTTTTAAAAGTTAATGATTTGTCCATTCAAAGAAGTTTAGGAAACACTGTTAAAGTTCCACGATGGGAAATTGCTTATAAATTTCCTCCAGAACAAGCTGAATCGATTGTTCGTGAGATTACTTGGACTATTGGAAGAACTGGAGTTTTGACACCAAAGGCTGTAATGGATCCAGTTTCTTTAGCAGGTACGACGGTTTCTAGAGCAACACTTCATAATGAAGACATGATAAAACAAAAGGATATCCGCGTTGGAGATACTGTTTTACTTCATAAGGCAGGAGATATTATTCCTGAAGTTTCACAAGTTGTTTTAAGTAAACGTCCTGATGATTCAGTTCCAGCAGAGATACCAACTCATTGTCCATACTGTGATTCAGAATTGATCCATTTGGAAGATGAAGTTGCCCTTCGTTGCATAAACCCTAAATGTCCTGCACAAGTTAAAGAACAGCTAACACATTTTGCATCAAGAAATGCAATGAATATTGATGGTTTAGGTCCAAAAATCATCGAACAGTTGTATACTAAACACTTAATCAAAGATGTTGCGGATCTATACAAATTGACATCAGATGATTTGTCTACTTTGGAAGGATTCAAAGAGAAGTCAATTAACAATTTATTAACAGCTATCAATAACTCTAAATCCAATTCAGTTGAACGATTGATTTTTGGTTTAGGGATTCGTCATGTTGGTGCAAAAGCCGGAAGAATTCTAGCTGAAAGTTTCGGAAACTTGGATAATTTGATCAATGCATCTAAGGAAGAAATTTTGGAAGTTAATACTATGGGTGAAATAATTGCTGATAGTATTATTACTTATTTCTCTAATGATGATGTTAAAAAACTAATTAGTGAGCTAAAATCAGTTGATGTTAATATGAATTTTTCAGGTAGTTCTAATTCAAATGAAACAAATACACACTTTACTGATAAAATAGTTGTTATAACCGGAACATTAAATAATTATAAACGTTCAGAATTATCAGAAATTCTTGAGGGATATGGCGCTAAGGTCACTAGTTCCGTTACTAAGAAAACTGATATTTTGATTGCTGGTGAAAAAGCCGGTAGCAAGTTGACCAAAGCCCAGCAATTAGGAACGCAAATTATTGATGAAGCAACGTTATCTAGTTATTTAGATGATGCAACAAATTAGGAGAAAAGTTTTGAAAAAAGTCATAAAATCTACAGCTTTAATATTTTTATGTTCACTTCTTTTAGCTGGTTGTGGAAACCTACAAGATTCTAGTCTTTCATCTGGAGGCAGTGACAACAGTAAAAGTTCTGTTCAAACATCAAATGCCTCTGATTCAGGCTCTTATGATGTTTTGATGAGTAATGGTAAATATAAAACTAGTCCGATTTCAGGATTGACGGCTGCTGATAATAACAACGCCTTTAATAGCCGCAGTTTTGAAAGTGGTTTATTGGATCTTTCTAAAAAAGAATATTCCACTAATTCTTATACTTTCCAAGAAGGACAAGTTCTTAAAGCCTCAGTAGTTAATAAGTGGTTGGATAGAAAATCTAGTAGCAATCCTACAGGTTTAAATCCAGCATCAAATGGTTCAAAGAGTGAAAATAAGCGTACTCCGATGTACCTACAACAAATGCTTGAAGAAGATTATTTGCAAAAGCAAGATGGTAAGTACAAGTTAGCCGGTATGTCTATTGGTATTGCTATCAATAAAACAGACTACTATCAAAAGA
This sequence comes from Companilactobacillus tucceti DSM 20183, assembly GCF_001434665.1. GTDB lineage: Bacteria > Bacillota > Bacilli > Lactobacillales > Lactobacillaceae > Companilactobacillus > Companilactobacillus tucceti. The sequence continues at coordinate 83,554 of NZ_AZDG01000004.1, read as the reverse complement.
AGAAATATGGGGCTACTTTTAAAACTTCAATTAGCCAAGAAGAACAAAAAGCTCAAGGTGAAAAGATTGCTAAAGAAGTAGTTAAACGTTTGCGTAAGATGAATAAGGTTGGAAATATTCCAATCGTTGTTGGTCTTTATTCAGTTGCGCCAGAAGATACATTGGTAGGTGGAACATATTTCCAATATTCAGTAAGTAAGAGTGGAGACTTAGGTAATTGGAAAGAATTGAATTATAAGAATCAAATGTTACCAACTGTTAATAATGAAACAGCCATTAATAGTAGTGATTCAGATGCCTTTTCAAACTTTAAATCAAATATTCAAGATTACTTCCCTAATTTGTCAGGTGTAACAGCACAAGCTCATTACGATGGCAATGATCTAAAATCTATGGATATTACAATCAATACACAATTTGATGGTTTAGCACAAATAACAAGCTTTACTCAATTTGTTCAAAATAGTGCAACAAAGTATTTGCCATCAAGTGCAAATCTTGACATCAATATTCAAACAGTAGATCAACAACAATCAGTTATAACACGTACCGATGGTAAGTTCTATACGCATGTTTATAACTCTGATTAGAGAGCGAAGGCTGGACGCCCAGACCTCGAGCATTACCTAGGATAATAACCATGGCGTTTTGTGCCATGATTATTATCCGTAGTAAGCACAGAGGTTTGTCCAGCCGTAGCTCGTTTGAGATAAAAGAGCGAAGCAGAGGTTTGTCCAGCTTTAAACTCATTTAAAAAATTAATTAATAAATTTAAGCCGATACAAGGAGATATTTCATGATTTCTAAAGAAGAAATTTTGCACGTTGCAGAATTAGCCAATCTGAAATTAAAAGATGATGAAGTTGATAGTTTCGTTAGTCAACTAGGAAAAATCGTCAATATGGAAGATAAATTAGCCAGCGTTGATACAACAGGCATTGAACCTACTTACAACATGGGTGATACAAGTACAACATTCCGTGAAGATAAGGGTATTCATACTCAAACAAGAGAGCAAATGTTTGAAAACGTTCCTGAATCTGAAGATAACTTGATCAAGGTACCTACGATTGTTGCAAAGGGGGAAGATGAATAGTGAATTACTTAAATGAAACTATAGATTCATTACATAAGAAATTGGCTGACAAAGAGTTAACCTCAAAAGAGTTAACTGAACAAACTTTAGCTGGTATTAAAGAAAAAGATGAAGACATTTCTGCCTTCATCACTGTTAATGATGCCGCTACTGATGTTGCAAAAAAAGTTGATACAGAAGGTATTAAGGGCAACCTATCAGGTATCCCTATTGCTTTTAAGGATAATATTGTCAGCAATGGTATTAAAACTACTGCAGCAAGTAAGATCCTTTATAACTTTATGCCAGTATATAGTGCAACCGTTCTTGAAAAATTAGAATCTGCTGGTGCTATTAATATCGGTAAGACAAATATGGATGAGTTCGCTATGGGTTCATCTACTGAAACTTCCTTCTTTGGAAATACACATAATCCTTGGAATTTAGATTACGTTCCTGGTGGTTCTTCAGGTGGTTCCGCAGCTGCTGTTGCTTCAGGTGAAGTAGTTGCTGCTTTAGGTACAGATACTGGTGGTTCAATTCGTCAACCAGCTGCATTTAATGGTATCTTTGGTATCAAACCAACATATGGTCGTGTTTCTCGTTGGGGAGTTATTGCCTTTTCATCAAGTCTTGATCAAGTCGGTGTTATGTCAAAACGTGTTGAAGATTCAGCAACTGTTCTTTCAACAATGGCTGGTCATGATTATCACGATAGTACTAGTTCAGAAAAAGAAGTTCCTGACTATCGCGCTAACCTTGATAAAGACATGTCAGGTGTTAAGATTGCTATTCCTAAGGAATTCTGGCATGAAGGTGCTGATCCTGAGGTTATAAAACAAGTAAATGCTGCTATTGATGTATATAAAAAGCTAGGTGCTACAGTTGAAGAAGTAAGTCTTCCAACTTTGAAACATGCGGTTGAAGTTTATTATGTTTTGGCTTCCAGTGAAGCATCTTCTAACTTGCAAAGATATGATGGTGTTCGTTATGGATTCCGTGCTAAGGACGTTAAGAATATCAAGGATCTCTTTGTTAATTCACGTTCAGAAGGATTTGGCGATGAAGTTAAGCGTCGTATCATGTTAGGTACATTTGCCCTTTCAGCTGGTTCATATGATGCCTACTTTAAAAAGGCTGCTCAAGTAAGAACAATCTTTATTCAAGAAATGACTAAGGTTCTTGATAAATATGATTTGATCATGGGACCTTCAACAACAAGTGCTGCATTTAAGATCGGTGCTAAAATTGATGATCCACTAGCAATGTATATGAACGATATTTTGACAATTCCTGCTAACCTGGCCGGATTACCTGCTGCCTCAGTACCAGCTGGTTTGGCTAATGGAATGCCAGTTGGACTTCAAATTATGGCAAAGCCATTTAATGAACAAGCAATTTTTAACGCAGCTTATGCATTACAAGAAGAAAATAAATTCTATGAAAAAATACCAACTGCTCTAAAGGGGGAAGACTAATGAATTTTGAAACTACAATCGGTCTAGAAGTTCACGTTGAGCTAAAGACAAAATCAAAAATGTTTAGTCCTTCACCAGTTGCCTATGGTGCAGACTCTAATGTCAATACTAACGTTATTGATTTTGGTTTCCCTGGAACATTACCAACTGTTAATAAAGAAGGATATAGATTAGGTGTTATGGTTGCTTTGGCATTAAATGCTAATGTTGAAAATCACACACACTTTGATCGTAAAAACTATTTCTATCCTGATAACCCTAAGGCTTACCAATTAACACAACATGATAAGCCATTGGCACATGATGGTTGGATCGAAATTGAAGTTGATGGTAAGAAGAAAAAGATCGGTATCGAAGAACTTCACGTTGAAGAAGATGCTGGTAAGAATACTCACGGAAATGACGGATATTCTTATGTTGATTTGAACCGTCAAGGTACACCTTTGATTGAAATTGTTTCAAAAGCTGACATGCATTCTCCTGAAGAAGCATATCAATACCTTGAGAAACTTCGTCAAATCGTACAATTTACAGGTGCATCTGATGTTAAGATGGAAGAAGGTTCAATGCGTGTTGATACAAACATCTCAATTCGCCCAGTCGGTTCTGATGTTTATGGAACAAAAGTCGAATTGAAGAACTTGAACTCTTTCAACTTTGTTAAATTAGGTTTGGCCTATGAGGAAAAACGTCAATCAGCCATCTTAAAGAATGGTGGAACAATTGGTCAAGAAACAAGACGATTTGATGAAAAAACTGGCGAAACAATTCTTATGCGTGTAAAATCTGGTGCTGATGACTATCGTTATTTCCCAGAACCAGATTTACCAGGATTTGAAATTGCACCAGCATGGATCAAAGAAATTCAAGATAGTTTACCAGAACCAGCTGAAAAACGTCGTAGTCGTTATGTTAATGAATTGGGAATTCCTGAATATGATGCTGGCGTTTTGACTGATACTAAGGAAATGTCAGATTTCTTTGATGAAGCAGTTAAGTTTGGTGCTAACCCTAAATTAGTTTCTAACTGGTTGATGGGTGAAGTTAATGCTTATTTGAACGAAAAGAAAATTGGATTATTAGAAACAAAATTAACACCTGAACATTTAGCAACAATGATCAAGTTGATCTCTGATGGAACTATTTCATCTAAAATTGCTAAGAAGGTCTTTAAAGAAACAATTAGTAATGGAACTGAGCCTGAGGGCTGGGTTAAAGAAAAGGGACTTGTTCAAGAATCTGATCCCGCTGTCTTAACACCAATGATTACAGAAATCTTAGATAATAACCAACAATCAATAGATGACTTTAAGAATGGTAAAGACCGTGCTGTCGGGTACTTGGTTGGTCAAATCATGAAACAGACTCATGGTCAAGCTAACCCTAAAGTGGTAAATAAGATCTTGATGTCCGAGCTGAATAATCGTTAGTGAGGGTTTATTATGCGTGCTAGATTGATATATAATCCTACATCCGGGCATGAAACATTGAGGAATAATGTAGGTGAAATTTTAAATGTATTGGAAAAGGCCGGCTATGAAGCTAGTGCTTTTCGTACTACACCGAAAAAGAATTCTGCCTTGGATGAGGCAAGACGCGTGGCACAGGAAAACTTTGATTTAATCGTTGCTGCTGGTGGAGATGGAACAATCAATGAGGTCGTTAATGGAATAGCTCCATTAGATAAACGTCCTGAATTAGCTATTATTCCAGCTGGTACTACTAATGATTATGCCAGAGCTTTGAAAATACCACGTGATGATGTGGTCGAAGCTGCCAAAATTATTTTAAAAAATCAAAAAATTCCAGTTGATATTGGTAAAGCAGGAAGCAATTACTTTATTAATATCGCTGGTGGCGGTTCTATGACTGAGTTAACATATGAAGTTCCGTCAGCATATAAATCAATTTTGGGATACTTGGCTTATCTTGTTAAAGGTGCAGAAATGTTGCCTAGGATCAATCCAATCGATATGCATATTGAATACGACGATGGAGTATTTGATGGTAAAGCTACTATGTTTTTGATTGGTTTAACTAATTCAATTGGTGGAATGGAACAAATTGCTCCAGATTCTGTTATAGGTGATGGAACATTTTCACTAATTATAGTTAAAGAAACCAATCTAAGAGATCTGGTCCATTTAATTGCGCTTGTCTTGAATGGTGGCCGTCATGTCAATAATCCGAAGATCATTTATACTAAGACTAAAAAATTAAGTGTAAAAGCTAATGATAAAAATCGCATTATGATCAATCTTGATGGTGAATACGGTGGGGATGCTCCAATGGAATTTGTTAATCTCCATCAACATATAAATATCTATGCCAATGTTGACTCAATGCCTGCTAAAGCAATAGATACCACTATCAGTGAACAAGATGCTGGTAAAAAGATCATTGAAGAAGAAAAGAACTTGGAATAGAATTAACAACGCAAAGAAGTGCAATATTTGCTGAGCAAATGTCGCACTTTTTGGAGTTATAAAATATAAAATAAAAAAATTAGGTAAAAATATGGAAAAACCAAATATAAAAAAGAATGACAAAGTAGAATTAAATATCGAAGATTTATCTTATGAAGGTAAAGGTGTAGCTAAAGTTGATGACTTTACATTATTCGTAGATAATGCACTTCCAGGAGAAATAGTTAAAGCTATAATCTTGAAGGTCGGTAAAAGCTATGGATTTGCAAAAGCTACTGAAATTATTAAAAAGTCACCACATCGAGTTGAGACAATTGATAATGTCTATACTAGAACGGGAATTGCTCCTTTAAGTCACCTTGAATATTCAGAACAATTGAAATTTAAGCAAAAACAAGTTGAAATTGACTTTAAGAAAGCCAAATTAGATATTAAAGTAAACGAAACTTTGGGTATGGAAGATCCGCTACATTACCGTAACAAAGCTCAAGTACCAGTTAGACAAATAGACGGTAAACTAACAACTGGATTTTATCGTCGACACTCACATGAATTAGTTCCAATGGAAAATTATCTAATTCAAGATCCTAAAATCGATGCTGAAATTGTTCGCGTGCGTGATATTTTACGTAAGTATAATGTTCGTGGATTTGACGAACTAAACTTTAAGGGTCAAATTAGAACAATTATGGTCAGACGTGCATATTATACTGGTGAAATGATGGTTGTGCTTGTTTCACGTGTACGTGATATTTCTCATTATAAGGAAATATCAGAAGAGATTATGAATAATAAAGATGTTAAATCTGTTTATTTAAACATCAATTCTAAAAAGACTAATGTGATCATGGGCAATGAAATGATGTTATTAGCCGGAAGTCCTTATATCGATGATGAATTATTAGGACACACTTATAGAATTTCCCCACGTTCATTCTATCAAGTAAATCCAGTACAAACACAAAACCTTTATCAACTAGCAATTGATAAAGCAGATTTAAACGGTAATGAAGAAGTTGTGGATGCTTATTCAGGTATTGGTACTATTAGTTTGTCATTAGCTGATAAAGTTAAACATGTAACTGGTATTGAAGTTATTGAAGATGCCGTTAAAGATGCACAACAAAATGCTGACATCAATAATATTGAAAATGCTGACTTTATCGTTGGTAAGACTGAAGCTGTTTTAAATGATTGGGCAAATGATAATCGTAAGATGGATGTTTTGATGGTCGATCCTCCTCGTAAGGGTCTAGCTAATTCATTGATTGATTCAATTAAGAATCTTAAACCAAAGAAGATCGTTTACATCAGTTGTAATCCAGCTACTTTATCTAGAGATCTAGCTTTGTTGGAAGATACATATGAGATTGGTGAAGCTAATCCTGTAGATATGTTCCCAATGACAGATCATATTGAATGTGTAATCAGTTTGAATCTCAAATAACGTTTATAGCCGATAATGCTACGTTTATATTTTTTTGTAATCTGAATGTAAAATATATGAAATAATGTTCTCAACAATATTTATAAGGAGCATTATTATGAAACAAATGGTTTTGAACGGTGAGAGTGTTCAATTGGGCGACAATTTAAGAAACTACCGTATGAAACAGAATCTTTCAGAACGAGAAGTTTCCAAAATGTTGCATGTTGATATCACTACAATCTCTAAGTATGAACATAATGTCAGAACACCTGATATTTATATGATGATCCGTTTTGCTGACGTTTATAACGTTACTTTGGATCGATTAGTTGGACGTAAAAGAAAAAGATAAAAATTTAAAAAATAAAAGCTGTAGGAAAATTTTTCCTACAGCTTTTTTAGTTTTTCTGTTAATTCTTTTGTTTTACGAAATGATACTTTGCAAGTTGAACCATCAATAAATGTTAATTCTTTTTTGGATGAGTCAAAACTTCTGATATTTTCAAGGTTTACTAAAAAGCTACGATCACATCTGAAGAGGTTGTTATATTGTTTCTCAAGTCCATTCAGTGAACCTATGAATTCTGCTCGCTGATTTTTTGCAATTAGAGTTATTTTTCCAGGTGCATTTTTTTCAGTCATCAGCATAATTACATCATCCATAATAATGGAGAAATATCTTTCACCAATTTTATATCCAAAGAGATTTTGGGAATAATGAGTATATTTTTCAATATTAACTTGAACTAATTGAATATCGTTATTGATTCTTTTCTTTATATCTTCAAAACCTTTATCTTTAAGAATGTAGTCAAGTGGAGCAATTCTTCTTTCAAGTGTGACGATCGATAATTCATCATGCGTCGTTATAAATACTATTTGTGCCAAAGGTACTTGATGCCTTATTTTTGTGGCAGCCTCTAGTCCAGCTGTTTTATTATCGTTTATTTCCATATCTAAGAAAAATAAACCTTGCTCTGGTAAATCATCTGTAAATAACTCTTCAGTGGTCGCTACAGCCTTTTTTAATACCATAGGAGCATCATTTATCATAATGCCATTATCGATAAAGGTTTTATAATGTTGCCTTTGAATATCGTCATCTTCTAATAAAAAAACGGGAAACATTTACTCACTTCCTAACACAATCAAGGTCATCATTAGATGATTATGAATAATTTTTGAATCTAAGAACAGATCTTGAGAATGATTAACTAAATCTTGGACATTGGTTAATCCAAATCCGGTATGGTCTTTTTTAGTTGAGTACCCACAATCAAAAATTTGGTTGATGTTTATTTTTTCATTAACTTTGTTATCTATCGTTATTTCAAGGGTATTACCCGTTTTAAAAAAGGCACAGGTAATATTTTTATCATCGGATTCTTGAACATGTTCAATAGCATTATCTAATAAAACACCTAATATACGTACTATTGAAATGTTTGGTTTGATGGAGTAATGCTTTTGATCCAGTTCAAAATGTAAATTTATATCTTTAGCTTTGGCACTAAAGAATTTTTGAATCACTAATCCTCTAATCGCATCATTATCAATGGACTGAATTTGAGTAATACTGCCACTTTTGACATTGTTTAAGTCATCTTCTTCATGTAATAAGGAATCATAGTAATATTTCAATTGCTTTGAATCATTGTCTTTTAAGACTTGGTCCAAAGATAACATGATATTTTGAAAGTCATGTTTAAATTTTCTTAGCTCAGTATATTGTTTTTGAACTAGCGTCAAGTAATTATTCAATTGTTCGTTTCGTTCCATTTTTTCTTTGGCTTCAGTTTGTAAGGCAAAAGTCTTAATAAAGAAGGTCACTTGCCAATAGGTGAAGCAGATCAAAATGGTGAATATAATAATCAATGCCGCTTGAATAGTTGCGGTAACTTCTTGGAAATCACTGATAGTCATAATGACGATCAAAGAAATAAAGACACTCAAAACAATCATAAAGATACGTTTACCTAAATGATAGTGCTCTATTTGCAATCTCGTTTGAGTGATACGTTCTCTAAATGGTCCTAATGAAATTATGAATATTAAAACTAGCATTACAGTAACGATAATAGTTAATCCTATAAATACATTTTGATATCTTTCTAGAGTTCTAAGCTTCCATTGACCAGATGAAATGAATAATAAGATTCTTGCAATATATGTTGCCAAACTGGAAAGTATTAACTGCAAATTTGCTGCCATAACTAGTGATATTGCCGGTTTTAATTTTAATTTATGATCCTTTGCTAGTGCCAGTTGTATTGCCAAAATAAATCCTACGAACATTAAAATAAAGATGTCGTCGATAAATAGACCGATATATGCAAAAATCAGCGAAATAAAAATGTCGGTTAAAATTTTATATGGTTTAAATTCTTTTAAAAAGTAGTGAGTAAGTTGTAATATTAAAAATAACATCGCAAAGTTATTCGCCCAGCTCAAATTCCAGTCTATATATACCATATCAACATTGTATTTAAACTTTCAGACTAATACAAGAATTAACGTGGATTCTTATTTGGTGGCTGATTTTGCCCATTTTTATTATTACCTATCATATATTGATGGAATAAGGTGACAAATTGGGAGTTGCTTATCATATCGGAGTGTTCAGCTTTATTACCCGTCAAAGTAATCAGAGTGTAGTGTTTTATGACACCTTCAAAAATATATTTACCAGAGTCCACACTTCCAAGCGGAACAATACCATCATCTGTGTAGAGCTTTGTTCCAGCAATTGAATAGTATGTTAAATCAGCAGGTAACTTATCTTGATGTTTAATAAAGTCGTTTAACATTTGAGTACGTTTATTAGGGTCTTTTTCTTCAAAGTTATATGGAGAACCTACGGTTAACATTTGATTTACGTCAATCGTATCGTCATTAAAGTAGTGTTCGAGATAATAGGTCCAAATCAGGCCACCATTTGAATGACCAAAGGCATTGAAATTATTAAAACGGTATCGTTGTTTCAATTGATCAAAGGCAATATTGAACCAACGTGCTTGCTTTTTTATATTGTCGTATCCGTCTTTATTATTTTGAAATCCTACAACGATGAATGGTCTAGTATCACCGGTTCTAATAGTGCCGGAATAGGTTATCTTGTCATTTGTGTGAACGGTTAATTTTAATAGACTGTGTCTTTCGCCATATTGGGAATTTACCGTTTTAACAAGATTATCAAATCGATTAGCAGAAGCACTACTTCCGGGAATCATAATTATTGGTGACATTGGTGAATTATATCGTCCAGCCATTGTTTTAACACTGTTTTTATTCCACAAGTATGAAGGTATACCCAGAATCACTAAGAATAATGCTAAAAAAACTAGATACTTAAAGTTTTTTTTGTTAGTCATCGAAGTCACCTTCTTCAATAGCTAAGTTGTCGATCTTCTTGAGTTTTTCAGCCAATTTTACAAAGGGAATATAAATATAAACAGAAATTATTAAATCAATTATGGCAAAAAATAAAGCTTGGAAACTTCCATTGGTACCAATAAAGGCAATTAGTGGTCCAGGAGTTCCTGAAGGTATCGGATATACTGTTGGCGGCATGAAACGAAGATAAATCGCTCCGGCCGCAATTAATAAACTGACTAATGGTGCCAAGATAAATGGAATCAAGAATACGATATTAAACATGACTGGAATTCCCGTCATAATTCCACTGTTAATATTGAATACACTTGGTATCATCGTCCATTTGGCAACTGTTTGAAAATCTTTATCATGAGAAACTATGAAGATAGCGATGATAAGTGCCAATGTCGATCCAGCACCACCGAAAGTAGCAAAAGCATGATATAAAGAATTACTGGTGAATTGATGAGGTGCCCCCCAAGCTGTGTGGTTAGTTAAAGCATAGTAAAGATTATCTAAGATATTAGGGTCACTTTTTTCAACATCGATTGGGGAATAAGGACCAGACCAACCTAAAAATGACATGATAATTGTATAAATTGCTATTCCGATAATTTTTAATAACTCAATAGCATCATTTCCACTTTGATAATTTGCTGCTAAAGAGTCCATAAATTCATCAGGTAAGTGGGAATAGTAAGCAACGTTTACTAAAGCGCTAAATAAAGCGGCAAGAATTAAGACTATTACAATTGGGCGAAGGGATATAAAAGTTCGTTGTAAAATGTTGCTTGTAAAATTCTTTTGAGGATTCTTTGGAATAGCTGGGCTAGTTTTCTTAAAGATCCAACCAACTAATAGGCCTAGCAGAATAGCAAAAAGAGCGCCCCGGATACCTAAAAGATTGTTATGAAATGATAGCGGTTGAGATTTTGAATATATATAAGAAATTATTAGAAGTGAGACCATACTGGTCAATCCAGCTAGTTGGTCATCCCGCTCGAAATGCTTAGCAGTGTATTTGGCAGCTCCAAATGTTGCTAAAACAGAAACAAAACCTAAAGTTAAATTAGATAGATTGTTGGTAACACCAATGATCGAATTGATAAACCAATTATCTTCAAAAGATGGCAATAATATTCCAATGAATCCATCTTTACTTAGAATTACGACTTGAATTATTCTTAAAAAACTTCCTATTAGTACAAAGGGAAATATCATAAATAAAGTTTTTTGAGCAATTTTGTAAAATAGAAGTCGCTGGAGTTTTAAGGTCACTTTGGCTAACGATTTTTCAAATCTATTAGTAAATATGTTATCCATTTTCCACACCTGCGATTTTGTTCTAAATTTACTCAAATTATAACTTTATGTAATTATTTTGGCTATTATAGTGACAACTTTTCAGTATTGCTAAAAGTTTTTTTATGGCAATTACTGACCTAAATCAGTAGAATGAAAATCAGAGGTGATTTGATGATAAATTTAGGAATAATTGGAACTAACTGGATTACCAAGCAATTCGTAAATGCTGGTGAAGAAACTGACAGCTTCAAATTAGCACATGTTTATTCAAGAACAGAATCAAAGGCACAGTCCTTTATTGACGATTTGTCAAAATCAAATATCAGTATTAGTACTGATTTAGAACAGTTTTTTAGTAGTAATGATTTCGATGCTGTTTATATTGCATCACCAAATCGTTTGCATTTTAAGCAAGCTAAGATGGCAATTGAACATGGTAAGAATGTTATTTTAGAAAAACCAAGTGCTTCTAATATTAGAGAATTCACTATTTTAGATCAGTTAGCACACCAAAAAGGTGTCTATATGATAGAGGCTGCAAGACATATTCACGAACCCATTTTTAAGAAAGTGCAAGAATATGTTGATAACAATCGTGAACAACTGACTGGAGCAACTATTTCTTATATGAAATATTCTAGTAAGTTTGATGATTTCCTAGCAGGAAAGAAGCCAAATGTTTTCACAACGGACTTTTCAGGTGGGGCATTGTATGACCTTGGTGTTTATACAGTTTATGATGCAGTTGTTTTGTTTGGACAACCTGAAGAAGTTAAATACCAACCTGAGTTTTTAGAGGATGGAATTGATGGAAGTGGTTCACTAACTTTGAAATATAAAGACTTTGATGTAAATATTATTGTTGGAAAAACTAAGAATTCTTATTTACCAACTGAAATTTATTTTGGTAAGAAGACATTATTGTTAGATAACGGTGGGGATATTACTAAAGTATCTGAAGCCGATGATAAAAAAGAAATAAAAGAGATCCCAACTACTAAGAGTGATAATCCAATGGATTCAGAAGCAATTGAGTTTGCTAGAATCATTAATGAGAATGATAAAGCAGCTTATGATAAACTATTTGAATACGCTCGAAAAGTTAACCGTATTTTGGAACAAGCCAGAATGAGTGCTGGACTTGTATTCGAAGCAGATAAGGAATACTAAATTGAAAATACCAAGTTTATATGAAGATTATTTTAACGATAATCAATTTGAGTCATTAACAAAGATTCAAGAAACAGTTTACAAACCATTTAAAGAGGGAAAAGATCTAGTTGCAATGGCACCAACAGGTTCAGGTAAAACATTAGCTTTTACCATGCCAATGATTGAAACTTTAGTACCTAAAGATGGTTTACAAGTTCTAATATTGGAACCTTCACAAGAGCTTGCAATGCAAGTACGTGATGTTATCCAACCTTTAGCAAAATTAGTTGATTGTAAAGTTCAAGCTATTACAGGTGGTGCTAATCCTCAACGTCAGTTAAAGAAATTGAAGGAAAAGCCTGAAATTATAATTGCTACATTAGGACGTTTAAGAGAATTAACTGAGTCTCGTAAAGTAAAATTAGGCAATATCCAAACAGTGATCGTTGACGAAGCCGATGAAATGCTTAACGAATCTAAATTGGAATCAGTCCGTGAAACTATTGATCAAATGCCTGGGGATGTTCAAATGACATTCTTCTCGGCTACTGGAAATGATATTTTTGCAGACATGCATAAGTGGTTCGGCAAAGATTTTGAAGTCATTGACCAAAGAAATGATGAAACATATACAGCTGGAATCAAGCATTACTTTATTAATGCCGCTACTGACAATACTAAAGATGCTTTGATTCGAGAAATGGCACATAACAAAAAGTTCAAGGGAATTGTCTTTTTCAATAATTCTCGTTCACTGCATAAAATAATTAGTGATCTTCATCATAACAAGACAAACTTTGTTGCTTTAGATAGTAAGATGTCTTCACAACAACGTAAGTCAGCCGTGCAGCTCTTTTCATCAAATAAGGTGAACTTATTGCTAACAACTGATGTTGCTGCTAGAGGGATGGATATTGACGACATAACAGTTATTATTAATTATATGGTTGCTCGTGATAAGAGCGAGTATGTTCATCGTGCTGGAAGAACCGGAAGAATGGGTAAGGAAGGTAATGTTATTACTTTTGGTAATACCCACGATTTCCGTAATCTTAAAGATATGATCGACAGCGATGTTAAGAAGGTTTTCTTAAATCATGATGGTACATTTTCAGATAAAGAAACCTATCGTAAAAATAAGCGTCATGAAACTTTACAAAAGCCAAAACATAAACAAAAGAAGCGCCTCCGTGACCAGAAAAATAAGGGAAAGAGACGCCATAAAGATACTTTACATTAACTGATAATGGTGGCACTATATTTATTAGTGCTACATGGTCCCTTGGCTCAGTAGGATAGAGCAACTGCCTCCTAAGCAGTAGGTCCTCGGTTCGATTCCGAGAGGGATCATTTTAAATACTAAAAAGCAGTAGTTCTCTAATTAAAGAGAGCTACTGTTTTTTTTAGTCGTTTATGAATAGCGTATTTGGCCTCTGATTGAGTTAACTTTTATACATATTAAATTTCGAAATGATTTGAAATGATTTTAAAATTTAATCATAACTATTAATCATACCTAGCTATCTAATATAAGTATTATACATATATGGAAAATGGTATTAGTATAAATTACATAGAAATAAGTGTTGCTTTGGAATTTATTTCAAAGTTTAAAATTTCAAATAATAAATATAAATCACATTAAGGAGTTTAAAAAATGATTAAAGATAAAGTAGTTATTATCACAGGTGCATCAAGTGGAATCGGTGAAGCAACGGCGAAACTATTAGCAAATAAGGGTGCAAAGTTGGTTTTAGGTGCTCGTCGTGAAAATAAATTGCAACAAATAGTTAGTGACATTAAAAAAGATGGTGGAGAAGCAATTTATCAAGTAACGGATGTTACTGACCCCGAAGATAATGAAAAAATCGTGCAATTAGCTAAAGATACTTTTGGAAAAGTTGATGTGATTTTCCTAAATGCTGGTTTAATGCCAAATTCACCATTGTCAGATTTGAAAACTAAAGAATGGAATCAAATGATCGATGTAAACATTAAAGGTGTTTTAAATGGTATTGCGGCTGTGTTGCCAACCTTTAAATCTCAAAAGTCTGGCCACGTTATTACCACCTCATCAGTTGCAGGCTTAAAGGCATATCCTGGTGGAGCTGTTTATGGAGCTACTAAATGGGCAGTTCGAGATTTAATGGAAGTTTTACGTATGGAATCAGCTCAAGAGAACAGTCATATTAGAACCGCTACTATTTATCCAGCTGCTATTAAAACAGAATTATTAAATACGATTACTGATAAAGATACGGCTAAAGGTGCAGAGGATTTGTACGACCAATATCAAATCAGTCCAGATAGAATTGCTAATGTTGTGGGATTTGCTATTGATCAACCAGAAGATACTAATGTTAATGAATTTACTGTTGGACCAACTGACCAACCTTGGTAATTTTTAGAAAATGATAATTCATAAAAAATAGGAGATGAAAAATTTATGGCTAATACAAGTGCAATAAGAGTGAAAACAGAAGATGAGTATTATATTTTTAAACTTGATAATTCAGTCATTCGAGAGCATGTATACTACAAAACACGTTACGATATTGAGATTGCAGCTGATTTATATTACAGCAAATCAATCGATAAGGACGATAAATACCCTGCAATAGTTGTTGGGCCTCCGTTTGGCGGCGTAAAAGAACAAGGACCTGGGGTATACGCTAATCAATTGGCACAACGAGGATTCGTTGTGATTGCTTTTGATCCTGCATATCATGGATATTCTGGTGGTATGCCAAGATATAGTGGTTCACCGGATACTTATGTTGAAGATTTTTCCGCCGCGGTTGATTATTTAGGGTTATTATCGTTTGTGGATCGTAATCGAATTGGGGTATTAGGAATTTGTGCTTCAGGTGGGTTTGCTTTGAATGAGGCTAAGGTGGACTCTAGATTTAAGGCCATTACAACTGTGAGTTCGACCGATATGGGTGCCGTTGCACGTGGAATTCGTGATTCAATGGGAGATTCCAATTGGATCGATGAAGCATCTAATCAAAGAACTGCTGAAAAAGCTGGTGCTGATACTATTTATACAAGTGGCACTCCGGAAAAAATTGATGAAAATTCTGATGCTTTTTCTAAAGAAATTTATGACTTTTATCGTACTCAACGAGGAGCTGCCAATACTACAACGAAACCTACTTTAACTAGTTTTGTTAAGTTACTTAACTTTTATTCACTAAGTGATATTGAGACCGTTTCTCCACGTCCATTATTATTTATTGCTGGTGAAAATGCTATTTCATTAGGATTTAGTGAAGATGCATATAAGGCTGCTAAAGAACCTAAGGAACTATATAAAGTTAAAAATGCTGGTCATGTTGACTTGTATGATCGTACTGATTTGATTCCATTTGAGAAGTTAAATGATTTCTTTAAAAGTAATTTGAAATAAGACTTAGAGCTTGTGACAAATCATGATTCAATTTTGAAGATTAAAGCAAATAAAACGAGATATCCGATTTTGAAGTGCCCCATAAATGTTAGATTTATGTCTAACATTTATGGGGCACTTCATTTTGGGTATCTCGTTTTATTTATATTAGAAAAAAAGAATACTTTGTTGTACTTCTATACCACATATTAAAGGTGCATATAGTTGTGTCATATTTTTTAAATTTCTCTTGAAATAATTTTTTTAAGAGTTATAGTGTATATGCACGATACGTAAAAGGAGAACGTTATGGAACATGAATTTTATACAAAGTGTGCATATTTTACGGCCGCCAGGTACATGAGGTCGGTGGAAAAAATTGCTGATAAAGTATACGCCCCTACAAATATGAAACCGGCATATTCATATATTATGATGAACATTGAAGATAGTGATCCTGCATCAATCATGAGTATCACTCATCAATTGGGTTATGATCGCTCATCGGTATCACGAATGGTAAAAACTTTGTCTGATAAGGATTTGGTTAAATTAACCTCAGAAGGTAGATCAACGATAGTTTCATTAACTTCACAGGGAAAAAAGTTTTTGGTAACTGCTAATGATTGTCGAGAAAAGTTTGGTAAATTAACCGATGATTTATTGGGTGATGACAAAGCAAGAATGACAGCATTATTAACAAGTAACGAAGAAAAATTAAGAGGGTAATAGAAATGACAGAATATAAAACAATCAAAGTTGAAAATTTGGATATTTTTTATCGTGAGAGTGGAGATGTAAACAAGCCAACTATGGTATTGTTCCATGGATTTCCTTCAGCAAGTCACATGTTCAGAAATCTTATGCCAGAATTAGAAGATAGATTCCATCTAATTGCACCAGATTATCCAGGTTTTGGTCAATCTGAATCTCCAGATCACACTAAATTTGAATATACTTTTGATCATCTAAGTGAAATTATGGGAAAGTTCTTAGAGAAATTGTCCATTAACAAGTTTTATATGTATGTCTTTGACTACGGTGCACCAATAGGTTTTAAGATTGCTGTTAAACATCCAGATTGGATCAAAAGAATTATTAGTCAAAATGGTAATGTTTATCAAGAAGGTTTGGGTTCCAAATGGGCAACTAGACAAGACTTCTGGGATAATCCAACTGAAGAAAAACGTAGTAGTTATAAAAATGCATTTGCCCCAGAAACTATTATTGGACAATATACATTTGGAACAAGAGAAGGTGTAGTTTCGCCAGATGGTTATATGCTGGATATTGCTTATACTCATGGAAAAGACTACGATCAGAGACAATTGGATTTAATTTTTGATTATCAAAATAATATTAAATCTTATCCAATCTTCCAAAAGTATTTACGTGAAAATCAACCTAAACTTTTAGCCGTTTGGGGTAAAAATGATCCTTCATTTATTTATCCAGGTGCTGAAGCCTTTAAAAAAGATGATAAAAATGTAGAAGTAGATTTAGTTGATAGTGGTCACTTTGCATTGGAAACGCATGCTAAAGTTATTGCTTCAATGATTAAAAGCTTCTTTTAAAGTAATAAAAAAGTTGATCTCAAATGAGATCAACTTTTTTGTATACTATAATAATCATGAAGTTTTATGAATTTGAGAGGGATTTATATGAGTTTTTATTCTTATCAGTATTTATACGCTCAAAATGAAGAACCTAATTTTTTATTTATATTTGTGATTTTGACTCTTTCTATTGCTTTGATAGTTACAGGTGTGATGTATTATCGAAATCGTAGAGATAATAAGTATCGAGATCTGGCAATTATTTTTATTTTATCAATTGCCTTATTTTTCGGTATCAATTATAACAACTACGAAAAACAAATTGATATAAATAATCAAACCAATCAAACTTTGACATTGATGAAGTCGATTGCCAAAGAAAAAAATGTATCGAGGGATAAACTATTTTCTAGTAGTTCAAGTTTGTCAGAGGGTATGTTGATAAAGATTGGCAAGGACTATTATCGAGTAAGTTTTGATAATAATTTGAGCAGTTATACATTGAACAAAACCAATGTTGTGGATACTAAATCAGTTAAACTAATTAGAAAATAGGTGAAATAATGGATCTTTCATATGGCAATTTAGCTTTAAAGTTAACAATTGGGTTTATTTTCATGGTCATTCAAATCAACTTGTTTGGAAAAAGTAATATTGCACCAAA
Source organism: Companilactobacillus tucceti DSM 20183 (assembly GCF_001434665.1). Classification (GTDB taxonomy): domain Bacteria; phylum Bacillota; class Bacilli; order Lactobacillales; family Lactobacillaceae; genus Companilactobacillus; species Companilactobacillus tucceti. The sequence goes on along the minus strand of NZ_AZDG01000004.1, from coordinate 65,706 downwards.
TAGTGCAATCGATCAACTTCAAAACTATGTACTAGGTGGTATTGTCGGAGGAATGATTTATAACTCCAGTATTACTACTTTTCAATTTACAATTGTCCTTTTGATATGGACTTTGATAGTATTCATAGCAAAATTTCTATCCAATCATAATGTTATTTTTAGAAGAATTATAATTGGTTCACCTAAGATGGTCGTTAAAAATGGAAAAATCGATGTAGATCTAGCTTTGAAAAATGGCTTGTCTGCAAGTGACCTGTCATTTAAATTACGTCAATCAGGAGTTACAGATATTAGTAACGTTAAAAGAGCCGTTTTTGAACAAAACGGGCAACTCACAATTATCATGAAAGATGAAGATAATATTAAATATCCAATCGTTTTAGATGGGAAAGTTAATTATGACGAATTGGAAATGATGGGACATGATGAAGCTTGGGTGGAACAAAAGCTAAAAGAACAGAATTTAGATGTTTCAGAAATATATTTAGCTAATTATATTAATGGTAAAGTAATTGCCTATAAATACTAAAGGATAGTTATATTACGACGATCTAATTTGATTTTACCTTCTTGATTTAATTGTTTTAATTGGCGACTTAATGTTTCAGGTGTGATTCCTAAATATAGGGCCAATTCTTTTTTAGTTACGGGTAATTTATAAGTGTTGTTTGAGAACTGTTCCTTTAATTCAAGTAAATAATTGAAGAGTCGTTGTTTAGAAGTAAGTAAGGTGTCAGTCACATCTCGTTGTTCTAATAGTGTTAATCTTTCGCCTAATAGATCAACTAAGGACAAAGCCATTTCAGGGTATTTTTTTAAAGTATCCTTAAAAGCGTCTTGTTTTAGATAACAAATTTCGGTAGGTTCGGCCGCTTGTGCAAAATTTTGGTGTAAATGATTCGTAAATAAAGCTCCTGTTAAATCAACCTCTCTTGATCTAAGCATATAAAGAGTTCTTTCACGGTCATCATCAGCATAACTAAAAACTCTAACACGTCCTGAATCTACAATCATCAATCTATCGTTAGGATCTCCTGGCTGATAAATCATTTGGCCTGCAGGGATCTTTTTTTGATGAACTGAGGCTTTAGCTAAAGCTTTGATTACATTCATAGGTGCATCTTTAAAAATAGATACCTGCTCAACACATTTTATTGGATCATGAACCATAAAATAATTTGTCCTTTCTTGACATATGTCAATTATTTATCTGTCTGTTCAGTATACAATTACTCTCGTAATCAAAGAAGAGATTGTTGGAGGAATAAGACAATATGACACAAAAATATAGTGCAGAAATTGTTCCACTAAACGAAGAAAAAATCGGTACAGCAGCACATGGAAAAGCTACTTTTGAAATTGTTGGTGATATATTAAAAATTCATATCTCAATGAAAGATACACCAAAAAACACTCAACACTGGGAGCATTTTCACGGATTTCCAGATGGTAAAGAAGCACAAATAGCTACCAAAGCTCAAGATGTAAACGGTGATGGTTTTGTTGATCTACCAGAAACAGAGTCTGTTTCCGGAACAACTATGGTACCTTTTGATGCAGCACCTCATGATATGAATGTACCAAATGATACATATCCAGTATCAGATGAAAATGGAAGCTTTGAATATGAAAAAGAAGTACCCTTAAATAAGTTACAAGCCAAATTTAAGGAAGTATTCGGAACCGATGATTTGGAATTAGATAAAAGAGTTATTTATGTTCATGGCGTTCCAGAAGACCTAGAACTACCAGATACAATTGCAGGAGCAGTTGGTCATTACGATCAGCATGTTACTTTGCCAATTGCTGTTGGAAAAATTGTAAAAGATTAAGAGGAAAATAATATGCCATTAATGAGAATTGATATGATCAAGGGTCGCAGTAAGGAAGAAATTAAGGAAATTTTGGACATTTCTTATAAAGTTGCGACTGATGAATTACACTTACTTCCACGTGACAGATATCAAGTAGTCACACAACATGACCCTGAAGAAATGATTATATGGGATGTAGGTTTGGGACTAGAAAGAACTGATAAGGTTTTATTATTCAGTCTTACATCAAGTCCAAGAGAAGAAATCGATAAAGAACATTTTTATGCAAGTTTAGTTAAAGCATTTCATGAAAAAGTAGGTATATCACCATCTGATGTTATGATAAATATCACCAGCAATACGAAAGCTGACTGGAGCTTTGGTAATGGTGAAGCACAATTTATGAACGGTAAGTTGTAGAGCGTAACAAATCATGCCCAGCTTTCGAGCATTAAGACAAATGAGACAGCAATCCATAGGATTACTGTCTCATTTGTTTTAAGCGGAAAAAGCTATGATTTGTCGCGCGTTTAGGTAGTATTAAAAAATAAGGTTATGTCTCAGATTTTTTTTATTCACCGGCCTTTTTCTATTTAAGGAAGAGGACTAAGATGTAAATGTAAACAGTTTGAAGGTGAGATTTTGATGGGCAGTTCAAAATTGTTTTCAGTTTTTATGGTTATATTCTATGCTATTTTGTTTTACTTTGTGATTGAGAATAAAAACATGATAGCAATGTATATGATGGCGATCGGCATGCTTTTGGAAGCGGTCGTTAACTGTATCGGAACTTTCAAAAAAAATTAATAGGTGGCGATTGTATGGTTTATACGGATTATTTCTTTGATGAGCCGGTTTTTGACTTGCATGATGGTGGGTATGTCCCGTTAGAGAAGACAGACCTACCGGAGAAGCCTCTGAATATTCCTGAATTGTTAAAGCCCGATAAAGTTGAGGGAAATGACGTTTATTATACTTTGACAGCTCAAGAAGGGGAGACCCAGATTTTACCGGGTAAGAAAACAAAGACTTGGGGATTCAGTGCTCCCTTGTTGGGTAAAACCGTGGTCTTTAAACAAGGTGTTCATTACCATATTCATTTAGTTAATAAATTACCTGAAGTAACTACTTTTCATTGGCACGGTCTAAATGTAACTGGTCCAATCGTAGATGGTGGTCCACACGCACCAGTTTATCCAGGTGGAAGTCGTGATATTGATTTTACATTGGATCAACCTGCACAGACAGATTGGTTGCATCCACATCCATGTCCAAATACTGCACGCCAAGTATGGAACGGTTTGGCTGCTGAGGTTATTGTAACGGACCCAGAGGAAGCTAAGTTACCATTTCCTAGAAATTATGGTGTTGATGATATTCCTATTATTTTACAAGATAGAAACTATCATGATAATCAACTAGATTATAAAGCTGACTATGATATGGATGGAACACTTGGTAAATATGCTGTTATCAACGGAACTATAAATGGAGTGTTCAACGTTACAACACAACGTGTTCGTTTAAGAATTTTAAATGGTTCAAATCGTCGTGAGTGGAGATTACACTTTGATGATAACCATGAATTTACACAAATAGCTTCAGATGGCGGAACTTTACCAAAACCAGTTGAATTGACTAAGGTGATGATAACGACTGCTGAACGTGACGAAGTTATTGTTGATTTTGGTGATAAAAAACCAGGAGACGAAGTAACTTTAATGAGTGATGATGTTCCAATTCTTAAATTCAAAATTGGAAATTACGTCAAGCAAGATGTTAAATTACCAGAACATCTAAATACGATTCCTAAACCGGTTGTTACTCCTGGTAGCAAGATCGTTCATACAGTAATGTCAGGTATGGATGACCAAGTAAAATTAGATGGAAAATTATTTGATATGCAAAGAATTGATCGTAAACAAAAGATTGGCGATACTATTCTTTGGGATGTTACTAATACTAACGACATGGATAAAGGTATGATTCATCCATTCCACCTTCATGGGTGCCAGTTCTTAGTTTTGAGTAGAAATGGTAAAGAAGTTTATCCAAATGAACATGGTTGGAAAGATGTTGTTGGAGTTAATGCCGGTGAAACAGTTAGAATTGCCGTTAAGTTCAGTAAGTTTGGAATTTATATGTATCATTGCCATATTTTGGAGCATGAGGATACTGGAATGATGGCACAAATTGAAGCATATGATCCAGATCATGAGCATAAATTCCATTTGATCAGTATGGATGAAATGATGAATGGTGGTAAAAAGGCATAGTGTCAAAACACTAGATTTGATAACTGATTACTATCACATCTACAGCAATTATATAAAACGCTTACATAAGTGATTGGAATTATATTCAATCGCTTATTTTTTTCGAAAATTTGTTCTAGGATATTTATTGAGGACTTATCTGGGAGAGGATTTTTTGGAAGAAAAAAGTGATTTTAAGAAAAGATTAGGATATTTGGCTTTTGCAATAATTTTAATAGCAGCTTCAAACGCATTGATGATTGACAGTAGTGTTGGAAGCATGGTGTGGATGGCATCAGCGGTAAATGTTACTAATATCATTAAGATAGATTACGGAACAACACTATTTCTATATGCAATCGTTGTGACAATTGCTAATCAGTTTTTATTAGGAAAATTTGATGGACATATTTTGTTATCAAATTTAGTTTTTGCATTTCCATTTAGTTATTTAGTAGGCTTTTTTACTAAATTCTATCTGATTTTGCACATTGAGAATATGGGATTATTTTGGCAAGTGTTATTAGATGTTTTAGGATTATTTGGAGCTTCAATAGGGTGTTCAGTTTATGAAAGAGTTAACTTGATCCAACATCCAAATGATGAGTTGGCTTATATAATAAGGTTCAAATATCTACATGGTTCAGCCGGTTGGGGACAGTTCTTTAGTTATTTGCCACCAATAGTTGTTTTGTTAGTTTGCTTTTTTATTATAGGAAGGATCGATTCTGTTGGATTAGGAACTGTTTTGGCGGTTTGTTTCCAAGGAATATTAATAGGAAAAGCAGATCATTGGTTCATGCCATCTTTGAAACATCATCCTAATGAAAGTATCAAAATAGCAGGTTAAAAGTATCACTTTTACACGCATTTTATAAAACGCTTACATATATGACTGGAAAATTTGCCGGTCATTTTTTTTTCGAGTAAATTAAACTTAGAAGAGGGTGTAGCACTTGGAAGCAAAGCGGGATTATAGAAGAAGATTAGGTTATTTGGCATTTGCAATTGTATTTATTGCAGCGTCCAATGCGTTGATGGTTGATAGTAATGTTGGAAGTGCTGTCTGGATGGCATCTGGTGTTAATATTTCTAAATTGATAAATGTTGATTATGGTACAACACTATTTTTTTATGCCATTATTGTATCTGTAGTTAATCAATTACTCTTAAAGAAATTCGATGGGCATGTTTTTATCTCAAATTTGATTTTTTCAGTACCATTTAGCTATTTAATGGGTTTCTTTACTAAATTATATTTGCCATTACATATTGAGAGATTAGGCTTATTTTGGCAAGTCGTCATTGATATTATTGGATTATTAGGTGTTTCAATAGGTGCTTCAATTTATCAACGTTGTAATATTATTCAGCACCCTAATGATGAACTAGCTTACATTTTAAGATTCAAGTATCTTCATGGATCAGCTGGATGGGGACAGGTTTTTAGTTACTTACCGCCAGTATTGATCATGGTTATTTGTTATTTTATGACTGGCAAGATTTATTCAGTAGGTATCGGAACCATCTTGGCAATATTTTTACAAGGTTATATGATTGGTAAAGCTGATTTTATAGTTATTCCATCACTAAAGCATCATTACAATCTTTAGATGATATAATGAAAAACAAACGTTTTCATAAGCAGTCTCATTTGACTGCTTATTTTATTAAGAGGGTGGATGCATGGATACAAAAGGGGACTTTAAAAAGAGGATGGGGTATTTAGCCTTCTCAATTATATTTAATGCAGCTTCAAACGCATTAATGATAGATAGTGATGTCGGAAGTGCTGTCTGGATGGCTTCGGGTGTTAATATTTCTAATTTGATAAAAGTTGATTACGGTACGACTTTGTTTGTTTATGCCATTTTAGTAGCCATTACTAATCAATTTCTTTTAGGAAAGTTTGATGGTCATATATTTATTTCTAATATTTTGTTTTCATTACCTTTTAGTTATTTAGTCGGATTTTTTACCAAATTATATATACCTCTTCACTTTGAACAAATGAACATGTTTTTACGGATCTTAATTGATATTATCGGACTATTTGGTGTTTCTATGGCTGTTTCGATTTATCAGCGTTGTAACATAATTCAACATCCCAATGATGAATTAGCATATTTATTAAGATTCAAGTATCTTCATGGATCGGCTGGGTGGGGACAAATAGTGAGCTATTCTCCGCCAATAATTATCATGATTATTTGTTATCTTGTCAGTGGTAAGATTTATTCAGTAGGAATCGGAACTATTTTAGCAATTTTCTTTCAAGGTTATATTATTGGAAGAATGGATAAATTAATCGTTCCTTCGTTAAAGCATCACTACAATCTTTAAAATATGGTTAATCTTTGTTTAAAAAAGAGTAAAAATAAGCACATTTATCAAAACTAGGGTTATTATAAAAAGTTATTAAACTATTGAGAATGAATTTTATATGGGTTACTATTACTTCTAGGACCATCAGGACAAAACAACTGATCCTTCCCGGAGATGAGATAGTATCTCATCTTTTTTTTGTGAGAGTGTGACAAAAGGCGGTTTGCCACCGGAGCATAGCCTAGAATCACGAATGATTGGCTCCATCAATCATTCGTGGTTCGTAGCTATGTGGAGGTTGCAGCCTTTAGTCACACGTTTAGGCTATAAAAATTTAGAAATGCAAAACAACTAAGATTTGTTCTAAGTAAATATTTTTTTACTTGGAACTTTTTTTTGTACCCTGAAGAAGGGTTAAATATGAAGCGTAAACGTGCAAGGATACACAGCTTTTTCTGCTTAAAACAAACGACCCTATCAATCCAAAATCGGATTGATAGGGTCGTTTGCCTTAATGCTCGACAGCTGAACGTGTATCCTTGCACTCTTAATTAAATGCAATTGTTTCATCCTCAACAGTTATACGATTACGGCCTTGATTCTTAGACTCATACAGATATTTATCTACTCGATTGAATAGATCATCTACATTTTTGTCAGATGGCTGCAATGCTGAAGCTCCTAATGAAATACGGATATTTAATTCTTTACCTTCGTATTCAACCGGATCATTGATCAAATCATTACGAATTTTTTTAATAACTTCTAAAGCATCCTCAGGAGTAGTACCTCTGAAAATTATTACAAACTCTTCGCCTCCAAAACGGAAAATTTGTCCTCTAGTAGTCATTTTAAACAATTCTTTTTCAAATAATGTAGCAACATGTCTAAGTACCACATCACCGGCAGCGTGACCGTAATCATCATTGAAAATTTTGAAATGGTCAATGTCAAACATAACCATTGTTAAGGGAACATCTAGATCTTTACTGTAAACTTTAAAAACTTCTCTAGAGACTTCATCAAAGTTTGCTCTATTTCTAATTCCTGTAAGTTCGTCGTAATTAACTTTTTCGGATAAGTCATGGTAGTTATTAAATGAATCACGAATCCATTTAGCGATATATCTAATAATAGACATATAAATAACGAATCCGACAAGCATGCTGATAGTGTAATAAAGTGTGAAGCGATGGAACGACCAAATTATTACCCACCAGATGGCACCATAAATTACCTGTAGGATAATGTATTTCCATTCAGAATTAAGTAATTGATCGGTGTTTCTTGAAATATAACTGACTGTTAAGGCCAGTAAAATCGTTAAGATAATAAATAGTAATAAGTAATTATTGTTTCCGTTTATAAGATGGTGTCCAAAGACGTAAATAGGCATTGCAATATTCATAAATTCAATGACATAATTTTGCATAGTGTAAAGACTATAGAGTAATAATGTCAATTGAGTAGTTGCATAAAACCAACTACGCGTATCTCCAGAGTTTAAAGCCTTGAAGATATGCTGAACCAAAATCATACTAATAGCCAAGATGACTCCTTCGGCTATTTGAAGTCCTATTTTAACTGATTTCTTTTTGCTATTATTTATAATATTTTCAAAAGAATAAGCTGATACAGTGATAATGGTAATCAGTCCTATCGTAATAAGACCGATGATTATTGCATTGATATTCCCGTCGACACTTAAAAGTGATTGAAGACCATTAATGTTATTAATTGACATTCTTCACCCCTAATCCGAGATTTTATTTTTTAATACGAGTATCATATAATGGTATACACTTAACACATTAACACTAAAATGTATTTTTTCTACGAGAATATTAAAATATATATAATAAAATTCAATATTATTGTTTATATAGTAAAATAAAGTTATATATTGGAGGGAATTATTGTGAAAGTTATAGTAGTTGGTTGTACACACGCAGGGACAGCTGCTGTTGATCAGATTTTAAAGGATCATCCTGGGACAGAAGTCACAGTTTATGAACGTGATGATAATATTTCTTTCTTGTCCTGTGGGATAGCCTTGTATTTAGGACGTAGAGTTAAAAAACTGGAAGATATGTTTTATGCCGATCCTGAGACACTTGAGAAATTAGGTGCCAAAGTATGTATGAAACATGATGTTTTAAAAATTGATGCTAAAAATAAAAAGATTATGTGTGAGAACTTAGAGACTCATGATGTCTTTGAAGATACATATGATAAGTTGATCATGACAACTGGTTCTTATGTTCAAGTACCACCTATTGTGGGAATTGATAATTCAAAAATTCTAATGTGTAAGAGTTATGCTCAAGCTAAAGCAATTTATGAAACTGCTAAAAAGAATAAGCATATTGCAATTGTTGGAGCTGGGTATATTGGTGTAGAACTAGCAGAAAGTTACGCTAATACAGACCATGAGGTTACTTTAATACAATCAAATAATCAGGTTTTAAATCATTACTTAGATCCTGAAATGTCTGATAATGTTGTGGATCTTTTGAAGGAACATGGTGTTAATGTATTTTTGAACGAGCATGTTAATGGATTTAGTGGTGATGATCAAGTTGTTATTGAGACAAGCAAGGAAGATCATAAGGCAGATTTAGTAATTGTATGTACAGGATTTATTGCTAATACTGATCTTTTGCGTGGACAAGTTGATATGGATCGTCATGGTGCAATTATAATCAATGACTATGTCCAAACTTCAGACCCTGATATTTATGCAGCAGGGGATGCATGTACAGTCAACTTTAATCCAACTGGCAAGTCTTCATATATGCCTTTAGCTACTAATGCTATTAGACAAGGTGCGTTAGCCGGAATCAATATTTTTGGAAATATTCAAAAATATATGGGTACACAAGCAACTTCAGGAATGGAATTGTTTGGTTATACAGTAGCTTCTACTGGTTTGACCTTAACAAATGCACTTGAGCATGAATTTAACGCCGATGCAGTCGTTTATCATGACTATTATCGTCCAGATTATATGCCAACGACAGAAATGCTTACGATCAGGTTAGTTTACGATAAAGACACTCGTAAGATATTAGGTGCTCAATTCTTCAGTAAGCATGAAGTTGCACAGTCAGCAAATACAATATCAGTATGTATTCAAAATAATAATACGATCGATGATTTGTCATTTATCGATATGTTGTTCCAACCAAATTATGATAATCCATTTAATTATTTGAACTTAGTAGGTCAAATGGCTGTGGATAAGGAAAGAGAGCGCAAATAAACACGTTCAGCTTTCGAGCATTAAAATAAACAGCTCCATCAATCCAAGCGGATTGATGGAGCTGTTTACTTTAAGCGGAAAAAGTTGTGTTTATTTGCGCGTTTGAGATAAGTAATCTATTTATCTCCCTCTAACTTTAGAAGGTGTGGGCGTCCATAGAAATAACCCTGTCGTAGGTCAATCTCTAAAGTATCTGCTAAACGATCATCGTTCTTATCTTCAATACCTTCTAAGATAAAACGCAAATTGTGTTCTTTCGTAAAATCTCTCCAAAAAATCACTTTATTTTCAATATCTGGATCACGTAGCTTTTCAGAGAAATTCTGAATTGCAAATTTCATTTCATCAGCAAGTGGAACTAATGATCTAATATGATCCAATTTATTTTCACCAGTACCGACATCATCTAAACTAAAGTCCATACCATAGTTTTTGAATTGTTGGATCAAAGGAATTAGATCTTCGTTGGACCATTGTTCGTTTCCGGGCTCTTCAGTTAATTCAACGACTAATTTTAGTGGTCTTAGTTGGCTTTGCGAAAGGATAATAGCCTTTCTAACTTCAGGGTCCATTAGTTGAGTTCTATTAAGATTTACTGACACTGAGCCAATTTTTAATGAAAGTAACTTAGTGGTAGCAACAAGTACTTCGGCTAAAGTATGAGAAGGTATATCTGAGAAATGTAATGGCGGGCGCCATCCATCAGGTGTGTCATGCTTCATCAATAACTCATAGCCGATTAAGGTATTATTGTATTTATTTAATTGTGGTTGAATAAAGTATCTGTACATAGTAATCCCCTAGTCTGATAATCCCCTATATTACAAATCTAAGCGCATATCGTGATGCAATATACCAGCGTCAAGGTACTGGTCACTTACTACACGCAAACCCAATTTTTTATAAAATTCTTGAGCTTGATCTTGTGCACCTAAAATAATATATTGGTAATCTTTTTTAACTTTTTTAAAAATATCTTTTAGTAAAAATGAAGCTAATCCTTGTTTTCGAAACTCTTTTAAAACAGCAACTCTTTGGATATGAATTCCATTATCTTCAGTTGGAAAATAACGTGCTGTAGCTGCTGGATTTTTGTCTATATACAGCGTAGCATACATACACTTATTTTCCATTTCATCAACCTCCATAGAAGAAGGAACTTTTTGTTCTTCTACGAAAACCTTTTTCCTGATTGTTAAATCATCTTGATAAACTTTTGAATTTAAACTATTTGAATATTTTATTTCCTTCATAAGTTTTCTCCTAACTTTTAAATAATTTTACTTTAAATTTGTAAATAATAGAAGAGTATTGAGACTTCTTATGCAATAGAACAGATTAGTTGATATAATGAAATCGATTACTTCGTTTATCAAAATCAATGGAGGGATAAATATGCGCTATCTATCTGCTGAAGATATTAAGCAAGTTTTAAGTATGAAAGAAGCTATTGAGGAAGACAAAAAAGCTCTTAGTCTCTATTCAAAAGGTAAGGCCGATATACCTTTACGTACTAATTTATCAGTTGAGGGATATGGACAAAGTTTGTATATGCCTGGAACAACAAGTGGCGAAGATCCCACATTAGGTTTAAAAATAGTAGCTGTTTATCCTGATAATCCTAAATCTGGTTTGCCCAGTGTACCTGCAACTATGATTACTCAAGATGCTAAAACAGGTATTGTTAATGCGATCCTTGATGGAACATACTTAACACAATTAAGAACGGGGGCGATCCAAGGTGCTGCAACTGATTTGTTGTCTAAAGAGGATGCAAAGTTTGCCCTTCTTATAGGAACCGGTGGACAGGCTTTGACACAGCTAGAGGCAATGCTTACAGTTCGTAACTTAGATACGGTATATGTATCTGACCGTGATTTGGAAAAAGCAGAAGAATTTTGCGAAAGAGTCACTAAAGAATTCCAAAAGACCTTCTCAACAAAATTTGTTGCTGTTTCTGATCCTAATGAAGTTGTTCCAAAAGTTGACATAATCACGACTGTGACAACTTCAAGAAAGGCTACTTTTAACGGAGATCTTGTTAAACCAGGAACACATATTAATGGTGTAGGAGCATATACTCCAGAAATGTGTGAGATTCCAGCGGTTGCTCTTCAAAAAGCTGACAAAATAATTTTCGATACGTTAGATGGGGTTTTATCTGAAGCAGGTGATATAATCCAAGCATTAGAAAAAGCTCTAATAAAAAAGGCAGATATTGACGGTGAACTCGGACAATTAGTCAATAAAGACATCAAAGGTCGTAAGAGTGATTCAGATATAACAATCTTTAAAACTGTTGGTACAGCTGTTTTAGACATAATTGTGGCAGATAAAATAGTTCAAAAAGCAAGTTTACAAAATATTGGCACAATTCTTAATTAGAGCATCTAATGATTAAAAGTTTTTTTAGAATATGATAAGGTTATACCTAAAGGTATATTGAATATTACTTCATTATATGAAAAAAGTATTCGTAAATGATGATGAGTATTTGAATATGAAAAGATGTAAGCTATATATGAATAGGCATTGGAGGTATTATCATTGAAAGTCGTAGTTGTTGGTTGTACACATGCTGGAACGGCAGCTGTGGAACAAATCCTTAAAGATCATCCTGAAACAGATGTTACAGTGTATGAACGTGAAGATAATATTGCATTTTTATCTTGTGGAATTGCTTTATACTTAGGCAGAATTGTGAATCGTTTGGAAGACATGTTCTATGCCGACCCTGACACATTGAGACAAGATGGTGCCGACGTTAAGATGAAACATGAAGTTTTAAAGATTGATTCAAAAAAGAAAACGTTGATAGTAAAAGATCTTGAAACTGGTGAAGAATTCGAAGATAGTTATGATAAGTTGATCATGACTACAGGATCAAAGACTTATACACCGGTTTTGAAGAATTTCGATAATCCACGTATTTTATTGTGTAAAAATTATGAACAAGCTCAACAAATTTATGAATCAGCTAAGAATTATCAAAGTATTGCTATCATTGGTGGAGGATACGTTGGAGTTGAATTAGCTGAAAGTTACGCTAATACAATTCATAATGTAACTTTGATCCACGCTGGTGAGCAAGTGTTGAATCATTATATTGATAAACCCATGTCTGATAAAATAGTTGGTCTATTGAGAGATCATTACGTTGATGTGTTTTTGAATGAACGTGTATCTGGTTTTGAAGACGGTGATGAAATCACTATTAAGACAAACAAAGGTGAGCATAAGGCCGATTTAATTATTGTATGTACCGGTTTTGTAGCTAATACTGATTTGTTAAAGGGTCAAGTTAAAAGAGGCGAGCATGAAGAAATCATTGTTAATGAATATGTTCAGTCATCTAACCCTGATATTTATGCTGCTGGTGATTCTTGTTCAGTTAACTTTAACCCTACAAAGAAACCTGTCTATATTCCTTTAGCAACTAATGCAGTTCGCCAAGGATTCTTAGCTGGTAAAAATGTTTTTGGTGATATTCAAAAGTATATGGGAACACAAGCTTCGACAGGACTAGAATTATTCGAACATACATTAGCATCAACAGGTGCAACATTGAAGAATGCCCTTGATGATGGAATCAATGCAGATCATGTTATTTACGATGATTATTACCGTCCTACCTTTATGCCAAGTAATGAAATGTTAATGATTGATTTGGTTTACGATAAAGATACTAGAAAGATTCTTGGTGCTCAATTATTTAGTAAGCATGAAGTGGCTCAATCAGCTAATGCTTTATCAATTAGTATTCAAAATGGAAATACTATTGATGATCTTGCTTTTGTAGATATGTTATTCCAACCAAATTATGATAATCCATTCAACTATTTGAACTTAGTAGCTCAAATGGCTGTGGCTAAAGAAGAACAAGAAGCTGAAGCTAAAAAATAGTCCGTAAGGGCTATTTTTTTTCTAAACAAAAAAGAAGCTATGACTCACGTCACAGCTTCTTTTTGAATTTATCTTATCGATAGATTATTTGATTGAAGGTGTACCGAACCAAGCGATACGTTCCTTTGTTGTTTCTGTAATAGCCTTTGCACCAGGTGCTAGTAACTTACGTGGGTCATAACCCTTTTCATCAATATCCAAGTCTTTCTTAGCTTCGATATATTCACGTGTTGCTTTAGCAAATGATAGTTGTAATTCAGTATTAACGTTAACCTTTGAGATACCCATTGAAACAGCTTTGATAATTTGTTCCTTAGGAATACCTGAACCACCATGAAGAACAAGTGGTGTATCGATAACGTCAGCTAATTCCTTAAGACGGTCAAAGCTTAAACCTTTCCAGTTGTCAGGGTAAACACCATGAATGTTACCAATACCAACGGCAAGATAATCAACACCAGTTGCGTTAAGAGTCTTAGCTTCTTCAACATCAGCTAATTCACCTAAACCAACGATACCATCTTCAGTACCACCGATTGAACCAACTTCTGCTTCAACAGAAATGCCCTTAGCGTGAGCTAATTTAACGATTTCCTTTGTCTTTGCAAGGTTTTCGTCGAAAGGTAAGTCATGTCCATCAAACATAACTGAGTTGTAACCAACTTCGATACATTCTTTAGCAGCTTCAAAGTTACCATGATCCAAATGCATAACAACTGGAACAGTGATACCCATTGATTTGATTGTGTCTTGTACAAGGTGTAGACATAATTCATAGCCACCCATGTACTTTGCAGCACCCATTGATGTTTGAACCAATACTGGTGTGTTTGTTTCTTGGGCTGCAGCTAAGATAGAACGAGTCCATTCCAAGTCGTTGATGTTAAAAGCACCAACGGCATATTTTCCTTTACGAGCGTTGTTGAAAATTTCGTTTCCATTTGTTAAAACCATCGATAATCCTCCAAAAAATTCATCTTTAGAATACAATCATCATTTTAACGCAAAACACGAATAATTAATATCCTTTTTCTAAAAGTATTTACAGTAAAGTACCGGTTTTGAAATGAAAATAGGCTACAAAGGCTATGATATAGAGGATTACTAAAATTATTAGAATAATCCACCAGTATTTTTTACTGTTAGATTTGATTAAGGTATTATAAATTGCCATGACAAGAAAAAAGGCGACTAAAGTGGTGAATATACTTAAAGTTATTAATAGGGGTAAATTTATCATAATAATATTATTATATCAGATTATTTTCTGAAAACTCTGGTAGATTAGTTAGTCTAGAGCTGGTTAGGTTTATCGTCTTATTTCTGATATAATTTGAACAGTTATTGAGGTGAATACTTTGGATAAAATAAAAGTTATGACAGTCTTTGGAACAAGACCAGAGGCAATAAAAATGGCACCATTAGTTTTAAAATTAAAACAAAATAGTGATCGCTTTGAGACAGTAACCGTTGTTACAGCTCAACATCGTGAAATGCTCGATTCTGTTTTAGAGATATTTAAGATAAAACCTGATTATGATTTGAACATAATGAAGGAACGTCAAACTCTAAGTGGAATAACTGGATTAGTTCTTAAAGAACTAGATAATATCATTGAAAAAGAAAAACCTGATATTGTCCTTGTTCATGGTGATACTACAACTACATTCAGCGCAGCTTTGTCAGCCTTTTATCATCAAACAAGTATTGGGCATGTTGAAGCAGGACTTAGAACGTGGAATAAGTATTCTCCATGGCCTGAAGAGATGAATCGCCAAATGACCGATGATCTATCTGATCTGTATTTTGCTCCAACTGATCAAAGTAAAGCTAATCTTATCAAAGAGAATCATAATGAAAGTAATATTTTCGTTACTGGTAATACAGCAATCGATGCATTAAGTAGTACAGTTCACCAAGACTATCATCATGATATCCTTGATATTATTGATCCAAATAAGAAGATGATCTTGGTAACGATGCACCGTCGTGAAAATCAAGGTGAACCTATGAAGCAAGTCTTCAATGCCATGAAAAAAGTCGTTGAAAAACATGATGATATTGAATTGATATATCCAGTGCATCTAAATCCTGTTGTTCAAAAGACTGCTAAAGAGATCCTTGGTGATGTTGATAGAGTTCATTTGATCGATCCTTTAGACGTTGTTGATTTTCACAATCTTGCATCAAAGAGTTACTTTATTATGACTGATTCTGGTGGTGTTCAAGAAGAAGCCCCTTCATTAGGGAAACCAGTTTTAGTTTTACGTGATACGACTGAACGTCCAGAAGGAGTTCAAGCTGGAACCTTAAAATTAGTTGGTACTGATTCAAGTGTCGTTGAAAAAGAAATGAACAATTTGCTTGATAATAGTGATGAGTATCAACGTATGGCAAATGCTAAAAATCCTTATGGTGACGGTAAGGCATCAGAACGCATTTTAGATTCTATAAGTTATTACTTTAAACAAATAAAAAATAAACCGGAAGAATTTGAATAATCCGGTTCAAAAAGTTAAATATAAGATTTAAATAATGTGCATATAGCATGGCCACTTGTTAACTAATTTGATACACTGTATCAAAAATAGTCAACAAGTGGTCTTTTTTTGTTACAAAAAAATGTTCGTTTATTTAATATTGTAAAATTTTTTTATTAAATTTTGTCTAATAATTTTTTGAAATTTGGAAATTTATTCATAAACATTATTTGCTATCACTTTATTATGAAATAAGCCTTTTTTACCTAAAATACATTTGCATACATTTAACTTGTGAAATATTTTGTATTGAATAATCGTTATATTAAGAAATTACTAATCATAACCCGAGTGTTATCGATTGTAAGCGATTTCGTAACATGATATATTCTCGGTGAACCAAATCTTAATGAAGGAGCAAATAGTTATGTCAGAGGTTTTACAAAAGTACTTGAGAGAAAATTTAGACGATCTTAAGCAAAAAGGACTTCTCAATTCAATCGATGTCTTGGAAGATCACAATGGACCAATCATCAAAATAAATGGTCATGAAATGATCAATCTTGCATCAAATAACTACCTGGGATTTGCTAGTCGTGATGAATTAAAGGATGCCGATGTTGCGGCAACTGAAAAATGGGGTGTAGGTGCGGGTGCCGTTCGTCCTATTAACGGAACTTTAATGATTCATAAGGAATTGGAAGAAAAGATTGCCGAGTTCAAGGGAACAGAAGCAGCAATTGCCTTCCAATCAGGATTCAATTGTAATATGGGTGCCATTTCTGCGGTTATGACAAAAAAAGATGCCATTTTGTCAGATGAATTAAACCATGCATCTATTATTGATGGTTGCCGTTTATCAGGTGCCAAAATTATTCGTGTTAAGCATCAAGATATGGACGATCTTCGTCAAAAAGCTAAAGAAGCTACAGAAAGTGGCCTATACGAAAAGATCATGTATATCACAGATGGTGTTTTCTCAATGGATGGGGATGTTGCAAACCTTCCAGAAGCTGTAAAAGTAGCAGAAGAATATAACCTTATAACTTATGTTGATGACGCCCATGGGTCAGGTGTTATGGGACATGGTAAAGGTACAGTTAAACATTTTGGACTTCAAGATAAGATTGATTTCCAAATGGGTACATTATCAAAAGCTATTGGTGTTGTCGGTGGTTACGTTGCCGGAACAAAAGAATTAATTGAATGGCTAAAGGCACGTGGTCGTCCATTCCTATTCTCAACATCTCTAACACCAGGAGCTTCAGCTGCTTGTATCGCTTCATTAGATTTGATTATGGATCATCCAGAATATGTTGACCAATTATGGGACAACGCAAATTACTTCAAAGAAAACCTTGAAAGAATTGGTTTTACTCTTTCAAAATCAGAAACACCTATCACACCAGTTATTCTTGGTGATGAAAACAAGACACAACAATTTTCAAACAAACTGATTGAAAATGGCGTTTACGTCAAACCAATCGTTTATCCTACTGTTCCTCTAGGAACTGGACGTATTAGAAACATGCCAATGCGTACACACACTAAAGAAATGTTGGATCAAGCTATCACCGTGTACGAAAAAGTTGGTAAAGAACTAGATTTAATTTAAAAAAATCAAATTACCTTAGTTGGAGGATTTCACGATGAAAAAAGTTATGGTTACAGGTTGTTTAGGTCAAATTGGTTCAGAATTGGTAGCAAAATTAAGAGAATTAAATGGTCCTGATAGTGTTATTGCAACAGATATCAGAAGACCAATTGATAATCCTACAGTTCAAAGCGGACCATTTGAAGAATTAGATGTTAATGATTATGACCACATGCTACAAATCGCAAAAGATAATAATGTTGATACCTTGATTCACTTAGCAGCACTTCTATCAGCTGTAGCTGAAAAGAAACCTCAATTAGCATGGAACTTGAATATGGGTGGTTTAGTTAATGCCCTTGAAGTTGCACGTGAACTTAATTTGAAATTCTTTACTCCAAGTTCAATCGGATCATTTGGTCCAAATACTCCAAAAGATAATACACCTCAAGATACTCTTCAAAGACCAACTACCATGTATGGTGTAACAAAAGTATCTGGTGAATTATTATGTGACTACTACCACACAAAATTTGGTGTAGATACTCGTGGTGTTAGATTCCCTGGACTTATCTCATATAAGACATTACCAGGTGGAGGAACAACAGACTACGCTGTAGATATTTACTACGAAGCACTTAAGAAGGGATCATACGAATCATTCATTAAAGAAGGCACATACATGGATATGATGTACATGCCAGATGCTATTGATGCTGTTATCAAATTGATGAATGCTGATCCAGACAAACTTGTTCATAGAAATGCTTTCAATATCACAGCAATGTCATTTGAACCAGAAGACATCAAGAAATCTATCCAAAAAGTTATGCCAGAATTTGATATGACATACGATGTTGACCCAATGCGTCAAACAATTGCTGACTCATGGCCAAATAGTATTGACCCAACATGCGCTAAAGAAGAATGGGGCTTCTCTCCAAACTACGACTTAGACGCAATGACACGCGACATGCTTGACAAATTAAAAGATAGAGTAGAGCAAGGATAATTTCCTAGCTTAGAGGTGAACAAATGGGAGAAGGAACAACTGATCTAAAGAAAAATATTGGATTTGTTGCTGCTTTGTCCACCGTAATGGGTACAGTTATTGGTGCGGGTGTATTTTTCAAAGCTGCCGTGGTTTCTGAAGCGACAGGAACCGTTAGCTTATCACTTTTAGCATGGTTTTTAGGTGGTGTAATTACCATCTGTGCTGGTTTGACAGCTGCTGAACTGGCTGCCGCAATCCCTGAAACTGGTGGAATGATGCGCTATATTGAATATACTTATGGAAAGAAGCCTGCTTTCTTGCTTGGATGGGCTGAAACTGTAATATATTTCCC
This sequence comes from Companilactobacillus tucceti DSM 20183, assembly GCF_001434665.1. GTDB lineage: Bacteria > Bacillota > Bacilli > Lactobacillales > Lactobacillaceae > Companilactobacillus > Companilactobacillus tucceti. The sequence goes on along the minus strand of NZ_AZDG01000004.1, from coordinate 46,727 downwards.
TGCAAATATAGCTGCGTTGGCAATTATATTCAGTACACAATGTATTAATTTATTTGGCTTAAGTCCAAGTTTACTGGTTCCGATAGGAGTTGCCGTAGCATTGTTCTTAACACTAACTAATTTGCTCGGTTCCAAAGTAGGTGGACGTGTTCAATCGTTTACAACACTTTTCAAATTGATTCCTATCATTTTAATTGTTATCTTTGGTTTATTCGCTAAATCAGACGTTCAAATCAGTTTATTCCCGGTCACAGCTGGAAAAGACTTAGGCTTTGCCACAGCCTTAGGACATGGACTATTAGCAACAATGTTTGCTTATGACGGATGGATCCATGTTGGTAATATTGCTGGAGAGATGAAAAATCCTCGAAAGGATCTACCAAAAGCTATCCTGTTAGGATTAGCAGGAATCATGATTGTTTATATGTTGATCAATTATGTATTTCTAAAGACTATGCCAATTGGTCAAATTATCGGTAATAACAATGCTGCTTCAGATGTTTCTACCGTATTATTTGGTGAATTAGGTGGTAAGTTAGTAACGATCGGTATCCTAATTTCTGTGTTTGGTGCCATTAATGGATATACAATGACAGGTATGCGTATTCCTTACGCAATGGCTTTAGATAATACCTTGCCATTTAGTAAACAACTTAAAAAGTTATCAAAAAATGGAATTCCTATTAATTGTGGTATCTTACAGATTGTAATTGCTAGTCTTATGATTTTCTTAGGTGCATTTAATACCTTAACTGATATGTTGATATTCGTAATCTGGATTTTCTATACAATGACCTTCCTCGCTACAATGATACTTAGAAAACGTGAACCAGATATGAATAGACCCTACAAGACCCTCTTTTACCCTGTAGTCCCGATTATTGCCATTCTCGGAGGCTCCTTCATTGTAATAAATACATTGTTTACCCAAACAATACTTGCCCTAGTAGGATTAGCATTGACGTTTGTCGGTTTGCCATTCTACCTATATAAATCAAAACAAAATGTAGATACAGAATAAGAGTGCAACAAAGCCTGTCCAACTTTTGCGCACTAAAATAAAATACTCCAGCAATCTTCAGGTTGCTGGAGTATTTTATTGTAAGTAGAAAAAACTATGCTGTGTTGCATGTTTATGCGGAATAAAAAATAAACTATACCACAAATTGGTATGGTTTATTTTTGTGCATAAAATTTGCAATGAAAAGTTTCGAGAATGTATACTGTAAGCGATTTCAATAATATTCTGGAACGGAGATGATTTTGATGACGATAAAAAATGTAACTATAGCAGGTAGTGGTGTCTTGGGTAGTCAAATTGCATTTCAAACTGCCTTTAGAGGATATAACGTAACTATTTATGATATTAACGATCAGGTTTTAGTTAAAGCTAAAGAACGAATAAATGGTCTAGTTGATATTTATCAAAAAGAGGTTCAAAGTCAATCAGAACATTTAAATGTATTTTTGCATAATGGAGTTTATGAAAGTACGATCCTTCCTAATTTGAAAGATACTTTGATTCGTGATTTAACTACGTCTAGGGGTAATGCTGCGGCTGTTCCGATAAGGATGAATTATGAAAGTGATATTGCAAAGGCCGTTTTCGAAGCTGATCTAGTTATTGAGGCTATTCCTGAAAGAGTGGATATAAAGGAAAGTTTCTACAAACAATTAGCGGCAGTAGCAAATGAAAAAACAATTTTCGCTACGAATACTTCTACACTCTTACCTAGCCAATTTGCTGAAATAACAGGTCGACCAGAAAAGTTTTTAGCATTACATTTTGCAAATGAAATTTGGAAGAATAATACCGCTGAAATAATGGGTACAAAATGGACTAACCAAAGTATATATGACGAAGTAGTTGAGTTTGCTCAAGGAATTGGAATGATTCCAATCAAATTAAAGAAAGAACAACCGGGTTATGTTTTAAATACTTTATTAGTTCCACTATTGGATGCCGCGCAAATGCTTTTAGCAAAAGGTGTGGCTGATATTGAAACCGTTGATAAAACTTGGATGTTAGCAACTAAAGCACCATTCGGTCCGTTTGGTATTTTGGATATTGTTGGATTGAAGACAGCGTATGATATAACTTCGAATGCTGCTCAAAATGATCCTGAATATGAAGAATTAGCCGATATGATCAAGAATGATTATATTGATAAAGGGAAAATGGGAGTAAGTACTGGTGAAGGATTCTATAAGTATCCAAATCCTGCATATCTTGATCCTGACTTCTTAAGCTAACTAATAAAAATAGGGAGTGTAACATAACTGCTTTTTTCTTTAATATGCAGCATAAACGTGCGACAAAACATAGCTTTTTCCGCTTAAAACAGACAAGGTCAGCAATCCAACGGATTGCTGACCTTGTCTGCCTTAATGCTCGAAAGCTGAACATGCTTTGTCACACTCTGTATTTTTTTATTTTGATCTCAAATTTTTGATTTTTTCTAATATATTTCGATTATTGTAGTTGAAGATCCATTTAGATGAAAAGTAATTAAATAATCCTACGACCAGTTGGTCGATTATTTTAATGACAATATTATTAAGTGGTAAAACAAGAACTGCCACGATCATGAAGATATCATCAAATAGTAAGGAAAATAATCTCGAGGCTATAAAGTAAGCACCTTCTTTAAGCATCTTTTTATATGTACCAATCTTGGTTTTAAAAACATACAATTTAGTCACAAAAAAAGAAAATATATTTGATATTAGCCAAGCAATAGTGTTAGCCAACCAAAGGGATATTTTCAGATTATTGTGTGAAATAGTAAAGACGGCAATATTTATTAGTGATGCCATAAATCCAAATAGACAATACACCAAGAAATCTCGGTGTTTTTTGATCAATTCCATAGTCTAATGATCCATTTCTTTGGCTTTTCCTACCAATTCTTCAGCAAAGTTATCTAGATGATCGATATCTTCTTGTTCAGGTTCTAGTTCGACCCTAACTGGTTCAGCTCCCTTAGTTGCACCAACTTGTTCAAAGATTGCTGCAAACTCGTCAACAGCTCGACAGTAATCTTCATAGAATGTATCTCCCGAACCGCAAGTTCCGTAAACTTTTCCATCAAGGTCTAAATCTTGCATGTCTTCATAAAAATCTAAAGCCTCATCAGGGACTATTCCTTGATCATATGTATAACTAGCGATAACACAAATATCAGCATCTTCAAAATCGGCTGCATCAGTTTGTGATATCTCACTCATTTCTACATCTGCACCTAGATCCTCAAATTTTTCTGTTAAAACATAGGCGATATCTTCGTCGTTACCTGTAATACTGGCGTAAACGATTTTTACTTTTGTCATATATATACACTCTCTTATAACTGCTTATTTACTTGACGTATTATAGCAAAAAATAATATTCTCTACCATCTAATTGGAAATTGCTGAAAATGTTATACTATAGGTATTATTTATTTTTGAAGGGAAATGTAGGAATTGATTACATTAAAATCTGCACGTGAAATCGAGGGCATGCGCAAGTCAGGTGAACTACTTGCTAATGTTCATATTGGATTAAGAGATATCATTAAACCAGGAATCTCTTCAATGGAAATTGAAGATTTTGCTGATAAATACATTACTGAACATGGTGGGAGACCATCCGAAAAGGGATTTGAAGGATACAAATATGCAACTTGTGTTTGTGTTAACGATGAAGTTGCTCATGGTATTCCAAGAAAAAACCTTATCTTAAAAAATGGTGATGTTCTAAAAGTTGATATGACTGTTAATTTGGACGGTTATGAAAGTGATTCTTGCTGGACATACGCTGTTGGTGAACTTTCAGATGAAGATAAACACTTAATGGAAGTAACACATAAGGCTTTATATCTAGGTATTGATCAAGCTGTTGTTGGTAATCGCTTGGGTGATATTGGTTATGCTATTCAACATTATGTAGAAGATGAACAACATATGGGGGATGTTCGTGACCTTATTGGACATGGTATTCAACCAACAATGCACGAAGCACCTAATGTTCCTCATTATGGTGAACCAGGACAAGGATTGCGCCTTAAAGAAGGTATGACAATTACAATTGAACCTATGGTCAACTTAGGAACTTGGGAAATTTCAGATAAGTTTGTTAAAGCTGACGGTTGGGAATATTTCGTCTCAGCTGATGGTTCAAACTCAGCTCAATATGAGCATACAATTGCTATCACTAAAGATGGTCCTAAAATCTTAACATCACAAGATCCTGAGTTTGACGCTAAATATCTTTTATAATGGAGAGTTAAATGGAAGACAATACACCGATTTTTAAACAACCCATCTCCATTAAAGATAAATTTATCGGGTTTGTTAAATGTATTGCCGAAGCGATGGGAAATACTAATATACCTATGGCTTCAAAGGCTGTAACATATTATATTTTGTTGTCACTGTTTCCAGCCGTCATCATTGTAGGAAACCTGATTCCACTCTTGCATCTTGATCGCAAATCAGTGGTTGGTTATATTGAATTTATTTTGCCCAAAGATCTGCATAGTTACTTGATCCCAACAATTGAGAAAGTTTTGACTAGTTCTAATAAAGGAATTTTGTCAGTTGGTATCGTTTTAGCTTTGTGGGCAATTTCGAGAGGGTTAAACACTGCTCAGATGTCAATGAATGAGTCGTATGGGCTAGATATTAATAGTATTTTTGTTGAGCAGACATTTTTGAATTATATTATTCGTAGAATGTTGGCCTTTATAATGACTTTTGCTTTGATGTTTGTTGCTGTAGCAGTAATTATAGTCTTTACTTTTGGACAAATATTTTTGAATTGGATCGTTCCATTATTAGGAATGGATCCGGGATTTTTATATGCCTTTGGTACATGGAAATGGCCTCTGGCTATTGTTATAATGTTCTTGATCGTCTTTGCTTTATTTTATTTTTTACCTAATGTTCGTCTTAAGGTTCATTATGTATTATTAGGAACGGTAATTGCCTCTGTTGGTATGCTGACAGTCTCACAACTGTTTTCTTACTACTTAAAGTATTTTGGAGCAGCTTGGGATAATTATGGTGCTATCGGAGCAATTATTGTTTTCTTATTGTGGGTAAATATGTCAGTGACGATATTCTTATTTGGAAATGCAATCAACGTTGGTTTTGCAGAAGCTAGCGAAGGTTCAGTCATTAAGAATACTGGTAAACTCACAAGTTATTTAAGGTTACATGAAAAAAGGAGATAAATAATGAAAGTCAGAAAAGCTATTATTCCAGCTGCAGGATTAGGAACAAGATTTTTGCCAGCAACTAAGGCACTCGCAAAGGAAATGCTTCCTATTGTCGATAAGCCAACAATTCAATTTATCGTCGAAGAGGCTAAAGCTTCAGGTATTGAAGATATTTTGATCATTACTGGTAAAAACAAACGTTCAATCGAAGATCACTTTGATTCTGTCCCTGAACTAGAGCAAAACTTGGAAGCTAAAAATAAAACAGAGTTATTAAAAGTTGTTCAAGATACTACTGATTTAGGTGTTAATTTATACTACAGTCGTCAAGCACATCCAAATGGTCTTGGCGATGCTGTAGCACAAGCACGTTCATTTATCTCAGATGAACCTTTCATTGTTATGTTGGGTGATGATCTGATGAAAGATAAAGTTCCTTTGACAAAACAATTGATCGAAGATTACGAAAAGACACATGCTTCAACAATTGCCGTAATGAGAGTTCCTGAAAAGGATGTTTCTAAATATGGTGTTATTGATCCTGAAGGTGAACAAGCACCTGGTCTTTACAATGTTAAGAACTTTGTTGAAAAGCCTAAAGTTGAAGATGCACCAAGTAACTTGGCAATTATTGGACGTTACTTGTTAACACCTGAAATTTTTGATTTGTTAAGTACTCAAAAACCAGGCGCAGGTAACGAGATCCAATTGACAGATGCCATTGATCGTATGAACAAGACACAACGCGTCTTTGCTCATGAATTCAAGGGTCAAAGATATGATGTTGGTAACAAATTTGGTTACGTTAAGACTAATATTGAATATGGATTGACACATCCAGAAGTAAAGGATGAACTAACTCAATACATTCTTGACTTAAGCAAGAAGTTACAACCAAAGAATAAGAAAAACTAGCCTAATAAAAGCTGATCGCCAGCAACCCTAAATCCAAAGAGTTGTTGGTGATTTTTTTTGTGGTCAAAAAAGATAGGCATAGTATAATATAATGATTTATTGATCATTAAAAGGAATTCCCAATTTTTTAGAGCTTTTAATTTGGATGAAGTTTCTAAAATTAATTTATTATCGATTACTTTAATATCAACAACAGCTAAATTTATTGGAGTATTTTCAATTAAAACACGGCTATTTTTATTAAAATCGTTCAATAATAAAATTAAATCAATTACACGCATTGAAAACACCACCTTGCATTTTTATTGTTTTTAATTTCTAGATAAACTATTATTTAATTTTAAGGCTATTTTACCAGAGAGGATATGAAATATGGATTCGATTGTAATAATTGATGCTAAAAGAACAGCGATAGGTAAATTCCGTGGGCAATTTGCCAATTTAAGTGCTGTAGATTTGGGAACCCAATTAGTTAAGCAATTACTTGAAAAAAACCAAATTGATCCTCAAACAATAGATCAGTTTATTTTCGGAAATGTTTATCAGGCTGGTTCAGGTCAAAATGTTGCACGTCAAATTGCTCTTAATTCAGGAGCTAAAGTTGAATCAACAGCAATGACTGTGAATCAGGTCTGTGGTTCAGGTATGAAAGCAGTACATGCTGCTGCAAATGCACTCTTACTTGGAGAAGCAGAAATTGTTGTTGCAGGTGGAGTAGAAAGCATGTCAAATGCTGCTTTTTATGCCAAAAGAGTAGGAAAATTAGATGCAGATGAAAAACTGGGCGATACGTTATTCCAAGATGGGTTAAATGATGCATTCAGTCATCAACCCATGGGGATGACCGCTGAAAATGTTGCTCAAAAATATGCTGTAACTCGTCAAGTTCAAGATGAATATTCTTTGAATTCTCATAAGAGAGCAGTTGCGGCTAAAGAGAATTTATCTAAAGAAATATTGCCAATTGAAGTAGATGGTCAAAAGATCACAACTGACCAGTCTGTTAGAGCGGATACGACTTTAGAAAAAATGTCTAAATTAAAACCAGCTTTTGAAGAAAATGGAACGGTCACTGCGGGAAATTCTTCACCATTAAATGATGGTGCTGCAGCTTTGATCATGATGAAGAAAACAAAAGCAGAAGAACTAGGATTGAACTATCTAGCAGAGATAACTGGATATACCGAAATGGGAATTGATCCTAACTATATGGGATATGCACCATATTACGCTATCAATAAATATCAAGATAAATTCAATGTTGATATTAATGATTTTGATTTGATTGAAATAAACGAGGCCTTTGCTGCACCAACGATTGCGGTAGCAAGAGACTTAAATATTTCAGGAGATAAATTAAATATTTATGGTGGTGCGATTGCTCTAGGTCATCCATTAGGAGCTACTGGTGCAAGAATGATCGTTACGTTATTAAATTCTCTTTCAAATGAAAATAAAACTACCGGCTTAGCCTCACTATGTATTGGTGGTGGAATGGGAATGGCGATGGGAGTCAAATTGTCATGAAAGTTTACCAAATGAGTGACGAACAACGAATAGATTACTTACTATCGAAGAAACTCATTAGTAAAGAACAGGCAGGTTTTTTGTTAAAAAGAGATCCTTTAACTAGTCAGTTATCTGATAGTTTAAGTGAAAATCAAATAGGTTTATTTGGTTTGCCATATGGGTTTGCCACTGATTTTTTAATAGATGGAAAAGAATATCTAGTACCAATGGCTATTGAGGAACCATCTGTTGTGGCGGCAGCTTCAAATGGAGCAAAGCGTATTAAGAAGAGTGGCGGTTTTGTAACTGAACCAAGTAAAAGAATCGTTACAGGCCAAATTGTTTTAGAAAACTTGTCTTCTGATGATATTTTGAAAATAACTGAATCTAAAAGTCATCTTCAAAATATCGCTAATGAATCACGCCCTAGTTTAGTTGAACGTGGTGGTGGTGTAGAAGAAATAGAATTTATTGATAATGATAAATTTTTTGAAATAGATTTAAAAGTAAACACTGTTGATGCAATGGGTGCTAATATAGTTAACTCAATTTTGGAAAAGACTGCTCATGAAATTTTAGAAATAGTCTCTGGAGACGTTTTATGTAGTATTTTATCTAATAGTGGTCAAGATCAAGTTATTGTTGTTAAAGCAAAAGTTGACTTTGAAAATTTAGCTACCAAAACAATGTCTGGACAAGAAGTTGCAAAAAGAATTGTTAAATTGACTGAATTTGCTAAGGTATCTACGAAACGTGCAGTAACTCATAATAAAGGAATTATGAACGGAATAGATGCAGTGCTTATTGCCACAGGGAATGATTTTAGAGCCCAAGAAGCTGCTGCACATAGTTATTATGAAAAATATCGACCATTTAGTGACTGGAAGATAATTGATAACCAATTGGTTGGTGAATTAAAAATGCCAATTGAAGTTGGTAGTGTTGGCGGAGCTATAAGTGCTTTACCCATGGCAAAAATAAGTTTAGCTATTATGCAAATAGATAACAGTAAGCAATTGCAATCGATCATTGGAGCAGTTGGATTAGCTAATAATCTATCCGCTTTAAGAGCGCTTGTCACCACAGGTATTCAAGCTGGCCATATGAGCCTTCAAAGTAAATCTTTGGCAGTTTCCGCTGGAGCAGTTGGCGACGAAATTAAACTAGTTGCTAAAAAGATGAATCAAACTAAAAAATACTCATTGGAGTATGCACAAGAGATATTGTCAGAATTGAGGAACAAGTAATGGATATAGGTATTGATAAAATTGGGTTTTATACACCTAAGAAATATATTGATATTGTTGAGTTAGCAAAGGCCAGAAACGTTGACCCTGATAAATTCACGATAGGAATTGGTCAAAGTAAGCAATCTGTTCCTATGGAATATCAAGACAGTGTCACAATGGCAGCAGAAGCTGCCAATCAAATTATTTCAAAGGACGACAATATAGGTTTAGTCATTGTTGGAACTGAAAGCAGTGTTGATGAATCTAAGGCTGTTGCTACATTTTTGGTTGATTTATTAAATCTCCCAGAAGACGTTCGAGCATTTGAAATAAAGGAAGCTTGTTACGGTGCTACAGCGGGATTAAAGATGGCAGAAGGATTTGTAGCATTGAATCCGGATAAAAAAGCATTGGTTATTGCCAGTGATATTGCTAGATATGGTATTAATACACCAGGTGAAGTCACTCAAGGTGCAGGTGCTGTTGCTATGTTGATTGGTAAAGACCCTAAGATTTTGAAATTCAATCATGAAGAAGTCTATATGACTAAAAATGTTGGTGACTTCTGGCGTCCTACTTTTTCTAAAACTGCATTTGCGAGAGGGAAGTTTTCTAATCAAGTTTATGTAGAATTCTTTAGTGAACTTTGGCAAAAGTATCAAAATACCTTTGATCAAACTGTAGATGATTTTCAGACGATGCTATTCCATGTCCCATATACTAAAATGGGGATGAAAGCTTTGAAGACATTAAAGGATAAAATTGATCCGGATAAGTTTGATGAGTTGTCGAAACATTATCAAGCAAGTATCGAAATGGGTCGAGAAGTTGGTAATCTTTATACCGGTTCACTTTACTTAGCTTTGATTTCTTATTTGATCAATGGAGATCCTAAAGATAATGAGAAGATTTTGTTGTTCAGTTATGGCTCAGGTGCTGTTGGTGAACTTTATAGTGCTACAATTCAGCCTGAATTTAAGAAAAATTTAGTTAGTGAAGAAATTAAGGAAGTCTTAAGTAATCGTGAAAAAATTAGCATTAAAGAATATGAAAATATTTTTGCTGAAGACCCACAGAACGGCTATAGTACCAACGTTTCTGACGTGTTGGATGAATTCTATTTACGTGAGATAAAAGAAAGTGAAAGATTATACAAAAAGATGGAACATTAATCTTGTAAACGCTTTCGGACAATGGTATATTAAAGACGTGGTAAAGATGAAATGCCAAGAACTGTAGCCCATAATTTTCATGCTAGATAGAGTTTTATTCATTTCCATTAAGGAGATGGTAGGATTAGAGAGCACAGAATTATTAGAGTAGTACGGTACAAAGGCATTTTGGAACTAGCAACAAAAGTTAACATAAAATCGACTTAAATTATAGTAGTCGCGCAAGCTCAATACATGATTTGCTAGGATCCAATTTTTGAACAAAGAACACGTAGTGTAGTAAGATTTGTTTTACGTAGTATGATTCACTTATGTATATATTTTTGATAGATGTATTTGATGAAAACTGCAGTAGAGATTTCATCTTACCACCTCAAAAATGCCCCGTCGTGAGACGGGGTCTTTTTTTGCTTATTTTCTTAAATATTCAGCTAAAACGCGCCAAAGAACACAGCTTTTTCCGCTTAAAACGAACACCCCTATCAATCCGCCGGATTGGTAGGGGTGTTTGCTTTAATGCTCGAAAGCTGAACGTGTTCTTTGGCGCTCTATAAAAACCAGTCACGAAAATGTTCTTTAACGATTTTTTGTGTTTTCTTAAATAGGCTAGAATTACTTTCGTTTATTTCATCATATAGTTTTGTATTTATCTTTGTCAGAATATTAGTGAATTGATCTAGTTCTTCATCAGTTAAAACGTCAAAGAATTCTGGTATTTTTTCTGATTCTTTGGTCGCAATTTCTCTACCAGATTTGGTTAATTTAATAATTGATACACGTTTGTCAGTCGTAGATTTTTCTTTTGTAACTAATCCCTTATTTACAAGCTTATTGACAAATTCAGCGGTTGATTGAGCTGATAGATCAAGGCTTGTGGCTAATTCTTTTTGAGAAATACCATCATTTTGGTATAAGGCTACAAGGATTTTTCCTTGGCCTTGAAATAGAAATCGTCGTTCTCCTTGATCAGAGTTTCTATGATACATATTGTCTACTGTGTGACGAACCATATTGAATTCCATTAGTTTACCAGCAGCACTTTTCTTTTTTAATAGATTAGGCATATTTATACCTCCAAATATTATTATACTGGTTGATTTTAAAAAAGATAGTCAAGGTACCTGATAAAATACTTGTATAATTAATCAGGTACCCTTACAATGTAGTTAATCAGGTGACCTGATTAATATCAAAAGCTAACGAGGTAATAGATATGGAAGCAGTAAACGCTATTGAAGTTAATCATTTAACAAAAAAATTTAATAATAAAATTGCAGTAGATGACATTTCTTTTAATGTAAAAAAAGGTGAAGTATTTGGATTATTAGGTCCAAACGGAGCTGGTAAAACAACAACATTGAGAATGATGACCACATTAATGAAAGCTAATAATGGAAGTGTAAAAATTTTTGGACATGATTCAGTTAAAGAAGGGCGACTGGCTAGATCAATGTTTGGATTAACTGGACAATATGCTTCCGTCGACGAAGATATTTCAGCTCGTGAGAATTTAATGATCTTTTCAAGGCTTAATGGATTATCTAGATTAGATTCAAAAAAGAGGACACAAGAATTATTATCAGAATTTTCTCTAATAAATTCAGCGGATAAACCATTAAAAGACTTTTCAGGTGGTATGCGTCGTAGATTGGATTTGGCGGTAAGTTTAATTACTCGACCTGCTTTGATTTTCTTAGATGAACCTACAACGGGTCTAGATCCAAGAACTAGAACTCAAATGTGGGATACGATCAGAAAATTGGTTGAACAAGGTTCTACTATTTTACTTACAACACAATACTTAGATGAGGCTGATCAATTAGCAGATAGAATTGCAGTCATTGATCATGGCAAATTAATAAAAATTGGAACTCCAGAAGAACTTAAAAAACAAATCGGTGGTACAAAGCTGGAATTTACTGTTGAACGCAATTCCCAAATTGATGATGCTATGAAATTATTAACAAACAATGTTGGCGAGCCAATTCATCACGCAGGTGAACAATTAAGTACCACTTTGAAGAGTGTTGATCAACTAGCACCATTATTAGTTACTCTAAAACAATCAAAAATAAGCATTAGTAATCTGACAGTAAAAGAACCATCTTTAGATGATGTATTTATGAAACTGACAGTAGGTAAAAATTAGAAAAGAAGGATATTAATTATGAATGTAGAGACACATCATGGAAATTTAATTATGAATACTGCAACAATGGCTTATCGTAATCTTTTGAAAACACTTCATAATCCAGATCAATTTATGGATGTTATTATTCAGCCAATTATGTTTATGTTGATGTTTGGATATCTGTTTGGAGGGGCAATTTCTGGTAACGTTAAAAGTTACTTGCCAACGATTGTTCCAGGAATATTGATTCAAACAATGTTATCGGCCGCATCTGGTTCAGGGTCACAGATTAGAGAGGATTTAGACTCTGGAGTCTTTGATAGATTTAAATCATTACCTATGGCACACATTGCACCTCTAGCCGGTCAACTTTTTGCTGATATTTTACGTTTAGTAATTGCAACTATTACTTCATTGTCAGTAGGTTATTTAATGGGGTGGAGACCAGCTGCTGGAATCTTTTGGGTAGTTGTTGTAAGTGGATTGCTTGCAATATTCTCTGGTTGGGCAATCTCATGGGTATTTGCACTATTGGGATTATTAGCTAAAAGTGCATCTGCTGTTCAGAGTTTTTCACTAATGATTATGTTGACTTTAACATTCTTATCTAATGCATTTATTCCAGTTGATACATTATCTAAAACTATGAAATTCATTGTGTATCTGAATCCAATAACTTACGTTATTACCGCTGTTAGACAAATTTTATCCACAGGTAGTTGGACAAATGAAGCTTGGTTAGTATTACTTTTTGGAATTGGAATCGTAATAGTCTTTGCACCACTAACTGTTTTTGCTTATAACCACAATAATTAGGCGTAAAAAGAGCTTTGGACAAAACTTCTTTAAACATGCAGCATAAACGTGCAACAAAACATAGCTTTTTCCGCTTAACCAAAACAAGACCCGCAATCCAAAATCGGATTACTGGTCTTGCTTTCCTTAATGCTCAAAAGCTGAACATGTTTTGTTCCACTCTTTTGTATTTATTTAATTACTTGAACTGTAACGTTTTGGCGACCAAATTGTAGTGCTTGTGAATTTGGCATAGCGATATCTAATTGGTTAGGGTTGCTGTATGCAAAGTAACCAGTATCATTAACAACACGGTCATAAACATTACCATTGCTATCAGTGATCTTTAGATGTGTACCCTTAGGGAATTTTGATAAGTTGGCAGCAACACCGCTGTAACCCATACTTGAACCTAAAACAGCTGGATCATAAGCTGTAGCGTTCATAGTGATTGTTTCTGATACTTGTTGTTCTGTCATGAATTCAGCTTTGATCCATTGACCAGCGCCAAGATCATACCAAACTTGGTTATTTGAGTCTGTATATTCATCATATACTTCATAACCTGAACCATTTGAGACAGAGTTACCGTTAAAGTAACCATTTGGTGCATCATAAAGATTTACGTTACCTTGATCTGATTTAACATACATCCATTTATTAACTTCGCTTGAAGATTGTGTAGATGTATTTGCTTGTGGAGCATCGAATGAAATATCAGATGACTTAAGCCACATATTTGTACCAACTTCATAGTAAGTTGCGTCATCAAGTGTGATTGCCTTGTCAATTTTCCATGCTGTATTGTTTTGTAATGAAGCTGAACCAGTTGTAATATCACCATCAACTGAAGGTTCGTTGTATACTGTAGCGCCGTTAGCGTTTGTAACGTAAACTACACCGTCTGTGTTAGAAACTGAAACTGCGGCTTGGACAGCATTGCCTGTTGCGGCAAATGTTGTAAGTGCAAGTGAAGCGACTGTTAATACTGATACTGCTAATTTCTTGATTCTCATTGAGATATGTCCCCCGAATTACTTTGAAGCCTTTTTGGCTTAACGAATTTTCTTACGAGAAACATCATATAACGCATGGCATAAAAAAAGTTGGATATAATCCAACTGTAAAAGACATGTAATGTTATTGAAATCTAAAAAACTCAATATTTACAAAATTATTTTAGATATACGCTTTAATTTCAGCCAATAATTTGTCGATCGTGTTGACGACTTTACCATTCAATTTGATGAGTCCAATCGTATAAGTATTAACATATTGGAAAGGATTCTCACCAATTTCACCTACAGCCTTAAGCTTTTCAGGATTTTCTGCTCCATGTTGTCTTAAATCAGTATATAGTCCAAGAACGGGGATCTCTTTACCAAATGCTAGACCTATTTCTGAAGCAACACCGATATCAATAATTTCTCCATCAAGAATTGCGACAACTAAATCAGAAGAAAGCAATTCTTTGTTATCTTCTTCAGCAATTTTGATTGAGTCAGCGAATTTAGTTTTGTCGTTAATGTCACCATTTTCTTGAGGAAGATAAACCTCAATATCATTGGACATTTCTCTTATTTGCTTAACTACGACTTCGTTAAACATGCGGTCGGCTTGAGAAAATAAACCATTAGCAAAATAAATCTTCATTATAAATCCTCTTTTCTTGATTGATAATAATATATTATCATGCACAATTAGTAGAAGAAACTGATTTATTATGGCTAAATCGTTCTTAATGAAGTATGCTGGAAATGTAAGGGCTTTATTTAATTTACCTTAGAATTGCGTGCGACCTCATTTAAGGAGTGAATAAAAATGGGAAAAAAGATTATTGTTGTCGGTGGCGTTGCTGGAGGCGCGTCAGTTGCAGCGAGAGTTAGAAGATTAGATGAAGATGCTGAAATAACAATGTTTGAGAAGGGTCCTGATGTTTCCTTCTCTAATTGTGCGCTTCCATATCATTTAAGTGGAACAATTGAAAATGCTGATGATATTGTTTTGATGAGTCCAGAACAATTTAAAAAGCAATATAACATCAACGCTGTTACTAATACAGAAGTAATAGATGTATCCGCTGAAAATAGAACTGTCCAAATAAGAGATCTAGTTACTAAGAGTATTAAAACATATAATTATGATGAATTATTCTTATCACCAGGTGCAGTTCCTAAAATGCCTAGTGATATTAAAGGGATTGATAACGATAATGTCTTTTCAGTTAGAAATGTTGTCGATATAAGAAAAATACAAGGTTATATTGAAGAAAACGACGTTCAAAACATTACTGTAGTCGGTGCTGGATTCATAGGGCTAGAAGTAACAGAAAATCTAATTAAAGCTGGTAAAGATGTAACACTAGTTGGATCATCAAAACATGTTTTAAGAAATATGGATGATGATTTGGCTCAAATTATTCATAAACAATTGATGGAACATGGGGTACGTCTGTTACTTAACCACAAAGTAGTTGAATTTACGGATGATGAGGTTATTTTTGATTCTGGTGAAAACGTTCCTACTGAAATGGTAATAATGGCCGTTGGTGTTAAACCTGAAGTTTCATTAGCTAAAAAAATTGGCGTGAAAATTGGTGAGACTGGAGCTATTGCAGTAAATCAAAATTATCAAACTAATTTGCCTCATGTATATGCAGTTGGTGATGCAATTGAAGTAGTTAATATGTTGACTAGAAAAAAGGAAAGACTAGACTTAGCCTTTCCAGCTCAAATAGAAGCTCGTGATGCCGTAAATCATGCATATGGACGTTTAGTACATCAACATGGTGTCATTGGATCACAAGTTATCGGTGTCTTTGGATTAAATGCCGCTTCCACTGGATTAAGTGAAGAACAATGTCAAAAGAATGGGATTGAATATCGTGTAGCTATGGTAGCGCCAAAAGACAAAGTTTCTTTGATGCCTGATGTACATCCCATTTTTCTAAAATTAGTATTCAGTTATCCAACCGGTGAGATTTTGGGAGCTCAAGCTGTCGGTCTAAGCCAAGTCGATAAACAAATTGATGTTATTGCAACAATGATCACTATGCATGGATATGTTGAAGATCTACAAAATCTTGAATTATGCTACCAGCCAATGTTTAGCACTGCTAAAAATGCCGTTAATATGGCAGGACTTGTGGCAACAAATATTTTAAATGATGAATATAAGCAAATTTCTCTTACAAAAGTCCGTGATTTAGTAGATGATGGAGCATTTATTATTGATGCACGTGAACCAGATGAATTTGCGGAAGGTCATATTAAAGGTGCTCTTAATATTCCATTAAGTCAGTTCCGTGGTCGTTTAGATGAAATTCCACGGAATAAACCAGTTTATATTCACTGTTTGACCAGTCAAAGAAGCTATAACATGGTCCGTGCGTTGAATAACCTTGGCTATACTAATATTTACAATATAGTAGGTTCTTTCTCAGGATTATCTGAATATGAATATTTCCGTGATATTCATAATGACCGTGAGCCTATTGTTACTGGGTATAAGTTAGATTTGTAAAAAAAGAGTGTAAAAAAAGGCGTTTTGCTACCGGAATATAGCCTAGAAGCACGAACGATTGGTACTATCAATCGTTTGTGATTCGTAGCTATGTGGAGGTTGCAGCCTTTTGTTACACGGTTATGTTATAAAAAATTTGGAAATGCAAAATGGTGCTGTGACGTATGTCATGGCACCATTTGTTTTAAGTGGAAAAAGCTATGTTTGGTTGCATGTTTATGACCGCATGTTTAACTTCTAAACAAGCTGCTTATAAGTATCTTTAAAATAACTATCCTTTAGAAAAACCAAGTTTATAGGATGATCAATATGAAATTCTTGAATCGGAATTTGTTTCAATAGTCCGTGTTCCAAATCATTTTCCACAAGTGATTTATACATGAAACTAATTCCTAGATTTTGCTTTAGTAATTGAATTATCGTTGTTGGACTGGAAATTTCAGAGATATTTTGAAAATCATTTATTTGAAAATTTTGAATTGCTAACCAGTTTTCTAAAATATCACGACTACCTGAACCAATTTCTCTTATTAGAATATTTTGGTCGAATAATTTTTCAATAGGAAGAGGTTCTTTGACGTCTAATTCAGGATTTGCTACACAAATAAAGGGCTCACGCTTAATTAAGATGTAGTCAAATTCCTTTTTATCAAAGTTACCCTCAATGAGTCCAAAGTCGATTTTTCCGTCACGAATCTTGCTTAAAACATGTTTAGTATTATTTATTTCAGTGGTAGTGATCTTGAAGTCACTGTTTAGTTTATTAATAAATTCTGGTAGTAGGGTTGTGCTTAGTGATAAAGTGCAACCCATTTTTAATTTACGTAGACTTTTTTCGTCTTGAAGTGATTTTATGAGTCGCTGACTTTCCATAGAAGTTTTTTTAGCATAGTTAGCTAGAATAATTCCAGATTGAGTTAGTTTGATTTTATTATTATTTTTTGTAACTAAAAGTAAGTTTAATTCATTTTCTAAAGAATTAATCTGTTGAGAGACCGCCGGTTGAGTAACGAACAGTTTTTGAGCCGTTTTAGTATAGGAGAGAGTTTCTGAAAGAATGGCTAAAGTTTTGAATCTTTTATCTAACATGATTGACCTCATAAGAATTATTTATAATATAAAAACAATTACTAATTTTTACTTATATCAATTCTATATTATCATTTAAATCATGTTAAAAGAGAGGAAAACATATTTATGGGGATTTTTAGAACAAGTAGTTTTTATTATGCATTTATTATGACCTTGATTTGTTCCGCTTTAGGAACATTTTTTGGTGGACTACTATACCTAACTATTATTGGTGCATTGGTAATATCTTTGATATTGGGGATGTTTTTTCAAATACATCAACCAGTTATTAAGAAAGCCAAATCCGGAATAGGTTTTGTTTCTAATAAGTTCTTGAGATTAGGAATCATTCTCTTAGGATTTAAATTGAATTTGATAGATTTAGCCAATGCTGGTATTAAAACAATTTTAGTGGCAGTAATAGTTGTTAGTGGTGTTGTGATTTTAACTTATAATATTGCCAGAAAATTGGGAGTTAATAAGGAATTAGCCATATTAACAGCCAGTGGTACAGGAATATGTGGTGCTGCTGCGGTTATGGGAGTTTCTCCACAAATAAAAGTTCATCCGGATGCTGAAGCACAAAAAAAGGATGACGAAGTTTTGGCAGTAGCTATTGTAGCAATTTTAGGAACAATATTTACGTTGATCGAAATAGCCATTAAGCCAATGTTAAATATGACATCTTCCCAATTTGGAGTTATGGCGGGTGGATCATTACATGAAATAGCACATGCTATTGCAACTGGTGGTGCCGGTGGATCTATTAGCTTAAGTACAGCAATTATTACTAAATTGTCACGAGTTTTGATGTTGGCGCCAGCAGCCTTGATCATTGGAATTTGGTATCAAAGAACAGAATCAAATGGAAATACTACTAAGCAGAAATTACCGATTCCATGGTTTATGGGTGGCTTTATTTTAGCTAGTATTATTGGAACTTTTATTCCAATGCCAGTTGGGATATTAAATGGTTTAGTAAAACTAGCTTATTTGGTTCTAGGAATGGCAATGGCAGCTTTAGGTATGAGTGTTAATTTTAAAGTATTTATGACTAGCGGCAAAAAAGCCGTTTTAGCTGCATCAATCGTTTCTGTTGTTTTATTAGGATTTATGATTGTGGTTAGTAAAATGTTTTTCTAAAAATATATGTAGGTGATGTTTTGCCGCCTCCAGTCACAGAAAAATTAGGTTGCTATGGGGAACGATTCAAGCCGAGGTCTTGAATCTCGATTTTGAACCTTGCAAAGTCCGCGAGTTTCAAAATTCGTCCCGTGGTGTAAGCACTAAAGTGCTAACGCCACCTTCACAGCAACCTAATTTTTCTGCGCCTTCCGGCTAATTTACGAAATACTATTATAATTATATAAATACAATTTTAAAAGCCGAAATTACTCGATATCGGAAACAAACAAGGTCAGTAATCAATTTTTAGATTACTGGCTTTTTTGTCTTGAAATTCTTTAATATATCCAAGCTTGAGATATTAATTTAATCAACGGATCAACTTTTGCTTTTTGATTTTTTAAATAAGAAGCATAAAAATTCATTGTACTTTCATCATCACTAATTGGGATTCTGACACGATCATCATCTTTTGAAGGAATATGATTACTTTTTGGAGAAATATTGGTACTGAAATAAGGAAAATTGGAGTACTGAGTTATTTCTTGAAAAGCATCATATTGTTCTTGGTACAAGAATTTAGCATCTGGAATATTATTTTGAATAATTTCTTTCCATATACCTATATCGTTAATAACGATAAAACTCATTCCTTTTAATTCATCAAATCTCACTGATTTTTTATTAGCCAAGTAAGTGAACTTATCTAAGTTAACTGATAATTTTTCACTACCAATGAAGCGAGACTCGATCGAATCGGTCATGATTTCTTGATTAGTTAGAATCATTGAATAGCTTAAGTTTTCTAAGTCGCTGATAACATCATCTTGTTGTAATAAAGCATCCTTGATAACAGTATTTTTGGGCATGTTATTTATTGAATGCAAAACGATTGTAGGTCCAGGAACTACTGAACCGACTGTTAGGGTAGTGTTGCTGGCCTCATATGCTTGAACTGTGTTAATAAAACTTTGATTCTGATTCAAAACCTTTTGTGCTTCTTTAGCTGCTAAAACTCCAGTTTTGGTCAAAGAAATGTGATTGGGTTGACGGTCAAATAATTTCACATTTAACTCATCTTCAAGTTTTTGCATTCCACGAGTTACCGTTGGCTGTGTCACCATCAGTTCTTCTGCGGTGGCCGCCAGAGTTCCAAATTTACTAAAAGTTACTAATTCCTCCAGCAAGTAATTATCAATCATAAAATCACCTCGTTAAAGTACTATACGCTGGACGTATAGTAGCATGTTTATCTAGTAATTTTCAAGTATACATGGCCTGCATATAATGAACTCATAAATCAAACGCAGAGGTAAACAGATATGGATACAGTGAAATTAAATAATGGAATCAAAATGCCACAATTAGGATTTGGTTTTTTTCAAGTAACTGACTTAGAACAATGTGAGCAAGCAGTTGTTGATGCAATTGCTTCAGGTTACAGATTAATTGATACAGCCGCAGCTTATCAAAATGAATCTGCCGTGGGACGTGCTATCAAACGAAGTGGAGTTGATCGTAAGGAATTGTTCATCACATCAAAACTTTGGGTATCAGATGCCAACTATGAACGAGCAAAAAAAGGTATCGAAACTTCATTAAATAATCTTGGAGTTGATTATCTAGACCTATATTTATTGCACCAACCTTATGGAGATGTGTCTGGTGCATGGCATGCTTTAGAGGAAGCTTATAAAGCTGGTAAAATTCGAGCAATTGGTGTTTCTAATTTCTATGCAGATCAATTGAAGAACTTGGAATTATCAAATGAAATTAAACCAGTAATTAACCAGATTGAAGTTAATCCTTGGTATCAACAGAATTCAGAAGTTGAATTCAATCAAAGTGAAGATGTTCGTGTTGAAGCTTGGGCACCATTTGCTGAAGGTAAGCATGATATTTTCACTAACGAAACTATCAAAGAAATTGCTGACAAATATAACAAATCTAATGGCCAAGTTATTTTAAGATGGTTGCTTCAACGTGGAATTGTGGTGATTCCTAAGTCGGTTCATAAAAATCGTATGGAAGAAAATATCAACGTCTTTGATTTCAAATTAACCGATGATGATATGAATATTATGAATAGTCTTGATAAAGGTGAAAGTCAATTCTTTGACCACCGTGATCCAGTAACAATTGAACAAATTTTTGGAACAAGTTTAGCTAAATTAAAATAATTGGAGAGATAAAAATGAAAAAAGTATTAGTACTAGGTGCAAATGGACAAATTGCAAGAATCGTTGAAGATAGAATTCTAAAGGAACAACCAGATGTTGAATTGACACTATTTTTACGTAATAGTAATCGTTTGGCGGAATTGGGCTCAAATAAAAATGTTACTTTGATTGATGGTGATGTTAAGGATTTTGAAGCAGTTAATAACGCCACGAAAGGCCAAGATATCGTCTATATTTCTTTTGTCGACCATGATGGTAACAACACTATGACTAAAAATGTTGTTAAAGCTATGAAAGAAAACAAAGTTGAACGTGTTATTGAATCAAGCTTATTAGGTCTATATAACGAAGTCCCTGGTGAATTTGGTCGTTGGAACTACAGTATGGTAAAAGGCGGCTTGGATGCAGCAATTAATGCTGATAAGTTGCTTGAAGAATCAGGTCTAACATATACAACATTACGTTTTCCATGGTTGAATGATCGTGATGAAGTTAAATATGCAATCACACACAAGAATGAACAATACCTTGGAGTTTCTGGATCTCGTCAAAGTATGGCCGATGTAATCGTCAAAATTGTTGCTGATCCAGATTATTTGAAGAACGATTCAGTCGGTATCGCTGATGCTGGCACACAAGGTGAAGATAGACCAGTATATTAAAGATGAAGATACAAATCTGTGGGTATTTTTTAATCTTTTGGGAGATAAGAAATTGAATAATAAATTTCAAGATGCAACAATTGATGGTCAAAAAATCACAGCTTATCAATTAGGAAAAAATAGTAATGATTGGCGTAATGGTGCAGGAACAATTTCTGATGGGATGGATACTAATAAAAATAGCCATCCTACTAGAAAGTTAACCGATTCAGCCAAGAATATCGTTATTTACTTTTCAAGATCAGGTAGTACAGAATTGTTGGCAAGTAAAATTGCAAAGAAAACTAATGCCGATATTTTAGAGATTACCGTGAAAGACCCTTATCCAAGTAATTACCCAAAAACATTGTCACGAGCAAATTTTGAACGTGAAAATATGGATTATCCAGAATTAAATATGGAACTACCTAATCTTGACCAATACAAAACGGTTTACTTAGGATATCCAATTTGGGCAATGACATTATCACATCCAATGCACTCATTTCTAAACACTTACGGCAGTCAATTATCCAGTAAGAAAATTGCTCCATTCATGAGTGAAGGTGGATATGGTCAAGGTGATAGCGTTCAAGTAGTTAAAGAAATTCTCAAACAACAAGGAGCAATTAATAATACCTTTACATCATCATTAGTAGTTGATGGAAATAAAGTTGATCATTCTGATAAACAAATCAGCGATTGGCTTAGATAATAAAAAAGTTAAATTAAAAATAGAGAGCCCTACAATTGTTATACAAAAAATATAACAATTATAGAACTCCCTTTTAATATATTACCAAAATTCTAAAAGCTGGAGATATCGAGTAATGGAACCAGTTGTGAAAGAGGAGTTGAACGCTTGCGTTCTTACTCCACTGACGATTCTAAAATTTGCGATTTTTGCAAAGTTTAGAATCGAGACTTCAGACCTTGGCTGAAGTCGGTCACACAACAGGTGGAATTACTCGATATCGGAAGCCGACCACCATTAACATTATCCTAGACAATGCTCAAGAGCTAACCGCCTTTTTATGCTCTCTCATACATTGTGGCAAACTTTTCTTTAATTGTATTAGCAGAATTTTTGAATTTGGCTTCCTCTTCGTCAGTTAGATGTAGTTCATTAACATATTGAACTCCACCTTTTCCAACAACAGCAGGTTGACCTAAGTATGTATCGTATTTCTTATTATATGTAGAAACTGGACATTCAAGCTGTGCATCTGAGATTACAGATTGAGCTAATTTAACAGCACAAGTTCCGATTCCAAAACTTGTGTATCCCTTCCCGGAGTGGATAGCCCAGCCGCCATGTCTGATTTCATCTTCAAGATCATTTAAATCTAATTCTTTTCCTTTTGCCTTTGCATATTCTTTTAGGGGATGATTATTAACTGTAACTGTGGACCATGCAACAAATTGTGATTCACCATGTTCTCCTAAAACATAACCGCCAACGTTTTTAGAATTAGTTCCAAACTGTTCAGCAACGACACGTTGCATTCTTGCTGTATCAAGAAATGTTCCAGTTGCTAAACATTGTTCAGAAGTAAAACCAGCTTCTTTTTGGAGGTATTGAGCAATTGCGTCGCAAGGATTCATCGTATCAACCAAAACGCCGTTGAATCCGGATTTAGCAATTTTAGGTGCAATATCTTTGACGATTTCTCTAGTATATTCAAATTCAACCCAGCGATTTCCTGAATTATTATCTAGGGCATGAATATTTCCAGCAGTGACAAACAAAACATCAGCATCTTTTAATTCACTATAATCTTGAACTTTAATTTTAGTTGTTGTGTCTAGTCTTGCCTGACAATCTTGTAAGTCTAATTGTTCAGCTACTGCCAATTTTTCGTTTTTGTCGATCAAAACTAATTCGTCAGCGATTCCCTTAGTAACTAATGTATATGCGACTGTAACACCTACGTGTCCTACTCCGATAACTCCAAATTTTCTCATAATAATTATCCCCTTTTATTAGTCTACTTGTTGTACCCAATTTTCTGGTGCTTCTACGGTACCAAATTGAATTCCAGTTAATTCATCGTAGAGTTTTTGTGTAACTGGACCTACTTCTGTCTCACTGTAGAAGACGTGTAGATCACCGTTATGTTCAATACCACCAATTGGGGCGATAACAGCGGCAGTACCACAAGCACCGGCTTCTTTAAATCTATCTAATTGGTCAATGTAGACATCGCCTTGTTCTGTACCTAAACCTAGTCTGTGTTCTGCTAACCAAAGTAGTGAATACTTTGTAACACTAGGTAGAATTGAAGGGGATTTAGGAGTGACAAAAACATCATCTTTTGTGATACCAAAGAAGTTAGCTGCACCAGCTTCTTCAATTTTTCTATGTTCAACAGGATCTAAATAAACACAATCTGCAAATCCTTTTTGAGATGCATTTTGATGTGGCAAAAGACTAGCTGCGTAATTTCCACCAACTTTGGCTTCACCAGTTCCTTTGTGAGCTGCACGATCATATTGTGAAGTTGTAAAGTTCATTGGAGTCATGCCACCTTTGAAGTATGCACCAACCGGTTGTGCAAAAACTGTGAAGAGATATTCTGGGGCGGGACTTACACCAATTTGATCACCAACACCGATCATTAATGGACGAATATATAATGTTCCTCCTGTACCATATGGAGGTACAAAATCAGCGTTTGCTTTGACGACCTTTTTAACAGCTTCGACAAATTTATCTTCTGGGAAAGCTGGCATTAATAATCTTTCACAAGAATTGTGGAATCTTTTTGCGTTTTGATCGGGACGGAATAATTGAATCTTATCTTCGGGTGTTCTATAGGCTTTTAACCCTTCAAAAGCACCTTGGCCATAATGCAAAATAGTTGAAGCCTCACTGATATGTAAAGTATTATCTTCAGTTAGTTCTCCATCTGACCATTTGCCATCTTTCCAAGTTGCAAGGAATCGAAAAGGTAAGTCCATATATGCGAATCCTAAGTTATTCCAATCTAGTTTTGATGCATCTGCTTTTGCCATATACAATTATCTCCTTAAGTGTGTTCTTAATTTAAAAGAAAAAATGACCAAGTTGAATAAATATCAACTTGGTCATTCCCTGGTTTTCCGATCAATAGAGAATTAGAAAGATTCTCCAATGAAGGTACAACTAGAATGCAAGTTGATATTTTTAATAATGACTAACACAATAATTAAAATAATAATTGATAGCATCATGATTAGTACCTCCTTTGATTAGAAAATGATTAAAATTAAGTTAGACACATAATAAGTCTTGTTAGATAATATTGTCAATAAAAATCATAAAATTTCTGTTAAATCAGTTTTTGAGTAGAATTGGTATAGGTATTAAAATTATCTAATAAAGATTAGAATTGTAAAATCCTGCTATTTGACGAAGAGCCAATCATGATAATATTTATAAAGGAATAAAGTAGTATTTAGTTGTTCATAAGGGAGACGAGATAAGTATGAAAAAAGAAGCAAAACTAGATTTGATAAATAATCTTTTAAATGAATTAAATTCTACTTTAGATAATAAAGATGCAAAGAACTTTGTCTTCATTGCGTATAGCGTGATCAATAAACCTGAAAAAATTTCTATGAGAGTAAAAGAAATACCAGATGCACTTGACGAATTAGATAGAAACTTTATTGCACTTTCACAAAATGACTACCATTTTTCTGATGAATCTATGAAAGTTTATCGACAGTTGAGGAAATTAGCCTTATCAAAATTTGGTCATGGTTGGGGTGGACTGATAGCAGCAAAATTGTGGTAAAAATTAATTAAACTAATTATTTTTAGTCTAGAAAAAAGTGTTTTTGTGGTATGCTTTAAGCACTATAATCGTACAAAAATTTGATATAAGGAACGAGGACAATCTATGACAACGGCAGTTGTGACAGATACAGCAGCATACTTAACACCTGAACAAATTGAAAAGTATAATATTACTGTTTTACCAGTTACAGTGATTTTAGATGGAAAGCCATACAAGGAAACTGAAGAGTTAGACTTGGACACTTTTTATGACTATTTAAAAAATGAAAAAGAGTTACCAACAACTTCACAAGTTTCAATGGGACAAATTGAAGAAGCTTATGACAAGTTAGTGGATAGTGGTGTGGATAAGATTATTTCTATTCATTTATCCAGTGGAATAACTTCTTTTATGGATAATTTACGCATGTTTTGTAAAAGTTATACACGAGCAAAGGTTTTTCCTGTGGATTCATTAGCTGCTAGTGCTGGAGAGGCCAATCTTTGTTTATTAGCCGGAGCACTAGTTGCAGAAGGTAAGGAAGCAGAAGAAATCGTACCTAAGTTAGAGGAATTAAGATCCACAACTGATGTATATTTTGCGGTTGATGATTTAAAGCATTTAATGCGTACAGGACGATTGAGCAATCGTTCTGCTGTTATTGGAAATCTCTTAAATATCAAGCCTTTACTTACTTTCAACAAAGAAGGAAAGATAATCGCAATCGGTAAGGAACGTACGATGAAACATTGCTTGAGATTAATGTTGTTAGAATTACAAAAGAATTTAGAGCAAGTAGATTATAAAGTCCATGCGACTGTAATTGATGCTAATAATGATGTCTTGTCAGAAGCTTGGGTCGACGAATTACATGAAACATTTCCTGGTGTTCGTGTGACCGTTAGTCATTTAGGACCTTCAATCAGTGTTCATACTGGTGAAAAAACTATGGGAATTTTATGGAGTCGTGATTGGCAGACAATGATTTAAAAAAATCCATGAGAGTGGGACAAAAGGCGTTTTGCCACCGGAACATAGTCTAGAATCACGAATGATTGGTACTATCAATCATTCGTGGTTCGTAACTATGTGGAGGTTGCAGCCTTTTGTTACACGTTTAGGCTATAAAAAGTTCGGAAATGTAAACTAGGGCTATGACATATGTCACAGCCCTAGTTTTTTTAAAGAGAAAATAGTTTTGTTCTAATTTCGTGTATTTTTTGTATTCAATTAATTTATTGTTCATATGAGTTTTCAGATTTTAACCAAATAGTCATGACTAAACAGAGTAAAATCATACCGATCGAGACTACGAATCCTACTTTGATACCACTCAGTTCACCTACTAGATGATGACCGGGTATTAAGTTTTCAGTCACACTGATAATTCCAACTAAAATAGCTGTACCTACTGAAGCAGCGACTTGTCTTAAAGTATTAAATAAAGCTACCGCATCAGAGATCATCATACTTGGAACTGAAGATAGAGCGTGGGTTTGAATAGGGATGAGCACTAAAACAAGCCCTAATTGTCTAACAAATTGTCCAAAAGTTACCGTCAAAATCGAAGTGTCTTTAGTAACAAAGGACTGCATCGTTGTACCTATAACATCGATGGTTAAGCCAATAACGACTAACCTTTTTATCCCAAACCGATCGTATAAGCGACCACTTATCGGAGATAAAATTGCTGTTGAAGTAGCACCTGGTAAAATTACCAATCCAGATACTAAGGCACTGTAATGCATAACGTTTTGCACTAGAAGTGGGATGATAATCGTATTTCCGTACATAGTTATCATTAATAACATGTTGATAACTGTTGCGACATCATATTGTTGTCGTCCAAAGACCTTTAAGTTAATAAAAGGACTGTGAGCTTTTGTTTGAGTAAAGACAAAAATAACCAATATAATTAATCCAATTATTATTGCACCGATAACATGGAAAGATAGAGCCTTGGTTGTCCCGATATTTGATAGTCCAAATAACAAAAATAGTAATCCAAAACTGGATAAAATTAGTCCTAAAGTATTGAATGAAACCTCTTGTTTCTTAGACAGTCCAGGTAAGTACATAATTGCTAAAATAATATTTATTGCTGTAAAAGGTATTACGAAGATAAAAAGAAATCTCCATGAAAATTGTGACAAGATAAATCCTGAAAGTGTTGGACCAACAACCGGCGCAAAATTAAATGCTAAACCAATTATTCCCATAATTGCACCACGAGATTTTTTTGAAGCCTCGCTCATGGCTAAAACATTAACTAGTGGCATCATTACTCCGGCACCAATAGCTTGGATCATACGTCCAATAATTAAAAGTACGTATTGTTGTGCAAAAGCACCAAAAATTGTTCCTAATAGAAAAATTATAGAAAACAGAAGATAAAGTTTTCTAAATGAGAACCGCTTCATTAAAAAGGCACTCGTCGGTATCATAATGGCGTTGACCATAATATAACCATTGGTTAACCATTGACCAGATGAGGCAGTAATTCCAAAAGTTGTCATAATGGAAGGTAGGGCTGTACTCATTAGAGTGGAACTAAGTACTCCAAAAAAGCTTCCTATGGTGACTATCCACAGTGACAGCTTGGTTTCTTTTGACATTAAATGCGCCTCCTAATTAGTTGACAAAAGCAACTTTTTTAATGATAATGTCGTTAGTTATTTTTGTCAACTTAATATAGGAGCATAATTTGATGGATGCAGATAAAATTTATGAAGTAAGAAAATTTAATCGCTTTTATACTCGAACACTCCAACTTACTAATAAATATCATCTGGGAACAGGATTGACTGTTTTGGAGTCACGGCTATTGCTAGAGATATATGAAAATAAACTTCAAACTGCTAACGATTTAGTTTCCTTTTTAGATATAGATAAAGGATATTTGAGCCGAGTTTTAAAGAGTTTGGAAAGAAGAGGCTATATCGAACAAACTGTAGATGATTTAGATAAGCGTTCTAAATTGCTTGGTTTAACTGAATTAGGTCGCAGTACTTTAGAAATCATAAAAAAAAGAGCCGACCAACAAATTGATCAGCTCTTTTCAAAATTATCAGAACAAGAAATGGAACAAGTTATTTCAGCAATGGATTTCATTCGCCAAAAGGTTAATTTGGATTAAATCATTGCGTGTTCCCAAAATCCTTTAGTCTCTACATTAGTTTTAGCGGCTAGGCTTTCTAATTGCTCTATTTCATCATCAGTTAATTTGATATTTATCATATCTTTTGTCGGTTTAAGATATTTTTCCTTAGTTAAACCAATGATGGGAGTAGTATTTTTATTAATAGCCCATGCTTCAGCAATTTGCGCGGTATTGGCGTTGTATTTTTTACCGATTTCAGACATTCTAGCAGTTAAATTTTCTAATTCGGGAAGCATTTGATTATACTTTTCGGCACGTTCAGATCCACTTGGTAGAGGATTATTTACGTTATATTGTCCGTTAAGTGCACCTTGTTCAAGCACCATATATGAGTAAAAAGTAATGTCATTTTTATTGCAGTAGTCGATAATGCCGGCTTTTTCAGATGAACGATAGAGTAAGCTAAAGTGATTTTGAACGGCAGCTAATTTAATGCCAGCATCGTTCAAAATTTTTTCAGCTTGTTTTATTTCGGCTAGATTATGATTTGAGACACCTACGTTTTTAATTTTTCCCGATTTAACAAGAGGAATAAGCTGTTTAGTCCATTTTTCAACATCAGATGGACGATGGATCCAATAAATATCGACGTGATCAGTCTTTAAACGTTTCAAACTTCCATTTAACATTTCTTCCATGGCATTTTCATGTTCACTGGCAATTTGTGGACTAAATTTGGTTGATAAATAGTAGTCGTTACGATCATATTTTTCTAAAAGTTCACCTACGACCGTTTCAGAAATGCCCATTCCATAAACTGCGGCGGTATCCCAAAGATTTAGCCCCATTTTCATAGCTTCATCAACAACTGGTTTTAATTTTTCTGCATTAAGATTATCACCAAAAGTTTTTTCTGCACCCCAAGCCCAGGTTCCAAGTGCTACAGCAGGTAAATTTTTATCCATAATAATATGCCCCTTTTTTATTAGATAAATATATATTAATCTTTGTAAGCGCTAAACAAAAGAGCTAGTAACCCAAAATTCGGATTACTAGCTCTTTTTGATCAAATGAAAAATGTTATCTTCTAGATAATTTAACAACAGTTTCAACATGTGGAGTTTGTGGGAACATATCGACAGGTTGAAGATAATCCACACGGTATTTACTTGTTAATCTAGTTAAGTCTTTTGCCAAAGTTGATGGATTACATGAGACATAGACAAGCTTTTCAGGACGATGACGAAGAAGTGTATCAATTAACTTGCCATCAAGTCCAACACGTGGAGGATCAACGATAACGGCATTAGGGTGAACATTGTCAGTTAATAATTGTGGATAAACTTGATCTACCGAACCAACATAATAATCAGTATTCTCAATTCCGTTTAATTCTGCGTTCTTTTTAGCATCTTCAATAGCTTCAGGAATGATCTCAATTCCATAAACGTGTTCAACTCTATCGGCTAAAGTAATTCCAATCGTACCAACACCACAATAGGCATCTAATAAAATATCATTTGCTTCAGGATGAAGAGCTTCAGTCGCTAGGTCATATAATTTGTCAGTTTGAAGTGAGTTTAATTGTAAAAAGGCACGAGGGGACAGATTAAATACATAACCGTTGATGTCTTCTTGTAAATATTGATCTCCCCAGATCAATTTAGTTTCATCCCCCCAAACGCTACCTTTATCGTCGGGATTGATATTTTGTGAAATTGAACTAACTTCAGGAATCTCTTCTTGAATTTTTTCAATGATTTGTCTTTCTTTTAGGAACTTTTGTGAACGAGTGATGAATGTAACTTGTAATTTATTAAATTCAACTGATTCACGAATGACGATCATACGTAGAATTCCAGATTTCTTTTCGGGATTGAAAACAGGAATCTCTAAATCTTTAATGATTTGAACTATCTTACGCATGGCAGACATTGTTAAGTCCATTTGTGTAGGCATTTGTGTTAGATCAACCAAATCTTGAGTTCCATTTTTATATAATCCACAAAGAATTTTACCGTTTACTTCTTGAATTGGAAATTGAGCTTTATTACGATATTTTTCTTGTTGAACAGAAGGAACCGTTGATTTTATACGATAATTTTGATATGCGTATGGTTTATATTTTTCCAGTGATTCACGTAAAATATCAGCCTTGAATTTTAATTGGTCTTCATATTTGATATGAGCGAATTCTAATCCGCCGACTTCACTAGCTAATTCTGGTACATCTGGATTACGATATGGACTGGCAGTTCTTATTTTATGAATTTTACCGTTGATAAAATTGTCATGAAGATCAATGATTTCACAGACAATAACATCTTCAGGCACAGCCTTTGGAACGAAAACGATTACGTGTTTAAAGAACCCGATACCTTCACCGTTAATTCCAATACGTTTAATTGTTAGGGGAAAACGGTCCCCAATTTTTAATTCACTTGTTATATTTGTATTCATTATTTTTCCTTTTTTAAAATCTACGTTAAACTTACACTTGAGTATAACATGTGAGGTAAGTATATTGGCAAAAGTAACGAAGGTCCAAGCACAAAAAAGAAAAGGCAGATATAATATTTTTCTTGATGGGGAATATGCTTTTCCAGTGTCAGAAGCGACATTAGTCGATTTTAGATTAATGAAAGATGAAGAGCTTACAGATGTTCAGATCAAAGAAATTAAAAATCGAGAGAATATAAATAAAGCTTATGGGGATGCCGCAAACTATTTAAGTTATCAGCTGCGAACTAAAAAGGAAATGAAAGATTACCTTTTTAAAAAAGAATATGACTATCCAACAATTGATGCTGTATTAAAGAAATTGATGGATCTAAATTATTTGGACGATGAATCCTATGCAAATAGTTTTATCAATACTCAACTTAATACTACAGTTAACGGTCCTAAAATCATTGAACAAAAAATGATTCAAAAAGGTGTCCCTAGTTTGATCATTCAAGATAAAATGGATCAAATTGACGAGGATAGATTAATTGAAAATGCGACAAATTTTGCTGAGAAACAAGCTAGAAAACAACGTCGTGCTTCATTTCAGCAGCAAATGACCAAGATAAAACAGAGTCTTTATCAAAAGGGATATAGTGGGGATGTTATTAACGAGGCCATTAGTAATTTGGATTTAGAAAAAGATGACGATACCGAACTAGATAATCTTCGTAAGATGGTTGGCAAAGTTAGTCGAAGATATGATAATCAATCAAAACTAATAACATATCTAATGGGTAAAGGCTATCGCTATGATGATATCAAGCAAGTTTTGAATGAGAATGAAAACGATTAACAATTAAGACTATAATAGCTTTTATTTGTTTCACAGCTCTGTTATAATTTTTCGTGAACAAGAATTGGAAAGCTGGGTAATTTATGCAGATCCCGAAAGAAGGAGATTACGTAGCAATCCAGAGTTATAAGCATGATGGTCATTTACATCGTACTTGGCGTGAAACAATGGTGTTAAAGACAAGTGAAAACGAAATTATTGGTTGTAATGAGAACACTCTTGTTACTGAATCTGACGGTCGCCGTTGGGTTACAAGAGAACCAGCACTGGTTTATTTTCACAAGCACTACTGGTTCAATATAATAGCTATGATTCGTGAGAGTGGGGTTTCTTATTATTGCAATTTAGCGACACCATTTGCTTTAGACAAAGAGGCCATCAAATATATTGATTATGATTTAGATGTCAAAGTCTTTCCTGACGGAGAGAAGCGTCTACTTGATGTAGATGAATATGCAGCACACAGTAAAATGTGGAACTATCCGCCAGAAATAGATACGATCTTACATCGCAACGTTGACGTTTTAATTGATTGGATCGATAAAGGAAAAGGGCCGTTCTCACAGGCTTATGTTGATCTATGGATGCAACGATATAAAGAATTGTCGCACCATTAGGATTGCTCGATATACAAAAAAAGACCGCTTACGCGGTCTTTTTTATTTTCTATAGAGTGTGACAAAAGACGATTTGCCACCGGAGCATAGCCTAGAGACGCGAATGATTGGCACTATCAATCATTTGTGGTTCGTAGCTATGTGGAGGTTGCAGTCTTTTGGCACACGTTTAGTCTATAAAAATTTAGAAACAAAAAAAGGTCGTAACTTATGTCACGACCCCAATTTCTAATTTTCAGCTTCAAGTGATATTCCTGATAGGAAGTCCTTAATTCTAGGTGTGGGATTTTCAAAGAAATCTTTTGTTTCTCCGTCAAATACTTTATTACCATCTTCAATAAAAACAATTTTATCAGCAACTAAACGAGCAAATTCCATATTGTGAGTAACAATGATCATTGATTGTCCTTCATTAGCAAGTTTCTCAAGAATTTTTAAAACTTGTGTTTCAAGTTCAGGGTCAAGGGCACTTGTTGGCTCATCAAGTAGAATATATTCTGGATTGATAGCTAAGGCGCGGCAAATTGAAATACGTTGTTGTTGTCCACCAGATAATTGGCTAGGATAGCGTTTTTCTAATCCTTCTAATCCAACTTGTCTTAATAAAGATCTAGCTTCTTTTTCAGCATCTGCCTTAGAAGTTTTTAAAACAGTTATTGGAGCAGCTGTAATGTTATCTAAAACTGTTAGGTTAGGGAAAAGATTCCAATTTTGAAAGACCATACTAGTCTTTCTTCTTAAACTAAAACTATCTTTTTTAGAAATTGGTTCAGCGTAGTTAACTGATAAATCAGGAAAACTAACTGATCCACTTTCAGGTCTGACTAGTAGGTCTAATGAACGCAACAATGTAGATTTACCAGAACCTGAAGGTCCAAGAATAACTGAAGTTTTACCACTAGGGAAGTCAACGCTAATATCATTCAAAACGGTTTTGCCGTCATATTTCTTAATAATATTTTTCATTGAAATCATTATGCTTCACTCCCTTTCACATATTTAGAAGTTCTGTGTTCTAAGTAATGTTGTAGCCAACTAAGCAACGAGCAGACAATTGCGTATAAAGCAGCAGCTAGTGTATACATCAATAGTGGTTGATAATTCTTTGCTGTGATTTGTTGACTAACTTGGAACATTTCCAAAATAGTGATCGAACTGGCCAAAGATGTATCCTTAACTAAACCAATAAATGAATTGGATAGTGGAGGTAAGGCGATTCTTACCGCTTGTGGCAAGACGATTTTCATCAGTGTCTGTCTAGTTGAAAAATTCAGTGTATATGCTGCATCCCATTGATCCTGTGGTACAGATAAGAGTGCAGAACGAATGGTTTCAGATGCATATGCCCCGGTATTTAATGAGAATCCAATTACAGCAGCTGTGAAAGCTGGTAACTGAACACCAATACTTGGTAATCCAAAGAATATGATGAACAATTGAACTAGTAAAGGCGTTGAACGAAATAGCCAGACATAAAAATTGGCAATACCTCGTAATAATAGGTAAGGATAACGAATAGCCTTATTCTCACTAGGTTCAATAAATTTAATTAGTGCTGTTAAAACTGCTAGGATCAATCCTAGAATAAACGATATTACGGCTAAAGGAATAGTAAATTGAAGCATAGCTCCAACCATTTCCGGAAGCGACGTTATGATAATATCCCACATGGAATAGCAAACCCCTCTCGCTGACTTAAATTAGAAATTATTTTTTAGTAATGTCATCTGTAAAGTATTTCTTAGATAACTTAGTTAATGTACCATCTTTTTCAAGCTTCTTAAGTGCCTTATTAACTCTGTCACGTAAGTGTTTTGAGTTCTTATTGTAGATAGGTGCAATTTTAGATGTTTCGATCTTGCTTGATGGAATTTCGATATAGTGTAAGTCAGTATTTTGGTGACCGTCTTTCTTCCATGTCAAGAACGATTCTTTAGAATTGATAGTACCTGCAATACGACCTTGATCAATCATTGATAGTGTTGTTTGGTAATCTGATGATGGAACAACATCGGCATCAAATTTCTTAGCCTTATTGTAGTTATCAGTACCAGTACCTTCACCTAACTTCTTACCCTTAACATCATCGATCGACTTGATTTCAGTATTATCTTTCTTAGTTACGATAACTGATTTTGAGTAGATGTATGGTGTTGAGAAAATGTATTGTTTCTTACGTGAAGGATTGATAGCCACGTTATTGAAGACAACATCAAATGTCTTTGAGTTTAGTCCAGCAATAAGTGAGTCCCATTTTGTTGGTACGAATTTAACTTTCAAATCTAGTTCTTTAGCAACATCTCTTGCTAATTCAACTTCAAATCCTGTCAACTTGCCATGTTCACGATATGAATATGGTGCGAAAGTCCCCTCAAGACCAACAGTTAAAGTTCCCTTTGTCTTAGTGTCATTTTCGGCACTGTTGCTAGAGCATCCGCTTAATACCAAGATGAAAGCAAATGCAGCAGCTATTATTAACGCAATTCTTTTCTTCATATTAAATAATCTCCCAATTATAAAAATTTTCCATTTTCTATTTTCTCACAAATAACAACATGTTTGAAAAGATATGTCTTTTTAATTTTACTTTTGTGGCAAAATGATGTCTGATGGTTTGACTTCATCGCCAAAATATGGTTTCAACTGGCTATTGTAATCATCAGTGAAAAAGCCTTGCTTGTTCAATTTCTTTATCTCTTTATTAGTCCAATTCAATAATGACTTGTTACCTTTTTTAACAGCAGGTGAGATGTATTGATTAGGTCCAATATTTTTGATTCCTACAGTATAGGTAGGATTATCTTTTACCCAGGCGTATAAATAGGAATTGTCATCGGCTAAGGCCACTCCACGATTATTCTTTAGAGCATTAAATTGTTGTGTTTTAGAATCAAACTTCAATAAGTCAACGCTCTTTTGCTTAGATGTGAAGTAATTTTCAGCAGTAGTACCTTTAGTAACAATTAAGTTCTTACCATTTAATTGACTGACTTTAGTAATTGGAGAATCTTTTGGTGAAACAACACCAACAGAGACCTTCATATATGCTTTAGCAAAATCAACAACATCTTTTCTTTCAGGTGTAACGGTGAAGTTTGCTAAAACAATATCTACTTTATTAGAGTTCAATGCGTCAACACGGTTATTGGCATTTACTTGAACAAACTTAAGTTTAACATTTAAATCCTTAGCAATCTTTCTTGCCAAAGTAATATCATAACCAACACGTTTACCATCTTTATTTACCCAGCCGTAAGGTGGCAAATCTCCAAAGACAGCAACTCGAATAGTACCACGTTTTTGAATCTTTTCAACACTACTAGGATTATTACTTTCAGAACTAGATGATGAACCACAACCAGCTAAAACCAAAGTAATACTGGCAATTATTCCTACTAGTGCGACTAACTTAACTAATAACTTGTGCTTCATAATATTTTCCCCCAATTAAAAATTCATACTTTGTAAAAATTCCTGTGCTTGATCAGTTTTTGGATTTTTAAAAAATTCTTTACCCGATGTATCTTCTAAAATGTTCCCATCCTTTAAAAATAAGACTCTATCAGCTATCTGTTGTGCAAAGTTCATTTCGTGTGTGACAATGATCATTGTCATATTGTCTTCGTCTGCTAAATCTTGAATAATATTTAAGACCCCGCGAACCATTTCGGGATCTAGTGAAGCTGTAACTTCATCAAAAAGCATGAATTCAGGATGAAGTGCCAATGCTCTAATGATAGCAATTCTTTGTTTTTGACCACCAGATAGTTGTCTAGGATAGGCATCTTTATAATCCAGTAGATCTACCTTCTGCAAAAGTTTATCAACTTCTTGTTTTACTTCATCAACATTTCTCTTTTGTACTTTAGTAGGTCCCAATAAAATATTTTCTAAAACAGTTAGATTAGGGAAGAGGTCATAACTTTGAAAAACCATTCCGATTTTTTGTCTTAACTGTTGCCAATTTTTTTCATTAGGAATAACTTTTTTACCCTCAAAAGTTATTTCACCATTTCTAAAGTCTTCAAGACCGTTTAAACATCTTATCAAGGTACTTTTACCAGATCCTGAAGGTCCAAGTAATGTGATAACTTCGCCTTTAGAAATAGTGAAGTTGATGTCGTGCAAAACATGTTTCTTCTGATAATACTTATCCAAATGTTCAACTTTTAAAACTTCATTCGCCATTTGTTTGCTCCAATCTCTTCTTCTCTAAGCGTCCCGCCCACCAAGATAGTGGGTAGTCGATCAAGAAATATAGTAAAAATATTAATCCGTAGATCCAAAAGACTCCGGTGGGATATTTTTGATTATTTGCTTCAACTATTTGTTGTCCGATATTTACAACATCCATAACACTTATTAGCATTAATAGTGAAGTTGTTTTGATGACACGAGTTATTAAGTTGATCGTAGCAGGCAATTCAAGTTGAACCGCTTGAGGAACTAGAACATAGCGATAAAGTTGAAATTTATTCAAACCAATTGCTAATCCTGATTCTTTTTGATGTATTGGAACGGATATCAAAGCGCCTCTAACGATGTCACTCATTTCAGCAGCTACCCATAAAGAGAAAACGAGCATCGCCACTTGAGTACCAGGCATATGAAGATTCATTTGTCTGGGCAATATATAATAGAATAAAAATAGTAATACGACCGTCGGAACTATTCTGAAAAATTCAAGATAGATTCTAAGAACAAATCTTAAAATTGGATTATGGAAGGTTCTAAGGATCCCCAAGATTATTCCTATGATGAGACCAATAATAATGGCGACGGCAGCAATCTTAAAAGTTGTCCACATTCCTAGTAATAATCGTGTTAAGTTTGTTCCCTCAAACAAAACGTTAATTCCCGAATGTGCCATAACGAACCCTCCTTTCAAGTAATGTCAGAATAATTGATAGTGGAATTAAGATGATTGCGTATGCAACAACCAAGACGAATAAATATTCATTGGAATTGTAATACAGCCCGATCAAATCTAATGCCGTGTTAGTTAGTTCTGGAATTGCAATAACAGTAAAAATAGAAGTCTCTTTGATCAAGAAGATAATATTTGCTGCTAAAGCAGGGATGCTTAATGCAAATCCTTGTGGAAAGATAACATACCTTGCTAATTGCCAACGACTTAAACCAATGGCTTTACCAGATTCGACTTGCTTTTTATTTACTCCATTGAATCCACCACTAAATCCAGCTGACATATAACTTCCACCTAAGAAAATAAGTCCGATGATCCCACAAAGTTGAGCACTCATTTTGATTCCCATAGCAGGGAATGCATAGTACAAAAAGAATAATTGAATCAGTAAAGGTGTATTTCTAGAAATTTCAATATAAACTTTAAGTATTTTATTTAAAACTGGAATTTTGAAGTACTCGACGAGACTACAAATTATCCCAACAATGATTGAGCCTATTATTCCGATCAGTGATAAATAAAGCGTTAATAGAAATCCTTGTTGAAACATTGGTAAACTCTGTTTAATAATTTCCCAACTCATTTATTTCCCCCTTTCTGTAGGTATAAAAAAAAGGAGAGCTGACTAATGTCAGCTCTCCTTAATTATTTACACTACGTGTGTTAATTGAGAGTGGTATTAGGCATGCCGAAATAGTATAGTAATGTATTTTGCATCATTACTACACAACAACATGCTTGCATTTGTTTTACGTTGTTTAAGTTTGTCATGTCTAAAACCTCCCTCTATTAATTTAATGACTAAAGACTATTATTAAAAAATCTCTAAGTCAAGTGTTTTTTTTCTCATTTTTTACTTTTACTTGAATAAATAGATAATGATTCAAATTCTAAATATGATGCTAAAGTGAGTGATACTATGAGAATCAGTACTAACCAACCAATAGCAGAACCGATTATTGTGGATAACGGAATTAATTTAGCAACAATATAAATACTTGCAATCGACAATAAGAAATCCACCATTAAATTTAAGCCGATGGTTGTTTTTTTTCGTTCAAGGATAAAGAAATTTATTAAATTTTTAAGTGCTTTAGTTGTTGATGAACGATACATTATCAAAACCGGGCGCTGGGCAATTACTTTTACAGCAAACATTCCAAATGCACCGACAATACCTCCAGCAATAACTCTCCACGTTAGAGCGTGTAGGACTAAAGCGTTGTATGAAATTCCCACTACTCCCAAGCAAACAACATATGGGATGATAAAAAAGAAAAGATAAATAACTGCGATCTTTTTATTAGACATTATTAGTACCTCAATCTATTGATATCTTAATTCTAGCATGAAAAAGCTTTATTGTTGAAAACTTTAACACCTGCTATAATGATTCTATCAATTTTGTTTAAAGTTCTTTATGAAAGAGAGTGAAAATTTAATGAGTGATGATCCTACCGGAGCGACGCTTTTAGGTCAATTGATCTTAATTGTTGTTCTAACACTTTTGAATGCCTTCTTTGCTGCTGGCGAAATGGCAATTGTCTCGGTTAATAAAACCAAAGTGGAGGAAAAAGCCGACAACGGAAATCGTCGGGCTGTTAAAGTTTTAAAAGCAATCAATAATCCGAATAGTTTCTTATCAACTATTCAAGTTGCAATTACTTTGGCAGGTTTTCTTTCATCGGCGAGTGCAGCAACGAGTTTGAGTACCAGGTTTGAAAGTCTAATAGGAACTTTCCCAGGTAGTAGAGAAGTTTCTATTATTGTTATTACGGTGATACTTTCATACATATCACTAGTATTCGGTGAATTATATCCCAAAAGGATCGCATTACATCGTCCATATCAAGTAGCAAGCTTTACTGAACCAATGATCAATCTATTTGGAAAGTTATTAAAACCATTTGTCTGGTTATTGACGGCTACAATTGAGCTCTTGATGAAGATAACACCAATTGACTTTAGTCAAAAAGATGAGCCAGTAAGTAGAAATGAAATGCTGGCTACTATCCAAAAATCACGTCAAAGTGGAACGATAAATTCTGATGAGTTTGAAATGTTACAAGGAATTATTCGTTTTGGTGATAAAACTGTTCGAGAAATTATGGTTCCTCGAATAGATGCTTTTATGATTGATATAAATGATCCAATTAATGAAAATATTGATTCGATTTTGAATCAGCCTTATTCTAGAATACCCATCTATGGTGGAGATAAAGATAAGGTCATTGGAATAATACATATTAAAGATCTATTGAAGAAGGCCCGTGAATCAGGATTTGATAATATTAGTTTGAATGAAATCATGAAAGAGCCTTTATTTGTTCAGGAATCAACTAATATTGATTCTGTTTTATTAAAGATGCGCAGCACTCAGACACAAATCAGTATGGTTGTTGATGAGTATGGTGGAATCGTCGGTCTAGCTACTATCGAAGATATTTTGGAAGAAATTGTTGGAGAGATCGATGATGAATATGATGAAGCGACATCTAATTATCAACGAATCAGTCCTAATAAATATTCAGTTTTCGGTCGTTTATCAATTGAAGACTTCAACGATATGTTTGATGAAGATATTCATGTTGATGATGTTGATACAATTGCCGGATTTTTAATTATGAATGTTGGGGAAATTCCAGATAATAATCATCCTAAATCTTTTAACTTAGAAGATGGAACTGAAATAACTTCAGGTAAAATGGATGGTTCAAAAATCGAGGACGTTATTGTTACCATTCCCGATGAAAAAGTAAAAGTAGTTACAAGCAACATGTTTAAGAAGAGTTACTAGGAGATAATATGGAACAAAAACAATTAGAAAATGAAGTTAACAAGCGTAGAACATTTGCAATTAT
This sequence comes from Companilactobacillus tucceti DSM 20183, assembly GCF_001434665.1. Classification (GTDB taxonomy): domain Bacteria; phylum Bacillota; class Bacilli; order Lactobacillales; family Lactobacillaceae; genus Companilactobacillus; species Companilactobacillus tucceti. The sequence goes on along the minus strand of NZ_AZDG01000004.1, from coordinate 6,669 downwards.
TTCTCACCCGGATGCGGGTAAGACAACAATAACAGAGCAAATGCTCTATTTTGGTGGGGTTATTCGTTCCGCCGGTACAGTTAAAGCCAAAAAGTCAGGACAATTTGCTACAAGTGATTGGATGGAAATCGAAAAGAAACGTGGAATTTCAGTAACCAGTTCAGTTATGCAATTCCATTATCATGATAAAGACGTTAATATCTTGGATACCCCAGGACATGAAGATTTCTCTGAAGATACTTATCGTACTTTGATGGCCGTTGATGCGGCTGTCATGGTTATTGATTCTGCTAAAGGTATTGAGCCTCAAACAAAGAAATTATTTAAAGTTGTTAAAAAACGTGGTATTCCAATTTTTACCTTTATGAACAAATTGGATCGTGATGGTCGTGATCCATTAGATCTTATTGCAGAACTTGAAGATTTACTTAATATCGAAGGTTGCGCAATGAATTGGCCAATTGGTATGGGTAAGGAACTAAAGGGTCTTTATGATATTGCTAATGATCGTGTTGAACTATACCGTAAAGAAGGCGATGATCGCTATTTGCCACTAACAGACGGTAAATTACCAGCTGGAAATGAAGAATTAGAAGGCGAAGGTGTTTACGAGCAAGCTGTTGGTGAAGTCGATCTAATCAAAGAAGCTGGTAATAGTTTTGATCTTGATAAGATCAAAAAAGGTAACCAAACACCAGTATTTTTCGGTTCAGCTTTGACAAACTTTGGTGTACAAACATTCTTGGATACATTCTTAGATATGGCACCAGCACCAGCTGAACATAAAATGCAAGATAGTGATGAAGTTGTTAAACCTGATGATCCAGAATTTTCAGCTTTTGTCTTTAAAATTCAAGCTAATATGAATCCTAATCATCGTGACAGAATTGCTTTTGTCCGTATATGTTCAGGTGAGTTTGATAAAGGAATGGATGTTACTTTACAAAGAACTGGTAAAGTAATGCGTTTGAATAACGCTACTGAATTCATGTCCGATCAAAGAGAACAAGTTAAAACTGCTGTTGCCGGTGATATTGTTGGTTTATACGATACTGGTAATTTTCAAATTGGAGATACTATTTATACTGGTAAGAAATCTATTCAATTTGAAGATCTTCCACAATTTACACCAGAAATGTTTATGGAAGTTCAAGCTAAGAACGTTATGAAGCAAAAATCTTTCCACAAAGGGATGCAACAACTTGTTCAAGAAGGTGCGGTTCAGTTGTATAGAACTTATACAACTAATGACTACATCTTAGGTGCTGTTGGTCAACTACAATTTGAAGTTTTCCAATTCAGAATGAAGAATGAATACAACTGTGATGTTATTATGAAGCCAATCGGCTCCAGAACAGCTCGTTGGATCGATCCTGAACAACTTGATCCAGCAATGTCATCTACAAGAAATATGTTAGTTAAGGATTTGGATGATCAGCCATTATTCTTGTTTGAAAACAGATTTGCAGAAAACTGGTTTGCTAATAAATATCCAGATGTTAAATTAACTTCTAAACTGTAGTGTGTTGGCCGCCTACGGTAGAAAAGTTTTGAACCTGCTGTGGGGACCGGTCCTAGCCAAGGTCTAGGACCTCGATTTTAAACTTCATCACAAACCGGTGAATTTTAAAATTCGTCCTTATTCCACAGCTGGTTCAAAATTTTCTACCTCCGGCTATATTTGAAATTAAAAGTAAAAGTCGTTACAAGGATAATTTCTTGTAACGACTTTTTTTGATGTTGTTAATTAATTTTTTAAGGTATGAAAGGCTAAAGTAGCTGGAGGTTGAAAACCACGACCAGCAGTTGTAGTAGCGTTAGTGCTTTAGCACTTACACTACAGGACGTATTTTTAGATTTGCGTTAGCAAAGCTAAAAATCGAGGTTCAAGACCAAGGCTTGAACCGGTCCAAACAGCAGGTCGTGGTTTTCAACCGCAAGCGGAAAGAAAAAACATTAGTAATATTCACGGCGTAATATTGAATAATATGCTTCATCGCAAACGCCGTTGTTATTTAAACCACTGTCACGTAAGATTCCCTCAAATCTCATATGGCATTTGGTTAAAACACGTCCTGAATTATGGTTGTTATCGTCGTGTTTAGCTTCGATTCGATTGACATCAGTCATTTCAAACAAAAATTCGATGATACGTTCTAGTGCTTCAGGGGTATATCCATTGCCCCACCATTTAGAACCGATGCAATAACCAATTTCCATCGTATAGGTTTTTTCTTCCATATTGACGACTGATATAGTTCCGATAAGTTCATTAGTTTCTTTTACAACTATGCCCCAATCATATGTGGCTGGATTAAGATAGGATTTTTCCTTTTCAATCAAAAAATCTTTAGCATCTTTCACTGACCTATAGGTTCGCCATGTCAAATATTTAGTGACTTTATAATCACTAGCCCAGTTATTAAACATGTCATCAGAATCTTCAATCGTTAAACGTCTCAACACTAAACGATCGGTTTCCAATGGTATAGTCCCAACTTGTTTCATGCCATCATCTCCCAGAATTGATTCTTATTTTAGGCTATTTTAGATTCTTATTGAAGTATTAGACCTTAGTTATGATAGATTCAACAAAAAACTGTATAAACTTTTAAAAAATTGTTATCTTTGTAATAGTGCTTTTTGGGGGAGTTTATATAATGAAATCTAAATTATCTTGGCGTAATTTAATGTTTATCGGTTCAATGTTATTTGGACTATTTTTTGGAGCTGGAAATTTAATTTTTCCGGTTTTTTTAGGTCAACAAGCAGGTAGTCATGTTATTTTGGCAATTATTGGATTTTTGATTGCTGGAATCGGACTGCCACTTCTAGGTGTGGCTGGTATGGGAATGACTCGCAGTGAGAATGTTTTTGAACTAGCTCAAAAGGTAAATCGACCTTATGCGTATGGATTTACTATTCTACTTTATTTGACGATTGGTCCATTCTTTGCGACACCTCGTCTAGCAACATCATCTTTTCAAATGGGAATTGCTCCCTTTATAGGTCATGGAAATGAGAAATTAGTTTTAGCGGTTTTCTCTGTGATCTTCTTTCTAACAGCTTGGTTCTTTGCTAGAAAGCCAAGTAAATTAATGACGTATGTGGGTAAATGGTTAACGCCAATGTTTTTAATTTTGCTAGGGATATTGATTGTTGTTGCTTTGATAAAGCCCATGGGAGATTTATCATTTCAACCTAATAAATCATACGTTGGTAGTCCTATTTTTAGTGGTTTCACTGAAGGATACAATACGATGGATGCTTTAGCATCATTAGCTTTTGGTAGCATTGTGGTTGATGCTATTAAAAATTTAGGGATAACAGAACCAACGCAGATTGCTAAAGACACCATTAAGTCGGGTGTTATTAGTGTTATTTTGATGGGTGCCATTTATTCATTATTGGCATTGATTGGGACAATGAGTTTAGGTCAATTCAGTCGAGCTGAAAATGGTGGAGTTACATTGGCTCAGATATTTAATTATTATTTCGGATCTTTTGGGAGTATTCTTTTAGCTTTGATCGTCATCATAGCTTGTCTAAAAACGGCTATTGGACTTATATCAGCTTTTGGTGAATCGATCAATAATATGTTTCCAAAGCTCTCATATAAGTTGTTAATTATTTTTGCTAGTGTTATACCTTGTATTTTTGCCAATGTGGGACTAACTAATATCATCAAGTATTCCACGCCGGTTTTGATGTTTATTTATCCGTTAGCCATAGTTTTGATATTATTGGCCGTTTTGTCACCAATATTAGGTGATTCACGTTGGATCTATGGTATGACTACATTATTTACGATTGTTCCGGCAATTATCTCTGGAGCCGTTTCGATGCCCAAAAACTTACAAATTAGTTTTTTAATTAGTGCAAATGATTACCTGCCATTATCTAGCATGGGATTATCATGGATTGTTCCTGCTGCGATAGGGTTAATGATCGGATATTTGATTGAAAAATTGAACAAGAAATAAAAATATCATTATATAATATCAATATATGATATTATGTGTTTTAATATTTTGATTTTATCATATTGATTTTTTCTCATAATTTTAATAATATATATGGTATAAATAGCGTTTACATTTCGGGAAATTTAGATAACGCTAAAGGGGAAAAAACATGAAAAAATCAATTAAATATTCAGGGATTATTTGTGCTACCTTATTATTTGCTAGTCCAGTATTTACCCCACTTGTTCAAAGTACTGAGGTTTATGCTGACGAAAGTGATGGTCAAGCAACAAATATTGATGTTTCTAGGCTGAAAAGTATTGCCAATGAATTTACATCAGGAAATGTTAGAAAAGCCTTTTATCCGGATTTAGTTAATCTGCTTAATTTAAGCGGAGGGATTGTACCATTAGATGGCGATACTTACTTTGTCTTTGATTATGATTCCTTTTCAAATATAACCAATTCAACGTTACCTTATTCAGATGAAGAGTACTTGACTAACAATGATATATTTATTGGTTTGAAAATATATGATTCCAATGGTAAACAAGTAACTACAGAAGATGAATTGCGAAACTTACAAGATAATAAGAGTGATTTTTCGATGGATGTTGATTTCTTATATCACAAGGGAAATGAACCTGGCCGAGTTGAAGGGAAAAAAGGATTGAAGTTCAATGTTTTAGAAAATCCAACGACGTCAGTCAATTTGAGTTATAAATCTAAAATAACCATAAAAGAAGGAACCCCAATTAAAAGGATAGTTAATGTAAGTCCTGTTGAAAATACTTCCGAAATTGATAACTTAAAAAAATATGTTTCTCCTCGATTGACAGATACTAGTAAAGATGGGAACAATAGGAGTATTTATCTTCCTTATTTTATTAAGACAGAGAGGCCTTCTTTTTATGCTACAAGTAAAAAAGATGCAAGAGAGTTTGAACCAATGAGTAGTGATGTACTTAAAAAGGATCGTCCAGAACTTTTTAATGAGGAAGGATTCATGGACCATGTCGTTCCCATAGATGATATGGGTGATACTTTTAAAGCTGGGACATATTATAGGCTTATAGCTTTATCTTTTGGGGAGATTGTTTACGGTGAGTGGGCACCTTACCATTTTGATCAAACTGAAGGAAGTAGGTTACTATCAAATGTTAGTTCTACTTCATTGAGTGATTCTGATCGGGATAATAAGTTGAAATTTACGGTTAATGGTAAACCATTAAGAAAAGCAATATCCGATCTTGACATGGATATTATCCCTTATAATTATCTTGAACTTGTACAAGAGGTAGATGTCGTTCCTGACAAACCAACACCTTCTAAAGATAATACAAATTCTAATGAAAATACTATGATTTCAGGAATAGTTACGACACATAAAGATGCAAAACACTATGCACTATATAACGATGATAATAAAAAAGTAACTAATCGAAGTTTGATGGCTAATTCCTCATGGAAAACAGATAAATTAAGAACTGTTAATGGTGTAAAACAATATAGAGTTTCAACACATGAATGGGTAAATGCTTCAGATGTAGACTTTATTGCAGATGGTGTAATTACTGAAAATATGACAGTTAAAAATTTGAGTACACCTAAAGAAATAAGTTTAGCTACAAATCATAAAACATATGCACTTCAAAATTCTAAAAAAGAAGTTTCAAAAGTTAGAGCATTATCAGGTGGAACTAATTGGAAAGTAGATAAGATTGGAACCGATATGCCCAATATTGAGTGTTTCACAAGGTGTACAAGGTGCTATAAGCCTTGATAAATAAACGTTTTACGAATTACAGTTTTAAAAATTATCAATCAATTTCATAACTATATAGTCAAAATATAGTCAAAAAATAAATATACTATCGGGGCGTGTAGATCGTTAGTCATTGGACTAGCGGTCTTTTTTTGTACTTAGGGATGTTATGACAATAAAAAATATAGTCAAAACATTAAAATGACTATCTAGGATGTGAAACAAATTTTTACGTTTAGTAATTATTGCCCAACTGATAAGCATTGAACGAAACGTTACCCCCTGAGTAATTATACGCAGACTTATTTTTAAAGTTTATAGATTTTATACTGTTAGTCTTTTATGACCAATAGCTTTTCTCCACCTATGGAGAAATATAGTTTTAGACAAAATTGTCTTTTACCCCATGCCTGCCAAAAGTGGCGCCTGTATTTCTTACAAAGGGGTGTTAAAACGGCACTCCCTAAGTTGAGCTTAGTTAACTGTTACTATTTTTTTGAGTAACCAATGCATTTTAGTTAAAACAGATCGTTTCGAACGACCTGTTTCATATCTTTTTGAATGATTTTGACTAAATCCGCTTTTGTTCAAAACAATAGCGAAATTACCAGCCTTTAAATCTATAATATCTATGCCCATTTTGAATTTTTATTTAATAGAATTTAGCATGCAAAAAAGAGGACGTGCGTTCAAGTAATTATTTATAATCTTGGCCCCGTTAATTCACGGGGGCATAGTGTGCAATCCTTAGTGTAGCAAGTGAACTCATCCATACAGTGTATATGTCAACTTGCTAAATATCAATTAATATAAGCAATTCATTTAATTATTTCAATTTATCAAAACTCATTTTAATCATGTGAAAATATAACTTTTTAGAACATGTCAAGGGCAGTTTAAAAATGTAGGTTTTCGGCAGAAAGAAATGTAGGTTTTCGG
>NZ_AZDG01000039.1 GCF_001434665.1 Companilactobacillus tucceti DSM 20183 | reverse complement strand
TGCGATAATCCCTTTATGGTTGTCAGATGAAATACAATAATTCATCTGATGATTATGGAGGGATTTTTGTATGTCCAGATCTAAGTTCACGGCTCTTGAGAAACTTAAATTGCTCGAGGAATTTAAGGAGTCGGATTTACCCAGAGCCACTTTTGAAAGACAACATGGCATTGGTAAGGACTCACTTAAACGTTGGTCGCTGCGTTACGAACGAGATGGCCTTGAAGGATTGGAGGAAGCAAGGAAGAATATTCACTACAGCAAGGAATTAAAGGAAACTGTTGTCTTTGCCTATCTGAATGGCGAAGGTACGCTAGAGAACTTGGCAAACAAGTATGGATTACGCAACGTTGCTCAAGCAAAGACGTGGCTTGATACGTATAATGGAGACAAACCTTTGACGGCATCGCCGTCCAGAAAGCAGGTCCCCACTATGCGTAAGAAGACAACTTTCGAAGAGCGAATCGAAGTCGTTGAGTATGTGGTAAAACACAAGCACTCATACACTGAAGCCGCTAAGCATTTTCAAGTTTCATATCAACAAGCACGGTCTTGGGTGCTTAAGGCAAAGAATGGCGGTTATGAGGCTCTCGTTGATAATCGTGGCCACCACAAAGATGAGTCAGAACTAACTGATCTCGATAAAGCAAACCTTCGTATTCGCCAGCTCGAAGCTGAGCTCAAAGACAAAGAATTGGTGGAACAATTCGCAAAAAAATTGCTGGAACTCCAGCGCAAGGGGTGAATAAACAACATCGACAGGCCTACCTCGCAATTAAAGAGACCAGTCAAGGCAAGCGCGGTGCAGTTACCAAGTTATTAGCTGTTGTCGGAGTAAGCCGGCAGGCTTACTACAAAGGATTAAAGCGAGAAGAAACGGCTTGGGAAGCCCGCGATCGTCGGCTCAAGGAACGGACACAACACTGGTTTGATTTCCATCATCAAGGTATTGGTGCTGGAAATCTGTTAGTCAACCTTCAGCATGACGAGTCAATTACTTTTGAAGTTACTCATAAAATGGTTCGACGAGTGATGCGAGAACTTGGATTGAAATGCCAAATTCGAGTTAAAAAACACAGTCGCCAAAAAGCTAGTGAGCAATACATCCAAGACAATGTCTTAAACCAAAATTTTGATACGGATGCGCCTAATAAAGTCTGGTTGTCCGACTCGACCGAACTGAGATTTGGTCCAAACGGCGAATATAAAATTCGGTTGAGTGGCGTTCTTGATCTCTATGGACGACTTCTCTTGTCACACCATCTTAGCGTCACTGAAACTTCAGCTGCGGAAATCGAAGTGTTCCAACGTGCATTTGATAGTGTCGGAGCCGTTCATCCATTGATTCATACGGATCGCGGCTCAGCTTACACTTCTGGCGCCTTCAATAATTTTCTTGCACGTTACGATGTAACTCGTAGCATGTCTCGTCCGGGCACGCCATTCGATAATGCGCCAATGGAACGTTGGTGGAATGAGTTCAAATTGCGCTGGATGGATCGTCATTCGATGCCTAAGACTCTCCAAGAACTCGAGAAACTGGTTGAAGAAGGTATTGAATACTTCAATTGCCACAATCGTTCAGCACAAAGAAACGGCCTCACTCCAGATGAATACTGGAATGAAGCCGCTTAGAGACAGATTCAACTTTATAATATTTCATCTGTCAACTTGACAGGGACTAGTGCA
>NZ_AZDG01000038.1 GCF_001434665.1 Companilactobacillus tucceti DSM 20183 | reverse complement strand
CTGTCGCAACAACAGGTAATATATTACTAGTTAAGTAACACCTTTGCAAGTACTTTTTTAAAAAAAATAAAATTAATTCAAAGGGCACTTATTTATCTTACATATCAAGATATCTAGCAATTAAGATTATAGTATAAATAATAATGATTGTCATCAAATTTGACCAATAACTTTTAGACTAATGCTAAATATGTGATTATAACAGGTTCTATCCTTTAGAAATAAATCGGGCATATCTCGACTACCGTTAATGAATTCCAATAAAATATTCAATCCTTTATAACAATAATCCTTATTGTTATACGTATCATTAATTACAAAATTGAACTGAATTTAATAACCCAAGTAATACATGAATTTCCGCTTTATGGTATTAATCACATAAAAAAAAGAGCAATCGATTTTATTCGATCACCCCTAAGTACAACTACTTATTTATACTATTTCTTAATTCGTTTAGAGAACCATTATTAGATAACTCTTTATATTGACTATATGCCGAATACCAGTTACCACTACTTACGGCCTGACGAAGTTTATCATATCTACTATCGTTAAAGACCTTTTTTGCAACTTCCTTAGATGCTGCTGATGATAGTGGAGTATTATTATGTAATTCTTTAGCTGCCTTATCCTGATCGTTGGCTGCTTTCATTATATCTGATATCTTAGTACCTTTTATAGACTTAACCGCTTTAGCAACTTTCTTGTCATGATGTGGATCACCATTCTTAGTGGTATCAACTCGTCTAACTAATTCTTCTTTAATCATTCTATCCGTCGCTGTATCATTTCCTCCACTAATGTTTCTTACAGTATTATTTAGTGGAAAAAAGAAAATAACTCCTATAGCTATTAAAGCAACTAAGGCAATTATGATAATCAAAATCGTCTTTTTGTGGGATTTCTTATTGTATCTAGTTTGGCGCATACTATAACCTCTTTAAATTAATAAACCAATGATAACATCAAGTTAAACGACAACGCCATACTGGTTTGATATATGATCAATAACAATTATTATGGTTCAGAGTTAATTAGTCAAATCGATAAACCATATTGCAATAATGTATTTTAAAGTTAAGAAGGCAAACAAGTTTCATGATGCAGCTTTTTTTGGTGTACTACCATGGGTAAAAATATACTTGTAAATAATGGCTACATTTATAAAATGGATATCTTTCACGTAAAATTGTATATTTCCTTCCAAATACTATTAGGTGTTTTTGTATATACTCTACTGATCAAGTCAATATGCGACAGTCGGCCTTAATGTATTCACCATCTCGAGTAATATCTATGTTTTTAATAATTCAAGTATCTCATTCATATTGTATTTTTAATTGTGTCATAATAACTGCTTTAATTCCCATTTACAACTTTAAAAAGTAAGGATAGGCAGTATTCTGATTCCGATTCTAATTTTTAAAATATTTATTTTGAAAGACGTAGCATATATCGACAATCTAGCTGCAGTTTTATGTCTATCAACCTAAATTTATTCAATAGATAAATCTATAATTGAAAAAATTCAATTATTTAACAAAATTAGACTTATTAGAACCAGTCAATCTAAAAACATTAGATTTCTACGCATTTATAATTAATGAGTGAAAACAAGTGGTAATCCCAAATCGTCATTATAAAGTCTTATTGTAAGTATTTTAAATTAATGGAATAAACTTTGATGGTACAACAACGAATAATTGAAGAAGGTTTTGGAATCGTAAAGTTCTGTTGCCGAAAAAGAACACATTGAGAATACTTGGATACTTTAGCATAATACAAACCTTTATTCGAATTCATCAAATACAAGGTTTTACTACAGGATCATTTAAAAAATTAGATACAAGCCATACGACTTCCTAATTTTATAGGTAAAGTTCAAAAAAAGGACAAAAAAAGGAAGGACATTTGTCCTTCCTTTT
>NZ_AZDG01000037.1 GCF_001434665.1 Companilactobacillus tucceti DSM 20183 | reverse complement strand
TGTAAAAGGCACCCGTAAAATGTAGGAAAACGGCAGGTTAGAACTGTTGGTTTTCCTACATTTTTTGTATCATGAATCACATCAGAGTGTAGGAGGAATTTGATGTGAGACGTGATTTAAGAGAAGGAGTGACGATTTACGTGACTGAAAATATTAAGCCTAACTTCGCCGAGATTGCCCGGCAATATAATGTTGATTATCGAACCGTTAAGAAAGCCTATGAGGAAGTCAAAGCTGGACTTAAGGGCCGACCAAGTGGTCGACCGAAACGGCCAAGTTTACTGGATCCATTCAAGCAAACCATCGATTCAAAGCTTGAACTAAATTGTTCGGCTGCTTCAATTTTTAAATTTATCCAGAAGAAGGGCTTTACCGGCAGCTATACCCTCGTGAAAGATTATTGTCGCCAAACCCGCCGAGAACGAGTTAAGAAAGCTACCATTCGGATTGAACATTCCCCTGGTCTCTCTGCTCAAGTTGACTGGAAAGAAGAAATGGCCCTAGTGAGCAGCGAGGGTGAGCTGTTTAAATTCAATATTTTCTTGTATGTATTGCCTTATTCAAAACTCAAATATATGACACTAACCTTTGATCGGAGCCAAGATACCCTCTTTTCTTGCTTACACGACGCTTTCCTTCATACCGGAGGTATTCCGACGGAAATCTGGTTTGATAATATGAAAACCGTTGTGGATCATACAAAATCCCAGTTTGGCCACGCTGTCTTTAACGAACGGTTCCACGAATTCTGTAAAGATGCCGGTTTCACACCAATTGCTTGTCGACCATTCAGACCACAAACTAAAGGTGCAGTTGAAGCCCTTGCTCGCACGGTTGAACGTTTACGGCCATACAATACTGAATTTGCTGATGGAACTGAGCTAATCGAACTAGTTCATATGCTCCGAGATGATCTAAATCATGAAACTTCGCAGGCCACGGACGAAGTCCCGTACCTGAAATGGTTAGACGAAGAAAAAGAGTACCTTCATCGCGTTCCAGTTAATCTCCTTGAACCATACTTCGAAGAAAACATTACCCGTGTCGTTTCGAAGGAGGCCATGATCAATTTCCGCAAATGTAAGTACTCAGTAGATCCGCGATACATTGGTTGTACGGTTGCTGTTGAAATCTCCAATGATGAGCAGCGCATCCACATTTATTATAACGGAGAAGAAATTCGTACGCACTCCATAACTACCAATTCGCTGAATTATGACCCCCAAGATCAGTTCAATATCCTCAAATCTGATTTGCTTAAAGGGCGGACAGATGAAGACATTTCAGCTTACATTCGTGAACATATGACTGATTACGACAACTTATAGGAGGCTACCATGACCACTAATAATCAAATTCTTTTAAATAATCTTGAGCGCTTAGGGTTAAACAAAATCCGTGAATACTTGCCGAATTACCTTGATCAAATTCACACTGATAATCTGTCATTAACTGAGGCGCTAATTGATTTAACTAATTCGGAACTCCAGAATCGACACGAAGGTCAGATTGCACGGGCCATTGGCCGTGCTCGGTTCCCCAATACAAAATCCCTAGATACATTTGATTTTAGCTTTCAACCCAGTATTAATCGCCAAGAGGTTCTGGAATTCCAGAATCTGGCTTTTATGGAAAAGTCTGAAAACTTAATCTTTATTGGCAATCCGGGAGTCGGTAAAACCCACTTGGCAATTAGTATTGGGATTGAGGCCTGTAAACAGGGCTGTCGGGTTCTCTTTATTAATTGTCATGAGCTGTTGATTAGATTGAGAGCAGCTTACGAAAAAGGACTGCTTGATCGATCTCTAAGCCGCTATTCGCGCTATGACCTATTAATTATTGATGAAATTGGGTATTTGCCAATTGGTCACCAAGAAGCTAACCTCTTATTTCAGCTAGTCAATGCCCGCTATGAAAAGCATTCAACGATCATTACCAGCAATAGTGATCTATCCGCTTGGGTTGATATTTTCCAGAACCCAACTGTGACAGCAGCCATTCTCGATCGCTTGGTTCATCATGTTCACGTAGTGAAGATCACTGGTAAATCTTACCGATTACGTGGCCTCAAGTAACTGCCGAAAACCTACATTTCTTTCTGCCGAAAACCTACATTTTTAAACTGCCCTTGACA
>NZ_AZDG01000036.1 GCF_001434665.1 Companilactobacillus tucceti DSM 20183 | reverse complement strand
TAACCCAATAATAGAAGTGCTTTTATTTTATTGTCTCAAAAAATAGTTGCAGTACCAAAGTAAATTACAAAGCCTTTTTTTATTCTTCAGGTACAGTTTTTTTCTTACGTCCTTTAAGTGCAGTAATTAAAACTGGAATCAATGAAATAAATACGATTCCAAGAATAATCATTGAGAAATGTTCTTGCACGGCAGGGATATTACCAAATAGATAACCAGCTAATGAGCAAACCAAGACCCACAAAAATGCTCCAAGAACATTGAATTTAAGAAACTTAGTATATTTCATTGTTCCACTACCGGCAACGAAAGGTACGAAAGTTCTTATCAATGGGATAAAACGACCGATTGCAATCGTCTTACCACCATGTTTTTCAAAGAAAGCATGTGCTTCATCAAGGTGCTCTTTATTTATTAGCTTACTTAAATATTTGTTTTCAGTCGCAAATTGTCCAAAATGCTCACCGATCTCATAGTTCATTGAATCTCCCAGTGTCGCTGCAATAAAGAAAACTGCGAATAGCGCTAACGGAATCAATCCATAATCTGGATTAGCAGCTAATGCCATGGCAGCAAAGATTAGCGAATCTCCTGGTAGAAAGGGTAAAATTACGACCCCGGTTTCAATGAAAATGATTAGAAATAGTATTAAATACGTCCATAGTCCGAAATTATTAACGATATTAACCATATGATGATCAATATGTAGAATAAAATCTACTAGACTCATTACATAACTCAATCAATCAACTCCAAAATTTTCAAATTAATCTACATTATACTATCTTAGCTTAAATTAAGTTTAAAAATTTCGAAAATTTTAAATTATTGTTCAAACAAAGAAGTGCTATGAGCAAAATAGTCACGATCAGGATACATATTACGCAGCGCTTTAGTGACCGCGATTGGGCCTTCAGCAAAAGCGGTAGCAATTAATTGAAGTTTTCCAGGGTAAGTAATAATATCACCGATAGCAAATACATTAGGTAAGTTAGTCTCCATTTCTCGATCTACTTTTATAAATGGACCTTCAAGGTTTAAGTTCCAGTCATGTAGTATTTTAGAGTCTGAAATGAATCCATAGTTGACCAATAGTTTATCTACCGTAATTGTTTTTATTTCGTCAGAACGAATCATTTTCAATTCAACATCGATTTTAGTACGATCATCATCGTTAAATTTTACGTCTTTAATGATATAGGGATTCATTTGATCAACATCAGAATCGTTTAGTTCAGATACACTTGATTCCATGGCACGATATTTGTTTCTTCTATGTATGAGGGATGTAGAGTTTGATATTTTGTCGAGGTGAATAGCCCAATCAACTGCTGAATCACCACCACCAGCAATGGCAATGTCTTTGTCTCTATACTCTTCCATATCATTTACAAAATAACTTAGGTTGTTCTCTTCAAGTAATGGGTCATAGTCGAAGGTTAGTTTGCGAGGTTTGAAAGCACCGTTACCGATAGCGATGATTATTGATTTAGTCTTTATTGTTCCCTTATCTGTATCAACATTCCAAATATCATCTATCTGTTTTAAATCAGTAACTGAAGTCCCCAAGTATTTATCACACCCTAGTAATTCCAATTGCTTTATCAATGAATCAGTTAGTTCAGTACCTGAAATCTTAGGTAAAGCAGCAATATCAAAGATCTCCTTTTGAGCGTAAAGCGTCTCGGGTTGACCACCTAATTTAGGTAAACTTTCTATTAAAGCAACATTAAGTTTGCGCATACGTGCATAGTACGATGCAAAGATACCTGCAGGGCCACCACCAATAATAGTAATGTCGTAGATTTTGTTATTCATAATATGTCACCATTCTTTTTAATCTGTTAAAATATATTGTTGCATAGAAGCAATCTAAAAATAAAGGAGGTAAACTTATGAAAATAGGAGATAGACTCTCTGGGCAAGTATCAGGTGTGCAAAAGTATGGAATATTTGTAAAACTTGAAAATGGTAAGCAAGGCTTGATACATATTTCAGAATTAAGGCATGGATATGTTCCTAACGTTGAAAACATGTATCGCATTGGAGACCAGGTAGAAGTGATCGTTATGGATATAGATGAATACAATCAAAAGATAAGCTTGTCTATGAGGGCTTTACATAAGCAGAAGATAGGACGACCTATTTTACATAAACACTTCTGGACTAACTATAAAGATAAGATTGGTTTTCAAACAATTCAAAGCCATAGAAAACAATGGATAGATGAGGGAATCAGTGAAATTATAGAGAAAAAATAAAAAAATCACACTTTTTTTCAAAAAGGGGTTGCAAGACGCAATTCTAATTGGTAATATATTACCTGTTG
>NZ_AZDG01000035.1:322-3651 GCF_001434665.1 Companilactobacillus tucceti DSM 20183 | reverse complement strand
AGATACAAAAAAACTGGTATTGATTTTATTCATCAATACCAGAAAGTGTAGAACCATTATTTCATAATGCGTTAGAAAATTTCCATAATCTGTAAAGTCTTCTTATAATAAGTGAGTCCAACCTTGTGATTTATTGAATTATAATTAAATCGTTATAAACATATTTTTCATGGGAGCATCAAAATGGCTAATATCAAGCTATCTAGGTCACAGAAAGTGACAATCGCAGGGGTAACATTTTTTTCGGCAATTATTTTAGGAGGGTTAAATACAACTAATGTAAATGCTGAAATAACAAGTCAGTCAACTACCAATCAAGTAGTTGACCAAGGAAATACAGGAGCCACAGATTCAGGGAAAGATTTAAATGCAGAGAGTGCACCAACTGATACAGGGTCAGATAATGGTGCAAATACATCTGAACAAACTGGTACGAATACTGAAACATGGAGTGAAGTATCCGGAACAGATAGTGGCACAGGGGCTGCTAGTGCAGATGTAACTACCAATTCAGGGTTAAAAACAGATAACAATGAAATTTCAGGGAATAATAATATAAGTGCTTATTCATCAGAACCAGTTGCTACTACGGCATCAGAAGTGCCAGTTGCTGATTCACAGGGAAGTACCATTGATTGGAATAATAGGTCTGAATATAATTCTAGTGCTAACAGTGGAATTATTGTTAACTACAAAGTTCAGGGTACCGATGGCGAAGAGATAGGAGACTTGAAGGAACAAAGAGGTCAAGCGTTCATAGTTGGTAATGAAGGAGATACTGTTGATCTAACTAATTCGTTGCCTCAAGGGTACACGTTTTTAGATGACGCAGACAAGCAACAGACAATAGGGAAAGCCTATGATGGACTTAACGCTCAAAGTTATATTGACAGTATCACTAAGACAATTTATGTAACTAAAAAAGTCGGTGTTGGACAGTTTATTCCGGCACTTTTTCAGTTTAAATATGAAGATACAAAATTTCCAATAACGTATTTAGGATATCTTGACGAAAATAAAGGTTCTGGTTCTGAGAGT
This sequence comes from Companilactobacillus tucceti DSM 20183, assembly GCF_001434665.1. Lineage (GTDB taxonomy): Bacteria > Bacillota > Bacilli > Lactobacillales > Lactobacillaceae > Companilactobacillus > Companilactobacillus tucceti. Next base: position 2,613 of record NZ_AZDG01000035.1, on the reverse strand, counting down.
TTATTTCCTCCAATAGGATTTCTAGTAGATAGGTCCACTCCGCCCAGTGGAGTGTTAATCTCAACTATTTCTTATAATGGGATGTTTAATACACCATTATCGAAAGAAGTCTTTAAAGACACTCAAACTAAAATGCCAAACCTAGTAAACTTCAATCTAGGTGGGAAAACTCTTAGTTCAATTACAACCGATTCAATTCAACTTGGCAATTCAATTGATATAACCGCACCCGATGGATATACATTTAGTGATGGTACAACTACTAAGTCAATTGTGATCGGTGCAGCCAGTCCAATGTATATGGCATATTATTCAACATTGGGAATTACTGATATCGATCCATCTATCCATGATTTAGATATTGTTAAAGCACCAGGGGTGTTTTCTGATAAAGAAGTTAATTTATCAGTTCAAAATGGTGTAGTTTGGAATCCTTCTGAGGCATTTGATGCAACCAATAGTACCGATGAAAATGGAAATTCAATTAGTTTTGATAAATTAACATCAGTTACTATTCAAAAAGTTGGAAATTACACTCCTGAAACAAGTTCAACAATAGATTTATCAAAATCAGGAAGTTACACGGTTACCTATGCATACAATGGATATTCTTCGATTACTAAAGTAAATATCACCCAAACACCAGTTATCAATTCGACCCCAAACTATACTATCAATCTTGATTCATCAAATCCTTGGGAGCCTAAAGACACTTATGTATACGGTACTGATGAAAATGGAAATCGATTAAGTGTAACTGATCTGACAGTGACGATTGACGGAGTAACTAGTGATGTTGCTCCAACAACGCCTGGAGATTATACATTAGTTTATTCATATACATATGGTGATAATCAAACTGTAACATCAACTACTGCATTACATGTTATACAAAATCCAAAACTAGAATTCGTATTTCATTTCGTTAAAATAGGTACTACACTTAATGTCACTGACATACTAAACTTTACTAATTCATATGATGAAAATAATCATTTATTTGATAAGGGAAATAAAAATATTACGTACACTATTGATGGTGTAGTTTACCATGACGGAGAAATGTATACCGCTAATAAATTTGGTCGTATAGAGTGTGCCGTTAGTTATTTGAATGTTGAAATAAAAAGCACGGCAATTGGAGTATCTCAGGACCCAGTAATAAATGTACAAAATAAGGATGTTTTGGTTGGTGATAATATAACGCCGTCTGATTTATTTGATACAAGTACTGATGAATTTGATAGTCCGTTATCAATAGACAAAATAACATTAACCATTGATGGAAATGAAGTTAAAAAGGATACTGTTATAGATACTTCGAAACCAGAAATACATACAATCATTTATAATTATAGATATTTTAATGGTATTGATAATGATAGTATGCCAATATTTTCAAATGTAACTAAGACTGCCACTTTAACAGTTTCATCGAATTCAACTACTGAACCTACGACTCCTACAACACCTTCGAGTGATAAAGAGTGGGTAATCGATGCTCCATATTTGGTAAAGGCTGATGATTATGCACAAATCTACAGTTCACCATCTGTTGCTGATCCAGTTGCAACGAGACGATTAGCACATGATACAGATTGGATGGTAGGTTTAGCCGTTCAAAACGGTGAAGGAACTTTCTATCAAGTTTCAACCAGTGAATGGGTCAAAGCAGAAGATATGTGGGCCTTTAAGCCAATCGACGATGTGGTTTATGCTAATGATCCTGATAATACTCAAGTATTTAGTACAGTAGATGAAAGTAAAAATACTGATATTAATTTAAGTTATCAAACTGCTTGGTTAGTTGATCGTGTGGCCGTTGATAATAATGGAAACACTTGGTATCGTGTTGGGACAAGTAATTACGTTAAAGCATCCGATATTACTAAAACTGCTCCAGTAACTAGATACAATGGAACTGTTCAGTTGACTGGTAGTGGGGATGTTACTTTATATAATCTAGACTATTATGGAAATATAAAGAAAGCACAGCGAAAAGCATCTAGTGGAACAACTTGGATATCCAATAATCATCGTAAATTTAAAGGAACCACGTATCATCAGATTTCAAATTCTGAATGGGTTTCTGAAATAGATTCCGTGTTTAAGAAGCAAAATTAACTAAAAAAAGTAGCCGCAATCAATTCGATTGCGGCTACTTTTGCTTTAAATGCTATTCACCTGGTTTGTAATCTTTATCAATAATCAAAATAGGTTTGATTGTCATACCACTAACTGAATCTGCATCAGCTTCATTGATTTGGTCAAAGTCATAGAACTTCTCTGTT
>NZ_AZDG01000035.1:0-226 GCF_001434665.1 Companilactobacillus tucceti DSM 20183 | reverse complement strand
ACCATTTGTGATCTTCTTGATAGCTTCAACAGCATCTTCTTTAGATGAGTCAACAATATCAGTTGCACCCATTTCCTTAGCTAATTCAAGACGTGAAGGAACGATATCAACGGCGATAACATGTGTACATCCAGAGATCTTACCAGCCATCATTGCGGCAAGACCAACAGCACCAGTACCAAAGACAGCAATAGTGTCACCAGGTTTTGGTTGAAGGGTATTGAAG
>NZ_AZDG01000034.1 GCF_001434665.1 Companilactobacillus tucceti DSM 20183 | reverse complement strand
GAAACCGAACGTTTCTATACTGGAGCTCTTTTAATGTGGAGTTATGTCACAACCCCTCTTTATTTAGTTTAAGCGGAAAAAGCTATGTGTTGTCACATTTTCCTATATTATTTGTTTCAAAATATCATTTTTAAATTTCATATAGTCAGAATTTATATCATCGGAATCAATATTGAAATAAGGATTATCTACAATTTTTAATTGCGAATCTTTATCAGGAGTCATAATTACGATCCTATTCCCCAATTTGATAGCTTCGTCAATATCATGAGTAATTATAAAAAATGTTAGGTTAAGAGATTTCCATAACCCTAAGATAACGTCATGAATATCATTACGCGTAAATTCATCCAACGCTCCAAACGACTCATCAAACATCACTAATTGAGGTTGATTAGCTAAAGCTCTGGCAATAGCAACTCTTTGACGCATTCCACCAGATAAGGAGAATACATATTCCTTTTTCTTATCAGTTAATTGAACTTGATCTAATAAAGTATTTACTCTTTTACTAATAAGTTCTTTATCAAAATGTCTCATCTTTAGTCCAAAACCTATGTTATCTTCAACATCAAGCCAAGGATACAAGGCATTATTTTGAAATACGACTCCTAATTTCCAGTTAGGACCAGTAACCGGTTCTCCATTTAATAAAACCTGTCCAGATGTAGGTTCCAAGTATCCAGCAATTGTATTTAACAATGTACTTTTACCACAACCTGATTTGCCGATCACTGTAACTATTTCACCACGATTAATATCCAAATTTAAGGAATTTAAAGTTGGTGTATCATCATTTTCATAAGTTAATGTTAAATCCTTAACCTCGATAATTTTTTCCATCTAATCATCCCCCAATTTGTCTACATATTTATCTGCTATAAAATCATTAATCTCTTTTTTACTTGGAGCATGGTCGATTGTTTGTTGCTGTGACATAAATTTACCAGTTATATATAATTGCTCTGGAAATGTATCACTAAGAAAATCAATATCAACCATCTGCCTAGCAGTAAGCCACTTAGATGTACCAATTTGTGATTTAGCTTCTGAATAACCTAGATCCATCTGTTTAGAAGCTGCTTTAATAGTAACTTTAGGATCCTTTTGTATTTGGAAATGAGCCTTGTTCAATTGCTTCAATAATCCAGAAACTAGTTTAGGATTATCTCGCTCAAATCCACCACGGACCAGTGTTACATTAGCTGTAATTCGATTTTGATCACGAAGATTCTCACTAGTTATCAAAAAATGACCGTTTTTTAACATCGGTGTTAAAGTTGGCTGCCAAGTATAAGCTGCTGATATATCCCCTCTATTCCAAGCGGCAACAATATCTTGAGTATCCATATCTAATAAGGAAACTTTATTAAGTAAATGATGCTTTTTCAAAGTCATCATTAAACTATAGTGTGAAGTTGAGGCAAATGGTGTTGCTATCCTTTGACCAGCCAAATCATCAAAATTTTTAATTCCACTACCATTTCGAACTACTAGACCCTCATTATTACCAAGGACATCGTTTACCCAGACCAATTTAGCATCTATCTTCGATGTTAGTGCTACAACGGCGTTAGTATCACCCATGGTTGCAAAGTCAATATCACCTGAAATCAGTGCCTTATTGGCATCAACTCCAGAATCAAAAATAGTGTATTTTACTTTTATATGTTCTTTATCAAAATAATCGCTTATATATTTTAATTGTCTAGACGCGGCCACGTCATTTGGAACTTGCAAAATTCCAATTCTAACCTCGGTTGTTTTTTTATCATTTGCACTATTAGTACACCCAGATAATAATAAAATAACTACCAAAGCGGTAAGGAGTTTAACTATCTTTTTCATTAGCGACCACTCCAAAAGACGATCTTTCTTTCAATATATTTAAGAATTTGATCTAAAACTACCCCTGTTATACCTAAAATAATGATTCCAACAAACATAACATCACTCTTTAAATATTTTGAGGCATTAATAATCATCCATCCAATTCCATAGGTTGCGGCGACCATTTCAGCGGCAACAACAGTTGTATAAGCCATACCCACTGCCGTTCTGATGCCTGTAAAAATATCAGGTAACGCCGAAGGAAAAATTACGTGAAAAAACACTTGCTTGGAGTTAGCGCCTAAAGATTCAGCACTCTTGATATAATCATCTTTAACACGATGAACCCCAGAGATACAAGCTAAATAAATTGGAGCAAAAGCAGCTAAGTATAACAAAACTACCTTAGATGTTTCACCAATACCAACCCATAAAATCAAAATAGTATAGTAGGCTAGTGGTGGGATAGGTCTAATAAATTGAATAATTGAATCAAATATAGAGTAAACTATTTTGACCCTACCACTGATTAATCCCAGTGGAATTGCCGTAATAATGGCTAAAATAACCGCACTTAATAGTCTTGCCATCGTTATCAAGAAGTGTTGCCAAAGAGGTATACCATTATATCCATATTCGCTCAGCTTAACAAAAGTTGAAACAACCTTTTCTGGACTTGGTAGTAAAATCTCCGGAACCATCCTAAATGATGTGGCTAGTTGCCAAGCAACGAATAGAATTAACCACGTTGCTACAGTTACTAACCAATAGTTCTTCTTACCTTTCGAATTCATACTTCCCTCCGTAGACCGAAAAAAATGTAGTTACTCCAAAAGGAGAACTACTTTTTTCATTTTATGAATTAATTTTGTAGTCCTAAGTAATCAATTAGAACTCACCTATTCAGTGTACACCATTACTTTTCATTGAAAAACCAGTTTAAGCAATATTTTGAAGTGCTTACATTATAGAAAACCTAGAATCATACAAAGGATACACATATACAATTATGTGATTGCACTATCTAGTCTTATTATCATTTAAATTATGAATTGATTAGTCTATATGATACATTTTGTTAAAGATATTTAGTATTTGAATTACAAATTACATCCCAAAATTATGGAGAAAATATCCTTAATGATAAATTATTTAAAATTCAGAATTAATAAACGGTCTATAATACTTTCACTTACCATTGGTTTACTATTATCCGGACTTCAAATAATTCAATCACTTATACCAATAATGAAATTTGGTAACCTCTTCTTGGAATCCCCATATACTAAATGGATATCAATTGATCCCTTTAATTTCTCACCAATTATTCTCTTTGTTCTATTACCTCTAATAGCAAGTATCCCTTCAGGAAACGTTTTGAAGGAAGATTTAGATTCCGGGATATTCATGCACATAAAAAACAAATTCAATCTGAATCAAATAATATTTGGATATGGTCTTTTTACTTTTATTAGTGGATTCATCTCAATATTTATTATCTTAACAACAAACTTTTTAACTTACTTTATGTTTTTACCCAATATAAAACCTGATTTTCTAATCAATGAAAATCTCTTAATAATTCGCGAAAATACTCTTTTAGTTGAACTATTTTATGAGCATCCCTTTGTTCATGGATTGTTGTCCATTCTACTAACATCTATATGGGGAGGATTATTTGCTATCTTAACATGTGCTTTTTCTATATGGATCAAGGGAAAGTTCTTATCACTATTCTCCACTATGATATTTCAAATCTTCATAATGCTATTAAATATGTTCCTAAAACTTCCCAATTTTGTTAGTTACGTACCATTCGATTTTTTAAGGGAAACATCCCCAAGTCCAACAAATATAAAGGTAGTATTTTGTGCCACTTTTATTACCCTATTTTTAAGTGTTACGTTACTGATAGTAGGAAGGAATAAAAAAATTGTTTGGTAAAATATTAAAACAACAAATTAGTCTTCTTTTCTACGACAATTCAGTTATTTTGTTCTCTTTTATTGCACTCCTTATTGGAATATCTCCATTTCAAGAACTGATTATTTTAAAAGAAACAAAAGATTGGTCGTCCCTATTACCTACAATTTTCAACCCATTTATATTATGTTTTGGATTGTTCTTAATTTCTCTTATAGCTAGTTTAAATAATGATAAATTCAGGCTAAACGATCTATTAATTACTAAAACAAGAATTAGTATCACAGAATCAATTGTAATAAGAACTATGTTGATTCATTTGATCATCTGGTCTATTTGGACGATTACTTCATTAATAACTATTATGTTTAGTGGTTTAGAATTTTTTGTAAAAGGCACCCGTAAAATGTAGGAAAACGGCAGGTTAGAACTGTTGGTTTTC
>NZ_AZDG01000033.1 GCF_001434665.1 Companilactobacillus tucceti DSM 20183 | reverse complement strand
GTAATATATTACCTGTTGTTGCGACAGAGCAACGGCGACAACGACTTGATGAGTTTCATTCATCTAATCGTTGAAAAAATTATTTTAAAAAGTTGTTGACATTCACTTGTCCAATTGATAAGATAATTAAGTCGCTTGTTAAGAAGTTCACTTCTTATCAAACATGTAGACCTTTGAAAACTGAACAAAGTTTTAACAATCAATTGTGTATATACCTTTTAATTAAGGTTTTGAATTAAGAAACATTGACGAAGTCAATTTTCGCTAGTAATAATTTTTGAGTCACAAACTTTTAATATGAGAGTTTGATCCTGGCTCAGGACGAACGCTGGCGGCGTGCCTAATACATGCAAGTCGAGCGAACTCTGGTAACTGAACGATGGTGCTTGCACCGGAGTGATGATACATTTGAGTGAGCGGCGGATGGGTGAGTAACACGTGGGTAACCTGCCCTAAAGTGGGGGATAACATCTGGAAACAGGTGCTAATACCGCATAACAACATTTACCACATGGTTTATGTTTGAAAGATGGTTCTGCTATCGCTTTAGGATGGACCCGCGGCGTATTAGCTAGTTGGTGAGGTAACGGCTCACCAAGGCAATGATACGTAGCCGACCTGAGAGGGTAATCGGCCACATTGGGACTGAGACACGGCCCAAACTCCTACGGGAGGCAGCAGTAGGGAATCTTCCACAATGGACGAAAGTCTGATGGAGCAACGCCGCGTGAGTGAAGAAGGTTTTCGGATCGTAAAACTCTGTTGTTGAAGAAGAACATGCGTGAGAGTAACTGTTCATGTATTGACGGTATTCAACCAGAAAGCCACGGCTAACTACGTGCCAGCAGCCGCGGTAATACGTAGGTGGCAAGCGTTGTCCGGATTTATTGGGCGTAAAGCGAGCGTAGGCGGTTTATTAAGTCTGATGTGAAAGCCCTCGGCTCAACCGAGGAAGTGCATCGGAAACTGGTAAACTTGAGTGCAGAAGAGGAAAGTGGAACTCCATGTGTAGCGGTGGAATGCGTAGATATATGGAAGAACACCAGTGGCGAAGGCGGCTTTCTGGTCTGTAACTGACGCTGAGGTTCGAAAGCGTGGGTAGCAAACAGGATTAGATACCCTGGTAGTCCACGCCGTAAACGATGAGTGCTAAGTGTTGGAGGGTTTCCGCCCTTCAGTGCTGCAGCTAACGCATTAAGCACTCCGCCTGGGGAGTACGACCGCAAGGTTGAAACTCAAAGGAATTGACGGGGGCCCGCACAAGCGGTGGAGCATGTGGTTTAATTCGAAGCAACGCGAAGAACCTTACCAGGTCTTGACATATCTTGAAAGTCTAAGAGATTAGAGGTTCCCTTCGGGGACAAGAATACAGGTGGTGCATGGTTGTCGTCAGCTCGTGTCGTGAGATGTTGGGTTAAGTCCCGCAACGAGCGCAACCCTTATTACTAGTTGCCAGCATTAAGTTGGGCACTCTAGTGAGACTGCCGGTGACAAACCGGAGGAAGGTGGGGACGACGTCAAATCATCATGCCCCTTATGACCTGGGCTACACACGTGCTACAATGGTCGGTACAACGTGCTGCGAACTCGCGAGGGTAAGCAAATCACTTAAAACCGATCTCAGTTCGGATTGCAGGCTGCAACTCGCCTGCATGAAGCTGGAATCGCTAGTAATCGTGGATCAGCATGCCACGGTGAATACGTTCCCGGGCCTTGTACACACCGCCCGTCACACCATGAGAGTTTGTAACACCCAAAGCCGGTGGGGTAACCTTTTAGGAGCTAGCCGTCTAAGGTGGGACAAATGATTAGGGTGAAGTCGTAACAAGGTAGCCGTAGGAGAACCTGCGGCTGGATCACCTCCTTTCTAAGGAAAAGTGCGAAAGCACAACGGAAATACACAAGTTAAAACTTTGTTTAGTTTTGAGAGGTCTACTCTAGCTTATTTGGGCCTATAGCTCAGCTGGTTTAGAGCGCACGCCTGATAAGCGTGAGGTCGATGGTTCAAGTCCATTTAGGCCCATAGAATTGAATAGTAGTACCATGGGGGTTTAGCTCAGCTGGGAGAGCACCTGCTTTGCAAGCAGGAGGTCATCGGTTCGATCCCGTTAACCTCCATAGGTAAGGAAACTTACCAAACTCGTACCTTGAAAACTGGATATTAAGAAATAATGAATTAAAGAAACACCGAAAACTGCGCGACAAAATGACGCAAGTCATATTTTGTCAAGATTAAGTAACAAAGGGCGTACGGTGGATGCCTAGGCACTAGGAGCCGATGAAGGACGTAACTAACGACGATACGCCTCGGGGAGCTGTAAGTAAGCTTTGATCCGGGGATTTCCGAATGGGGGAACCCAATCATCGTAATGGATGATTACTTATATGTGAATACATAGCATATTAAGAGGAACACGCAATGAACTGAAACATCTAAGTAGTTGCAGGAAGAGAAAGAATATTCGATTCCCTGAGTAGCGGCGAGCGAAACGGGAAGAGCCCAAACCAAAGAGCTTGCTCTTTGGGGTTGTAGGACTGGCGTTATGAGAAAAAAGGCAAGTATAGTTGAATGAGTTGGAAAGCTCAGCCAAAGAGAGTGAAAGCCTCGTAAACGAAATACAAACCACTCTAGCCGGTATCCTGAGTACGGCGGGACACGTGAAACCCCGTCGGAATCTGGGAGGACCATCTCCCAAGGCTAAATACTACCTAGTGACCGATAGTGAACCAGTACCGTGAGGGAAAGGTGAAAAGAACCCCGGAAGGGGAGTGAAATAGATCCTGAAACCGTATGCCTACAAATAGTCAAAGCCCGTTAAGGGGTGATGGCGTGCCTTTTGTAGAATGAACCGGCGAGTTACGTTTACATGCAAGGTTAAGCAGAAAATGCGGAGCCGCAGCGAAAGCGAGTCTGAATAGGGCGAATAAGTATGTAGATGTAGACCCGAAACCAAGTGACCTACCCATGTCCAGGTTGAAAGTGTGGTAAAACACACCGGAGGACCGAACCCATGTATGTTGAAAAATGCTGGGATGAGGTGTGGGTAGCGGTGAAATTCCAAACGAACTTGGAGATAGCTGGTTCTCTCCGAAATAGCTTTAGGGTTAGCCTCGGGGAAAAGGATCATGGAGGTAGAGCACTGTTTGGACTAGGGGCCCGTCTTGGGTTACTGAATTCAGATAAACTCCGAATGCCATTGATCTTTACCCGGGAGTCAGACGGTGAGTGATAAGATCCATCGTCGAAAGGGAAACAGCCCAGATCACCAGTTAAGGTCCCAAAATTCATGCTAAGTGGAAAAGGATGTGGAAACGCATAGACAACTAGGATGTTGGCTTAGAAGCAGCCATTCATTCAAAGAGTGCGTAATAGCTCACTAGTCGAGTGATTCTGCGCCGAAAATGTACCGGGGCTAAGCATGATACCGAAACTGTGGATGCATCGTAAGATGCGTGGTAGGAGAGCGTTGTAAGAGCATTGAAGCTGTACCGTGAGGAGCAGTGGAGTTCTTAGAAGTGAGAATGCCGGTATGAGTAGCGAAAGATCAGTGAGAATCTGATCGGCCGAAAGACTAAGGTTTCCTGGGGAAGGCTCGTCCTCCCAGGGTTAGTCGGGGCCTAAGATGAGACCGAGAGGTGTAATCGATGGATAACGGGTTGATATTCCCGTACTAGTTTATTTTGTTTGAACGATGGAAGGACGCAGGAGGATGATGTGTGCACACAGCTGGAAAAGTGTGTTCAAGCAGTAAGTCTTGGTAAGAGTCAAATGCTTTTACCTATAAGGACAAGCTGTGATGAGGAGCGAAATTTAAGTAGCGAAGCACAGTAACTCACACTGCCGAGAAAAGTTTCTAGTTAGAAATAAACTACCCGTACCGCAAACCGACACAGGTAGTCGAGGAGAGAATCCTAAGGTCAGCGAGTGAACTCTCGTTAAGGAACTCGGCAAAATGACCCCGTAACTTCGGGAGAAGGGGTGCTGGTGTAACAGCCAGCCGCAGTGAATAGGCCCAAACAACTGTTTATCAAAAACACAGGTCTCTGCTAAATCGTAAGATGACGTATAGGGGCTGACGCCTGCCCGGTGCTGGAAGGTTAAGAGGATCAGTTAGCGTAAGCGAAGCTGAGAATTGAAGCCCCAGTAAACGGCGGCCGTAACTATAACGGTCCTAAGGTAGCGAAATTCCTTGTCGGGTAAGTTCCGACCCGCACGAAAGGCGTAATGATTTGGGCACTGTCTCAACGAGAGACTCGGTGAAATTATAATACCCGTGAAGATGCGGGTTACCCGCGACAGGACGGAAAGACCCCATGGAGCTTTACTGTAGCTTGATATTGAGTTTTTGTGTGACATGTACAGGATAGGTAGGAGCCGTAGAAATCGGAACGCTAGTTTCGATAGAGGCGTTGGTGGGATACTACCCTTGTTATATGAAAACTCTAACCTACACCATTTATCGTGGTGAGGGACAGTGTCTGGTGGGCAGTTTGACTGGGGCGGTCGCCTCCTAAAAAGTAACGGAGGCGCTCAAAGGTTCTCTCAGAATGGTTGGAAATCATTCATAGAGTGTAAAGGCACAAGAGAGCTTGACTGCGAGACTGACAAGTCGAGCAGGGACGAAAGTCGGACTTAGTGATCCGGTGGTACCATATGGAAGGGCCATCGCTCAACGGATAAAAGCTACCCTGGGGATAACAGGCTTATCTCCCCCAAGAGTTCACATCGACGGGGAGGTTTGGCACCTCGATGTCGGCTCATCGCATCCTGGGGCTGTAGTCGGTCCCAAGGGTTGGGCTGTTCGCCCATTAAAGCGGTACGCGAGCTGGGTTCAGAACGTCGTGAGACAGTTCGGTCCCTATCCGTCGCGGGCGTAGGAAATTTGAGAGGAGCTGTCCTTAGTACGAGAGGACCGGGATGGACATACCTCTGGTGTACCAGTTGTGCCGCCAGGCGCATCGCTGGGTAGCTACGTATGGACGGGATAAACGCTGAAAGCATCTAAGTGTGAAGCCCCCCTCAAGATGAGATTTCCCATTCCGTAAGGAAGTAAGATCCGTTAAAGATTATGACGTAGATAGGCTGCGGGTGGAAGTGTAGTGATACATGGAGCTGAGCAGTACTAATAGATCGAGGACTTAATCGAGTAAGTGGTTTTCGAGTTTCAATTCATTAACTTAATATCTAGTTTTGAAGGTACGAGTAAGAATAGTGTGGTGGCGATAGCAAGAAGGATACACCTGTTCCCATGCCGAACACAGAAGTTAAGCTTCTTAACGCCGAAAGTAGTTGGTGGGAAACTACCCGCGAGGATAGGTAGTTGCCACGC
>NZ_AZDG01000032.1 GCF_001434665.1 Companilactobacillus tucceti DSM 20183 | reverse complement strand
CAATAATAGAAGTGCTTTTATTTTATTGTCTCAAAAAATAGTTGCAGTACCATCCGATTTTAGATTACTGGGCTCTTTTGTTTTAAGCGGAAAAAGCTATGTTTTGTTGCACGTTTATGCTGCATGTTTAAGAAAAAAATAGTTTTGTTCCTGACTCTATTTTTAGATTAGTAATAAGATATTTCCAATTAAACGATAGACTAAATTTGAAGCTGAAATATGTTTGAATTCTTTCAAAAGTGTAGATGCTAATACAAAAATTACTATTGTTATAGCGGTAATGAGACTGATGTAGTTAAGTAGGAACAAGATCAAAGTCAAACCGGCTAAGGTAATTAATTGGATAAAGTCACTTATTGCACCTTCAAAGTAAATAATTAGAACTGCGGCAATATTTATTAGTAGCAATGGGACAATGAAGTTTACTGAAATAAAATGTGCATAAGTATATGCAATAGCAATTGAAGTAAAACTTGGGATAATAAAGTCATCAATTAAGGTTTCTAATATATGGTATTTTTTTGAGATATTTTTGGTTAAATATAAGAAGACCAATTGGACAAAAACAAGTATTATCACATTAATATTCAATGTTCGATATGATATTAACGCCAAAATGAAAAAACAAACGGTGTACAAACCGTTAAAGTAAAAATTAGGCTTTAACGTTCTTACATATTCTTTATAAAAAGCAACCATTGCGACCATAACTATCAAGTAAAAGTTGATTGAATAGTTGTTAAGATGATGTGTGAAAAGAAAGCTTATGGGAAAAATATGATAGCTGACAAACTCCAGCAGAGCAACGATTAATTTGCGATTATTCATAGAGACTCCTTTACGTATAAAAATATCTTAGTGTAGAAAAACTTGCACGTCAATTCAACTTTTTCCTGAAAATGTAGAAAAGATGTGTTAACCTATTAAAAGGTTCCTGATGGGATCCTTTTTTTATTTCTGGGAAACTGGATAAAAGGAGAAGCCCTGTAACCGAAAGGTGGAAAAAATATGTCAAAGAATTACTTATTTACTTCTGAATCAGTCTCAGAAGGACATCCCGATAAAGTTGCTGATCAAATTAGTGACTCCATTCTCGATGCTATCCTAGAAAAGGATAAAAACGCTCGTGTAGCCTGTGAAACAACTGTTACTACTGGTTTAGTTTTAGTTGTTGGTGAAATATCGACTACTGCATATGTTGATATTCAAAGTGTCGTTCGTAATACGATCAAAGAAATCGGTTATGACGGAACTAACCCAGGTTTTGATGGTAACAGCTGTGCTGTACTTGTTGCTTTGGATGAGCAATCTCCTGATATCGCCCAAGGTGTTGATGACGCGCTTGAAAAACGTGGTAATGATAAAGATTTTGATCCATTAGATCAAATTGGTGCTGGAGATCAAGGCTTTGTTTTTGGTTTTGCTACAAACGAAACTAAAGAATATATGCCTTTACCAATTTCTTTAGCACACAAATTAATGCGTAAAACAGCTGAAGTTAGAAAGAATAACACTATTGATTACTTGATGCCTGATGCAAAATCACAAGTTACAATTGAATACGACGAAAATGATAAACCAGTTCGCGTAGATACAATTGTATTAAGTACTCAACATAAAGAAGAGGCAACTCTTGAACAAGTTCAAAAAGATATCAAGAAGTATGTTATTGATGAAGTTGTACCAAAGAACTTAATTGATGATAATACAAAATTCTTGATCAACCCAACAGGTCGCTTTGTTATTGGTGGACCAGAGGGAGATTCTGGATTGACTGGTAGAAAGGTTATTGTTGATACATATGGCGGTTTTGCTCGTCATGGTGGTGGTGCCTTTTCTGGTAAAGACGCAACTAAAGTTGATCGTTCTGCAAGTTATGCCGCAAGATATATTGCTAAGAATTTAGTTGCTGCTGGTGTTGCTGATAAGTGTGAGATTCAAATTGCTTACGCTATTGGTGTTGCAAAGCCAGTTTCAATTCATGTTGATACATTTGGAACAAGTGATTATTCAGAAGAACAAATCGTTTCATGTATCAATAAGTATTTTGATTTAAGACCATTAGGTATTATTAAGATGCTTGATTTACAAAGACCAATTTATAAGAAGACGGCCGCATATGGTCACTTCGGACGTACAGATATTGACCTTCCATGGGAAAAACTTGATAAAGTTGATGACATCAAGAGTTTCTTAAAGGATTAGTCGGTGATTACAGAGGCGTTCTTTAAAGATAATTCTTTAAAGAATCCTCTATTTTTTTTGGAGGAAATTAATGGAAAAAAAACAATCGCATGTTTTAGTAGTCACTATTGCTGTATTCATAGCAACGTTTATGACTGCTATTGAGGGAACAATCGTTTCGACCGCTATGCCAACCATCATTGGTAGCTTGCATGGTGTTAGTTTGATGAACTGGGTTTTTTCAATTTATTTATTGATGACAGCCGTTGCAACCCCAATTTATGGAAAATTATCAGATATTGTCGGTCGAAAACCAATTTTTATTTTAGGACTTGTTTTATTTGTCATTGGGTCAACTTTATGTAGTATGTCTAATTCTATGTTTACTTTGATTTTAGCTCGTGCTGTTCAAGGTATTGGATCAGGCGCTATTCAACCATTGACGTTTACGATCATTGCAGATATTTATCCACTAGAAAAACGAGCTAGAATCTTAGGATTAAACGGTTCTTCTTGGGGAATTGCCGCAGTTATTGCCCCATTATTAGGTGGATTTATTGTTGAAAAATTGAGTTGGCATTGGGTATTTTTGATTAATTTACCAGTTGGCTTAATAACGATTTCTTTGATTTGGTTGTTCTTTAAAGAGGAGAAAAGAGAACACGATAAGATCAAAATTGATTATTCTGGAACTATTTTATTAGTAGCTGTTTTACTACCATTGATGTTGGCATTACAAAACATAGGTGTAGGATCTGCATTAGTTCCGTTAGGATTAACATTAATTTCAATTATTGCCGTAATTTTATTTATCATTGTTGAAAAACGAGTAGCAGATCCAATTTTGCCTTTGAATTTATTTAAGAATAAAACTTTCGTAATTCAAAATGTTATTGCATTATTAGTTAGTGGATTTTTAATTGGATTTGAAGCTTATATTCCAACTTGGATGCAAGGTATTTTAGGATTAAGTCCTTCAATGGGTGGATTTGCCGTTACGCCAAGTTCAATCGTTTGGATATTTGGATCGTTTTGGGCTGGTCATTTAATCAAAAAAATGGCTCCAAATCGCATTATTTATATAAGTCTGTTTTTCCTATTAATATCAGGTGGTGCTTTGATACTAGCAACATCTACATCCCCATTTGTTTACTTCTGTGCTTTAGCAGCAGTTGCAGGATTAGGTTTTGGATTAACCATTACTACTACTACAGTAACGGCCCAAACTGTTGTCCCATCTGAAAACGTCGGAGTAGCCACGAGTTTTAATACGTTGTTAAGAACTATTGGTCAATCTATGATGGTATCGATCTGCGGTGTTGTTTTAAATACAGCATTAGCAAAAGGGGCAGCCGAGAATAAAAAAATAACCGTCGATATGATGAATCAATTAATTGATCCACAGACCGCCAGTCAGTTGCCAGTAGAATTGTTGCCTAAGATGAGACAAATACTATTCTCAGGTCTTCATAATATTTATGTTGCATCAATTATCTTGCTGATTATTGCTGTGGCGATAAATGCCCTTGAAATTAGGAATAAACGAATTTTGGGTGAATAAGATATTTGTCGCAGAAATAAGAGTTGCTGCCAATAAATATCCTCCAAGAACGTCGCTAGGATAGTGAACACCTAAAAAGATCCTACTGTACCCAATAAGGATAGTGATAGCCAAACAAGTTATTCCAATTAGTACACGTAATTTTATTTCTTTAAAAACAAACCATGCTATAATAAACAGTGATATATACAATGCAAATGCACTGGCTGAATGTCCGCTGGGATAGCTAAAACCTCCAGCATAGACAAAATGATAATGGCTTGGGCGTTTTCGTTCAACTAAATGTTTTATAATGGTATTGACAGATGTTATAAGTATTTTATTTATGATCAAAAAAGCTGATGCATAATAATAACGCTTCCAAATTAAAATAATCGAAAAAATGACAACAATTAGAATAGTTTGGTTGGTGTTGCCGATGAAGGTTATTTCCTTAAAGAAAGTCAGGGACCAAATTGAATGATGATAAATAGCATTAATAAAGAAATCATCAAACGATTTGATTAGGGATGTTTGGAGTATGACATTGATACTCCAGATAATAAATGCAGTTAGTAAAATTGCTGTTAGCATTAGTTTTTTTGAAGTTTTCATATGTAAAATCCTTTAATACCTATATATTTTCGTTACACACGGGGGTACAGATTATTATGACAATTACACGTCGTCAACGTATGCTTGAAGAAAGCCGATTGACTAGATTAAATAATAAAAAGGCTAAAAGAGCAAATTTGAAAAAGAGAATGACCGTTTTGGGTGCCGGTCTTTTTGTTGGTGGAGCAGTCGCTGAAGCAAGCAATGCTACTTTACCAATAGTTCACGCTGATACTTATAGTAATAATTCAAATGATGATCAACAGGCAAGTACTGATTCAAGTTCAATCATTACGCCTCGTGGTGTTGGTGATCAAGAATTTATTGACTATATTGGTAATTCAGCACGTAAGTTGGCTCAAAATAATGATATCTACGCTTCAGTAATGATTGCACAGGCAATGGTTGAAAGCGGATGGGGTACTAATGGATTAGCTAGTGCACCTAACTATAATCTTTTTGGTATCAAAGGATCATATAAAGGTGACTCAGTTAATATGGGTACACAAGAAGATGATGGTACTGGTAGTCTTTATTCGATCAATTCTGATTTTAAGAAATATCCTTCATACAAAGAGTCTTTAGAGGATTATGTCTATTTGATCAGAGGTGGAGTATCAGGTGATCCACAAATTTATTCAGGTGCATGGAAGAGTAATACTTCTTCATATAAAGATGCAACTTCATATTTAACAGGCCTTTATGCAACTGATACTTCATATGCAGACAAATTGAACAGTGTTATTGATAAATATGATTTAACTAAATTTGATCAACCTGATAATTCAGTTCAAGACCAATCCTACGTTGTTGCTCAAGGTGATACTTTACAATCAGTAGCAAGCAAATTCAACATGGATGTAAATTCATTAATGAGTTTGAACAATGTTAAATCTGATAGTTATGTTTATCCTGGTAAGACTTTGACAGTATCTAATCCAGTTCAAGCACAAGATACAACTGATGCAATCAACGTTACTAACACAATTGATGACACAACTAAAGATTCTTATGGAGCAAATCAAGCTCCTATAATAGTTAAAAATGAAACTGATGGTGTTAAAAAGCACACTAAGAGTATTAGTGTAGATAATACTATTTCTGACAATTCGACAAATTCAAGTTCAAATGGATCTAACACTGTAACTGTTCAATCTGGTGATACTATTGATTCTATAGCTACGCAAGCAGGTACTTCTGTTGATCAAATTAAACAAGATAATAATTTAAATTCAGATTTATTAGTTGTCGGACAGAAATTAATGGTATAGTATATAACAACAAACGGAAGTAGTAAGTTTAAGAAGAATTTCAGAAAGCATGTGGTTGATGTGAACGTGTAACTTATTAAACTGAACTCGTCCACTTAAGTTTGATCACTGAACTAAAAGTAAGTGATTACGTAAATTCTGCGTTAAAGATATCGAGAGTCGCCATTTGGCGGAACTTAGGTGGTAACGCGATAATTCGTCCTATGATTTTTATAATCATAGGACTTTTTTATTGCATTGATAAATATTGGAGGAATTATATGTATTATCACAACGCTGTTGAAAAGAAATGGCAAAAGTATTGGAAAGAGAACCAAACTTTTAAAACTACAACTGACAAAAATAAGGATAATTTTTATGCACTTGATATGTTTCCTTATCCATCAGGACAAGGATTACACGTTGGTCATCCGGAAGGATATACAGCTACAGATATTTTAGCTCGTATGAAACGTGCTCAAGGCTATAATGTTTTGCATCCAATGGGATTTGATGCTTTTGGATTACCTGCAGAACAATATGCTATGGATACAGGTCATAATCCAGCTGATTTTACTGAAAAGAATATTAATAATTTTAAGCGCCAAATTAATTCACTTGGTTTTTCATATGATTGGGATCGTGAAGTACAGACAACAGATCCTAAGTATTATAAGTGGACTCAATGGATCTTTGAACAAATGTATAAAAAAGGTCTTGCTTATGAAGCAGAAGTTCCAGTCAATTGGAGTCCTGATCTTGGTACAGTTGTTGCTAATGAAGAAGTTATTGATGGTAAAACTGAACGTGGAGGCTTTCCAGTAGTAAGAAAACCAATGCGTCAATGGATGCTAAAAATTACAGCATATGCTGATAGATTACTTGATGACCTTGATTTGATCGATTGGCCAGAAAGTATTAAAGAAATGCAAAGAAATTGGATCGGTCGCTCAATTGGTGCTCATATCAGTTTTCCAATTGACGGATATGATGATAAGAAAATTACTGTCTTTACAACACGTGCTGATACTGTTTTTGGAGTATCTTATGTTGTTTTAGCACCAGAAAATGAACTAGTTGATATTATTACAACCGATGAACAACGTGCTGCTGTTGAGGCTTATAAAGAAGAAGCTTCTAGAAAATCTGATCTTGATAGAACAGATTTGAATCATGATAAAACTGGTACTTTTACAGGAGCATATGCAGTTAATCCTGTAAACGGTGAAAAAGTTCAAATTTGGATTTCTGATTATGTTTTGGCAACTTATGGAACAGGTGCCGTTATGGCGGTTCCTGCTCATGATGATCGTGATTATGCATTCGCTAATAAGTTCCATTTACCTATCAAACAAGTTGTTGAAGGTGGAGATATTTCTAAAGAAGCCTTTGGTGGCGATGGTGCACATATTAATTCTGACTTCTTAGATGGTTTACATCAAAAAGAAGCTATCGATAAGATGATTGAATTTCTTGAGGATAAAGGTTATGGAAAGAAATTTGTTAACTACAAACTTCGTGACTGGTTATTCTCACGCCAAAGATATTGGGGTGAACCAATTCCTGTTATTCATTGGGAAGATGGCGAAACAACTCTAGTTCCAGAAGATGAATTGCCACTTGAATTACCTGCTGAAGCTGATATTAAACCTTCAGGTACTGGTGAGTCACCACTTGCTAACTTGACTGATTGGGTAAATGTTGTTGATAAAAATGGTCGCAAAGGTCGTCGTGAAACAAACACTATGCCACAGTGGGCCGGTAGTTCATGGTATTACCTAAGATATGTTGATCCACATAATGATAAAGAATTAGCTGATTATGATTTATTAAAACAATGGTTACCAGTTGATATTTATATTGGTGGTGCAGAACACGCTGTACTTCACTTACTTTATGCAAGATTCTGGCACAAAGTATTGTATGATTTGGGAGTAGTTCCAACAAAAGAACCATTCCAAAAATTGTTCAATCAAGGTATGATCCTCGGTGATAATCATGAGAAGATGTCTAAATCAAAGGGTAATGTTGTTAACCCTGATGACGTTGTTGAATCATACGGTGCAGATACATTGAGAGTTTATGAAATGTTTATGGGTCCTTTGGATGCATCAATTCCTTGGTCAGAAAATGGACTTTCAGGTGCTCATAAGTTCTTGGACCGTGTTTGGAGATTATTCATTAATGATGATGATTACAGCACAGTTAGAGAAGGTTTCTTAACTGATAAGAATGATGGAAAACTTGATAAAGTTTACAATGAAACAGTTAAGAAAGTGACTGAAGATTTTGATCAATTAAGATTTAATACAGCCATTTCACAAATGATGGTCTTTGTAAATGAAGCTCATAAAGTTGATAAAATGCCAAAAGATTATGCTGAAGGATTTATCAAATTATTAGCTCCAATTGCTCCACATATGATGGAAGAATTGTGGAATAAATTAGGCCACGAAGATTCAATTTCATACGCTGCATGGCCAAAATTTGATGAAAGCAAATTAGTTTCAGATACAGTTGAAGTTATTATTCAAGTTAACGGTAAACTTCGTGATAAGGTTGAATTACCAGTTGATATGGATAAAGCAGAAGTTGAAAAACTAGCTAGAACTGACGAGAAAATTCAAAAATTTGTTGAAGGTAAGAATGTAGTTAAAGTTATTGTTATACCTAACAAGATTGTTAATATCGTAGTTAAATAGAGAGCGTGACTATACACGTTCAGCTTCCGAGTATAACGTAAAAAAGGGGGCTGTGACAAAAGTCCTAATAAAAAAGATCAGAACGTGGAAATCGTAAGATTTCCCGAACTGATCTTTTTTATTTTG
>NZ_AZDG01000031.1 GCF_001434665.1 Companilactobacillus tucceti DSM 20183 | reverse complement strand
CAACAGGTAATATATTACCAATTAGAATTGCGTCTTGCAACCCCTTTTTGAAAAAAAATCAAAATAATTGATAAATAATTAACACTACCCCTATATCTTACTATCTATATGTGAAAGAAGTCCAGCAAAAAGGGTTTATAAAATAATAATTTTGCCCAACAAAAAAGACAACCCAAAATTGGATTGTCTTTTACATCTACCTTGATATAACGACGTATTTTCTACCTATTTATCATCACTAAGTTCTGGTGCATCAGTGGTGTATAAATCAAATGTCGACTTACCATCATTTTGAGCCAATACACTAGTACCCTTCTTCTGGGATTCTTTCAGTTTCTTCAAAGCGACACTCTTCTTATAAGAGTAATCCTTCTTATCCACCTTAGTAAATCCTGGCACAGTATGGAATCTCAAGAGATCCCCATTAACAACACGATCTGACAATGATAGTTCTGTCGTTACTTTATTAGAGAGTTTAGACTTCTCTTCACTAGAGATCTTCTTATCTATTTTACCGTTCTTAGTATTATAGTATGAACTTCCTACTTTGGTTACAGTTGGTGTTACGAAATCACCATTTCTAAACGCTACTATCTGTGGATGATCTTTAGATAATAAATCACTACCAAATTGGATCATATTATTATCCTTAACTCCTAAGAGATTCAACAATGTTGGTAAGACATCTATCTCACCACCATAAGTATGGTTAATACCACCCTTTAATCCATCCATATGAATCATGAAAGGAACACGTTGGTATTGTGCATTATCAAAATCATCAAATCCTTTGATACCCGTAAGTTTAGCCATAGCCTTCTTATGGTTATCCGAAATACCGTAATGGTCACCATATAATACAAGCATACTATTTTTGTCTAATCCTGACTCTTTCAGCCAGTTCATAAATTCACCAATAGATTCGTCCAAATACCTTGCTGTCTGAACATACCCATCAACTGTACTATCTCCAGTATCAGTCTTAGAAATAGATTGGTTCTTCTTGTCCAAAGTATATGGATAATGGTTAGTAACCGTAATTAACTTAGCATAGAAAGGTTGTGGTAATTGTTCGATATATTTAGCAGAATCTCTTAAGAAAATCTTATCTTTCATTCCGTATCCAATATCGTAGCCCTTTTTAACTTTGAAGTAATCTGAGCTAAAGAAATAGTCATAGCCCCATGACTTATATGTATTATCACGATTCCAAAAACTTGGAACATCCCCATGGAATGAGGCTGTTGTATACCCATTTTGATCCAATATTGCTGGAGCAGCTTGGAAAGTGTTAGTTGTACCATCGGTAACCATAGCTGATCCTTCTGGTAAACCAAATAAAGAATTTTCCAGCATTAACTCTGCATCTGCAGTTTTACCTTGACCAACTTGATTAAAGAAATTATCAAAACTTAAAGTATCATCCTCATGATAGAGTTTATTTAAGTTTGGAGTTACTTCTTCTCCATCCCACTTAAAGTCGATCATAAATTGTTGCAAACTCTCTAGATGAATAATGAAGACATTTTTTCCTTTAGCAACACCAGTATATTCAACATTAGGTGTTACATAATTATTCTTCATATACTTTTCAATTGAATCTAAGTCTGAACTCTTTGACTGTGCCTTAACAGCGTTAGTCTTAGTTGTTTTAATAACGTCATATATATTAAATACATTTAGACCTAGATATTTAACAATGTAATTATTATCAAATGTTCTTGTTAACAATTGAGGACGGTCACTATTCGCTAAAGTTAAATTAGCTCCAAATAAAAATGCAGCCAAAGCACTTACTAATACCGGTATCTTCCAATTCAATCGTTTGACATCCATTCTAATTACATGAAATGCCAATAATAAAATCAAAATTAAAATATCCAAAAAGACTAAAAAGTCAGTTGGCTTCAATATTCCTAAAATACTTTTACCAAGGTTATTTGAAACTGAACCAGATCCCTTAATTAATACCATTGTAAGAAAATCTGAGAACTCTCGATAATATAAAATATTAGAGAATAACCAAACAGTGTCTAGAAAATCAATGATCAGTAAGAAAATATATGACTTCCTACCTTTCATATACAACGCTATACCGAACAGTAACAGCATTATCGGTATAGGATTAATTACCATTAAAAACGTTTGAATGGGGCCTTTTACTCCTAAATTAAATTTAGATGTATAGGCGTAAATTGTTTTTAACGTAAATAAAAATACAGCAAAGATTACAAATCCCAATCTAGTATTTAAGAACTTGGAAATATTTTTAACAATACGCTTCATTATTTTCGCTCCATAGATTTACTTACAACCTGATGTTTACTAATTCTTGGTTTCTTTGAAACAGCAATAATCCCCAAAAACATCCCCAAATAGTATGTAATAAATCTCCATAAAAACATACCTAAAATTAAAGCTGACGTTGATGGCACAAAACCAGCAAAAAGTGTCTTAAAACTAAATTCTGCTCCTCCAGAACCACCAGGTATAGGAAAGATAGACACAATCATTACAATCATAATATGCATTACTAAAACGTCAACGATACTTACATGATCACAATTCAACGCCAATAAAACAAAGTAAACTACAAAATAGTATAAAAATAGCTGTACAACTGTGAGAAGCGCGGCCTTTATAACTTTTTTCTTCTCTTTTTTCAAAACCAAGCTTTCTTTATAAAAACTATCAATACTTTTTATAGCTGACTGTAAAATTCTATCACGTTTTTCCTTTTTTAAGAAAAATAATATTGGTTTTAATACAACCTGTACCATTTTTTTTGTAAAGTCATAGTAATACATAACCATTAACAAAAAAGAAATGGTCACAAGATGTATTACCATTCCAAATACTATCAGCGTTGCCAGACCCGAAAAGTGCTGAGCCACACTACGAAAACTAACCAACATGGCAATAATAAAATTTATTAAAACCATTGTTTGGTAAATGATAAATTTCATCAGTAAAACAGAACTAGCTCTACCACCGTCAATTTTCGATTGCATTAAACCAACTAATTGAGCTGGTTGTCCACCTGATGAAAAAGGCGTAATTGCATTAAAAAGTGCCTGGATCAACGGAATACGGTACATTTCCCACCAGCCAAATTTGCGATCTTCCTTTTTTTTCAACAACGTATGTAAAACCATTGCTTCGACTCCATATGAAAGCAATATGGAGACAAAAGCAATGAATAACCAAAAGTAATTCAAGTTTTGGATAGTTGTAATCAACGACTCAAAATTAATATTTCTAGCTTCCCACCAAAAAATACCTAATCCTAAACCTAACATTACAAAAATCGCAAAAATGTTTTTTCTACTCATTATTTATCCTGTTTAGCAATCTTATACTGATTCGTATAAAATTCATACCATATTTTACTCAAATGATCTTCAGAGTAATAATCAGTTGCTAATCTCGATTTCTTTTTAAAATTATCTAAGATTGAATGATCTTTTGCAACTTTCCTAATAAAATCATTCATCTCACTTCGATCTTTGGCTGGTTGATAATATCCGTCAATAATTGCACGGTACAACTCCAAATCTCTCAATAATACCGGTGCTCCACAACTAAAAGCCTCCAATACAGACATTGGAAATAGTTCATCATATGAAGGCAATAAGAACAAATCACAAACATTATAGTAATTAACTAAATCATTACGGTCAACAATTCCTGTAAATTTCATATTCTTTGGGGCATTTTCAATCAGATTTTTGTAATGGTCATAACCATCAGTAATTTTTCCAAACGAAAAACCACCCGCCCAAATAAACTCTATATCAGGATTATCTTGAGCTAGTTTGTAGAAATCATCGATTCCTTTTCGTTCTTGAACTTGTCCATCCCCAAAAACGATCAATTTGTCTTCATCAATACCTATCTTTTTACGAAAAGCTGATTTTTCTTCAGCAGTTTTCTCATAAAAATTCTTAGTTGAAACAAAATTAGGTATATATTTTATCTTTTCCCTAACTAAGCCATGCGCAACTAGTTTATCTATAAATGTGGGATTAACTACAACAATTTGATCCATACGCTTATAAAAACTAATTACATACTTATAAAATATATTTCTGAAAAGTTTAGGGAGCTTTATACTTCCCTCAAGTGTTTCCGGCAAAAAATGTACGTATCCAATTTTTCGACCACGCTTTTTAGAAAACGTTGATAAATAGAATTTCGGATCAATTGTATGATAATGACTCAAATCACTTTTACCGTAGTTGTTGATCTTAATATCGAAATCCTTGCTAAATCTTTCCTTTAACAAGTTTATCAATTCAATATAAGCACTACCAACTCCTTGGCCAGCTACTTTATCTGCTGATGAAAACATAGTAATTTTAATCATTAGAATACTCCTCTGGGTTGATTGATGAATCTGATAATTCTTCTCTAACAAAATAATCTTCAGCATTTTTATAGAAATCCAAAATAGAATTTCCAAATCCGTCTGATGAAATATTATAAAGTATCTTCTGACGAGCTTCCCTATCATCAAAAGAATTTGGGTGATCTAAATAAGCAATAATACGTGGCACTAATTGACTATCCTTATTAAAAGTTACTCCAACAGAAGGATCAGTCAATAATTGATCAGTATAAGGTGCACTTCTAACGACAATTTTTACCCCTGAAGCAATAGCTTCAATATAAGTAAGTCCTTGTGATTCAGTATCACTAGAAGAAACAAACAAATCGGCCATGTGATAATACGGAGAAATACTGTCATGATCTACTTCTCCAGTAAAAATTACGTTATCACTTATACCTAGGTCCTCGGACATTTTAACTAATTCGTCAAAATCGGGTCCATTTCCAACAATAACCAATTTAATATCAGAATTATATTCCAATAGCTGTGGCATGCAATGCAACATATGATCAATTTTTTTCTCAAGTGCTATTCTACTAAGCATCAAAATAACTGGCGCATCATTAGATATGCCTAGTTTATCTCTTAAATTATTTGTATTTACCGGTTTCGTATATTCGGACAAATCTACACCTGTTGGAATTATAGAAATCGGCGATTTAATATTATATCTGTCCAAAGTATCTTTAACTTGCTTACTTGGAGCTACTACTCCAGATGCATTTTTTAAGAACATTCTAGACATTTGTTTAACATGATATGGCTTCAACAAATGTCCATTTAAAACGTAATGCAAATAATCCTCATACATAGTGTGATAAGTATGTACAAATGGTATTTTCAATTGTTTTGCAACAAACTTACCTATCATCCCTAATGAAAACTCAGTTTGTGTATGAATAATATCCAATTTTAATTCCTTGGCCAATTCGACCGCATGAAACATTCCTCGGATAGCAATTCGACGATCAGTAAATGAAATGAACGGTACACTACCCAACCTAAAAATATTGGGCTCAATTGTGTCCTTTGAAACGTTAGGATCTGTCGTTGTAAAAATATAAACCGAATTTCCCTTACGCTCCAAATCATTCTTCAAAGTCTGAATTGATGTAGCAACTCCACTAACTTGAGGGAAATATGTATCGGTAAAAATTCCGATATTCATAAAAAAGCATCTCCTCGCAATCTTTATAATGATGATTATAACAAAAAAAAGAAGGAGTCTCTTCCTTCTGTAATGTCTTAATTGAATAATCTACTAAAATTTCTATTTTTCATCAAGATGTAAAACACAATAGTTCCAATAATAACAACCGCTAATTCTCCAATTGCAACTGAAAATGCATTGATCCAAAATGGTATTTTCAAAACAAAATAAAGCTCTGCACCAACGATTATTCCATTAACTACAGCACATATAATAGGAACTAACCACAACATATTATCTCTGTTGGGAACTTTTGTAATTAAATAACAGGCAATCGCGGTTGCCAAAGTGCCAAATATCATATCGTAAATTCCTAAAGACCCACTAAAAATATTTGATATAAAACATCCCAAAATTAAAGACCAGCTATATTTAGAATTGTAAAACGGCAACAGCATTAAAATTTCTGAAACTCTAAACTGAATCGATCCATAGGCAAAAGCAGATAATCCTGGGGCTACTGTTAAAGCAACATACAAAGCTGCAATAATAGCAATTTGTGTAATATCCTTGATTTTTAATTCTCGCAAAATAAAATCCTCCACTGTTTTAATAGGACAGGTTAGCAGTAAACTGTCTTACTAAGACTAACTTAATTTAAACAATTCATCAATTTTTGTATTAAAAAATCCCATCGAAAGTTTTCGACAGGATAATAATTTAAATTACTTTTCAACAACACCACGACTAGCAAGTTCATTATCAATTTGTGCTAAGACAATTTTTAAATCATCAGGATTCTCAACAAAATCATATTTGTCTCCATCGATCTTCATCTTAGGACTGTAATCATAATCGTCATACCAGCCATCATAACGTCCTAGTAGTTCATGATAATACTCAACCAAACTTGGATCTTGTTCTGGTTGTTCGTAGTCACGACCACGTTTTTCGATACGTTTGATCATAGTATCATAAGAAATATCAATATGTACTAATAGGTCAGGTGCCTTTTTAGCTGCTGCATATGGTAATTCCTGCATCATATTATCAAGAAGTTCATCGTAAACCTTAACCTCTTGAGGTGTAGCGCGACCCATATCAGCATTCATGTGAAAGAATAATGAATCCTCGTAAATAGAACGATCCAATACATTGTTGTCATCCGACATAGCCTGTTTAATTGATTCAAAACGCTTATTTAAGAAATAAATTTGCAACAAGAATGCATATTTTTTAGGATCAGCATAAAAAAGTGGCAAGACTGGATTGTCATCTACCTGTTCATAAAATGCCTCTGTTCCTAAATGTTTTGACAATATAGTAGCCAAAGAACTTTTACCGGCCCCAATTGTGCCGCTCAATACGATCATCATTATTCTCCTCCAAATATCTAAAAAAAATCAACATTCACTATAATAACACTTCAAAACTATATATTGTATATAAATATTTTATTCAATCGATATATAGTATATTTTCACAATACAAAACCAACCATATCAGCACTTCACTTTTTCAAAAAAATGAATTTCACAAAGTTTTCCTTAATGAAAAAATATTTAGAAAATTATTTCCTACCTTGTGTTTGTTAAATGATTAATTTTATAATGGAGAACGTATTGTCAATATAAAAAGGGGGAAAAGTAAATGGGGAAAAAGATAAGAACCTGTATGGCTGTTATTGTAGCTGCAATAAGTGTGTTAATACTAGTCTTTACATTTAATACCACTAAAGTTGCTGCCGCAAATTACAGTACTGGCGATTTACTATCAGGATTTGAAATTTCTGATGGTAAAACATCCCATGCTACTGGTGATAACATTGGAATCACCTTTGACTGGGACGCAACCGGAAAAAATCTTCAAAATGGAGACACTTGGACAATTGAACTACCGTCAACATTAAAGGTTAGAACTCCTGGTACTAGTTTTCCTTTATTTGATAGTGATAATAATATAATCGGTACAGCAAGTCTTAATAGTGATAACACTATTACAGTGACATTCACTAATGTAGAAGAAAAACACGATTATAAGGGATCTATCAATATTCAAACTGGTATTGGACCCGGTAAAGATGCGGTTGTTGGAGATAACACCGTTACCTTACCAACAATAAACGGTAATAAAGACGATACTTATAATTTAGCCGTTTCTACAAAAAATATGACTAAAAAAGGTACCATTGGTGAGGATAGTGAGGGAAATCCTATTATCACATGGCAACTTTTAGTTAATAGAAATGAGTTAGCTTGGAATACCATTAATGTTCACGATCATATTACAGATCCAAATATGGAATATGTTAAAGGATCGGTTAAAGTTTATAAGGCCAGTTGGACTAGCCCAGGATATTACCAAAAAGATTCAAAACTTAAAGCTCCTAAGGACTACACAATAAATGAGGCAAATGATGGCTTTGATTTATCGATCAATAATAATGGTGCAAATCAAATGTATGCAGTTATCTTCACAACTAAAATAACTGATGCTGATAATGCAACAAATGGTACTACATTTAAAAACAACGCGACACTGGATTGGACAGCATCTGGTAATGGTGGACCTGGAAAAGATTACGCCAACGGTAGTGTGACTGGTGGTAACAACACTGGTAACGGTGATGGAAATCTTAAAGGAAGCGTAATTTTAGAAAAGCACAGTGCTGAAAATGATGGTACTTCATTAGCTAATGCTGTATATGATTTATACAACGATAAAGGTGAAGTAGTTCAATCTAATTTAACCACTGATGATTATGGTCAAATAAACGTTACAGGTCTAGTGGCCGGTAACTATTACTTCAAAGAAGTTACTCCTCCATCAGGATACCAGCAAAATAATAACGAAATTCATTTTTCAATTACAGGGCAAACAACTACACCCGTTCATGTAGAAGCAAAAGATGAACCAGATGGTGTTGAACTTGGATCACTAGCAATTGAAAAACTTGATTCTGAAACTCGTGATTATTTACAAGGTGCCGAATTTGATATTATCGATAAAGATGGAAAAGTCGTAGCACACATTGCCACTGATGAAAATGGTGTTGCTTATGCATACAACTTACCAATCGGTACATATACGATTCATGAAACAAAAGCACCTGCAGGATATATTAAAGGTGAAGACATTAAAGTAAATATTACAGCAGATAACTTAACACCATCAATTATTTCAATCGAAAACGATCTTGAAGCTGGTGGTGAAGGTGATCATTCTGTAACACTTCAAAAATTCAATTCAGAAAATGGTACAGTTGGTGTTCCCGGTGCGGAATACACTTTATACGATATAAATGGAAATGCTTTAACTACCGTTGCTACAGATGAAGATGGATTTTTAAAAGTAGATAACATGCTCCCTGGAACATATTATTTCTTGGAAACAAAGGCTCCTGAAGGATTCAATTCAAATCCCAAAAAGATCTGGTTTACAATTGATGATGACGATACTAATATTGGAACCTTAGTTACATTTGACGACCCTATTGGATCTGATAAAGATGATGAGGATAATGAGGAAAATCCAGATGAAGATGGCGGCGACGTCATTGTTGATCCTGGAGATCCAGATGATAATAATGGCAGTGGTAACGTTGACAATGGAGAAAATCCATTGAACCCTACACCTCCTTATGAAGGAAGTAGTGATAATAATGAAGCTACTACATATCTACCTCAAACAGGTGCACAAAAAGGCACTCTAATTAGTATTATTGGTTTATTAATTATTACAAACATTATTTACTTTAAACGTCGTAAAGCTTAATAGATAGCAAAAAAGAGTTGGAAATTTCCAACTCTTTTTTATTTGTCATAAAATAATAGAAAACACAAAGGAATCTATTTATGAGAAAAGTTAAATTTTATGGTGCTATAAGTTTAGATGGCTATTTAGCTGATGAAAATAATTCATTAGAATGGTTATTCAAATATGATGACTCAGATATCATGGATAAGAGTTATCAGCCCTTTATAAAAGATATAGATACAACAATCATGGGCCGTCAAACATATGATGATCTAATGTCGATGACAGATGAATTTCCTTATAAAGACACAACAAATTACGTACTCACACACAATAAAATAAATTCAGACAAAGTTATTTCCAAAAATATGCCTATTGAAAAGCTCGTTACAAGTTTAAAAGAAAAATCAGGCAATGATATTTGGGTAATTGGCGGTGGAAAAATCGTATCCACATTGATCGATCATCGATTAATAGATAGCCTACAAATACAAATAACCCCTGATATTCTAGGAAACGGAATAAAATTGTTTACCAGTATATCCCACTCAAGTGAATTCAATCTAATTGATAGTCAAAGATTTGGTCAATTCATAGATCTTACCTATCAATTAAAAGGCGCCACCGCCTGATCCACCACCAAAGCCACCGGAGCTGCCTCCTGAAAATCCACCAGAACTTCCGACGACACTTGAATTAGAACTATTATTGCTCTCAAAAGAATTAGCAATCGACGAAGTGAAATCCATATTGGCAGATAATCCAGAAGCACCCCAATAATAATAATAAACAAATCCAGGATCTGTTTCTATTTCTTTCTTGAATCTCATCTTTAAAGCCTTGATAACTTTATCAGAGACACCAAACGCAACAGCATATGGCAAAATTTGTTCCCAAAGAATCAAGTCACCGACTTCAGCAATATTGATATCCTCAATATCTCTTAGCATCTGCCTGAATCCGCGTAATTCATTTGCTAAAACCTCACCCTTTTGCGTATAAACAGAAATACGCTTTTTTGCGTAGAAATTAATTACCCACGAGATTAATGTAAAACCTAATGTGACAGCTAAAAGCAATCCCCACATTTGAATATAACTAATTAAACCAACCAATATAGTTAAAATTGCTAAAAATGTAGTCATAGCTGCTGAAATAACAAATCTGCGCAATAAACTACTATTATCTTCATCAAAGAAATCCTTGCGCCCTTTTGCAGCCCTTTTACCCCAAGATACATATTTATCAAACAACTTAGGCTTAGAACTATTATTGATTTGCTTAATCGTCACCTTTTCCCCGTCACCAATACTTTTAATTAAATATTGAAAAAGCGCATCCTTAGGCATCTTTAAAGCTTTAATTTCAAAAGTATCATCTTTTTTGGTTATCTCTAAATTATGTTTGTTTACTTCCACTAATAAATCTCCTGTTAATCCATCGCTACCACCTAGCTTGTTTTTAAACAATACGATTTCAGCCATACTAGGTGAAACTTCTGGAATCTCAAACCAATGATTTATAGGAGTTGGCATATCATGCTTATTAGCAGGATGTTTTTTTAGCCTAAGATACAATGATAAATATACTAAAATAACTATGTAGTGAAAAAATAATTAACGAAGCATAGAAAACTTTTTTAGGGACAGCGCGGCGATTATTAGCCTCTTCAGCCAGACCCTTTTCCTGTTTTAAAATACTTAATTTTTTATTCTTATTAATCGTATTAGTATTAGATTCCGTTACTGACGTTGGAAAAATAATATGACTTTCAACAAATTGATTAGCTTTAACATTATTGATTGTTAAAGTTACAAGACCTTTATCTTTATCCACATCGGTATAACCATTCAAGGGACCATGGGACCATGCCTGTAATTGCTTAATATTTTTCTTAGGTAACTGTATCTTTATTTTTACATTGTTTAACGGTTCGTCCCAACCAGTACCTATTATTTTCCAATTAAGAGCAG
The DNA here is from genome assembly GCF_001434665.1 of Companilactobacillus tucceti DSM 20183. Classification (GTDB taxonomy): domain Bacteria; phylum Bacillota; class Bacilli; order Lactobacillales; family Lactobacillaceae; genus Companilactobacillus; species Companilactobacillus tucceti. The sequence continues at coordinate 3,688 of NZ_AZDG01000031.1, read as the reverse complement.
CAGTATCTTTATAATTAGTAATCACACCCAATAACTTATAACGGTATGTAAAAGTCGCCGATTGATCGGATATATCATGATATACCTTTATTCTCATATTATCAGATGTTTTTTGAACATTGAAAGTATTATCCAATTCCGAATTGGATTTAGCCAAATCCATTGTCCCTTGATTATCGTTTACTGAAACCTCAGGACTCCCTGCACCTTTTATTCCTTTAAGATCCTGGTTGTAATAAACACCATGAAAATCACCATCAAACTTATAAGTGATTTTTTGGGTAACTTCAGCATTACCATCATTTTGTATTTTTACATTAACCAAATACTTGTTTATATCGTAATTGTCGTCAGCACGAACTTCATTTTGAAATTGAAATAGTCCGAATAAAAGAACCAACGACATTCCAAAAAATGCTATTCCCTTTTTCATTTTATCCCCCATAATTTACCGATAACTTATTATAGCGTACAAAAAAGCCTCTTTGATAAACAAAGAGACTTTTTATAATGATATTAATCTTTCCAAATTTCTTTAGCACGATTGAATGCTGACCATGCCTTAGGCCAACCAGCATAAAACGATAAATGGGTAATCTCAGCAACAATCTCCTCTTTAGTGATTCCATTATTTTTGCCGATCTGTAAATGTGCATCTAATTGTTCCGTATTACCAGCAGAGATAATACTTGCAATAGTAATCATAGATCTATCGTGTGCGGATAATTCATTTTCTTTACTCCATACTTCTCCAAAAAGTACATCATCATTCAACTTAGCAAATTGTGGTGCAAATTCACCTAGTTGTTCTTGTCCTGCAGTTTGTTTTTTCATTAAGATACCTCCATGTAATTTCAATAATTCAATTAAAACACTTGAAGTTAACTTTAAGTCAAGAAATCTTTAAAATTGATTGAGTAACGATATTAAAATAATAGATAAATACGTATAAATTCAATCAAAACCATAACAAAAATTGATGACAAGAAATTTTGTTCTCACACGGGGTAAACCAAAAGTGTGCCAAAATGTGCCATTTTTCAAAGTGGTTAGCTAAGGGTTGAAGGTCAATAAAAAAGCCACCAACGTTGTTATATCAACATTGATGACTCTATCGACTTTATAAAAGCATAAGTTAGTTAAGTGCTATAATACCGGTGATCGGGGTCGAACCGATACTCCTTATACAGGAACGGGATTTTGAATCCCGCGCGTCTGCCAATTCCGCCACACCGGCATAGTATAAAACTATCTATATAGGCATAGGCCAAAGGCGGTAACCGGATTTGAACCGGTGATGAAGGTTTTGCAGACCTCTGCCTTACCACTTGGCTATACCGCCATATATATTTTTAAAACAATTGGGTTAGCTGGATTCGAACCAGCGCATGATGGAGTCAAAGTCCATTGCCTTACCGCTTGGCTATAACCCAATAAAAAAGGGCGGTATGTGGGAGTCGAACCCACGTGTGCCGGTGCCACAAACCGGTGTGTTAACCACTTCACCAATACCGCCATAATAAAAAGGTAGAAACAGGGATAGTAGGAATTGAACCCACACTGACGGTTTTGGAGACCGTAGTTCTACCTTTAAACTATATCCCTAACTATGGAGGGGAGTGGATTCGAACCACCGAACCCGAAGGAGCGGATTTACAGTCCGCCGCGTTTAGCCAGACTTCGCTACCCCTCCAAAATGGCGCGGGACGGAATCGAACCGCCGACACATGGAGCTTCAATCCATTGCTCTACCAACTGAGCTACCGAGCCATTTACGGTCCCTGCGGGAATCGAACCCGCGATCTCCTGCGTGACAGGCAGGCGTCCTAACCAACTAGACCAAGGAACCAAATTAAATCTTAAAGCTAATTGCGGGAGCAGGATTTGAACCTACGACCTTCGGGTTATGAGCCCGACGAGCTACCAGACTGCTCCATCCCGCGATAATAAAAACGAATAACTTAAAACTAATTTTAAAGGAGGATGTGGGATTCGAACCCACGCGCGGTTTGACCCGCCTGACGGTTTTCAAGACCGTTCCCTTAAGCCGGACTTGGGTAATCCTCCATGCTTAAAACTGTAAAACTATATATATGTTTGATGCAATTGCATCAATGACCCGTACGGGATTTGAACCCATGTTACCGCCGTGAAAGGGCGGTGTCTTAACCACTTGACCAACGGGTCATGAAAACGGAGAAGGAGGGATTTGAACCCTCGCGCCGCGTAAACGACCTACACCCTTAGCAGGGGCGCCTCTTCAGCCACTTGAGTACTTCTCCAGTTAGTGGGCCTAAATGGACTCGAACCATCGACCTCACGCTTATCAGGCGTGCGCTCTAAACCAGCTGAGCTATAGGCCCATAACAAGTGGCAAAAGCGGGTGACGAGAATCGAACTCGCGACAACAGCTTGGAAGGCTGTGGTTTTACCACTAAACTACACCCGCATAATAGAAAATGCTTGAACACAGTGACTTAACACTGTAACGGTCCCTGCGGGAATCGAACCCGCGATCTCCTGCGTGACAGGCAGGCGTCCTAACCAACTAGACCAAGGAACCAAATTACTTTTAAAACTAATTGCGGGAGCAGGATTTGAACCTACGACCTTCGGGTTATGAGCCCGACGAGCTACCAGACTGCTCCATCCCGCGATAATTATAATAAATCCAAGCGTTTATTCCATTCAATGGACCTTGTAGGATTCGAACCTACGACCGAACGGTTATGAGCCGTTTGCTCTGACCAGCTGAGCTAAAGGTCCGGAATAAATAGCGGCGGAGGGGATCGAACCCCCGACCTCCCGGGTATGAACCGGACGCTCTAGCCAGCTGAGCTACACCGCCAAAAATAACAATCAACGATTGCGATTGCAATCGGGAAGACAGGATTCGAACCTGCGACCCCCTGGTCCCAAACCAGGTGCTCTACCAAGCTGAGCCACTTCCCGAGTTAAAACAATGCACCCAGTAGGAGTCGAACCTACAACCTTCTGATTCGTAGTCAGACACTCTATCCAATTGCGCTATGGGTGCATATTCATTATAGTGCCGAGGACCGGAATCGAACCGGTACGGTAATTACTTACCGCAGGATTTTAAGTCCTGTGCGTCTGCCAGTTCCGCCACCCCGGCGTTACTATAATGAAAGCGGAAGACGGGATTCGAACCCGCGACCCCCACCATGGCAAGGTGATGTTCTACCACTGAACTACTTCCGCATTAATGCCGACTAGAGGATTCGAACCTCCGACCCCCTGTTTACAAGACAGATGCTCTGCCAACTGAGCTAAGTCGGCATAAAATGAATTATGCTTATTCAATTTTAATAAAACTATCTCAATATTGCAACAACAATATTGTAATACGGGTGAAAGGACTTGAACCTTCATGTCCATTGGACACTAGAACCTAAATCTAGCGCGTCTGCCAATTCCGCCACACCCGCATGGGTATTTATTTGTTGCAAATGAGTCGTGACAGGTTCGAACTGTCGACCCTCTGATTAAAAGTCAGATGCTCTACCAACTGAGCTAACGACTCATGGGATGGAGGATACAGGGATCGAACCTGTGACCTCCTGCTTGTAAGGCAGATGCTCTCCCAGCTGAGCTAATCCTCCATCATATGAACAGCGTGGCAACTACCTATCCTCGCGGGTAGTTTCCCACCAACTACTTTCGGCGT
>NZ_AZDG01000030.1 GCF_001434665.1 Companilactobacillus tucceti DSM 20183 | reverse complement strand
GCCGAAAACCTACATTTCTTTCTGCCGAAAACCTACATTTTTAAACTGCCCTTGACACATTAGCAATTTTATGCTTTGTATAAAAAGATTTGATAATAGATGATTGCCTTATTATGATATTCTTACTTTAAGAATAGGACTCATAAAAGGGGAACGTTTTGATGGATGATTTAAAATTATTACTGCAGCAATTACAAGCAATAGCGCAATCAGGAAAGCATTATACTAAAGATGTTTTCGATTACGAAAGATACGACCAATTAGAAGATGTAGCAAAGAAATTGACTGCCAAATTAACAGGTGCAAATCAGAAACAAATGGATATTTTCTTTGATTCTGATAATGGTTATGTAACCCCAAAAGTAGACGTTCGTGCTGTAACTTTTAATCATGAGAATAAAATATTATTGGTTCATGAGAAGATGGAAGATACATGGTCTATTCCAGGTGGATGGGCTGATATTGGTTATTCTCCAAGCCAAATTGCTATTAAAGAAACACATGAAGAAGCGAATATTCATGTAACTCCAAAAAGGTTGATTGCTGTGAGAGATATTCAAATCCATTCTTATGAAAGACGCAATTTGAATTATGTCTACAAGCATTTTATCGAATGTGTTCCTGACAATGATAAATTAAATAGTGTAGATAATTCTGAAACAAGTGACGCTGAATACTTTACTTTAGAAGAAGCGTTAAATTTAAAATTATCACTACATCGTAATCTGCCTGAAGATATTGAAATGGCTTTTAAATGTCATGCTAGCGAAGATTGGCAAACGATTTTTGATTAATTAAATTTGAAAATTTTCTCATTAAATAATTCAGTGAAAACTTTAGCTCTATTTTGGGAGTCTAAAGCTAATTCTGATTTATTTTCTTTAACTAAAGTTTTGGCAAGTAAATAATATAAGTTAGCCAGCATATAATGTGAATTATTTTTAGTAGCAAAGTCGATGCCTTGATTGATCCAATTTAAAGCATCGATATTTTTTTTAAACAAAATATTTGAATATGCTGCCAAATAAAAAATTACTATTTGATTAGCCTCAAAATTGACTATTTTGAAATCTTTAAAGGCTTTATTTAAGTATTCTAAGTATTTATTATAGTTATTTTTCTTGGCGTAAAGAGTCGCCATAGAGATGAATACCAGTCTGTCTAACGTTGTCAATGAAATTGGATTTTGATGTTCTGAAATTGCTAAGTTTAAATTGAATTCAAATTTATCTAAGTCATTGTCAGCTTGCAAATAAGAAATACTCAAATAATAATAATAGGCTTGCGTATGTTGACTTGAGTTTATTTTCTCGATGGTCTTATCATCAAGCAAAAATTGTTTAAGTTCCTTGTATTTGTGATTATTGCAAAGATTATCGACAGTTTTGTTAAATTTATTTACATCACTTATTTGGTAGTTATCATGGAGACTTAATAGATCCAGATTGATTTTAAGTTTTTTGCATAATGCAATTAATATTTCAGCATTTGGAATGTATTTCCCTTGTTCAATTGAAGAAAGCATCGGTTGTGAACAAATATTCTCACAAACCTGTTTTTGTGATAAATGTGAAGCCAATCTGTGGTCTTTTAGCGTTTCACCTAAGTTATTCATATTACTCCCTGAAAAAGTAAATTTTGATACAAGTATAGCGTAATGTTGGCGGATATAAGAACTCTTATTATCCAAAAAAATGGCTACTTGTTATATTTCCCATATAGAAAAGGAGATATGACAATGGAAGCTATTATTCAAGATTCATACAATGGAATAGACGATTTGAAAATTAAGGAAGTTGAAGAACCCAAATTAAGTCCTTTTTCTGCGTTGGTAGAAACTAAATATACTCCAGTATTACCTTATGATTGGAGAACAGAGACAGGCGAATTACAGATGATTCGACCGGTAAAATTGCCGATTGTTATTGGATATGGATTTGGTGGAATCGTCAAAAGTGTGGGCAGTTTACGGAATAATAATTTAGTCGGACAAAAAGTCATTGGTGCTTCAATATCAGGATCAAATAGTACTTTAGTTGATTCAAAAATGCCGCCTTTATTATTTAAAGTGCCTGAAGGAGTCGATTTAGCTGCAGCAACATCGATTATTGGTGGTGCCGATGCGGCACTTGGGATAATCAATAAATTGCATCTTGATACTACAGATAAAGTGCTTATAACAGGCGCTTCAGGAGGTATTGGGACTTATTTAATACAATTATTGAGATTAAGACATATAAAAGTAATTGCGATGGGTCACACTTCTAATTTAAAATTCTTGAAAAAAGTAGGAGCAGATGAAGTTATTGATTACACTGAAAATATATCTGAGCAGCTTCTATATCATAATGATATTACCCAAGTTGTTGATACGGCAGGAAATATTAAGCTTTTGGAAGCAATTTCTGAAATAAATTCTAGTAAAAATATTGTTTCTATAGCAACTAACAGATTTAGTAATTTTATTCATCCAAATATTTTTCCAAGTGACTATGAAAAATTGTTGAGAATGTTATTGAAAGGTGAATTGCACGCTTATATTCAAGATGTTTTTAGCTATAAAGATGTAAGAATGGCGCAATCTATCTCACAAAAACATCATTCACAGGGGAGAATTCTATTAAGTTATTAGAGGGTGAAATTATGACAATTTCTGCAATAGAGCAATTTTTAATATTTTTCTTTAGTTCATATTTAGTGATTCAATTTTTAAGAATACTATTAGTTATTGGTCTTATTTTATATTTAAAGAAAAGATTTAACAGTTGATTTGCGGTATTATATATTCACCAAATTACTAAAATTGATGTAAATGATCTTCAATGTTTTAATTAAATTATCTATAAAGGATATAAATTGTGTGTGATTTTCAAAGGAGCTTGGTAAAAAGATATTATGTTAAATGAAGAAAATAAAAATCAAATTGCTATTTTTAAAGCTCTAGCTGATCCAGTTAGGTTAGAAATTATTAAATATTTAAAAGAAGCTAAAGAAGAGGTTACTTGTGGAGAGGTTGGGAAAGCCACCAATATAAGTAAAACTTCTGGTTCATATCATTTCAAATTATTACAATCTGCTGGTCTTATTAACGCTAGAAAAGATGCTCGTGAAAAATATGTGAGTTTAAATAAATCAACATTTGATGAGTATATTACTAATTTTTATGAAAATATTTAATGATGTAAATTAAGCACATTTTTGTGCTTTTTTATTTTGAAAATTTTTTCTTGTTATGTTCTTTTACAAATGTTAATTTGAAATAGTTCAAAATATTTTGAACTATTCGAGACGATATTAACTTGTAAAAGGAGAATAATATTGAGGGATGATCGAACTAAATCAACTTGGATTTTAATATTGACGTCATTAGGATTTTTTATGTCTATGATGGACTCAATGATTGTAACTACAGCATCTACGGCAATAAGATTGGATTATAATATTTCAGTTAATGCTTTGCAGTGGGCATTGAATGCATACAATATTACGATTGCTTCTGTACTTTTAATTGGCGTTTCACTAGGTGAAAAGTTTGGTCGACGTAAAATTTATAATTGGGGAATATTTATATTTACGGTTGGTTCAATTCTCTGTGCAATTTCAACTAATATAACATTCCTTATATTTGCTAGAATTGTTGAAGGTATAGGAGCATCTGTAATGACTCCAATGTCGATGGCTATTTTATCTAATTCGTTGCCTATTAAAGAGCGTGGTAAGGCACTAGGAGTTTGGAGCGGAATTGGTGGATTAGCCTTAATAGTGGGTCCATCATTGGGAGGTTTAATTGTTGCTAAATTAACATGGCAATGGATTTTTTGGATAAATGTACCTATAGGTATAATTGCTATCATTTTATCAAACAGATTATTGCCAGAAAGTATTGGCAGTAGTGACAGAATCCATCTATTAGATTCTATATTAATTATTATTTCATCTGCCGGAATTATAATTGCTTTATCTGAAATTACTTCTATTCGATTAAGGTATATGGCAGTATTTATAGGGATAATCAGTTTATTGATTGGACTATGGTTTATTTATCTTCAAAAGTCGTAAGAAAAGCCAATGATTCCATTAGGATTGTTTAAATCCTTTGTATTTACAGGAGGGAATGTAGCCACATTTTTACTTTATGCGGCTATGTATGGTGTTGTTTTCTTTTTACCGCAATTCTTGCAAATAAGCGATGCTGATCCTTTAATAGCTGGCCTAAAAATTCTCCCATGGACAGGAACTTTAGTGATAGTTGCTCCATTTGCAGGAAAGGCAGTGGACGTATTTGGAGAAAAATTAATTGCTATTTGGGGTTTAATCTTGCAAGGAGTAGGTTATCTTTTAATTGCAATACTTGTTCGGGAAAATAGTTCATATTCATTGATGATTTTACCGTTAATAATTTCTGGCGTTGGTTTATCGATGGCTGGTCCTTCGTTACAAAAAGCAGTATTAGGATCGGTTGACTCAGTTGATATTGGTAAAGCATCAGGAATTTATAACGTATTTAGATTATTTGGTGGGGCTGTTGGAACCACAATTTCAGTTATTGTTTTCTATAGATTTGGTTCAATTAAAAGTGTCGATCTGTTTACCAATGGATTCAGATCAATAATGATTAGTGCTGCAACTATTTCTATTTTAGGAGTTATTTTCGTATTAAGATTTAGAGGAATTAAAGAAAAAATTTGAAAAGTTATTTAATGAAGAAACTGGTAATTAGTTGATGATTACCAGTTTTTGTTGTGTTTAAACGTGACAAGTATACAAGTAAATTTATAAAATATAATTAGATAATAAATTCATGAAAAAGGAAGTGAAAATATGAAACGGAAAATAATTATTACAGCGGCAGGACTGTCAATGGGAATTGGATTAGCAAATTCAGTCATACATTTGCCAGTATTGCCTAGTTTGGTAAAAACTAAAAAGTTACATGCAGCTAATATAGAAGATGTTAAACAGGATTTCAGTATTTTTACTAGAGCTAATAATGAGGATGTGAAAGATGGCTTAACCGCTGCTGTAGATTTTCCAACAGCAGCTAATAATTTGTTAGGTTATGCAGCTTATTTTCATATTTTCGCAAATTCTGCTCATTTAACAGCACACGTGCATGGGAATGTAGCTGTGGCTAATTTTAGTGGGACATCAAACTTTGGAACTGGTATTCATAAAAAGAGTCTTGAAAAAGATATTCATTACATTCAAGATCTAGAGAGTATTCCTAATAGTTCTTTTGTGGATAAAAATGATACTAGGGATAATAAGGTTGTATTTGGAAATGCGTTAGATCTTGATGTTTCAGGTCATAAAATGACTGTAAATGGAATAGATCTCGATCATTTAACAAAAGAAGAGATTTATCAGGACAAAGATGACAACAAATATATTGATTTTGATAATGTTTTCCAATTGTTAAACGTGCAATCGATGAATCTTGTTAAAAGAGAAAGTGACGTTAAGCAACTTAATAGAAATGACTTTCCAGATGAGAATAATCGTGTTATTAATTTGAAGAATTATACTCCAAATGCTGACAATGAAATTATTGTTAATTTAGCAGCTGATGTACTGACTCTTGACCGTAGAATAATAATCAATGGGATCGATACAGAAAAGTCGGGGACAACGGTAATTATTAATGTTGATACCGAGGGTGTTGATACATATGATATGAAGTCTCCAATTTGGATAAGATATAACAATGGAGAATATAGATATAATAAAGAGACTGATGTTTTTGATGACAATCATTTACTGTGGAATTTTTATGATAGTAAATCAAACGACACGCTTTATCGTGGAACAATTAAAATGAACGCAACTTTTCAAGGAAGTGTCTTGGCTCCAGCAGCCGATATAACTCTTAAGCACAATTTTGACGGTAATATTGTAGCTAACAATGTACATGTGAAAGGCGGAGAAACACATAGATGGGATCTACAAGATAGTTCTGAAGAAATTACTGTCTTTCCAGATGTAGATCCACCAGGGCCAACCTATCCGGAAACTCCTGATCCAACTGACCCAGATAATCCAGATGTAACTGATCCATCAGATCCAGACCCTGATGACATAGATATAGATGAAGATCTTAAGCCAGAAACAAACGGTGGTTCTGAAAACCCAGTTCCCGACTTAATACCAGGTCCAGATTTAACAACGGATGGTGATAAAGTTGATGAATCATCAGTTATAACACAAGGTACTAGTGAGGCAGAAAATCCCTTAACAAATACTAGGGTGGAAACATTAACTAAGGAAGTATCAGCCAGAAATATTGATACTGGTGTGTCTAATGTTACTAATAGTACTAATGAAACTAGTGAAGGTTTCCTACCTAAAATGGGAATTTCTAAAAGTGGAGCTCTAGGATTTTTGGGAGCATCATTAATGACGATTATTGGAACATTTGGTTATAAACGTAAGTAATAAAAGATAATTTCATGTAATAAGAGCAGTAGTCCGATTTTGGATTACTGCTCTTGTTTGTGTTGATCTATTCTTAATAAATTTTTTGTAGTTAATATTGGATTTATTATGACAATTTGTATAAAATTTGTTTAAACAAATTGGGAATAAAGATGAGAATTATTATGAATAGATTAATTAAGAAAAATTATTTCATTTTACTACTCTTTGTCATAATCAGTATTTTGTTAGTTTCCTTGATCGATTGGCATGTAGGTTATATTTTTGCTACAGGTGATTACCATTATCATCTTGATCGGATAGAAACATTGGCAAGTTCAATTAAACATTTGGATTTTTGGCCTAAGGTTGATGGTCATTTTATAGGAGGGTATGGATATGCATCCAGTCTATTTTATCCAGATGTGTTTTTATATTTACCTGCGTTGTTAAGAGTAGTGGGAATTAGCCCGGTTATTACATATATGTTCACATTGGTGCTAATAAATTTTATAACCTTATGGGTTGGATATTATGCAGGAAAAAGAATGTCTTTTTCATCACAACGAGCATTAATATTTGCGCTGATATATACACTTAATCCTTATCGACTTCAAACGTTATATAGTAGACAAGATTTAGGGGAGTTGTTAGGTATGATATTTTTCCCTCTTGTTTTGTCGGAACTAATGAATTTTAAAAATGGTTATTTCAGACAATGGTATATCCTATCTTTTGCGATGATAGGAATCGGGTTGTCGCATACCATTTCCTTATTCATGATAATTTTATTCTCAGCCATGTATGTTTTACTTAATATAAAGTACTTTTTAAGCAAGAAAAAAATTGTTGCTTTAATGAAGGCTGCAATGTTGACCATCTTTGCTACAGCAATGATTTATTTACCAATATTAGAACAGATGCATGGTCAAAAATATGCGTTGACAACGAATCCTTTAATACAGATAACAGGTCAAATTTTTTCAATACAGGATTTATTTAAAAACTCACTGTTAAATTCAGTTTTTCATGGTGATACGGTCAATATTGGAATCGTGATCCTCATAAGTTTGATTGTCTATTCTATTTATAATTTTACGAAAAGGCAGAATATCGATTTAACAGTAATTGCGTTATTTTTATTTTTTGCATGTACAAACTTATTCCCTTGGAAGTTATTAAGCCATTCCATCTTTGCAGTTATCCAATTTCCATGGCGCTTTTTCTCAATTATTTCTTTGATCGTAGCGTATTTACTAGTGAATGATGATTTACATTTGTTTGATCGAAAATATTTTACGTTTATATTTTTAACCGTGATAGCACTATTTACTATAAATTTGTCTCAACAAACTATTACGGCTTCCAAAAACAGACTAGATCCGTATTCTGATTTTAATAAAATTGATAGTTACTATATAGGTGCAGGTCATGAGTATTTACCAAGCCAAGTAAATTATTCAGAAATCAGACAACATAAGGATCGTACTTTAACTTATGATAAGTCTAATATCTCCATTCAAAATCCAACTATTAATAGGCAATATATCAGCTTTAATTTTGATTCTCATAAAGGTTTTACTAAAGTTCAGTTGCCATTGATTTACTACAAGGGTTATCAAAGTGAAGTCTATGGTGATGGGATATCCACTGTGCCTAAAATTTCACCTTTAGGCTTAACAGAAATCAGCTTAAGTGGCAGTGGAACGGTAAAAATACAGTATGATCATACATTGATTCAAAAGATAAGTTTATTTATTTCAAGTGTGACTTTTTTACTAGTTCTATTTAAGTTTATTGAGAAGAGAAGACGTTACAATATTCCTGTGACTGATGAAATTCCAGTCTTTGCTGTATCAACTGAAAATGATTATGTGTTTGTTTATCGTATAGTTGAAAATATGAATAATAATTTAAATTAAAAACGAGAGTGTGCGACAAATGGTTAGCTTTCGAGTATTAAGTCAAAGAATCCCATCAATCCGATTTTGGATTGATGGGATTCTTTATTTTAAGCGGAAAAGGCTATGCGTTGGCACACGTTTATGTTGCATATTTAAAGATAATAATAGCTTTGTCCCAAACTATGTTTTCGTCTACGAACTTTTATAGACTAAACGTGCAACAAAAGGCTGCAACCTACATATAGCTACGAACCACGAATGATTGATGGTTCCAATCACTCGTGGTCCTAGGCTATGCTCCGGTGGCAAACCACCTTTTGTTACACTCTCATGTTTTTTGTTAGTTTCATAAAATTTGGTGTATCAACTTGAACTTCTTTTATTTGGTTGGTAAAGGGAACTTGATAAGTTAATTTGTATGCGAATAACTTTAATGATCCTGTCTGTAAATTGGAATTGTACAGTGGATCATTGACTATGGGCCAGCCATTATTAGACAAATGTACCCTTAATTGGTGAGTTCTACCGGTATATAGCTTTAAATCTAGTAATGCTTGTTTAGGATTTTTTTCTAACACCTGATATTTTGTTTTGGCATTTTGACCATCTTCTCTGACCATTCTTTTTCTTTTATCTAACGAGTCTAAACCGATCGGTTGATCTATTATATCGGAATCATTGATTGGTTGATCAAGATCAACGATAGCTAAATATTCACGTTGAAGTGTTTTACTACTTAGTTGTCGATTGAAGATAGGAACAAGGTAGGGTGTTTTAGAAATTAAAACTAAACCGGATGTTTCTTGATCGATTCGATGAACCATATAAGGATGCTGATTTTTTTTACTTAAGTAGCTTTCGCAGTCATTAAATAATGTATTATTTTCACTTGCTAAGTTAGGATGGGTCTTTTGACCGGAGGGTTTATTAACTACAATTACATCGTCGTTTTCGTAAACAATATTAAGTTTGCCATTACCGGGTAAATATTTCTGTAAATCGGTTCTAGGTGGAAAATCAAAATTCATCGTAATATTGTCGTTGTTATTTACGATAGTATTAAAAGTTTTATATTCTCCGTTTATTAAAATATTTTGTTCGACACGTAAAAAGTGTTGCCATTTCTTAGGAACTAGCCATTTTTGTAGTAACTCTCTAACTGACAATTTTTCATTTTCAACTTGTTTATAAACGATGTTTTTTTGATGCATTTATTTACCTCTGGTTAAGATTTTAATTGTAATTCAAAAAGTTAGCAATTATATGATAAAATTTGTTGTTACAGAGGTATGTAAGATGAATAAGAATAATAGGTTCTGGGAATGGTTAAAACCAAAATTAGCTATTGTCTGGGCCTTCATAAGAAAATATTGGAAGAGATTCCAAATTACTCGTTGGTTAATTTTACTTTTTCTAACGTTAATTTTAGTGCTTAGTTCTTTTTGGACATTTAAAGCTAAAACTGCTGATGTAGAGAATTTACAATCTTCTCTACAAACAAAGACAACTGTCGTTGATAAAGATGGGGATGATGCAGGGGAACTTTACGCAAGTAAGGGAACTTATGTAAGTTTAAAGAAGATATCTCCATATATCCAAAATGCGGTTATCTCAACTGAAGATAGAACATTTTGGACTAACCCAGGATTTAGTATTAAAGGTTATGCTAGAGCTGCATTGGGATATTTGATCCATCACGGAATTACTGGTGGTGGTAGTACATTAACGCAGCAATTAGCTAAAAATGCTTTATTAACACAAAAGAAAACTCTATCTCGTAAGGGTGAAGAGTTGTTCTTATCTATTGAGATCAATCGTGTTTATTCAAAGAAAAATATTTTGGCCATGTATTTGAACAATACTTACTTTGGTAATGGTGTCTGGGGTGTTCAAGATGCTTCGGAAAAATATTTTGGGAAAGATGCAAGTGATTTAAATCCAGGTGAGGCAGCTGTTTTAGCAGCAATTCTAAAGGGTTCAAATATGTATAATCCTATTGATAGTCCTAATAATTCTAAAGCAAGACGTAATTTGGTCTTAGATTTAATGGTTCAGAATAAAAAACTTTCAGAGTCACAGGCTAAATACTATCAAAGTCAGCCAATTACTTTGAATGATAATTATAATGACGATAATTCCTATAAGTATCCTTATTTCTTTGATGCTGTAATTGCAGAAGCTGTGAATAAATATGGTCTAAAAGAAGACGATGTTTTAAATAAGGGATATAAGATATACACAACGCTTGATCAAAGTATGCAAAAGACTATGGAAAATTCTTTTGATAACAGTAATCTTTTCCCAGCTAATGCAACTGATGGTACTTCAGTACAAGGAGCTTCAATAGCTGTCGATCCTAAAAATGGTGGAGTTCTAGCGGTTGTTGGTGGACGTGGTGATCATACATTTAGAGGGTTCAATCGAGCTACTCAGATGAAACGTCAGCCTGGTTCAACTATCAAACCGTTAGCGGTTTATACCCCAGCTTTAGAGAATGGGTACAGTTATGATTCAGAATTACCTGATCAAGTAACTAGTTTTGGGAAAAATAAATATACGCCAACTAATGCCGATGGATTATATCAAGATAAAATTCCAATGTATCAAGCTTTAGCACAAAGTGAAAATGTTCCAGCTGTTGCTTTGTTAGATAAAATTGGAGTCAAAAAAGGTGTAAATTCTGTCGAAAACTTTGGGATCAAAGTACATAAAAATGACCAAAACTTGGCTTTAGCATTAGGTGGACTTGAAACTGGAGTTTCACCAATGCAAATGGCTAGAGCTTATACAGCTTTCGCTAATGAAGGTAAATTATCAGAGACGCATTTTATTACTAAAATTGTTGATTCTACAGGAACCGTCATAGTTAATAATACCGACACATCTAATAAGCAGATCATTAGTAAAGATACCGCTAAAGAAATGACAAGTATGATGCTTGGAGTTTACAACGAAGGTACTGGTAAGACCGCTAAACCATCTGGATATAAGATTGCTGGTAAAACCGGTAGTACTGAAGTTCCAAATTCATATGGTTATCCGGGTACTAAAGATCAATGGATGATAGGTTACACACCTGATGTTGTTGTTGCTAGTTGGATCGGATTTGATAATACCGATAAGGATCATTTCTTATATGGTGTCAGTGAAACAGGAGTATCGTCATTATTTAAGAATGAAATGAGTAATATTTTACCAAATACGAATAATACTTCCTTTAATGTTAAAGATGCATCTGATATTGCTAACGAAAATACTGGAAATAGTGATAATAGTTCTTCAAATTCTATCCAAGATGGCATAAATACCATTAAAGATAAGGCCACGGAATGGTATAATGATGTTAAAAGTTTTTTTGGTCAGTAGGAGGACAACATGATTAATATTTATGATAGTGCCAATCAATTAGAAGAAGATTTAAGAAAGACACCAGAGGTTGCCGACTTAAAACTTGCTTTTGAAGCCGTAAAAGCTAATGATTTAGCTTTTAAGCTATTCGATAAAGTTCAAAACAAACAATTTGAACTACAACAAAAGCAAATGGCAGGTCAAGAAATAACTGATGAAGATGTTGAAGCAATGCGTCAATTAACTGACCAACTTCAAAACTACACAGAAATTCAAAACTTGATGGAAAAAGAACAAAAGATGAATTCAATGATGGAAGAATTGAATAAAATCATTTCAAAACCAATTGCTGAAATTTATCAAGGTGATAAATAGTTATACTTATCAAAAAAAGAGTGTGGCAAAAGGCGGTTTGCCACCGGAACATAGTCTAGAACCACAAATGATTGGTACTATCAATCATTTGTGGTTCGTAACTATGTGGAGGTTGCAGCCTTTAGTTACACGTTTAGGCTATAAAAAGTTCGGAAATGTAAAAGGGGTTGTGACATATGTCACAGCCCCTTTTGTACTTTAAAGGAGTTTTATATGAAATTTATACATGCGGCTGATCTCCATTTAGATACGCCATTTTCTAGTATTAGTAATTTTTCTACTCAATTGCAAAATAAATTGAAACTATCGACCTATACTGCCGCCAAAAAAGTCTTTCAAACTGCGATTGATCAACAAGTTGACTTTGTTATTTTAGCTGGTGATACTTTTGATAATACTGATCGTTCACTTGAGGCTCAATCATTTTTACGCGATGAATTTGAAAAACTGAATAAATATGGAATTAATGTTTATTTGGTTTATGGAAATCATGATTATTTTAGAAATAATTTTTCCGTTATAAAATTTCCTGACAATGTAACTGTTTTTGGAAAGGATGTTACTACCGAAGAAGTTAAAGTTGACGGTTTAAAAGTAGGCATTACTGGATTTAGTTATTATCAACAACATGTAAATCATAATGTTGTTTCGACATATCCTAGTCACGAAAATTTTGATTATCAAATCGGTATTTTGCATGCTGGAGTTATGGATAGTAACTACGCTCCATTTAAAGTTTCTGATTTGTTATCAAAAGGATATGATTATTGGGCTTTAGGACACATTCATAAGAGAGAAGTCCTACATGAATTTCCTTATATTATTTATCCAGGTGATACCCAAGGTCGTAATCTAAATGAAACTGGTATTAAAGGATTTTATTTGTTAGAAGTTCAAAATGGTTTAACCACGACAAAGTTTGTTCCTAGTTCTGTTTATATTTGGAAAAGTAAAACTATTAATGCCAAAGTATCGGATACGATTGATAGCTTGATAGTTCAAATAAATGACTTATTGAAATTAGATGACGTTTTGGTTACCTTAACGATTGATAATTCCCAAAATTTGAATGGTGATGTTATTAAGGCGATTGATCGAGGGGAACTTTTACAGCAGTTCAAAAATAATAATTCAGTCTTATATAAAATTAATTTAAAATATAATCGGAAAAATAGTCAGTCTGAAGTTGATCAAAAATATTGGGATGAAACTCAGTCCAAAGTTTTTGATTTAGATAATATTAAAGATTTAGATAGTAGATTATATAATAATGAAATTATAAGAGAACACATTAATCAGCCTGATTTTCTTTTACATATTCAGGATCTTGTAAAAAATACTATCAATAGGAAATACAACGGAGAATAAGTGTGAAATTAACAAAGATAAAAATATATGGATTTGGTAAATGGATCGATCAAGAATTTGATATATCTACCGATTATCAAGTTATCTTTGGTCAAAATGAAGCTGGCAAAACAACTTTATTGACGTTTATTAAAAGTATTCTGTTTGGTTTTGCAACCAATCGTGGTGAAAATAAATATCAGCAGTATAAGCCTAAGCATGCCAGTAGATATGGTGGTGAATTAGAATTTGTTGATGATAAATACACTTGGACGGTTATTCGAGTTGGTGGCAAATCTGGTGGAGATTTAACTCTATTTAGGGATGATCAACAAGTGCCAGAATCTTTGATAACACAAATTACGGGTGGTTTTAGTAAAGAAGAATATGAAAATACGCATGTATTAAATGATGAGAGTATTTTTTCTATATATAAAATGACCGAAGAACAACTTGAAACTGAAATTATGTCCGTTGGTGCGGTCGGTAGTAAAGCTTGGTTGGCAACAGCAGATGAATTGGAATCAGATAGTGAGAAATTATATAAAAGCCGTGGTAAGAAACAACCATTAGTACAGGCCTTGGAACAAAATCAAAAGCTTTTGCAAAAAAAGGCAAGCTTTGAAAATCAACAATCCGCATATGATACTGTTAATAAAAAAATAAAGTCCATTGATGAACTTTCAATAAATAATCGTAATGATTATCAAAAAGCTATAAAAGAGCAAAACGACTTGTTAAATCTGTCAAAAAAATGGGCTAAATTTCAAGAATATCAACAACTTATTAAAAGTGATACGAGTTTACCTAATCCAATTTCAACAGATGACTGGGAAAAAACTTTAAGGCTTAATCAAGAATTACAAACCTTGAATAGCAGTCAACAATCAATGGGTAGTTTAACTGCTAAAGAACAGTCTCATTTAGATTTTTACAGGACAAACAAAGTAGAGATAGATGAGATAAAAAGCCATAGAAACGAAATTCAACAAATTCAATTTGAAGTCAATAATTTAAATCAGTCTTTAAACAACAATGACAATCGAATTGATCAACTGTTTACTAATGATCCTCAGCTAGACGAAAATATGAAGGTTTTGACTGTAGAAGAATTAAACAGTTTGTCTAGGCCAACAAATAAAACTTTGAATACACCCTTATTAGCTGTATCGGCAGCGGCTTTATTATTGGCATTTTTTATGTCTGGAATACTTCGTGTTGCTGCAGGAATTATTTTTGTGATTAGTGTTGTTTCAGCAATTTATCAACAGAGATCTATTTCAGAAACAGATATTTCTAGAGATTTTTTAAACGAGAAAGGTTATTCAAAAGTATCATTAGAAACTGTTAAAAATATCCAACCACGCTTGATTCATTTAAAACAATTACAATCAGAGCAAAAATCTTTAGAGATTTTTTTAAAAAAACAAGAAACACAATTACATTTTTGGAATGCTAAACTACAAAGACTAAATTTAATTGATAGTTCTGATGATTTGATCAGTAGTATTGATAGGTATTTTAACGAGCTAAGTGTGATAAAAGCTAAAGCTGAAGTTATCAACTCTACTCAAATAGAATCAGGTGTTTCAAAAACTGAACGTATGAGTGATTTACAACAGCAGTTAAACAGTGTTTTGGATAAATACCAAGTTTCAACTATGGATAAATTATCTGCATTAAGGACAATGCAACAAGATAAACGTAATTTAATAAATCAGATAAAATCCGATAAAGAATATTTAGGTGATGACTATAATAAACTATTGGAATTTCACACATTTGAGGAATTATCTGATAGATTGACTATGCTTAATAAACAAGTTAAAGATTTGATGCAGTCTAATGATCAAATGAATCGTCAAATGGGTACTTTGAAAGAAAAAAGAGACCAAATTTTTGATGATAGAGAATATCGACAAGTGTCTGAAGAGTTAACTCAAAATAAAGCCGACTTGATCGAATTATATGACGACTGGTTAGCTAATAAATTGGCTAGTAACTGGATTCATGAAATGTTAAATTTAGCGAGTGAAAATAGATACCCTAAAATGTTAAATACTGCTAAACGTTATTTTAATTTGTTAACATCTGGAAATTATATAAATATTGAGTTAAAAGATAATAAACTTAAGTTGACCAACTTGGATAAAACTAAATTTGACGTTCATGAACTATCTAAAGCAACAACGGTTCAGCTTTATCTTTCATTACGATTAGCTTTTATCAAAGAAATTTCTGATTTAGTTAACTTACCGATTTTAATTGATGATGCTTTTGTTGACTTTGATAGTGATAGAACGGAAAATATAATGGAATTAGTAAAAGATATATCAAAAACAAATCAAATAATTTATGTTACAGCTAGACTTACATCTGACGTTGATAATAAACATATTTTGAGATTAGAGGAGGATATTCATGCCTAAAATTATTGATTATAAAAATGGTGATCAAATGAGCTTGGAAGCAGTAATAAAGAAATCTGATTATCGTTTGGCAAAAAATGGTAAAAACTTCTTATCATTAGTATTTGAAGACAAGTCAGGTCAAATACCGGGTAAGTTTTGGGATGCCAGTGAAGATGATGCTAGAAGATTTAAAGTAGGTACAGTTGTTCAATTAGACGGTAAAAGAGATATTTACCAAGGGAAACCACAAGTTATTATTAATCATTTAGGACCTTTGGATTCTAATACGGTTGATATGTCACAATTTATTCAAACAGCACCTATTAAACGATTAGATATGGAAAACGAGTTTGAAGATATTTTTCTTGAGATTACTAACGGAGCTTGGAATAGGGTAGTTAGATATTTATTTAAGAAGTATCACGACCAATTCTTTACCAGTGCTGCTGCAAAAGTAAATCATCATGATTTTCAGGGTGGATTAGCATATCATACTTTGAGTATGGTGCATTTGGCAGAAAAGATTGCTGATCAATATCCACAAATTGATAAGGCATTATTGATTGCCGGGGCATGTTTGCATGACTTAGGTAAGACTATAGAGTTGTCTGGTACATTGGATGTTGAATATACATTTGAAGGTAATATGTTAGGACACATCACTATCATTGACGAAGAGATAGTTAAAGCTGCCCAAGAATTAAAGATAGATTTGGATTCTGAAGATATGGTTATGTTACGTCATATGGTTCTATCACATCATGGCTTTTTGGAATATGGTTCACCAGAGCGTCCTAAGCTATTAGAGGCCGAAGTATTACATGATATCGATGTTCTTGATGCATCGATCAATATGATCAGTAAGGCGCTTGATAAAACTGAAAAAGGTAAGTTTTCTGAACGTATCTTTGGAATGGATAATCGAGCATTTTATAAACATTAGAGCAAACAAAAAGGATTCGTGCACTAGTCCCTGTCAAGTTGACAGATGAAATATTATAAAGTTGAATCTGTCTCTA
>NZ_AZDG01000003.1 GCF_001434665.1 Companilactobacillus tucceti DSM 20183 | reverse complement strand
TTAAGAGGTGCCTCAGGTCCAAAATCATTCATCAATACGATTTGACAAAGAACCATAAATTTAAGACCAACTACTGAAATGATAATTAAGAAAATAAAGAAAAATCTTTTAAAACTTCTGGATTCGTTAAATAGCCACATGTTCATTAATGACCCTCCAGCAGCGCCTATCCCAGTCCAAATTGAGTAGCCGATCGACATAGGAATTGTCTGCAATGATAAGTATAGAAAAGTAAAACTAAAAACAAATGATATTACCATTGCTGCTAAAGCCATTTTATTTTTTGTATTTGAGTAAAAGCCTAACGAGGTGACGCCTGACATTTCGCCACACCCAGCGAGTATCAAGAATATCCAATCCATTAGTGTGCCTGTCTTTCTTCAATATCGGTGACGATCTTTAGTCCAATAACACCTATTGTTAATAAGATTAAAAAGAATAGTTTCGCCATACTAAATGCTTCGTGATATACCAATACGCCTGCTAAGACAACGAATAATGAACCCAAACCCACATATACGGCATAGGTAGTTCCAGCGGGGATATTTTTACTAGCATCGACCATCAAATAAAAACTTAAAATGAGAATAAGTACGACGACTATTGCTGAAATTAAAGAGTGTTGATGTTTCATCGCTGATACCCAGACTACTTCAAGTAAGGCGCCAATAAATATTTCAAACCAACTTTTAGTCATTTTGATCACCTCAATTAAAAAATAGAAAACGTTTTACATTTAAGTTCAGTCGCCATTATTTTAGCACAGCTGGGTCAAAAAAACCGATTATAGCGGTGTTTTGTAAGCGGTTATGAAGTAGTTATCGTAATCCGTATAATTGACTAAGGTGCCAAAATCGACTATCATATCTTATAAATTTTACCCTAAGAGAGGGTACAAAAAAATCTAGGAGGATTATCCATGTCGGCATGGGAAACAAAGTTTGATAAAAAAGGATTCACTTTTGATGATGTCTTATTAGTACCTGCAGAAAGTCACGTTCTACCTAATGAAGTAGATCTTTCAGTTCAATTAGCTAAGAATATTAAATTAAATACACCTATCTTAAGTGCAAGTATGGATACAGTTACTGAGGCACCAATGGCAATTGCCATGGCTCGCCAAGGTGGACTGGGAGTTATCCATAAAAATATGAGTGTTGAGCAACAGGCAGATGAAGTATTAAAAGTTAAGCGTTCAGAAAATGGCGTCATCATCGATCCAATCTATCTAACGGTAGACTCTCCAGTCAGTGCAGCTGAAGATTTGATGCATACATATCGAATCAGCGGTGTTCCAATTGTCTCTAACATGGAAGAATTAAAATTAGTTGGTATCATTACTAATCGTGATTTACGTTTTATCAATGATTATTCAATTAAAATTGATGAAGTTATGACAAGAGAAAATCTTATCACAGCACCTGTAGGAACTTCATTAAAAGATGCCGAAAAGATTTTACAAAAATACAAAATCGAAAAGCTTCCTTTGGTAGATAAGAAGGGTCGTTTAGGCGGACTAGTTACTATCAAGGATATTGAAAAAGTTCAAGAATTTCCTAATGCTGCCAAAGATCAGTACGGTCGTTTATTAGTTGCCGCTGCTGTTGGTGTAACTAGTGATACTTTTGAACGTGCTGCTGCTTTACTAAAAGCTGGTGCTGATGCGATTATTATTGATACAGCTCATGGTCATTCAGCAGGTGTTCTAAGAAAAATTAGTGAGATCAGAGAAAAGTTCCAAGATGCAACTTTGATTGCTGGTAATGTAGCCACTGCTGAGGGTACTAGAGCTTTGTATGATGCTGGTGTTGATGTGGTTAAAGTTGGTATTGGACCAGGTTCAATTTGTACAACAAGAATCGTTGCCGGTGTTGGAGTTCCTCAACTTACAGCTGTCTATGATGCAGCAAGTGTTGCTCATGAATATGGTAAGACGATCATTGCTGATGGTGGTATCAAGTACTCAGGTGATATGGTTAAAGCGCTAGCCGGTGGTGGTAACGCCGTTATGCTAGGTTCAATGCTTGCCGGTACTGACGAAGCACCTGGTGAATTTGAAATTTATCAAGGACGTCGTTTTAAGACTTATCGTGGTATGGGTAGTTTAGCCGCTATGTCACATGGTTCATCTGACCGTTACTTCCAAAGTGGTGTTAATGAAGCCAACAAACTTGTTCCTGAAGGTATTGAAGGACGAGTTGCAGCTAAGGGTGCTGTTGGAGACGTAATTTATCAAATGTTAGGTGGTCTTCGTTCTGGAATGGGATATGTCGGTGCACATAATCTAACAGAATTACAAGATGCCCAATTTGTTCAAATTTCAAACGCTGGATTACGTGAATCACATCCACATGACGTTACAATTACTAAAGAAGCTCCTAATTATTCAGTTAGATAAATAAACAAAAAAGTGAACTAACTTTCTAAAGTTAGTTCACTTTTTTAGCTTCCGAACTTTTATTGACTAAACGTGTAACAAAAGGTTGCCACCTTTTGTCACACTCTTTTTTTTATTGGATTATTTAATTTTTATTCTTAAAAATAAAGAATTTGGATAAGGCATAATTGCCAGTAATAGCCAATATCTGACCAACTATTTTAGATCCAGTACCATCAGCACTAAAGACTGAAATTCCAATCCAAAGTGTGGCTGTTTCAATTAAGAAGGTTAAAATTCTAGTTCCGTAAAAAGCCAACATTTCTCTAAAAGCGGTATTGGATTTGTGATGAAAGACGATAATTCGATCGATCCAAAATCCAACTTGAACTCCTAAGAACCATGCAACGATATTAGCAAATTGGTAGTTAAGATGCATTGTATGGTATAAGAGGAAGAATGTTCCAAAATTAACTACAACTGAAAGTAGCCCCCAAAGTAAATAACGAACAGCCTCTTTACCAGTACTATCTTTTTTTTCTGGTAATTCTTCTGAGTTAAATACAGTTCCAGCGTCGTTAATACCTTCTGAGATATCGTCGATAACCTTTGTTAGTGAACTTTCCTTATCAAGAGTTGTTTTCTTATTCATGATTGTCATTTCTCCCAATGTTTAAACGTACACCTTAATTTTAACCCTTTTATTCAATTTATAACAAATTTACTATTTTTTTCATTCAAAAGTGATTTAATTTATTCCTTATTTTGTAATTTCTTGCAAAACATCTTCGACATTTTCAGAAAATTCAATAGTTTTCTTTTTAATTGAAGATGGAACCACAATATGGTCTCGATTGATAATTATGTAATTTACTTGAGGGGCTAATGAAAGCATATCAAATATCGGCTTACGTAAATTAGGATGATTTTGTCCAACCCCTAACTCTAGAATTGTTAAAGCTTGATGTTTTGAAGTTGCTGAATTAAAAAAAGTTGAAAACTTATTCTGGCTAAGAACAGGTTTAAGATAATTTTCATTGAATGGCAAATGTGGTAATAATACATTTCCGCAAATTTCACATTTTGGCAATAAGTCCAAGGTAAGTTGATTTTTATTTTCGGCGTCTACAATTTTTTGAGCAATAGGTAGTGAGCTAACTAGTTGTCGATCATCATGTTCATCAAAACATTGAAGTGTTCCCCAATCACCTTCTGTAGCTAAGACGGAATCGTCATTGAAACCAGCAAGATTAAAATGATATTCACCATTAGACGTGGCAATCAGATAATCTTTATTTTTTAATAATTGTTTTAAAGATTCCATTTGTGAGCTGATATGGTAACTTCCAACAAAATAATTTATCAAGCGAGCCCATACTTGCCAAGCGTCTAGTAGATTATCATACGGGTATGATATAGCTGAAAGTATAGAATTAAAATGATACTTGGGAATAAGATCACCTAATATTTTTTGAAAATCATCGTTATTTTGAAAAATATTTATTCCTTCGCCAATTGAAAAACCA
The DNA here is from genome assembly GCF_001434665.1 of Companilactobacillus tucceti DSM 20183. Classification (GTDB taxonomy): domain Bacteria; phylum Bacillota; class Bacilli; order Lactobacillales; family Lactobacillaceae; genus Companilactobacillus; species Companilactobacillus tucceti. The sequence continues at coordinate 133,208 of NZ_AZDG01000003.1, read as the reverse complement.
TTGCTTGCAGTAACTAGAATAGGAGTTGGTGAATCTAAAATTTGTTTGATTTGATCTAATTTATTTATCATTTTTTACCTCTACTATTTGATTTCGTACGTCGTGTAATACTTTAGCTATATCATTTTGAATGGCTAGACCTTTATTTTCCAATTGTTCTGGTAGAAAGGCACTATCACGATTTACTGAAATATAATTAGCATTTGATAAATTGTAGCTCAAAGTCCAGAAGGGTTCTTGAATAAACATAGGTGTCATACGTCCTACTCCAAGTTCAATGAATAAAGTTTTGGATCCTTGATGGCTTAAAAGTGCATTTGAGATCTTGGCATACTCAGCTTGATATTTTTTTTCTTCCAAGAAATTACCATAACCACGTACCCATGGGAATGCTTCGGCACCACAGCGTGGGCAACGTGGAATTAAATCAGTAGGTATTTGAGTATCGTCACCCATAGCCTTAATCATTTGATCGATTGATTCAGTTGCATCCCAAACATCATCAGTACATGCGTTAGAACATTGAAAGAAGCGATGATCTCCTTGGATTTCTGAAACTTTGGCCTCATCAAATGATTTTATAAATTGTGTATCTTGGTTGGTAGTTACAATATCAAAATCTTTATCATTTAAAATTGCCGCTAGATCCTGATACGGTTGTCTGATTGAGGCGTTTAAAGTTGTGTTTAAGAATGTTGCTAAATATCCCCAGTAGGTCTCACGATTGGGGAAGGGATATCGCATACCAGCAAAAGCCCCCTTAAAACCGTATTTTTTTGAAAACTTTCCAAAATTTTCATAAAATGACGGAGTATCGGTATAATAAAAATCGCCACCACCTGCGGCCGATAATCCTGATGCCCCGCCAATTACAACGTATTCTGCATCATTAAACATTTTGCTAAATTTTTTAATTTGTGTTTCATAGTTGTCAGGCTGTTTGGTGCTTAATTTTATAGGTGTTTTTCCCTGTGAGTAAGTAGAATAGTTATTTTGAAAACTCTGTTGTGATTGTAAAACTAGTTTTTCATAAAAAGTCATGAAGATTTCCTCCAAAAGTTATTTATTAAATTCTTGACACCATGTAACGAAATTAATAAAGTTTATTTTAACTAATGGAAAACCAAAGTTAATAACAGTTAATATAAAGTTGTATTTTTATGGACAGAACTTGGAAAGTGTAATGGAGTCTGGGATGGTAAATATTAATAGAAAAATTGATCGTAGGACCTTATATACAATACAAATAGTAAAAGATTCATTTTTGGAATTAGTTAATGAAAATGGATATTCAAAAGTAACAGTAGCAAAATTATGTCGAGAAGCAGGCATTACACGTACTACTTTTTACTTACATTTTGATAATATAACTTCATTGTTAAATTCAGTATTGGACGATGCACTTGATTTTGAATTAGTTTCTGAAAATATATCGTTTAACAACGAATCATTTATTCCGGCATGCCAAAGAGTTGCTAAATCAGGTAAATATCAAGCTTTGTTTATGGATTCTAATTTGACCGAGTATATTATTGGCCGAATTTATGCACATGAAAAAGACAAGATGATTCCGGACATTATGAACAAAACTAATCTCGATCAAAAAGATGCGGATCTGTTATTTCAATACACTTTGCGTGGTTCATTTTATGTTAATTATCAACATCATTGGCAAAGAACAACAGCTTGGAAACACGATGTAAAATTAATGAACTACTTTGTAGAACAAGGTTATAAGGCTTTTCGTGAACGTTAAAATATAATTGCAATTATATTTTTGCTGTGATAATATCGCTTTTGAAAACTAAATAATGATTTCTTCGGGGCAGGGTGAAATTCCCGACCGACGGTAACAACTAAAAGTTGAAGTCCGTGACCCGCGTTTTGCGGTGGACCCAGTGAGATTCTGGGACCGACAGTATAGTCTGGATGGGAGAAGAAAAAATAAGATTTTTTCGTACGCAGTACGTTTATTCAAGATTGTCTTCGAAAGAAGTCTTATTTGGCTTAATAAAATAATGGGGCCCCGCATTTTATGCGGGGTCTTTTTTTGTGGGGTGAATAAGATTGAAAGATCAAAAGTATTTAGAAATGGCAATGGATCAAGCTAAAAAAGGGTTGGGTCAAACGTGGCAAAACCCATTGGTTGGCGCAGTCATTGTTAAGAATGATCAAGTTTTAGCAAAAGGCTATCATCGTCGTTTTGGTGAGAAACATGCTGAAATTGATGCCATTAGTCATTTAAAAAATGAGAAAGAGGCCACTGGGGCGACAATTTATGTGACTTTGGAACCTTGTAGTCATCAAGGAAAGACGCCACCATGTGTTAACAAAATAATTGAACTTGGATTTAAAAGAGTAGTTATCGGTCAAATTGATCCTAATCCACAAGTTTCTGGAAAAAGTGTTGAGCGTATGAAACAACATGGTATTCAAGTAACTAATTTGGATAATAGTAAGTCGCTAAATCCGGCCTATAATTTTTACTTCAAAAATGGTAGACCACTTATTACTTTGAAATACGCAATGTCTTTAGATGGAAAAATTAATCAGAAAAGTGGCTATAGAACTAAACTAACCGGAAAATATACTTTTAAAGATACTCAAAAATTACGGTTAATGAATCAAGCAATCTTGATTGGTGAAAATACTTTAAAAATCGATGATCCAAAATTAACAGTTCGCACTAATCCTTTATTTCCACCATATAGAGTCGTATTGATACATGATTCTCGAGAGTTAAATTTGCAACAATCAATATTTAAATCAGAAGGTCCCACTTATATTTTGACTAATTATAAAAATGAACAACATTTACCGGAAAACGTCCACGTAGTAGTAGACGAGACCTGGACTCCAAAAAAAATCATCGACTTTTTGACGAAGCAAGGAATTCAATCTTTATTAATTGAAGGTGGAAGTCATATTCATGCAGATTTTGTTAAAAGTGGTTTAGTAGATCAATTGATTGCATATGTTGCACCAAAATTGATTGGAGGATCCGGTCTACCCAGCGTTTTTGGGCAAGGGATTTCCGAGATGCTGGACTTTAAAATCGAGAAAATTTCTCAATTAGGATCAGATTTAAAAGTTTTTGCAAAGAGGGTGTATTGATGTTTACAGGAATTGTCAAAGGACAAGGAAAAATCGTCCAGCTTCAAGAAGATCATGGGACAAAGCAAATTAGAATTGCATCAAAAATAATCAATAAAAAGGATTTCTCAATTGGTGAAAGTATTTCTATTAACGGTGTATGTCTAACAATTACTAAATTTCAAGACAATGATTTTTGGGTTGATGCAATGCCTGAAACCTTGAGAAGAACTACTTTTGATGGACTCAAATTGAATAGTTTGGTCAACTTGGAACCGGCATTAAAAGTGACTGAACGATTGAATGGACACTTTCTTTTAGGACATGTTGATACAACAGCAACGGTAAATAACGTTGAGGAACAATCTACTTCAAAGGTATTTACTTTCAAAATAAATTCAGATCAGCTGCCATTTATTGTTGAAAAAGGCTCAATTGGAATCGATGGGGTCAGTTTAACCGTTGTGGCTGTTGGAGCAGATTGGTTCCAGGTAGCGTTGATCCCTTATACATTAAGTGAAACAACATTAGGAAATTTAGTACGTGGGAAAAAAGTGAATATTGAAACAGATATTTTAGGTAAATATGCTGTAAAAATGAATAAAGAGGTTGCTAATTATGAGTAAAAATGAAGTTATTAAAAGAGTTGAGTCAGCAATTAAAGAGTTAAAACAAGGGCATTTAGTCGTTGTTGCCGATTCTGTTGATCGTGAGGGAGAAGGAGATATGATCGGCTTGGCAGATTTTGTTACACCACAATCTGTCAATCTGATGATCAGTCAAGCAAAGGGGTTATTGTGTGCTCCAATGAGTCAGCAAGTAGCTCAAAGATTATCTCTAGAGCCAATGGTTTCTCATGGAACAGATGCCTTTGGAACAGCTTTTACGATCACTGTTGATGCTAAAACAACTTCGACAGGAATATCAGCTTATGACCGTGCTGATACGATCAAAACTTTGGCCGATCCAGAAAGTAATTGGGAAAGATTTTATCATCCAGGCCACATCTTTCCACTTATTGCTAAAGAAGGTGGAGTCAAAGTTCGTGGTGGTCATACTGAAGCTGCAGTGGACTTGGCAAAACTTGCAGGGGCAACTCCGGTGGCATATATTTGCGAGATAGTTAAGGATAATGGAAAGATGGCAAGAACAAAGGACTTGCAATTGCTAGCTGAACAAAATGAACTCCAATTTTTGACGATTAGCGATATTTTAAATTATCGTGAGTATCAAGATAATCTCGATATTAAGCCTTATTCAACCGTTGATTTACCAACTGCTTATGGTCACTTTAAGTTGCAAGCATTTGGTGATGGGATAAAAGAACCAAGTTTATTAATTTCTAAAGGAGATATAACTGGTGAAGAGCCATTGTTAGTACGTGTTCACAGTGAATGCTTGACTAGTGATGCTCTAGGTTCACTCCGTTGTGATTGTGGTCCACAATTACAAGAATCTTTACGTAGGATCGAAAAACAAGGTCGTGGTGCGGTTGTTTACTTACGACAAGAAGGTCGCGGAATTGGATTAACTAATAAATTAAGAGCCTATCATTTACAAGATCAAGGTTTGGATACAGTTGAGGCAAATCATGTTCTAGGACTTCCAGCAGACGCACGTCGTTATGATCTTGCTGCTAAAATACTTAAATCTAAAGGCGTTCGCCAAGTAAAACTAATGACTAATAATCCTGATAAGATCGATCAATTGCAGGAATCAGGGATTGAAGTTGTTGAAAGAATTCCATTAGAGGTTGGCCTAACAAAAGAAAATCAAACTTATTTAAAAACGAAAAAAGAAAAATTTCATCATATATTGAATGAGGTAAACTAAAATGCAAGAAATTACTACTAAACAAATTAAAAATGCCAAAAAAATAGGAATTGTAGTGGCAGATTTTAATAGTGTCGTTACTAATGCATTATTAAAAGGTGCTGTTCAAAAGCTTCAAGAAAGTTCGATAACTTCAGATCAGATTTTGGTCGTACATGTACCTGGTGCACTAGAACTATCTCGAATTGTAAAGAAATTATCAGATAGCGGTTTAGTCGATGGGATCATAGCATTAGGTGCAGTCATTAAGGGTGAAACTAATCATTATGACTATGTTTGTAAAGAAACTGCAGCGGGATTGAGTCAGGTTTCAATACAAGGTAGGGTTCCAGTTATGTTTGGTGTTTTGACTACTGAGTCCTTAGCCCAAGCCATTGATCGTGCTGGTGGTAAGTCAGGAAATAAAGGGACTGAATGTGCATCCGGAATTATACAGATGCTTAGTGTAGAAGCACAAATAGATTCGTTGGTATAAAGTAAGGCATTTAAAAAGCCTCCATGATTATTAGAATTCATTTTCTAATAATTGTGGGGGCTTTTGTTATTCGCTGATCTCAGCGTCCATTTTTCTTAGTAATTTTAATAGTAATTTTGTTTCGTCTTTTTCAAGTGGCTTAATAATTTGTTTTTCAACATCCTCGAAAAGATTTCCCAATTCTTTGATTATCTCTTCGCCTTTATCTGTCAAAAAAATCCGCTTGTTTCTATCACTACGACGATCTTTTCTTCTTTTTACGTATCCATCGCGTTCAAGATTTTTGAGCATGCTAGAAACACTGGCATCACGAATACTTAAAGCATCAGCAATTTCGCGCTGAATCATTCCTGGGTCCTTTTGAATCAATTCTAGTGTTCTAGCTTGCTGAACTGTTAAATCTAAATTTGTTGATTGCTCATTAAATAATCTTTGCTCGTTGAAAAGAATAGAATGCAGCAAATAATTTATTTCCTGAGCACCTTTGTCCTCCATATAACCCTCCATATTGTAGGTTTTATATCACTAATTATATCATAAGACACGCTAGGATAGGCCTTTTAAATAGGGATTTTTAAACTTCAATAGCTTATAGTTAGATATTTAATAATTAAGTACTTGACAGTTGTCTAAAAAGGTATTATAACTAAAATTATCGATATTTAAATGCTTAGATATCTAAGCGTTAAAAAGTGGAGAAATAAATTGTAAAGAAGTGAGAACAATGTTGTTACGTCATGCGGAAATGAAAGATCTACCACAAATTGAACAAATAATCTTGGATGGGAAGGCCCACCTGGCGGCCCAAAATATCAATCAATGGAGAGGACAATATCCTAATATGGATGTCTTAGTCCACGATATTAACAATGGGTACAACTATGTTCTCGTTGAAGGCGATGAGGTTTTAGGAACTATTTCTGCTATATCTGGACCAGATATGAGTTATCAAACACTTGATGGACAATGGATGACAGAAGAGGGCGAATACGTTGCTTTACATCGAGTTGCAGTTTCAGCTAACCATCGCGGAGAAGGCCTGTCCACAAAACTTTTCAATGCCGTTTTGGATGAATTAAGTCTTAATCCAACAATTAAAGGTATCAGAATTGATACTCACCAAGAGAACTTTGGTATGCAACATGTTATAAAGAAAATGGGATTCACTGAAACAGGAATGGTTAAAGTTTTAAATAGCAGTAATGTTGAACAAGTTTACAATATTGGCTACGAAAAATTGAACTTACCAGTTTCATTACCAATGGCAAACTAAAAATGATCCGTAATCCAATTTTGGACTACGGATCATTTTTTAATTAAAAGTTACGATTCTAATATAACCAAGAAGTAAATACTGGCCATATAAGCACTTACATTTTCAATATAAGGTAAATATTACTCTTTTTAAAATAACCTCTTATATGCGCATAAATTAACTATTTTGCTATTGTTCAGGTTTATTTAACCTAATTATAAATAAGGCAATCAATAGAATTATCACTTCAAACAAGATAGCTTGTCTATCTAGTATTTTTACTGCCCAGGCGCTCAAAAAAATACCGATGAAGAAAGCGATAATTAAAAGCAAACTTCTTTTAGCACGCCTGATAGATTTAGGCTTTTTGTTTACTATCCCATCGACTGTTAGCATACCGACTTTTTTGATATTACCAGACATCATTAAGGTGTTTACCGGTATACCGTGTAACGAACTAAATTCCACAAATTGAGCGGATATAGCAAAAGATATCATTAGGATAGTTATGTTTAGAGGAACTATGTCTCCAATAATCGCTACTATTAGGAAAATAAACATTTCAAAAGTAAGAATTAAGGATTGTCGATCCATTTTGGATTCAGTTGGAAAATGAAGTTGAAACCATTTTGTGATTGCGGCCGCAAAACAATAGGTCAAAATTGGTAATAGGTAATTTAAGATAACAGAAAAGTCTCCGTTTACTAAGTTCACGCCTAATAAGATTAAATTACCTGTTTGCATACTAGCGAAAACATGTCCATGAGTTAGATAAGAATAAGCATCGATTCCACCAGATGTCATTGCTAGTAGTTGTACTATCGCAGTTCTTTCGTATATTGGAAATTCTTTTTCCATATATTTTATTTAATTATCAACATCAATATTGGGATTACTACAAGGCTCATTAAAGTGGTTTCTGTAACCATAACGGCAGCGTAGTTAGAGTCGGCGTGATAGAGCTTGGCAACAACAGGAGCATTCGTCATAACGGGCATAGCGGCTTGAATAATAAATACTTGTTTCATTAGTGCAGGACCAGGAATAAATAAGAATAAAGCACTCATTAATAATGGTGCACAAATGAATCGACCAAATAATATCCCAACATTTTCCCTATGCAAAGTAAGATTACTTAGTCCGGCATTAGCAATTGAGATACCGATAAAGATCATCGACATTGGGATGGTCAAGTTACCTAAGTATTCAAAGTCAGCCATTAGAAAATGAGGAAGTTGGATATGAAAAATCACTAGCAATAAACCAATTATGAATCCCATTAATGGAGGAGAAAATAGTTTACCAAGAGTCTTTTTTAGACTAAAAGAACCTTTTTGTTCTCCATCAACTTGAATCAAATAAGTTCCTAATGTCCAAAAGAAAGTAGTATTAGCCATGTAATAAACTAATACGTAAGGCAAACTTTCTGAACCAAATAGCGCCATATTTACTGGTAGACCAACAAAGACCGTATTGGAGTTAAAAAACATAGACGAGAATAGTCCACGGTGTTGCGGGTCAATTTTCAATAGGCGAATCATCAAAACTGAAACGCCAATTAAAATGGTCATAGAAAGGCATGGAATAACTAAGTTAGGCAATAGAGTGATCAATTTGTGAGCCGTAAAATCTTTAGTTATGGTAAAAATCATATAAGCCGGTAAGGCAACTTGTGTAACTAATTTTGCAATTAGTTTAGTAGTATCTTCAGTGAACCAGCCCTTTAGAGCCAGAGCGTATCCAACGGCAATAAGTCCGATTATTATGAAGATACCTTGGACACTTTGAAAAAATACTTCCATATAGTAAATTCCCCTTAGTAAATTTCTGTATATACCTTAACATGTTACACTTTTGAGTTACTTGTGAAACGATTTTTTTTGATAAATAAAAAAAGCATTTACGACTAACGTCGCAAACACTTGTATTTTTAGGCTCTTGTCATTTTTTCTCTGATAAAGTAAATAATTGTCATGACGAGAAGGAAAATTACCCCTACTAACAATGAAACTGTTGTTTCGGGATTTAAGAACATAAAAATGAGAATAATGATAAGTGAAACAATAGCAAAATAATTACTAAATGGATACCAAGGCATTTTAAAGGGATGTTCATCCATATGTTGTTTATTTTGTTTTCTGAATTTTAATTCACTGAACAAAATAACAAACCAAGGAACCATACCTGGAAGAACACTAGAACTATAAACAATAACAAAGACATTATTTGAAGTGTGGAATAAAGCTGGAAGAGAGAAGTTTAATAATAAACCAATCAAAATACCAGCTGAAATAGTGATAACTGGTAAGTATGGAACGTGATGTCTGGATAGTTTAGTAAATGCTTTTGGTAAGTTGTGTTCCATACCAAGTGTATAAAGCATTCTACTTGAACTAAAGATACCAGAATTACATCCAGACAGAGCTGCAGTAAGAACAACAAAGTTAATGATTTCTGCGGCAAAAGTAATACCAACTTTAGCAAATGTTTCTGTAAATGGAGAACCCATAGTACCTAGCTTGTTCCAAGGATAAATTGAAACGATAACAAAAATTGCACCAATATAAAAAATTAAAATTCTACCAACGATAGTTCTGATAGCTTTAACGATATTTTTTTGTGGATCTTCAGCTTCACCAGCTGTAATACCAATAACTTCAATTCCTTGATATGAACCTACAACAATAGATAACGCAAAAATAAATCCTTTAAAACCGCCAGTAAAGAAACCACCGTTAGTCCAGAGATTACTAATACCAACGGGTTGGCCATGATTACCAACACCAAAAATAATAACTAAAAGACCCATAATGATCATGAAAATAATTGTTAAGACTTTTATTAAAGCAAACCAAAATTCTAGCTCACCATAAGCTTTAACAGAAGCTAAATTGGCAGCACAAAGTGTTATTACAACAATAACTCCCGCGATCCATTGAGGCATATTGGGCCACCAAAATTGAAGATAAGTACCAACAGCGATAACTTCACTAATACCAACACAAAGATATTGGAAGACATTACTCCAAGCAGTCAAATAACCAACTACAGGGTGAATATATTCAGCACCAAATTTGGCGAATGATCCAGTAGATGGATCGACGTAAATCATTTCCCCTAAGGCACGCATAACAATATATAAAATTACACCAGCGAATGCATATGCCAGCAAAACTGAAGGTCCGGTCCATTTAATAGTAGAGGCAGATCCCATGAAGAGCCCAACCCCGATAGTTCCTCCAAGAGCAATCATCTGCATCTGTCGAGATGACAAACTACGGTTTAACGTTTTGTTTTCTTTATCCATAATTATGGACCACCTTTCTTATTTAATCCCTGTTCACAGTTTGAAAACAACTGTAACTCTACTGTAGAATCCCATCTTACTACAACTTTTCAAAAAAATCTCTATTTTTTTAATAAAATTCTAATAAAATAACCGTAAACAGGCTATAAATTAATAAGTCTTTCTTTGAAAGGGCTTTTAAAATAAAAAAACCAGTTGAATTTTCAACTGGTGGATGGAGAAGATTTATTTTGTAACGGTACTTTGAGGTTTAGGTGTGAGTGTCCATGTTATTACGGCATTATATTCACGCTTTTCTTTGGTAGAAGTTCCAGTAGACCCTTTTGGTAGGTACAAACTAGCACCGTCAGTAAACTGTGAAAATGTAGCTGATACAACTCCTGGATTGTATTCACCGGAATCCAGATCAATAACATTTGTATCAGATGTTTTAGTATCGGATAATACGGCCTTCTTAGAAAATATTGGATGAGGGGTATTAGTACTGATACCATTGCCTTGGGCATTGATCAAAGCTTGCGGATTAAGGGTTAATTCAAAACCTGAAATAGGTTTGTCATCACTATTAAATGGTTGAAGGGTTGAAATTTTTGCCCCAAGTGTAAAACCAGCGGATATTGCATTAGTGCCAGATATTGAAACACGTGAGTCAGTAACCTGAAGTAAACCAGTATTGTTACCATCGCTATTACCATCATTAGCTGTGGCAGCACCGGCAGAATTATTTGAATTGTCGGTTGTATTTGATTTAAGGCTGACCTTGGCACCATCAACAGCACGGAAACTAAAATCCGGTACCGCATCTAAAGTTAAAATACCAGAAAGGACGGTAACTGAAACTGTGGAAGTCTTTGAATCAACAACTGTACCGTCAGCAGCTGTGCTTGTTCCGTCGGAGGCAACTGTCGCAGTAGTAGTATCTGCGTTAACTGTGTTTGTGGACAAAGTTAGGAGGGTTGAAGTGGCTATTAACAAGCTAAATAGGACTCTTTTTAATTTTTTCACAGTATACCTCCTCCCACAAAGATTCTACTTAAATAGTATCAGACAACCGATTGTTTATTTCATCAGCTTTCGTAAAGGATTTTTATAATTTATGAATTATTATATTAATTAATTTTAGGTTTGAACAAAATAAAATAATCTAAAAATTAAACTATATTTCAATACTAGATGCCAATAAAATGCTGTTCATTTTGGAATGAGTCTGTATATAAATCATAAATAAACTTATTCTTAATTTTCTGACACAATAAATTGTCGGAGTTATTTCAAAATAAATACGGTTCAATTGACAATATAATAAAGTTGCTATATGCTCTTAGACATAAATTTATTAGGAGGTCTTCACATGCTTTTAACTAACACTCAAAACCTATGTTGTTATGGCTCGCATCGTTTGCGAACCATCATTTTGAGTGTCTAAAAGTTTATTGAAGACAATAATGATGTTTTGTAAAGGGTGCGGATTCTTTTGAATCTGCACTCTTTTTTTATCTAAAAATAGGAGAGTGGAAAAAATGAAATTTAATACAAAACTTATTCATGGTGGTATCAGTGAAGATAAAGAGACAGGAGCAGTTTCAATACCAGTTTATAGAACATCGACCTTTCACCAACATAAACTTGGCGGAGAACCAAAGTGGGAGTACGGAAGAACAGGGAATCCTACTAGAAATGCTTTAGAGAAATTGATTGCAGATATCGAAGAAGGTAAATTTGGGTTTGCCTTTGCTTCTGGTTCGGCAGCAATACATGCTGTATTTTCATTATTCTCAAATGGAGATCATATTATTGTAGGAAACGATGTATATGGTGGAACATTTAGGCTGATCAATAAAGTGTTAAAAAGATTTGGATTGGAATTTACAGTTGTTGATACCCAGGATTTAAGAGCTGTTGAAGCTGCAATAAGAGACAATACAAAAGCAATTTATTTAGAATCACCAACCAATCCACTGTTGAAAATTTCTGATATTTCTAAAATTTCAAGTATTGCACAGGTGCATAACTTAAAAGCTATAGTGGATAATACATTTGCGACGCCATATAACCAAAATCCACTAACATTAGGAGCTGATATAGTTCTCCACAGCGCAACCAAATATTTAGGTGGACATAGCGATGTTGTCGCCGGATTAGTTGCAACCTCTGATGACAAAATTGCTGATGAGTTGGCCTTTTTACAAAATTCTATTGGTAGTGTTTTGGGACCGGATGACAGTTGGTTACTTATGCGTGGAATTAAAACTCTTGGAATCAGAATGAGAGTACATCAAGAAAACACTAAAATCATTTTCGATTATTTAAAAAATAATGATAAGGTTGGTCAAATTTATTATCCAGGTGATCCGGATGGTCTTGAATATGAAGTAGCAAAGAAACAAATGCGTGGATTTGGGGCTATTATTTCATTTGAATTAAAAGAAGGACTAGATCCAAAGAAATTTGTGGAAAATTTGAAGTTGATAGACTTAGCTGAAAGTCTAGGTGGTATTGAGAGTTTGATTGAGGTTCCTGCAGTAATGACCCATAGTGCAATTCCTCGTGATATTAGATTGAAAAATGGCATCAAAGATGAGTTGATTAGATTCTCTGTCGGAGTAGAAGATTCCGAAGATCTTTTGGATGATTTAAAACAAGCTTTTGCCAAAGTTTAGTGGTGTAGTATCATGATGATAATTACAAAGGGGGCTTTATAATGATCTATTCACCATTAAATGAATGTGATGTTCCAGGATTCCAAAACTAATAAAAAAAGTGGAGGAAAAAATGAAATTTAAAATAGATGAATCATTAAAAAATAAGGTATCACTAGGAATAACTGTAATTGATTTTGAAAATCAATCTTATGATAAGAAAATGTGGGATGAATTATTAAATCCAATTGATGAAAAAATAAGTCATGAAGATACTCTGGAGACAATTAGAGAAAATCCCACGATTATGAATACTAAAAAAGTTTATAAAGAGTTAGGGAAAGATCCTGCAAGATTTCGTCCTTCGTCTGACAGTTTATGGAGAAGAGTTGTCAAAGGAAAGGGGCTTTATCAAATCAATAGTCTAGTTGACTTGAATAACTATTTATCGTTAGTTTATAAGCTACCGTTTGGTAGTTATGATTTGGACAAAGTTGCAGGGGATATCGTTTTAACTTTAGGTAAACCAGGTGAAACTTATAATGGTATTGGCAAAAAAACTATCAATTTAGAGAATATGTTATTACTTAAAGATGAAGACGGTCCTTTTGGTGGACCTACATCAGATTCAACACGTGCGATGATAGGTGATAACACCAGAAGTGCCGTGATCGTAGCTTATATATTTGGCGTTGATAGGTTAGATACTGAAAAAATCCAATCATCAATTTCAATGTATGCTAAAAAATATTTGAAAGATATTACTATTAAAGAACAGCAAATAATTCAATAGAATGCGTTCATCTTTATAGAATTAAGATAAATAAGGGGGCCACGACATAAGTCGTAACCCCCTTTTTTGTTTTTGAACTTTTATAGACTAAACGTGTGAAAAAAAGCTGCAACCTCCACATAGCTACGAACCACAAATGATTGATGGTACCAATCATTCGTGTCTCTAGGCTATGCTCCAGTGGCAAATCGCTTTTTTTGCACACTCTTTTATTTTGCCCCAGGATCAATACGTTCAATAATTTCACGAGCTTGATCGGTAGTTTTAGTTTGCATCAAATCATTTCTGATTGCTGAAGCGCCTTTCATCCCACGAACGTAGATTTTAAAGAATCGTTGTAAGGGTGCAAAATGTCCAGGAATGCCCATAGCGACAAACTGGTCGTAAAGATCTAATTGATAACGTAGAAGATTTAATAGTTCATGACTGGAATGTTCCTTGGGATTTTTTTCAAACGCAAATGGATTCATGAATATTCCACGGCCAATCATAATACCATCTATACCGGGATGTTCATTTGCTAATTTTATTCCTGCTTGATAGTCAGCAATATCACCGTTGATTTGAAGTAGTGTATCAGGAGCATACGTATCACGCATTTGTATGAGTTGATCTATCAATTCGTAGTGAGCTGGTACCTTACTCATCTCTTCACGTGTTCTAACATGTACAGTCAAAACTGGAACTTGTTGTTTTAATAGGAAAGGAATCCAGGTTTCAAACTCTTCTATCTCGCTATATCCGATTCTTGTTTTTACACTAACAGGTAGTCCACCTTGTCGTGCACCTTCGATAACTTCTTTAGTAGTATCAAAATGGCGAATTAAATCGCTACCGCTATGGTTTTTAATAACGGCTATATCAGGACAACCGGTATTGATGTCGATAGCTTCATATCCTTGCTTTGCGACCTCTTTGGCAGCCTTAGAGAAATCCTCTCCAGAATTTCCCCATAACTGTACTATTGGTTTAGGATCTTCTTTAGGATCAATATATAAACGTCCCTTAGTTGTTTCTTTAGCTAAAGGATGCGTGATGCTTAACGCATTTGTAAATTCTGTATAAAAAATATCCGGTGCAGCTGCTTTCATAACGACGCGACGAAAAACAGAACCTGTTACAGCTTCCATCGGAGCCAAGCTAAAGAAGGGGCGATTTTCCTTCTTAGCATTTTCTGTGATGCGATTCCAGTATGCTGACTGAGTCACATTTTCACTTCCAATCCAAATTAATGACAATACTAATTACTATAAGTATTATGACTGCCAGTTGGCAAGTAATTCGCCTAAATTAGATGATATTAATAAATTTCTTCAAAATAAAAAAGCATGTTCTCAGTCGAGAATATGCTTTTCCTTCATTTATTTAGAGCTTTTTTGTGATTCGTTATGTTTTTTAACAAGTAAATATACAGGTAGACCAAGTATAGTAATACCTAATCCAAGTAAAGCAAGGGATGTTTGTGTGAAGATTGTTGAAACGACGATAAAGATACCACCCAAGATAGCTACTATTGGAGTAAATGGGTAAAGTAAAGCTTTATATGGACGTTTCATGTCAGGTTCACGTTTTCTTAAAATAATAGTAGCAGCGAATGTCATTGTGTAGAAAATCCAAATAACGAATACCAACATATCTGTTAGTGTATTGAAGTCACCTAGAAATACCATGACAAAGGCAATAACAAGTTGTAATAATGCAGCTGCGACCGGAATACCAAGTTTTGATACATGGGATAATTTATTACTGAAAGGTAATGATTTATCTTTAGAAAGTGCATAAGGAATACGTAAACCGGTCATAGTATAACCGTTAATAGCTCCGTATACAGAAATCAAAATACCAATCGTAACTAATCTACCACCAAAATCACCGAAAATAACTTTGGCTGCATCAGCAGCGGTATTTTCATTACCAATAATGCTATGAATAGGTAGAGCTTTTAAAAAGGCATAATTAATAAATAAGTAAATTACCGTGATACCAAGTAAACCAAAAATAATAGCACGTGGTAAATCCTTCTTAGGATTTTTCAGCTCACCAGCAATATTACCTACTTGGATCCAACCATCATAAGCAAACATTGTGGCAAGTAAACCATGACCTAATCCTGTTAGGAAGTTGATATTTTGACCAGATTTAATTGGAAATAGTGGAACGGGTGCTCCATGTTTTGAGAATAAACCAAAAATAATTATAAGTGCGATAGGTATTAATTTGAATACAGTAGTAAATGTTTGAAATCCACCACCATATTTAGAACCGCATAAATTGATCAAAGTAATAGATGCAGCAACGACCAATGCCATTGGAATTAGCCATTTCATACTAATATCAAGTAGATAAATAAGTTGAGTACTAAAAATAATAGATAAAGCAGATATATTAGCTGGGAAATAGATAACCATTTCGGCCCATCCTAATAGGAAAGAAGGGGTTTTTCCGTAAGTATGGTTAATATATTCAACCATCCCACCTGTTTTTGGAATAGCAGCAGAAAGTTCAGCTGTTGTTAGTCCTGCAGCAATGGTAATCAAACCACCAAGTAACCAACTAAAAAGCGTTAGACTTGATGATCCTGTTACCTGCGTAACAACCGGCGTTTTAAAGAAGACCCCCCCACCGATAGCAGTTCCTATTACTGTTGAAAGAGCCGCCCAAAAGCCAATATTTCTTTTGAGCTGTCCATCTTCATTCATTTTACTTTCCTCCTTATATTGAGAATGTTTTCACAATCATTCTATCAAAGTTTAAAATTTTTGAAAGGCCAAACAGCATTTTTTATAAAAAGTTGCTTACTTTGACTCGATTTTTTGGAATCCTAAAGTTGATCTTTTTGATACTAAAACCAAATTTTTGAATTAAAAAATTGAGGTTTTTGCATTAGCACAATACAAGTGTTCATTGTAAATAAACAACAATAATCTACAAAAAAGTAATGACAAATTATAATGAACGTATTAGTGATACTGAAAAGCCTGTATAGAAGATTTTGTATATGATTTTTGATCATTTATATAAAAAGTGTCAACTATAAATGGACATCTTAATTCAGTCTTTTGATTAATGCAAATGTCTATTCATTAATAATGTACAGCGTGGTTAATAAGTTTAAAATAATAGATTTATATTGCGAACTTATGAAAGTGAATTCATTCACTTTAAAATAATGCAATAAAAGTTTTTTAATGTTAAAAAAATCACTAACTCTACTTAGATATTCCAAAAAAGTGATATGATAATAACAACTACAAAAAAATAGAAAGCTTGGAGTAGGGTATTATGCGACGAAAATCAATTGAGGATTTAATAAATGTTTCAAAAAACAAACCCAAAACGTTAGGACTTTTCGATCTAACTATTATGGGTGTTGGAGCCATTATTGGTACTGGAATTTTAGTTTTAACTGGAATTGTAGCTGCTACAGATGCTGGTCCGGGGGTAATATTTTCATTTCTAATTGCTGCCTTGGCAAGTGCTTTGATCGGATTATGTTATTCAGAATTAACTACCGCCATACCGAGTTCGGGTAGTGCTTATGTTTATTCGTGGATAACAATGGGTGAGCAAATAGCGTTTTTCTCAGGTTGGACATTACTTGGGGTTTATATAACAACCACTGCGACTGTCGCAACTGGATGGACAGGGTATGTAGCCTCATTCCTGAGAGAAGTTGGAATTAATTTGCCTAAGGATTTAATTTTATCACCATTTAATGGAGGATTGGTAAATCTACCGGCAGTTATTATTGTTTTGCTTATAACACTTTTACTAACAAGAGGTATGAGTGAAAGTAAGGTCGTTAACGATGTTTTGGTTCTAGTTAAGATAGGAATTATCATACTATTTGTTGTCGTTGGATCTTTTCATATTAAAACGACTAATTGGAAACCATTTTTACCGTTTGGTGTGAAAGGTATTTTTACAGGAGCATCAACTGTCTTCTTCTCGTTTTTAGGTTTTGATGCTTTGGCAACTTCAGCAGAAGATTGTAAAAAAGTTCAAAAAAATTTACCTATAGCTATTATTTCATCACTGGCTATATCAACATTGCTGTACATCATTGTTAGTTTAGTAATGACTGGAGACGTTAAGTATAACTTATTGAATGTTCCAGAGGCAATGTCATTTGTTTTAATTACTGTTGATCATCCAATCGTTGCTGAAATTGTTTCACTTGGAGCTATCTTAGGTATTCTAGCGGTTATTCTAGCCTTCATTTATGCATCTTCGAATATCGCCATGGCTATGAGTCGTGGAGGATTTATACCATCATCCTTTAGTAAGTTGAATAAAAATACACAGACACCGAATAAGTCTCTGTGGATGATAGGTATAATAACTTCTATTTGTTCAGGATTATTAGACATTAAGAAACTGGCCACTTTCGCCAATGTAGGATCTTTGTGTATTTTTCTATTGATCTCGGTTTCAGTGGTTCTGTTAAGAAAACAACATCCAGATTTAAAACGTCCATTTAAAGTTCCTTTTGGAATTGTTTTACCAGTGTTATCTGCTTCTGTCTGCGTTTTATTACTATTTAATTTGCCAATTACCGCTTGGATGAATTATCTCGGCTGGTTAGCAATCGGATTATTGCTATACATTACTTATTCTAAATCTCATGTCATATATTAGAACCGTGTTCATTCTCGGTGAATAAATGTTATTTTTTTTGTTCACTCTTGTTAAACACTTCACTAAATACACAAAAACGTAATTTATTTTTACATTAAGGAAACATGAAATTACGACAATGTGAAATAGAAATTACTTAAAGTCAAAGGCACAAATTGTCAGTTGAAATTTGAAATAGGATCCGTAAATGATTTTGATCAATGATAATTTACAAAGATCGTTCAGAATGTATTGAATAATTATAAGTAAATCGACTTGATGTTATTGCCTTTATATCAAGGGAAATGAGGCTTTATATTATTTTGAAAGATGGATAAGGAAACACAAATCGTTACTATTAAAAAAATCAGTTAACTAAATAGGAAAATCCGTATTAATGATTATTAATAGAAAATAATTTATATTTTTTCCCGAAAGCGCTTGCAAATCACAATATAGTACGCTATATTTCAAGTGTAAGATAAAAGTGAAAAACTTAACAAAGGGGGCTTAAAGAATGGCGAATTTTTATATTTTAACCAATAATCCGATGGTTGAAGAGAAATATCCAGAAATTACAGAATTTGAAGAAGATTCAACAGTTGGGGATATTTTTAATCACAGTAGAGATGCCATTCATTTAGGCGCCAATTTGATTAATCATCCACTTGCTGGAAGTATCAAACCCAATCAAAGCCCATATAAGAGTTTAGTTTTGAGCGATCGAAAAGGCGATTTGGATATGTTCTCGTTAACTTTAATTGAGGGGGCTAATCAAGTGTTAAAGAAATTAGGTCCTAGAAGACGTGGATATGCTGAAAGTGTCTTAGAGGATTTTCAAGTGATAGATTTGGACCTATTAGATTCGGCTATTGATGGATTACCTTATGAATACCATGAATAAATAGACTTATAAATTGTCTTATGTGTAGGGAGGAGAGTTTTATGTCAGAGATATATGATCTTTTAATTGTTGGTGCAGGACCCGGTGGTTTAGCTGCAGGTATTTATGGAAGTCGTGCAAAAATGAAGACTGCTGTATTGGATAAGAATGCTGAACCAGGTGGACAAGCTTCAACAACAGATGAAATGGAAAATTATCCGGGATTTTATAAAGGTACTACAGGTCCTGGAATTATGAAGGAATTTGCAGATCATGCTAAAGCATTTGGCACAGAATTTTTAAGAGGCACAGTTGATGAAGTTGATTTTACTGGACCTATTAAAACAGTCCATACACAACAAGGCGATACTTATGAGTCTAAAGTGGTTATCTTGTCACCAGGTGCTACTCCTAGAAAAATCAATGTCAAAGGAGAGGCTGAACTAAGAGGTAAAGGTGTAAGTTATTGTGCAACTTGTGACGCTGATTTCTTTGTAGATTTAGATGTTGTAGTCGTAGGTAATGGTGATGCTGCCATTGAAGAGGCAATGTATTTAACTAAATTTGCTGAAACAGTAACTATCATTGTTATTCATGAAGAAGGAAATCTTGATTGTAATAAAGCCAGTGCTGAAAAGGCTATGAAGAATCCAAAACTCAAGTGGGTCTGGAATTCAACTGTTGAAGAAATTGCTGGTGACGAACTAGTAGAAAAAGTTGTTCTAAAGAACATCAATACTGGCGAACTAACAGACTTAGAGACAAATGGTGTCTTTGTATTTATTGGTACAGAACCACATACAGACTTTCTTAAAGGAAAAGTTGAATTAGATGATCGTGGTTATCTTGTTGCTAACGATATGATGGAAACTAACGTTCCTGGAGTTTACGCAGTAGGGGATGCAAGAGTTAAGTATCTACGTCAAGTTGTAACAGCAGCAGCTGATGGAGCTATTGCCGCATCTGCAGCTGAAAAGTACTTATCAGAACTAGAAACACTACAAAATGATGTTCTTGATGAAAGTAAAAAGAAACCAGTTATCTTGGCATTTTGGGCACCACAGGTAGAAGAAAGTATTGATTCGATCGCTATTGTGGATAAGGTTGTCGAAGAGAAAAATGGTTCTATTGGATTAGTAAAACTTGATACATATAGAGCAAAGAAAACAGCTACACAATATAATGTTTCAGAAATTCCTACTATTGTATTGTTCAAAGATGGAAAAGATATAGCTCGTCTTGAAGGTACAAAGAATATTACTCCAGAAGCATTAGAAGATTTATTGAAAGAATCTGTTGAAGTCTAAAACAGATGAATAAAAAGTTTAGAGAGATCTAAATTTTTTATCTTTGAAATTTAGTCCTGTATTAGATTTCAAAGATAAAAAATTGAAAGGGGGCGAAGATGATGATGGAACATCTTACAAAGGAGAACTTTGAAGAAACAATCAGTAATTCGAAAGGTTTAGTTATGGTGGATTTCTTTAGTCCAAAATGCGTACCATGTATGGCATTGATGCCTGATGTTGAAAAACTATCAGACGAAAAATCTGATGTAGCTACATTCTACGCATTTGATACTACAGGAAATATGAGAATGGCCATGAAACAAAAAGTAATGGGCATCCCAGCATATCTATTCTATAAAGATGGTGAGAAAGTTGCTTCTCTAGGAAAAGACATTCTTGAAGAAAAAGGAATGGCAGCTGTAACAGCTAAACTAGATGAATTAACAGTTTAGTTTCATCATTGATTGAATAACTGCAAATAGGCAAGGAATGGAGGGATATTATGCGATTAGAAATTGGCAATATCCTAATAAAAGATATTGCCTTCGGCTCAAAAACCGAAGTTAAAGATGGCACACTTTTCGTTGATAAAGACGAATTGATCGAAGCCGCAACAGGCGGAGATGAAAGAATCAAATCTCTTGATGTGTATTTAGCAAAACCAGGTGACAAGACTCGTATCATTCCAGTTAAAGATGTCATTGAACCACGTTGTAAAGTTGACGGAAAAGGCAATATTTTCCCAGGTGTTATTGGGGATGTTGACCAAGTTGGTTCAGGACGTACACATGTACTTAAAGGTGCAGCAGTTGTAACAACTGGTAAGATTGTTGGATTCCAAGAAGGAATCATTGATATGAGTGGTGAAGGTGCTAAATATACACCATTCTCAAAACTAAATAATATTGTAATTAAGATGGAACCAATTGACAGCATCAAGCAGCATGAACATGAAGAAGTAATTCGTTTAGCTGGTTTTAGAGCTGCCAACTATATTGGTGAAGCAGGAAGAAATGTTGAACCTGATGAAGAAAAGGTATATGAAACAAAGCCACTTCTAGAACAAGTTAAACAATATCCTGATCTACCAAAAGTCGTATATGTATATGCACTACAAACACAAGGACTTATGCATAACACCTTCTTCTATGGCGCAAATGCTATGAAGATAGTTCCAACGTTTATGTATCCAACAGAAGTATTTGATGGAGCTATTACAAGTGGTAACTGTGTTTCAGCTTGTGATAAGAATCCATCATATGTACATCTGAATAGTCCAGTTATCGATGATTTATATTCAAGACATGGTAAAGATATTAACTTTATCGGATGTGTCATTACCAATGAGAACGTAACGCTACAAGATAAGAAACGTTCATCAAATATGACTGCTAAATTGGTTGAAATGCTTGGCGCAGATGCAGCAATCATCTCAGAAGAAGGATTTGGTAATCCTGACGCTGACTTAGTTATGAACTGTAACAACCTTGAAAATAAAGGTATTAAGACAGTTCTTGTAACTGATGAGTATGCTGGACAAGATGGTGCCAGTCAATCATTAGCAGATTCAACTCCAAAAGGAGACGCCGTTGTAACTGCGGGTAACGCCAATGAAGTTATCGATCTTCCAGTTATGGATACAGTTATCGGACATCCAGAAGTTGCCAACATTATTGCTGGTGCTTGGGATGGAAGTCTTCGTGAAGATGGATCAATTGAAGCTGAACTTCAAGTAATCACTGGTTCAACAAATGAACTAGGATTCTTCAATCTATCAGCTAAAACAATCTAATAACGAAATTATAGTAAACATTAAATTTAATAAAATTGAAGGAGAGCACATTATGGGTATTCTTGAAAACAAAAAGATCGCCATTTTAGGCGACCGTGATGGAATTCCTGGTATGGCTATCGAGGCTTGTGTAAAAACAGCGGGCGCAGAAGTTGTATTTTCAACAACTGAATGCTTTGTTTGAACAAGCGCGGGAGCTATGGACTTGGAAAACCAACAAAGAATTAAAGATCTTACAGACAAATACGGAAAAGACGATCTAGTAGTAGTACTAGGTGGTGGAGAAGCAGAAGCTTGTGGCTTGGCTGCTGAAACCGTATCAACTGGTGATCCAACATTCGCTGGTCCATTAGCAGGAGTCCAGTTAGGACTCAAAGCATATCACATGTTTGAACTAAAAGATGAAGTAGATCCAGCAGTATATGACGAACAAGTATCAATGATGGAAATGGTATTAGATAAAGACGCTATAAACAAAGAAGTACAAGAATATCGTGGATAGTTTTCACTACTTCCCAAACCTTTTGTAAAGGAGGAAATAAAATGACCAAAAAAAGAATTGTGCATTACATAAACCAATTCTTTGCCGGGATCGGTGGTGAAGAGAAGGCTGATGTTAAGCCTGAAAAGAGAGACGGTGTTGTTGGACCTGGTATGGCGTTTAAAGGTCAACTAAATGATGTAGCCGAAATCGTTGGTACAGTTATATGTGGTGATAGTTACTTCAATGAAAATGAAGCAGAAGCTTCAGAAACTGTTCTTGAAATGATCAAAAGCTACGATCCAGATCTCGTTATCGTAGGACCAAGTTTTAATGCTGGTCGTTACGGTGTCGCTGCTGGTGCAGTTGCCAAATTGGTTGATGAGAATCTTCATTTACCAGTTGTTGGTGGGATGTATCCAGAAAATCCTGGTTTTGAGCTATACAGAAAGCACGGATATTTTGTAGAAGTTGGTAACAGTGCTGCTACAATGAGAAAAGCAATTCCTGCAATGTCTTCTGTCGCAAAGCAAATTATTGACGGCAATAAAGAAATTACAGGCTATATGCCAAAAGGTCTCCGTGAAAATGTATTCAGAGAAGAACGTGGTTCAAAACGCGCTGTTGAAATGCTCGTAGATAAAATTCAAGGCAAGGAGTTCGCAACAGAATATCCAATGCCTACCTTCGACCGTGTCGATCCAGCTCCGGCCGTTAAAGATATTACAAAGGCTAGAATTGCCTTAGTATCATCTGGTGGTCCGGTTCCTAAAGGAAATCCAGACCATATCGAATCATCAAGTGCATCTAAGTATGGTAAATACAGCTTGAAAGATATCGATGACTTTACACCAGAAAACGGACAAACAGCTCATGGTGGTTATGACCCAGTCTATGCAAATGAAGACTTGGATCGTGTCCTACCAGTCGACGTGATTAAAGAAATGCTTGCTAACGGTGAAATCGGTTCGTTACATGATTATTGGTACGCTACCGTTGGTAATGGTACATCTGTAGCAAATGCTAAGAAATTTGGTACAGAAATTGCAGGGCAATTAAAGAAAGACGGCGTTGATGCTGTTATTCTTACATCCACTTGAGGAACTTGTACTCGTTGCGGTGCAACGATGGTTAAGGCTATTGAAGCCACAGGACTCCCAATTGTTCACATGTGTACAATTGTTCCTATTTCTAAGACTGTTGGTGCTAATAGAATCGTTCCTACAGTCGCAATTCCATATCCTCTTGGAAATCCAGAATTGGATCCAAAAGATGAAAAAGAATTACGTAGAAAACTAGTAAGAAAAGCTCTTAAAGCACTTGAAACACCTGTTACTGAACAAACAGTGTTTAGCTAGTAGGGAGCTCAAGAGTTTCAACTAGGAGCCGAAAATTTTTCGACTCCTTTTTTTATAAGTAACATTTTTTTCAAACAATTATTTTGGGGGTGCAGAGTATGACTTTTCCAGTACTTAAAGGAACCGCTTATACATTAGTTCATACACCGGATATCTTGGTACATGAAGGTAAATTGCAAGAGAGTGAAATGAGAAATAATCCAGACTCAGATTACCTCAAAGCTATCCCAGATCATTTACGCTCATTCGAAGATGCTGTAGGTTATGGACCTAATCAAGCTTATATTGGTAATATTCATCCACGTGATTTAAAGAATATTGAAAAGCCTTGGTATGAACATCCACTAAAGGATGCTACTACTAACGGTAAATTTGGTTCAATCATGTCTGAGGATATGTTTTATGGCTGTTTGAAAGCCGTCGACATGTTTGATCTAGTCGTTTTAGAAGCCAGCTATCAAGAAGAAATTGCTAAAAAATTAAATGATGATCCTGTAATTGGCAAGTATTGGGTAACTTTAGATAAATTGACAGAAAACCCCAGTACTGTTGATGAAATCAAATCATTGATCGAAGATAAAGATGCAAAACCATTGTATCTTGACGGAAAACTCGTTGGTTGCATTAAGAGAGCCCATGAATTTGATGCAGCTTTAACAAGTGACGTTATGTTCGAAAACTTAGTAAGTAAAGCCTCAGCAGCTTATGTATTAGCTGAATTATTTGCTAAAAATGATATTAAACCCAACGATGTTGACTACTTAATTGAATGTAGTGAAGAAGGCTGTGGTGATATGTTCCAGCGTGCCGGTGGTAATTATGCTAAATCTATCGGTGAAATTTGCGGATGTGTAAACGCAACTGGTTCAGATACAAGAAGTTTTTGTGCCGCACCATCTCATTCAATGGTAGAAGCTTCAGCCCTTGTGCAAGCTGGAGTATATTCAAACATTGTAGTTCTTGCCGGTGGATCATCAGCAAAATTAGGAATGAACGGAAAAGATCATGTTAAAAAAGATCAACCACTTCTTGAAGACTGTTTAGGTGCTTTTGCTATTCATGTGGGTGAAAACGATGGTAAATCTCCTGTTATCCGTACCGATATTGTTGGTAAGCATAAGATAGGCAGTGGTGCTGCTCCACAAGCTATCATGCAAGCTATTGTTGCGGACCCTCTAGAACATGCAGGTTTATCAATTAAAGATGTTGACGTATTTTCTGCCGAAATGCAAAATCCTGAAATTACTGTTCCTGCTGGTGCTGGAGACATACCTTCAGCAAACTACAAGATGATTGCTGCTTTAGGAATTATGAAAAAAGTGTTTGCTAGAGACGAATTAAATCAAGTCGTTGAAAATATTGGTATGCCAGGATTTGTGCCTACACAAGGTCACATTCCATCTGGTGTTCCATTCTTGGGACATGCTAAAGAAATGATTGAAAATGGTGATATTCACCGTACTATGATCATTGGTAAAGGTAGCTTGTTCCTAGGAAGATTAACAAACCTCTTTGATGGTATTTCATTTATTGTAGAAACAAACGACGGCCATGTTGGAGATGATTCAGTCGATAAAGACACAATTCGCCAAATGATCGCCGAATCAATGAAGAAATTCGCTGATTCTCTAAAATAAAGAATAAACCATCCTTAAGGGGGGAGAAAAATGGAAAATAACGTACAAAACACTATTGCTGATGTGTTTAATGAAATTGCCCAAGGATTAGAGAGTGGTAATTTTGGCTCCAGACCTCGTGTAGGTGTAACGTTACTTGGTAGTGAACATGGTGAAGAAGAAGTTCTTCGCGGAGCTGAGTTAGCACAGGCAAATGATCCCTCCATTGAAGTTGTTGCTATTGGTACATTGACGGATACAAAACTGGAAACAGTCGCTGCAAAGGATCCTGAAGATGGGCATAACAAAATGGATGAGATGTTAGCTGATGGTAGATTAGATGCCGCAGTAACAATGCATTACACTTTCCCAATTGGTGTATCAACTGTGGGTCACTCTACTACACCAGGTATTGGCAAAAATATGTTTTTAGCCAATACTACAGGCACTTCAGATATGGAGCGCATCAGCGCTATGGTTAAAAATACTATCTCTGGTATAGGTGTTGCTAAAGCCAATGGTATTGAAAATCCAACTGTAGGTATTTTGAATATTGATGGAGCACATCAAGTTGAGAAAGCATTGAATAAATTAAAAAATAATGGTTATGAAATCAATTTTACACAGAGTCATCGTGCTGATGGCGGTGTAGAAATGCGTGGTAATGATTTACTTCAAGGTGTCCCAGATATAATGGTTATGGATAGTTTGACTGGTAACATCATTACTAAAGTAATGAGCTCTTTTCTAACAGGTGGAAGCTATGAATCTGTTGGTGAAGGATACGGCCCTGGTGCCGGTAAAGGGTATGACAAGATTATCAATATTGTAAGTCGTGCTTCAGGAGCTAACGTTATTGCTGGTGCATTAAGTTATGCAGGTAGGTGTGTGAAGGGTAACTTAATAGATAAAGTAAACGCTGAATATAAAGCTGCCGAAAATGCCGGCTTGTCAGAAGTATTGGATAATTTGACAGCTGCTCCTAAGAAAGAAGAACAAGCTAAGGTCAAAGAACCTGCTAAAAAAGCCGTTTCAGAAGCTATCTTAGGTATTGATATTCTAGTGCTAGAAGATGCTGTTACAGAGCTTTGGAAAGCTGATATTTACGCTACAAGCGGCATGGGATGTACAGGTCCAGTCGTTATGGTAGCGCCAGAAGATGAAGATCATGCTCGTGAAGTTTTAAAGAAGGCAGACTATTTGTAGTAGAGTGCAAGAAAACATGGTCAGCTTTCGAGTATTAAGGCAAATGGCCCCCAACAATCCGATCTTGGATTGTTGGGGGCCATTTGTTTTAAACGTAAAAAGCTATGTTTTCTTGCACGTTTCGGCAGCATATTTAAGCAAGAAATATTTATACCACAGTCCAGCTTTTAGTATTTGTCGGAAATATTTTTACTTTTAAAAATATACTCGAGATTACTGTTATATAATAAGAAATGTATATAGTATAAAAGAAAATAATAGGAGAAACAGTATGATTATATGTAAAAACTGTGGTCATTTGAATCCAGAGGGGTCCAAGTTTTGTGAAAATTGTGGGGCGTTGATTGAAGAAACTAGAGCCCATCAATCTGTAGTAAGTCAAGGTGAACGTCAAGTTGAACAAGAGACACAATCGAGTAAACTGTCTCCTAAAAAGCCTAATAATAAATCTTTGATCATTGGGATTATTATTATTGTTTTGCTTGTTTTAGCTGCAGGGTTTGATTATATGAAAAATCATAATGGTGACGAGACTAGAACAGAAAATACTAAAAATTCTACAGATAAAAATAATAAACATGATGAGCCAAAAAGTAATCAATCTTCTTCTGATGCAGATGTCAAAACGATTTTATCGAGTAATCTATCTGGTATAAAAGGTGATACTACAGCTTATTACTATAATTTAGATGATGACACTACAGCTAGTTATGGCGATGCTAAAACTCCTCAACGTGCGGCTAGTGATATTAAATTGTATATTATGGCAGCGGCCTTTCAAAAAATAGCTGACGGTGATATTTCACTTAATGACCGTTATGAATTGACTAATGATGATAAAGTTGGTGGAACAGGTGTCACTCAAAATATGCAGGCCGGAGAATCATTAACATATCGTGACTTGATCGATTACATGATAACTAAAAGTGATAATACAGCAGCCAATATCATTACTAAAGAAGTAGGTGGTATGAGTGCTGTTAATGATGAAATAGAAAAATTAGGTTTAAGTGACAATACTAAAATGGAACGTATGTTAATGGATCAAGATGCGTTGGCTGAAGGTAAAGATAATAAGACAACATCGTATGATTTAGCCATATTTATGAAAAAACTTTATCGACACGACGTGGTATCAGCTAAATACGATAAAGAAATGATGTCAGTTTTATCTAATACAAGTAATCATTCGAAGATACCTGCGGAGATAAACACTAATGTAGTTGATGTTTATAATAAAACAGGTGAATACGCTGATTACGGTGTAGAAAATGATGCGGCCATTCTAAAACGTGATAATAAAGCCTTTGTTTTAGTAGTTATGAGTCAAAATGGAGATTCTGATGAACAAAAGGATGCAATGGGATCTCTTGGTAAAGAGTTGACCCAGGAAATTTTAGGGAATTAAAGAGTGTGACAACACATGTTCAGCTTTCGAGCATTAAAGTAAATAAAGTAGGTAATCCAATTGGATTACCTACTTTATTTGATTTAAGCGGAAAAAGCTATGTTCCAGTGACAAACCGCTTTTTGTTACACTCTCTTGTTAGAAGTATTCAAGTAAATCTTGTTCCTTCAAAGCTGCTTTTTGATCTTTATCAAGATCAAGAATTACCTTACCCTTTTTCAAAACAATTAGTCGATTACCGTATTTAATAGCTTCGGTTAAATTATGAGTGACCATTAAACAGGTTAATTCTTTTTCTAAGATAACCTTGTTAGTAAGCTCCATCAATTCTTGACTAGTTTGTGGGTCTAGAGCAGCTGTATGCTCATCTAATAAAAGTAATTCAGGTCTTTGAATGATTGCCATTAGGAAGCTTAAAGTCTGTCTTTGACCACCAGATAAATTTTCAGTAAAAGTATTGAGTCGATTATCTAGTGTAGGTAGATCTTTGGTTAACTCCTTAAATTTTTCCATATTGTCATTTAGTTTACGAAGACGTAATCTTCTAGGCAGACCGCGACGTTTTGCCAATAGAAGATTTTCAGCCACGGTCATTCTTGGAGAAGTACCAAGTTTTGGATCCTGATATACACGGCTGATATAATGGCTTCTTTTAGCAAGGTTTTTGTGAGTTATATCTTCATCATTTAATTTGATGTCACCAGATGATAACTTGTTAGCACCAGTTATAGCATCAAGTAAAGTTGATTTACCAGCACCGTTAGTTCCCAAAACGACAATGAAGTCTTTTGGATAAATTTTCAAATTGATTCCATCAAGAATATTTAAATCTTGATTGTCGTTATAAATTGTTTTAACTGCATTGTTGATTTCTAGTAATGGTTTCATTTTGACTTGACCCCGTTTCTAAATGCTCTGAAGAATTGTTCTCTAATAGTAGGAAGTGCTAAACATAATGCTAAGATGATGGCTGAAATAAGTTTAAGATCATTAGTATTAAAGCCTAATTGTAGGACGATCATTAAGATCAAGCGGTAAACAATAGAGCCGATCACGATTGTTATTATTCTGACACTTAATGGAACGTCAGGATATAAAACCTCACCGATAATGATAGCTGAAAGTCCAATAACGATGGATCCAATTCCCATGTTGACATCGGCAAATCCATTTTGTTGAGCAATCAATCCACCAGTTAAAGCAACGATACCATTTGAAACCATAATGCCGATAAACTTCATAACAGTTGTATTAATACCAAGTGATGCTGCCATTATTTCGTTATCACCAGTGGCAATAACTGCTTGGCCTTTTTCTGTGTTTAAGAAAATTATTAGTAGGAAAGTGATAATAGCTATGATAATGATTCCTAAAATAATTCCATTGAAGTTGACTGGTAACTTGTTTAATCCATATTGATCGAAAATATTATTTGGTTTAGTCAAAGACATATTGGCCTTGCCTAGAATTCTTAAATTAACAGAATATAAAGCAGTCATTGTTAAAATTCCGGCTAAAAGGCTAGGGATATGTAATTTTGTATACATGAAAGCTGTCGCAAAACCAGCTAGATTACCAAAAATAAAAGCTACAAGTAATGCAATTTCTGCTGAATAACCATGTTGAATCAACATTACCGCTGTAACGGCTCCAAGTGGAAAGCTTCCTTCAACGGTCATATCAGGAAAATCTAAAATTCTAAATGTGATGAAAAGGCCGATAGCCATGATAGCCCAGATAAAACCCTGGCTGATAGTTGATATTATTAGATTCATTTTATGATCTTCCCTTCTTTTTGAGCTTTTTTAACGAGTGAGTCAGGAAATTGAATATTAAGTTCCTTGGCTTTCTTTTCATTAAGAACTAAATGTCCCTTTTTAATAAATGTAACAGGCATTGTAGCTGGTTTTCCTTTTCCTTCAAGAATTTTGATGACATCATCACCAGTTTTTTGACCTAGTTCATATTGGCTAAGTCCGATCGTGGCAAGGCCACCATCTTTAACCATTGTTGTTGCAGCTGGGAAAACAGGAACGTTTTTCTTTCCGGCAATACTTGATAGAAGTTTCATACCACTTGCAACAGTGTTGTCTGTTGGAACAAAGATAGCTTGTGAGTTTTCGGATAAGTTTGTAGCGACTTGCTGTAAATCGTTAACGTTACTAATACTTGAAACTTTCACTTGAATATTATTTTTTTGAGCAAGTTTCTTCATTGCCTTCATTTCAGTTGTGGCTGACATATCACTTGAAGTGTAAACAATTCCCAATGTCTTTAAATCAGGCATGATTTCTTTTATCATCTTGAGTTGGCTTTCAAGAGGAGCTTGGTCAGAAACACCAGTTATATTTCCCCCTGGTTTGGTGTTGCTAGGGATGATACCAAATCCTTTTGGATCGGTAACAGCTCCCATGACGATAGGAATACTTGAAGTAGCGTTCTTTAATGATTGAACTGATGGAGTAGCAATTCCGACAGCAACATCAACGTTATCTTCGACAAATTGTTTACTGATAGTTCTTAAATTACTTTGGTCACCTTGAGCATTTTGAAATTCAATTTTGATATTTTTACCATTGATATAACCGTGCTTTTTCAAGGTATCATCTAATCCCTTATTAATTTGATCTAAGGCTGGATGTGACATTAATTGTAAAACGCCAACCTTTGGAATCTTATTTTTAGCAACCTTCTCAGTATGGCCTGTATAAAAGAATGCAAATATCAGAAATGCGAATAAAAAGATAAGAGTGCCATATAATCGTTTCGTGTGTTTCATAATTTCTCCCCCTAAATGTATAAAAAAAGACAATCTCAGCATTGTGAGATTGTCTTAATAAAACAAAAAATCCCACATGAAATTTAAAGTTATTCCATGTGGGTGTTATTTAAACGTAGTTTAATAAGCCGACATGGATACAATCCCTTTCAGGCTGCATCCATATCGGATCAACCTGAATTATCGGCTTTGCCAACGATTATTTACGATGTTTAGAGAATTAATATTTTTCATAATTGAAATCTCCTAACTAGTTGATGGCTAAAATGTTATTTCATAAATTAAAACTTGTCAATAACTAAATGTTAAAAAGATAATAAAATGGCACGTTTTATACAAAGTATTTTAGTCCAAAAACACATCTGTAGCAAGTTTTTGGAGCCTGTTTTAATAAAATTAAAATTATTTGTTAATAGGACTAATTTATATATTTTTTGAATCAAATCGATACAAATTTATTTTGTAGAAGTATTATATTAGGTATTCGTTCAAATGGATTTTCAAAGGTGTTTTCAGATGAAAAAAAATGTAATTAGAATTTTTGCGGTAATATTGGCTGTCTTAACGGTGACAATAATTACTTACTTTGATTCGTTCTTATATAAAAATCCGATTATAAGAATCGAACAAACGCAAACTATCAAAAAAGATAAGAGTACGGATGAATATAAAAATACAGATACGCAAATTGAACAAAAATTAACGGGAGTATTTTTAAATACTAATAAGCGAAAACAGAGATTAACCTTAAAAAATACTTATTATCAATCTCAGCTTTTAGACCAGAAATATCATGTTGGTCAACAGGTGATTTTATCAAAGTCAGGACATCATTATTCAATAAAAAATGTTAAGCGAGATACTGTTATAGTGTTTAGCTTAGGGTTAGTAATTATTCTTCTATTTTGTATGCAATTCAGCAGAGGGAAACTATTGATAAGTGTGCTGCTTAATTTATTAGTTTACTATGGGTTCGTAAAATTGCTGATTCATAACAACACTAACTTGTTACTATTGATGACCGTTATAACGTCTCTTTTAATCTCAGGAATAGCTTTATTAATTATTTTAGGGCCTAATAGTGACGCCTTAATGGCATATTTAAGTACGGTTTCTGCAACTACATTGTCGATATTATTAAGCATTCTGTTATTGAAACTCTCAGGTAATAGTGGTGTTCATATGGAATTAACAGATTTTGGACTGCAACCATATTTCAGTGTTTTTTATTCACAAGTTATTTTTAGTGTATTAGGAGTCATTTTAGATGAGACTATGGATATTTCTTCATCATTGATAGAAATGAAAAAAGAAGTTAATGATGTTAAAGAAAAAGTCTTATTTAAAGCTGGAATTAATATTGGACGAGAGTTGATCGGACCGCTAATCAATATTCTATTATTCATCGTTATAGCGGAGCATTTGAATTTGATTTTATTGTATTTGAGTAATGGTAACTCAATTGGTTATACATTTACGATGACTTTAAGTCTTGGATTTGCACAACTTTTGATTAGTGCGATAGGGATCGTCTTAACAGTTCCAATAACTAGTTTTATTGCTAGTAAAATAATTACAAGGAGGGCTTATTAATGCTATTTTTGTTGGGTGCTTTTGTAGTTTTATTATTAATTGTAGCAGGTAGTAGAGGCTTTTCTTTACTGTTTGGGTTATCGATAAATCTGGTTTCTATCGTTGCATTATTGATATTGATAGCTGATGGTTTTAATGTGTTGATAACAACGTCAATCATCTCCTTGATCATTTTGATCGTTGCTATTTATATGAATGTTGAGAATGCTGCTACAGCAAATATTGCTTTTAAGACATCTATATTAATTGTCGTTATTATCTTGATTATTACTGTTCCCTTAGAATTTTGGGCTAGTGCTCAAGGAATGGGATTTGAAGACCAAGAAGAATTAGAATCGTTCTCTCTAGCAGCAGGTGTGTCTTTTCCTCAGTTAGCTATAGCAATCATTGTTGTAAATAGTTTAGGTGTTATTTCTGAAACTAGTGTTGCAATCTCTAGTGGATTAAACGAAATTATCCTAAGTAAGCCGACTCTTACTCCTAAAGAAGTTTTCTCGGATGGTTTTTCAGTTGGTAATAAGATATTAAGCACGCAAACTAATACTTTATTGTTCAACTTTTCCATTGTTCTTTTTAATGAACTCTTTGAATTATAAGTTTTCAGATGTTATCAACAATAAACTGCTTGTTGCTGAAGTTTTAACTATGTTGATCTGTGCCATCGGAGTTATTTTGACAGTTCCTATAACGGCATACTTTGTTTATCGAAATGCTGGTAAAAAATCAGTTGATAGTATTGATAAATAACTTCTTGGATGCTCTTGATAAAGCAGTATACATTCTGTTGTTTCCTAGTCTATTTTTTGAGAAGTAATTTTTGTCGTTATTTATAACAATTACATTGTCGAATTCTAATCCCTTAGCAACTATAAGTGGCATAACGGATATACCTTTTTTAGGTAGAATACTATTTGAATCGAGTGCTTTTATATGTAAATCGTTTGATATTTTTTTAGCACTCTCTATGTCTGGTGTAATTATTGCTGATAGCTCAGTAGGTTTAAATTGTTTTATTTGCTGATCAATATTAGAAATTAAGTTTTTAGATGCTATTTTTGAATGAATTGGCGTCTGACCATCTGCTTGAATGATTCTTATATTTTCTAAAAGTGACGAAGTGCCAAAACTGATAAATTCTTTGGTAATACTGCCACTAGAACGATAACTTGTATAAAGATTGCGCTGTTTGACATTTATCATATTTTCTTCAAATAATTTTGACAGATCAGTAAAATCAATAGGATTGTTAGATTCTTTGATGGACTGAAACTCATCACCGACAAGTGTCCATTTGGCATTAGGCAGTGCATTTATTAAGAAGAATAATTCATCTAAAGAATAATCTTGGACTTCGTCTATCATGACAAATTTAATATTGTTCTTATTAAGATTAAATAATTTCAATTGAATAAATCGGTAATCTAAAAAGTTG
This sequence comes from Companilactobacillus tucceti DSM 20183, assembly GCF_001434665.1. GTDB lineage: Bacteria > Bacillota > Bacilli > Lactobacillales > Lactobacillaceae > Companilactobacillus > Companilactobacillus tucceti. The sequence continues at coordinate 99,359 of NZ_AZDG01000003.1, read as the reverse complement.
TGTTCATCTATTCCTAAAATGTCGTCGATAATTTGGAATATATTGAGCCAACTTTTTTGTTTTATTTGTTGGATTAAATTGCGATATTGCCAAGTAAGCATTCTTTTGGTTGCCTTTATGATTTCTGAATCGGTAGTTGGCGATATTAATTTACCGAAGATTGCTTCTTGGTCTGAGTCGGTCAACCCATCTAGTTTAGCTTGGATATTTGAGTCCGTTGCAGATTTTAAGATATGATCCTTCACTTCTTTTAGTAATAGTTCAGTTAATGCGGTGATCCTTTTTGGTAAGGATAAAGATTTTGGTGTTCTATTAAAAATTTCCAATAATTTGGATTTAGAAAAGACAACAGTTGTATTAACCTTTAACGGTTTAAAGTCTTGATAAGACAAAGATAAGTCATTTAATTGCTCATTAATATTTTTTAAATGACTCTGTTTGTTTTTAAAATTAGTAGTGTTAGTAGGAGTATTTAAAAATTGCTTGAAAGTCATTTGTGAAGGCGTATCTTCACCAAGACTAGGTAAAACATCATTGATATAGTTGGTAAATAAAGAGTTTGGCGTTATTAATAAGACATCCTCAGCAACCAGCGTTTCGCGATAACGGTATAGCAAATAAGCGATACGTTGCAAAACTACAGATGTTTTTCCACTTCCAGCTATACCATTGACTAATAGTGCCGGAGATTTTTCATCTCGAATGATAACATTTTGCTCTTTTTGAATTGTAGCGGTGATAGATGTCATCTGATTACTTTTGTTTTCTTGAAGTGTTTTAACTAATAATGGATCTTGAATAGCAACGTTTGTATCGAAGATATCTTGTAGTATGTTGTCATGTAATAGAAATTGACGTCTCAATTTAATATCGACATTTATATTTGATCCGTTTGCTGTATAAAAGGTTTTACCCATTTTATTGTTGTAATATAGGTCAGCAATTGGAGAACGCCAATCAATCACTAATGGATCTTCATTATTCTTTGAGAAACCAGTTGATCCAATGTAAAAAGGAATACTTTCTAATTCGTCAGGGTATTTAAGGTCAATTCTGGCAAAGTAGGGACTAGGTAGTAGTTGTGTTATTTTTTTCTTAGTTATCTCTAATTGGTTTTGTTTACTATTAAAGTAATCTATTTGCTTGTTCATACTTTCCATTGAAGCAAAAGTATCTAAATTATCAGCGTAACTATCGAAATTTAGAGCTGTGTCATGTCCGGATTGTTTCTTAAAATTTATAGCTTGATTAGAATTTTTAGAAAGTAACTCTTCGACTGTTATAAGTGTATCGCTTAGTTCTTGGTAAACCTTTTTAAGATGTATTTGTTCTAAATCAAAAGTATTCTCCATCTATTGCCCTCCATAACCATTTTAGATATTAAATGATATTACGTTATGTCATTAAATAACAGTCTTGTATTGGTTCAAAAATCCGTGCATAATTATATATGGAAAGATAAATAAGACAGAGTGGGACAAAACATGTTCAGCTTTCGAGCATTAAGGCAAAAGAGTCCAGTAATCCGATTTTGGATTACTGGACTCTTTTGTTTTAAGCGGAAAAAGCTATGTTTTGTCGCACGTTTATGCTGCATGTTTAAGGAAAAAATGGTTTTGTCCCAAACTCATTTTTTGTCACGCTCTATTATCGATCAAATTTACGAATTATACGTCCAAGAATAAACATTACAACTGCAAATCCAACGATAATGATCCATGTATCTTTGATATCACTAGTTTGTGGTAATCTGCCTTTTCCTGTGGAAACATTTCCAGGAAGTGTTACTTCAGGGAAGCTAGGTTCAGTGATTACTCCAGGTTGGCCTGGTTTTATAGGCTCTGATGGAGAAGGTGTTGGTTTAACACTAGGAACATCTTCATCATTTTGATCACCGGGTTCTTCAGGACCAGTTGTAGGAGGAATAACACCAGGTTTTTCAGGTTCCTCAGGCTCTTCAGGTTCTGGTTCAGGTTCAATAGGAGGAGTTACACCAGGTTTTTCAGGTTCCTCGGGCTCTTCAGGTTCTGGTTCAGGTTCAGGTTCAACAGGAGGAGTTACACCTGGATTTGTTGGTAATTCTGGATTATCTTTTGCAGATACTTGAGTTGTCTTGTCAGCTTTTACTTCAAAGTTAATTGGAGTTTTATCTAATGTATATCCTTCAGGAGCTTCAATTTCTACTAATGAGTATTTCCCGGCAGAAAGTCCTGACATATAGAATATACCGTCTTTGCCAGTTTTTACATTGCTAATAACTTGTCCTTGAGCATCCCTTAATTCATATAGGGCATTTGGTACACCCAATCCGGTGCTTGTATTTGTTTTAGTTAGTTCAAAGTTACCAAACTCGTGGTCACCGGATGAAATAGGATAATCAACAGCTTCGTAGTTAAGATTTGTATTATCACTTGTTAAGTCAAAATAGATAGGTGTTTCGTTGATTTGATAACCTTCAGGGGCTTTTGTCTCAATCAAATGATATGTACCAATAGGTAAATCACCTACTTTGATAGATCCATTTTCGTCAGTAGTCAAATCTGGACGGACAATATTATCATTTGAATCATATAAATCATATACTGCTCCAGCAAGGGCCTTATTTGTATCAGCAGCGTACTTAATTATGGATAGCGAACCACGAATAGGCTCATCTGATTGTGATAATTCGATAGGTATACTTGTACTACCCATAACACTGAATGTGATTGAATTTTGGTTTAACTGATAGCCATTTGGAGCTTTAATCTCTTTAAGTACATATGTACCAATAGGTAGATTTCCTACTCTAAATTGACCATTTTCATCAGTAGTAAGATTGTCCTCAATAATGTTTCCTTTATAATCAGTTAGTTGATAAACAGCACCAGTAAGTGGGTTACCTTCAAAATTGCTCTTTTGAAAAACAAAGTTTCCAAGAGAATTACCGGTACCAGTACCAGAACCACCCCAATTTACATCAGCAGTAACATCTGAATGTACTTGATCAGATGATAAGGAGGCGTTATCTGACCAATTATTTGGGGCATTTTTATCAGCTTCAATTTTAACTCTAAAGGTCATATCGACGGCGGTATCAACATCACCAAAATCAAAAATCACTTTATTACCAGAAACAGTCACTTTAGGTGATAGGTAAGTTCCGTTTGGCTCAAATACACCATTTTCATTGTATGAACCAGCAGGAGCATAAACACTACTATCAACATAAGTTTGTCCGGATCCTAAAGTATCGACAATAACAACGTTGGTTAATTTTTCACCGTTAGGATTAAAGGCAATATTCCAAACAACATTCTGTGGTAAACCATCTTCATCGTAGTCATATAGCCAGCCTATTTTATTGACAGTCCAATCAAAATGGCCTGGATTTGTAGTACTGGTTTGTGTACCATGACCACTAATATTGATGGTACCTTTTCTATCATGTGATGTAGATGATAAAGCATCGTTGAATGTTATAGTACCAGTTTTTTCACCAGCTTTAACACTGAAAGTACCAATTTGAAGGCCTTCATCGTTATACATTGGGATATTAGTCAAGTCACCACTAGAACTAAAATCGTCTGGCAAGGTAAACGTTGCAGTATCACCGGCTTGAATTTGTACGCCATCTGCAATAGACCATTCATACTTTACTGAAAATTTTTCCCAGGTATACATTGTGTCTCCAACTTGGACAGGTTTGCCACTTGAATTTGTTAAGATAGCATCACCGGCACCAAGTCCGGAGGTTGGAATCGATGATAGCGGTTGGGTATTGGTATTCGCGGCACGAGCAGTTTCAGAAGTTGGAACCATCCATGTTAAAAGGGCCAATATTACTGTTACCATCGCAATTAAAAGTTTAGACTTTTTAATGCGCATGATTAACATCTCCCTTAGCAATAAATGCTCTTATCTTTTAATCAAACGTAATTATAGGTCCATACAAATTTTAAATAAAACAATCAGCCCAATTATTATTTAATGCTTACTTTACAGAGATTTGTATATATACCAATCATTTTAATTATAAAAAAGAACCGACCAAGTTGGCCGATTCTTCTTAAAATGGACTCTGCATTTGAACTATATAATTTAATATTCTAGTAGAGTAAGACGTTTCGTCAAAATTACTTTTGATCTCCTTTTTTAAATCTGACAGATTATCTGTAATAATTCCATCTACATCTAAAAACATCATTTGATCCATGACGTTAGTATCATTAACAGTCCAGGCAAATACGCTTTTATTCATTGCATGTGCTCCGTCGATAAATGTGGAATTTAATGTTGTGTATTCCATCGTAAAAGCATTCGCATGTGTTTTGGGGACTCCAGATAAGTTATATGAAAGAATATAGCTGGCAGGAACGTGTGGCATATACTTTTTACTCTCTTGAATATAATCGTAGTCTAGGGAATGTACCATATCGCCGTTATGCTGCAATTGCCGATCGTATTTATGGGCAAAGTTTTTAACAAAATCAGGGCCGTTTCCTTTTACATCTTTATATTCAATTAGTAATTTTTGATGTAACTTGGTAGCTGTTTTTAAATAGTCATCAAAACTTGCAATATAGGCGGTTTTACCATTTTCATGAATTTGAACTCGTTTAAGTTGATTTAAAGTCATTTGACTTGGCTTTTTATTAATTCCAGCAAGTCCCTTGAGGGTGGTGTCGTGGTAAACCACATATTTATGATCCTTTGTTTCTTGAATATCCATTTCAATATATGTTGGATTTTCTTTAGACGTTTCTTTTAATGCGGGAATTGAATTTTGAACACCATTACCATCATCGACTCCGCGATGGGATATTGTAACGGGTCTATCTAATAACCAGCCCTTAAAATATACAGTATTGTAACTCATGAAACTGAATAAAATACCAGCAGCAAGTAATGCCCAGAACCACTTATGTGATTTGTTTTTGTTATGTGATTCAAAGTAAGTTGTTTTAGTATTACTTAGGATTATTAATGCGGCGATAGATGTACCGTATATACTAGCCGAATAATTAATTATTTGAACAGCAGTCATATTAACTATTGCCATAGGGAATCTGATAAATGGTATTTTATCGATCAACCATTGTAGACCAACAATCAATAATAAAAGTCCTTCAAATACAAAGGGAACAATAATGATAATTACTAAGAGTATACCTAGATAATGAAGCGTGCGATTTTTGGTTTTTCTCCAACTATATTTGATTGATTGACTAATAGTTTTGTTTTCAAAAATCATTGCTGGTAAGACAAACAACCATCTTAAACCGATGTAAAAAATTACTAAGTATAAAACAACTATAAGTGCGCCTAAATAGAAGTGTTCTGTAAAGATCCAATCAAGAATAAATTCAGGAATCTTAACTTTATTTAATAAATTAGAGTAAAAGCCAATGTCTCCAATTGGCATAACGATGAGAAAGTATAATAGAAAGAATCCAAATCCTTTGAATGATAGTTGGTAGACATTTCTAAAAACATCTTTAAAATAGTCACGCCAACGCAGATTTGCATTAGATTTAATAGCTTGAAAACTATTTAAAAGTAAAGTGAATTGGCTAAATATCAATATAAGAATAAGTAGTAATATCAACAATAAACCTAGTATTACTAAGGGTTTACCCGTGATCAGACTTAAAATATTTGTATAAGAAATATAATTGACGTTTCCTAGATCCAAAATTGCATTAGTTAGTGTATTCAGAACTGGAATGACAATTAAATTAATGGATAATTCCACTAAAATGATAATCTGACTGTATTTCCAAAAATTTGACCAAAATATCTGGTTTAATGATTTGAATTCTCTAAAGCTCACCATGTTATACCCCTAATTGAAATAGTTATATTTAAATATACTACTATTTCTTTAATCTAGTACTTAATTGTTCTAACTCATCTTTATTAAAATTAGCAAAATTGAATCTAAAGTTTTCTTTTGTGGCACCGTAAATTGGTCCAGGTTTGACCAGAATGTCTTTTTTGAGGAGATTTTCAAATATTTCTGGATCATCTTGTTTGACCCATAAATAAAATCCACCCTTAGGGGATGAGAAGTGCCAGTTAGGACGTAATTCATAGAATATTTGACTGACTATATGTCGATGTTCAGCTAGTTCTAATTTCAAGGTAGTTATTTCCGAATTAAATGACTTGTCGTTTAAAGCTAAATTAGCCATGACTTGTGCCAACATACTAGGAACAATATCTAATTTCTTTTGAACCTGTAATAATCTTTGGCCGATTGCTTGGGGGGCAACTATCCATCCGATTCTAGTGCTTGACCCCAGCAATTTTGAAAGAGAACTTATGTAAATTACATTTTCTGGAGCCAGTGACTTAAATGTAGGGACTTCGTCCTTAGAATCAACTAACCAGCCAAAAACGTCATCTTCAATAATGGCTATTTGGTAATCTTGACAGATTTTAAGTATTCTTTGTCTTTGTTCAAGTGAAAATATTTCTCCAGTTGGATTTTGAAATGTTGGATTTAAAATCAGTAGTTTTATGCGATGCTTTAGGATCACTTTTTCCAGTACATCTATATCTATTCCTGAGGAAGTTAGAGGAATAGGAAAAGTTCTTATACCAACAGTTTTAAAAATAGCACTTGAATTAAAGTATGATGGCTGAGCAAAGGCAACAGAATCCCCAATTTGTAAAAGACTGCGTAATATTAACAACAAGGACTGCTGAGCTCCACCTGTTACTAATAAACTCTGATTATTTAATTTGAATTGATTTCTTTTTTCATGCATTTCGCTGATTGTTTGAATCAGTGGTAGATAACCTGCATCTTGGGATTGCTTTTGAGCTATTAAGAAGTTTTGCCAGTTGATTTGTAGTGAACCTAAATGAGGTATTAACTCCATAGGTAGTTCGTTACCGGCACCGTCCAAAAGGGTATGGTTATTTAGTGCTCTGGCCTGAGTTATTTTACTTTGATATGAGGAGTAAGTTGTTTCATGATTTTCTAAAAATAAATTCCAATCGACTTTTCTTGTTGTGGAATGGATCTGTGGTAGTGGGGAAACAAAAGTCCCACTACCACTTTTTTTGATCAATAAGCCAGATGATGAGAGTTCAAGTAATGCTCTGGTAACTGTTGAGCGATCGACTTTAAAAACATCTGCCAATTTTCTCTCTGAAGGCAGTCTTTGACCCGGAAGTAATTTTTCTTCTTGAATCAAACTGCGAATCAATTTGGTTATTGCTAAGTATTTAGGCTTTGTATCTGGCAAGTCGTCATACCAATTTATCATTAATGAACACCCTTAGACTTTTTTCTTCAGTATAATAATTGGATGGAAAAAAAACAAGCCAATTGGATGTTGTAGTAATCGCTACCTAAAGCAATACTTATTGTTATGAGGAGGTGAATTGATGGAAGATGTTTTAACTATAGCTGGGTCAGACAGTTTAGCTGGTGGCGGTATTCAAGCTGATTTAAAAACATTTGAAGAATTGGATGTATTTGGTGTCAGTGCACTAACAAGTATTGCATCGATCATAAATAATGAAGTTATATTAAATCAGATAAATTCGGCCGTGATACTGCAACAATTGGATTCTATCTTAGATCAATTGCCGATTCATTTTGCTAAAACCGGATTATTAGGAGATACTGCGGCTTTGAAAATAATTTGCAATAAGTTGGAACAATACGATTTGAAATTGATCGTAGATCCAGTTTTAGTCTTTAAAGAAGGAGATAGTCAGATAAAGTCTGATTATCTAGATTTGATGAAAGAAAGATTGTTGCCATTAGCATATGTTGTGACACCTAATTTAGAAGAGGCAAAACAATTAAGTGGATTATCAAAAATTACTACTAAAGATGATGTTAGAGAAGCAGCCAAAAGAATACAAAAAACTGGTTGTAAAAACGTAGTGATCAAAGGTGGTAATAGATTTCCTGGCGATCAAGCAATAGATTATTTGAGATGTGAAGATATCGATTACTGGTTTGAGGGATCCAAAATTAATAATTTAGCCACGGATGGTGCGGGATGTACTTTTTCTGCGGTTATTACTGCTGAATTAGCAACTGGTCAATCATTGCCAGAAGCTGTTAATTTTGCAAAAAGATTTGTGCGTCAAGGAATTAAAAAAGGAATAAAAATAAATTCTCAATTAGGTAGCGTCTGGCAAGGCGCATATCGTCATTAGGAGTGAATCGATGAAAAATAATTCAGTAAAACAAATAACTTTAGCAGCTATTTTAATTGCTATGACGGTCAGTCTTTCATTACTTGTTGTTATTCCAGTTCCTGCTACAAAGGGAATCGTTACTCTTTGTGAAGTAGGTATTTATACTAGTGCAATTTTATTTGGTAACCCAATGGGATTCACGGTCGGTGCTGTTAGTGGATTCTTGATCGATATAATTTCAGGATATCCACAATGGTGTCTTTTCTCATTGATCATTCATGGTCTTCAAGGTGCAGCGGTAGCTTACTTTACACCAGAAAGAAATAAGAGAATTAAGACAACAATTGTTCCATTACTTATCGGAAGCGTAATTATGGTAGTTGGGTATTGTTTGGCAACCGCATTATTATTTGGTTGGCCTGCAGGTATTGCTTCTATATTTAGTAATATTATTCAAGTTGGATTTGGTATGGCAGTAACATTACTTATTGTTGAAAGTTTAGTTAAATTCAGACCTAACTTGGTTTAGGGAGTGTTTTTATGGAGTTAGATTTAAATAAAATAGAAAAAGATTTAGATAGTATCATGAAGGATGTCCTAGAAAAAGCAAATTTAAAAGATGGAGACTTGTTTGTTTTAGGATGTTCAACTAGTGAGGTAGTTGGTGGCAAGATCGGAAAAGATTCTAATCTGGATGTTGGTAAAGTTATTATAAAAACTATATTAGCTAACTTATCTCCTAAAGGAATAAACTTAGCCGTTCAAGGTTGTGAACATATAAATCGAAGCTTGGTAGTGGAACGGTCAGTAGCAGAACATAATGGTTTTGAAATAGTTTCAGTAGTTCCAGCTCTACATGCTGGTGGTGCAGCATCTATTCAAGCGTTTAAACAATTTAATGATCCTGTTGAAGTAGAACATGTAACTGCACAAGCTGGACTTGATATTGGTGATACCTTTATAGGGATGCACGTTAAGTTTGTTCAAGTTCCTGTACGTCCTACAATTCAAACTCTTGGATCGGCTCATGTAACGGCGCTTCGTTCACGCCCTAAATATGTCGGTGGACCAAGAGCAAACTACGAACCAATTAAGTAAAAAATAAGACCTGCAAAATCCAAAATTGGACTGCAGGTCTTATTTTATTTATTCATCATAATGTCTAAAATTATTGGATTAGTTTCTTTTAGTCCCTTTGTAGCAAAAGTTCCTAGACCACGAATAGTTTTATCTATATCATCACTGACTAGTCCATTATTAGCTGGAATACTTACACCTTGAAGGGCTAAGTTCATAGATCGGTACATCGATGATACTGATGATGCAACTTTCATTGCACAAGAACACCCAGCACCGTCGCAAACCATTCCAACAGCATCACCCATCATATTATTAATAGTAGAAACTGCCACATTATAATCATTTTTTAGTAGGTAAACGCAACCGACTCCAGCACCCATTGATGCTGAATCAACGGCACAATAAGCGGATAGTAATGGTAAAAATGAGTGAATATATAAAGCAGTTAAGTGTGATAAGGCTAAAGCTCTAATGAGTTCTTCTTCAGAGGCTTTAGTATAATCAGCCGTTACACAAATAGGAACGGTTGCAGCAATCCCTTGATTACCAGATCCAGAATTAGTCATAGCAGGTAGTTGTGATCCTCCCATTCGAGCATCAGAAGCTGCTGAAGAATAGGAGATTATTTTATTTGATAAATCATCTGCTCCGTTTTGAAGAGGTGAATTGCGCATTGATTTTCCTAGCTTTAGTCCGTAATCATTTGTTAGACCATCATGAGCTAGATCCATATTAAGTTTTGCGGCTTGTTTAATGAATTGTAAGTTTTTTAAAGGCTCAGTTTGGCAGAAATCCCAAACTTCTTGAAGATTAACTGTTTTTAGAAATTCTTGAGAAGCTGATATTGATTGTGGTTCAGGACGTTCTTTAGAGAAAATCACTTTATCGTTTTTCTTTATTAAGAATATATTTGTATGACCACCTGCAATGCTGACTGTAACAGTATCGTTTTTATCAGCAATACTTACTTCTACATAAAGCTTGTCGTCAACGGGTGCAATTTTTGCTGATACTTTACCAGAGTCTACTAAATCATTGATTTTTGGAAGATCATCTTTGATTAATCCGGCAATAACATTGAGGCCAGCTGTTGGATCACCGGCTATTGCACCAGTGGCAGCGGCTACTAGCAAACCAGGTTTCCCAGTACCGGGAACAATTACCGCCATGGCATTTTTCATTACACCTAGTGAAACGTTTATTTCTATTTTTTGAATATCTTTGTTTTCGAGGTATGCCATGCAATTTGCTGCTCCAAAAGCAACTGCGATAGGTTCAGTACATCCTGTTGCAGGGACTACACCTTCCTTTAGCGCTTGAACGAGATTTGTTCTGGTTTCTTTTTTTAAGCACATAATCAACATATCCTTTCTACAAAGTTTGATGATAGAAGAATTATGCTGAACAGCCCTTTGAGGTGGTAAGCATAAATCATGTTCATCAACCTAGTTACTGATTCCGTAAAGAGTATAGCATTAAAGAAAACGCTTTCATACAGGCACTGGCGATTATCTTCAATTTATATTATGGAGTTTTAGGAAAAGAAAAATAAAGCATTCAAAAGTAGTGATTAATTTCACTAATTGACCTACACTTGATAGTAGGAGGGCTATTACTACATAAGTGAAAAGAGGCCGTGACCATGGTTGAACAAATAGTTGATAAGAATTTTACGACTGAGAACTTATCAAATAGAAACTATAACAATGTTCGTTTTAAAAATGTTGATTTTTCTAATGCTGATTTAGACGGTATTGATTTGGATAATTGTCTATTTGTAAATTGCAATTTTTCACATGCATCATTAAAAAATGCATCTTTGATAGGAGCAGATTTAAGAGGATGTGATATGAGCTATAGTGACATTTCTGGAGCTAATATGTTTCATTCGATGTTAGAAGACGCTGATTTAACTGGAATCGTATCAAATGATGCGACACAATATTTTAGATTGCATTGTCCGGAAAAAGGCGCTTTTTTAGGATACAAAAAGTGCTTTGATTATCGGATAGTTAAATTGTTGATACCCGCAGATGCTAAAAGGACATCAGCTACAGCTAATTCATGTCGTTGTGACAAAGCTAAAGTTATGACTATCGATGATATGTACACTGATGATATTTACCAAGATGCTATTTCATATGTTGATCCTAATTTTGTATATCGAGTAGGGCATATGGTTGTAGCGAAAAACTTTAATCCAAATCGTTGGGATGATTCAACTGGTGGAATTCATTTTTGGATGACACGTAAAGAGGCTGAAGGATATATGTAAAGGCCGTGGTACAGCAAATCAGATACATATTATCTAGTTGACAGTTATGAATTGCGTTGATAGACTTGAGCTGTAGTCAAAAGGTTATCAAGAAATAAAAAAGAGGGATGTTCGAACATCCCCCAGATAGCCCGTTTAAGACGGTGGCTGCATTAACTTATATTAATTAGAAATAATAACCGTAAACTAGGCCAAAAGTTTAGACGGTTATTTTTTTTGATTAAATTTGAGTATTATAACTACTAACGTTGCAAAAGATATCATAAACGAGAGAGCTTCAAAAACACTCATGGTTATCCTTTCGAGAGGCAACACATTTATTTTAATCAGAGGCATCACCTCAGATTTTCTTGAAGTTAGTCACCGTCATTAACTTGCTATCACAAATAATTATCTACTAATCGGTCATCAATTAATAGTAATTTATGTATCATAAATTCCCACAGGATTCAAAAATAAAAATGGGAGAGATCGAATATCCATGTAACAAGAACAGAAAGCTTTAACTTAAACGTAGCAATATAATATAATATTTTAAATACATAGTAATAGCCTTAAAAGTCCTGACATGGTATTTCACCTAGTCAGGTATTAATGGGTATAAAAAAACCAGTTATATTAAGACTTTCAAGCCTCAACGTAACTGGTTAAATGTAATATTATGGGTGGCCAGGGGATCGAACCCTGGACCCACGGATTAAGAGTCCGTTGCTCTGCCAGCTGAGCTAGCCACCCATGTGATCTATCAATCAACGAGTTATATAGTACCATAAGGAACAAATCATGAGCAAGTGTTTTTTAAATAAAATTTTTTATTTTTAAGGTTCGCTTATGCTGATTTTGTTTTAATAAGCTATAACTAGTATAATGGTCAAGTCAAGGAGAGATAAATATGGCTAAGAAAATTCTAGTAGTAGACGATGAGAAACCTATTTCAGACATTGTTAAATATAATCTTGAGAACGAAGGCTACGAGGTAATAACAGCTTTTGATGGTCAAGAAGCATTGGACAAAGTAGAAGAAGAGAATCCAGATTTAATTCTACTCGATTTAATGTTGCCTGTAATTGACGGTCTAGAAGTAGCTAGAACAGTTCGTAAGACTAAAGACACTCCAATTATCATGTTAACTGCTAAAGATGCAGAAATAGATAAAGTCATTGGTTTGGAAATAGGTGCAGATGATTATGTCACAAAACCTTTCTCAAACAGAGAGTTAGTTGCACGTGTTAAAGTACGTTTGAGAACACAACAACATGCTCAAAGTGAAGATAATAAAGTGAGTGAAATTAAGATTGGTGATTTGACCATTCTCCCTGATGCCTATACTGTAACCAAAAATGGTAAAGAAATTGAGTTAACTCATCGTGAGTTTGAACTACTTTATTACTTGGCACAACATATTGGTCAAGTAATGAAGCGTGAACATTTACTTCAAACAGTTTGGGGATACGATTACTTTGGTGATGTTAGAACGGTTGATGTTACTGTTCGTAGACTCCGTGAAAAGATTGAAAATAATCCCAGTCAACCAGAATGGTTAATGACTAGACGTGGTGTGGGATATTATCTAAGAGACCCTGAGTCTGAAGTTTAAAAATATTAAAAATAAACTGACTTGAAACATTGAGTCAGTTTTTTTGTTATCTTCATAGCTGTATAATGTAACTAAGACTGTAAATTATAGGTGAGGAATTTTGAAAAAGAGATTTGCTTTTTTACATTCCATTAATTTCAAAATAGGACTGTCATTTATTTTGATCTTGATAGTTACGATTGAAATCATTGGAGCATACTTTGTTCGTCAATTAGAGGAACAAAACGTCCAACAGTTCGAGGATTCTGTTGTTATTCCTGCATATCGTTTGAACCAAGTTTCAGAAAGTTTGAATGATAATGATTCAAAAACTAAGGAAAATATCAGTAATGTTATTCAAGATTATACAAGAAACAATAATGATATTACTGATGTGCAGATAGTGGATCGTAACGGAATAATTGTTAGTACAAAAGATGTCGATAAAGAATCGATTGGAACCAAAACTCTTAAAGATCAAGTTAAAAAGAGTATCAGTACTGATAAGAAGATAACTCAAATCTATTATGATAAGGCGACAGGTAGTTCTTACGAATCTATCTCACCAGTTTCATCTCCGGATAACAGTACTGTTGTTGGGGCTATTTATGTTAGAGCCAGTATGGAGTCAGTTTATTCAGGGATAAATAATATTATCGTTATCTTCCTAACGGCTTCGTTAGTTGCCGGACTATTAGGGGCAGTTATCGCCATATTTATTGCTCGTGCTATCACTCGACCAATTGATGAAATGAAGCAACAGGCTGTAAGAATGGCTGAAGGGGATTATTCCGGACAAGTTCGTGTCTATTCACCGGATGAGTTAGGTCAATTGGCAATGGCGGTTAATGATCTTTCAGTTAAAGTTGAAGAAGCTACTGAAAACTCGGAGTCTGAGCGAAGGCGTTTGGATAGTGTTCTAACACAGATGTCTGATGGTGTTATCGCTACTAATCGTTTAGGAAACATTACAGTTATTAACGAAATGGCCCAAGAATTTTTGGATAAAGAGGAAGGAGAAGCTGACGGAAAGCCCCTTGTAGAAATACTAGGAGTTGAAGATCGAATCAGCTTTGACCAATTACTAGAAAATCCAGAACCAATGATAATTGAAACTAGTGATATATCTGATAACGACGACGATGATGACAATTCATTGATTTTAAATGCTGATTTCTCATTGATTCAAAGAAATAGTGGTTTTATCAGTGGTATGGTTTGTGTTTTGCATGATGTTACTGAACAACAAAAAATTGATAGTGAGCGTCGCCAATTCGTTTCAAATGTTTCACACGAGTTAAGAACACCTTTGACAAGTATCAGTAGTTACATTGATGCGTTAAATAATGGTGCTTGGGAAAACAAAGAATTGGCTCCACAATTTTTAAAGGTCACAGCAGAAGAAACCGACCGTATGATTCGTATGATTCAAGATTTATTGAATCTTTCACGTATGGATCAAGGCCGTTCAAAACTTGATAAGGAATTAGTTAACTTTAATGAGTTCTTCTCTTATATTTTGGATCGCTTTGATATGATGCTTAAAAAAGAAAAAGCAGATGCTAAAGAAGACGATAAGAAAGTCGTCAAGAATTATCGCATTAAACGTATTTTTACTAACAAAGATTTGTGGGTAGAATTAGATACTGATAAAATGACGCAAGTAATGGATAACATTATAAATAATGCAATCAAGTATTCTCCAGACGGAGGCGTTATAACGTGTCGTCTTCTGGAGACCAACAAGCACATTATTATTAGTATTTCTGACCAAGGCCTTGGTATTCCTAGAAAAGATATTAAAAAAGTCTTTGATAGATTTTACCGTGTTGATAAAGCCCGTTCTCGTAAACAAGGTGGTACAGGTCTAGGATTATCCATTTCTAAGGAAATCGTAGAACAACACAAAGGTAGAATTTGGGTAAATAGTGCCGAAGGTAAGGGTTCAACATTCTATATTTCTCTACCTTTTGATCCTAATGAGACTGGAGGAGAATGGGATGAAATTTAGTCGATTAGTTGTACAAGTTCTCTTAGTTTTTGCAGTTGTAACTAGTGTCGTTTTGTCCTATTTCATTTGGACAAATACTGCTCGCTATCAACGAGGCAGAAATGTTGATGTGACAACTACTGAATCAGATAAAAATAAGATACCGATCAATCAAGTGATAAGTCCTACTCAAGTTATTTGGCAGGATGGAAATGATCAAAAGCTTATTTATAATAATGAAGAAAACATTTCATTTAGTGTTCAAAATGTTATGAGTGACTGGAAATTTGATCATGTAACAAAAATCTTCAAAAAAGATGGTGCTAGATATCAAAAGACCATCCAAAAGCATAATGATATTCAATTAGTTTATCCAACCGCCATAACGGTTAGAACTTTGGGATATTTATTAAATAGTTCTGTGTTAAAGCATTCTACTGATTATTCATTTAATAGAATTATTATTAATTTAAACAATAAGAAAGATAAGAATATATACTTAGCAAACGACAATAATTATGCAGTTTATAAAGTTGGAGTTAGAGATGCTTCGGCTGAACCAATTTTGAAGTTAGCTAAAAAGTCTAATATTGATTTGAAAGTTCGCTTGAATTTAATGAAGCATGGCGTGTTCACTTTCTATACTGAGCCAATTAAAATGAGAACATATTCTTATGTTATTGATGAAAAGCAAGATAGTGAATATACTACTTCATTGTTTGACGCCAATAGTGACGACTTAGTAACTTCTCAAGATGGTGATGTTTATACCTATAACTACAGTGAAACTAAACGATTAATATCAGATCATGATCGAGGAGAGCTGACTTTCTACGACTATACAGATACTTCAGTTCCTAAGAACAAGGTAGCCTTTTTCCAACGTGGTTATAATAAAGCTGTGAACCTGCAAAGTTCAGTTTCTAATTTGCGTTTATATGATGCTGATTTTAATGATAAGGATCTTGTTTTCCGCGAATATGTTGAAGGTTTCCCAATCTTTAAGAAGAGTCAGTTTGGATCAATTAAGATAGGATTTAGTAGAAATGGTACAACTGAACATTTTCTAAATAAGGTCTTAGAAGTCCCTGTGCCATCATCTAATTCAGAGACTACTTTGAAATCAACGACTTCTATTCTTAAAGGATTAGATAAGGCTGGATATTCAGTTAATGATATTCAAGATATACAAGCAGGGTATCAATGGGAAAGTGAATCTGAAAATCAAGATGTTGTTGATTTAACTCCAACCTACTATATTAAAATCGATAATCATTGGCGTCCATATCAAGAGTGGACCAATGAATCTGCAGAGGAGGGATAGTAATGGATTTTCGAAGAATTGAGATTATCTTTTTGATAGTTTTCGTATCGTTAGATGTATTCCTTTTGCTATCTTTTCGTAATAGTCAACAAATTGTAACTAGCAGCAGTACAAATACGTCTACGGTTTCAGAGATGAGAAAACGAGATATTAGCTTTGGTAAATTAGATACTAAAAGTGGTTCGGCGTATTATTTAGGATCAAAACCAAATAATAACTTGGTTAATAATGTTGGAAAACTGCGAGATCAAGAATTCCAATATGATGAAAGTACTCATAAACTAACAAGTTCATTGAATACTCCTATTACAATTACTAAATCCAATCGTATTAAAAAATTAGATACATTTATGAAGAGAGAATCAAATGTTCTCTTTGGTACGCAATATAAGTATGTTCCACAATTATCTACTAGTAGTCAGATAGTTTTTGCTCAAACAGATGAAACCCTAGGCGAGATATATGATAAGACGGCACAACTGACTTTTAATGTTAGTGGTGATAAAGTTACAGGGTATACACAGACTTATGTAAATGATGTAATGATCCTTCATGAAAAAGAAGCTACTAAGAGTGAGAAGGATATAATTATTAACCTTTACACTAATTCTGAGATTTCAAATAATTCTAAAATAACGTATGCTAACTTGGCCTATACAAAACTTCTAGAAGCAAAGGGCAGTACGATATATATTCCAGTTTGGTTTGTAACGGTTCAAAATAAAGATAGTAAAGTTAATTCCTTAAAGAAGGTCAATGCCTTTACAGGGAATGTAATTAAAAGTTCAACAACAGGAGACGACTATAGTGAGTGATGATTTAAAAATAAGTGTTTTAGCAAGTAGTAGCTCAGGTAATGTTACCTATATCGAAACTCCTAAGCACCATGTTTTAGTAGACGCAGGAATGTCTGGAAAGAAAATTAAAGAATCTTTGGCAAGTGTTGGTAAGGATATCAATACTATTGATTCTTTATTCGTTACGCATGAACATTCAGACCATATAAAAGGCGTGGGAGTTTTAGCAAGACGCTATGATTTAAATGTTTATGCTAATAAAAAAACTTGGGATGCAATGATGCCTAAAATCGGCAAAGTTCCTGAAGAGAAAATCAATGTTTTTGAGCATAACAAAGTTATGACTTTAGATGATTTAGATATTGAGAGTTTTGCGGTGTCTCATGATGCTGCTGATCCTCAATTTTATAAGTTCTATCATAACGGTAAGGAATTCGTTATTTTAACAGATACAGGATACGTATCAGAGCGTGTACAAAAGACGATTGAGAACGCTGATGGATATTTGTTAGAGTGTAACCATGATGTTGAGATGTTACGTAACGGCATGTACCCATGGCCTTTGAAACAACGTATCTTGAGTGAAAAAGGGCATTTATCAAATGATGATGGTGCACACACTTTGATGGACGTTATTGGTAATAACACAAAACAAATATATCTTGGTCATTTAAGTCATGAGAATAATACTAAAAAAGCTGCACATACAGCTGTAGCAGATATTTTAGAGGATCATGATTTTGGAGTTGAACATGATTTTTCAATTCATGACACCGATCCGGCTATTGCCGATCCTTTGATGACTTTGTAAATTAATAAGAAGCGTGGAATCTAATAAATTTCGCGCTTTTTTTGAAAAAATATCTAATCTAGTTCATAATTTGTTCAAAATTTAAGGTTATATTAAGTGTAATGAGTATTGGGGAAGTGAATACGTATGGATAATAAAAATAAAACTGATTCTAGAGTAAGAGAGAATAAGCGAAGTCCAAATGATCATTCAATGCTAAAGATGGCTCTTGTTGCATTTATTTCGGCCATGTTAGGTGTTGGTATTGCTTTTGCCGGGTTCTCATATTTTGGGAATAGAACTTCTGATACTGCTTCAGTTGGTTCTCCTGGAACGACTCAAGTTAGTGACTCTAAAGCAAATACATCTAGTACAATGTCTGGAGCATATAAAAAAGTAAGTAATTCTGTTGTTTCAGTCGTCAACTTACAAAGACAAAGCAAATCTAGTGATGGAGATCTTTCATCGATTTTTGGTGATTTGTTTGGAGACAGTAATTCTGATTCAGATAGCAACTCTGATTCAACTGAAAATTCAAATGATAATTCAGACAGTTCAAAGTCTAATTTAAAAGAATATAGTGAAGGTTCAGGTGTGATTTATTCTAAACAAAATGGTAAAGGTTATATCGTAACTAATAACCATGTTGTTTCTGGATCAGATTCATTGGAAGTTATTTTAGCCGATGGGACTAAATTATCAGCCAAACTAGTAGGTACTGATTCAACAACTGATCTAGCTGTCCTAGAAATTTCGGGTGATAAAGTACCTGCAACATCTAACTTTGGCAATTCGGATAATATTTCACCAGGTGACCCTGTAATTGCTATAGGGTCACCATTAGGAAGCCAATATGCTACTACAGTAACTCAAGGTATCATATCTGCAACGAATAGAACTATTGAAACTCAAGATCAAAATACAGGTCAAGCTAATGGTGAAGCAACCGTAATTCAAACTGATGCTGCCATTAACCCTGGTAATTCTGGTGGTCCATTAGTTAACACTGCAGGACAAATTATAGGTATTAATTCTATGAAGTTAGCTTCAAGTACTGACGGTACTTCAGTTGAAGGTATAGGATTTGCCATCCCAAGTAACGAAGTTGTTAAAATTATTAATCAACTTGTTAAAAATGGTAAAGTGGAACGTCCTTCATTGGGTATCAAAGTAGTTGATTTGGATCAAATTACCGATGATTCGCAATCTAATTTGAAATTACCAAATGACGTTACTAAAGGTGCGGTAGTTTATAGTACAACAACTGGTTCAGTAGCCAAAAGAGCTGGAATTTCTAAGGGAGATGTTATTGTCAAACTTGGAGATAAGAAGGTAAGTTCGGTTGCTGATCTACATAGTGCTTTGTATTCGCATTCATTAGGTGAGACGGTGAGCGTTCAATATTACCATAACGGTAAGTTACAAACAGCTAAGGTTCATTTAACTAAAAAAACTTCTAACTAAAATGAGACGTGTGACTATTATTAAAATAGTTTCACGTTTTTTTTTGAACGTTTATCAATATTTATTAGTTTTTTTTCGTCTTTTTAAATGATGAATGAAAAATAACTTTCCACATATGTGGATAACTTGTGTATAAGTAGAAAATAATTTATATTTGCGTTGTCGAGAAGTTTTCCACAATACACAGTTACTCTGTTGATAAGTGCAAATTAGTTGACAAATATATTTTGCAAAACGCCTACATATCAAGCTTAATCCGTGTTACACAGATTTATACAAACTTTTAATTAACTGTGTATAAAGTGGATAACTGAATAATTCGATTTTTACGGTTTGGCAATAAGGCTAATTTTGATTATTATATTTACGAGGAGAAAATAAATGAATATTAAATTAGTAACCGTAGGTAAGCTAAAAGAAAAGTATTTGAAGGCTGGAATTGCCGAATATGCTAAGAGATTAGGGGCATTTTGTAAATTTCAAATTGTAGAATGTCCAGACGAAAAAGCCCCCGAGAACCTAAGTGAAGCAGAGGATGCTCATGTTAAGGAAGTCGAGGGTGAAAGAATCTTATCTAAAATAAAAGATAAGGAATATGTTATTTTGCTAGATTTACGTGGAAAAGAATTAACATCTGAAGAATTAGCGAAAAAAGTTGATGACTTATCCACATATGGAACAAGTGATATTACTTTTGTTATTGGTGGATCTCTTGGAGTTAGTCCAGAGGTTACAAAACGAGCTGATTTTAGTATCTGTTTTGGGAAATTCACTTTACCACATCAATTGATGCGTCTAGTTATGACTGAACAGATCTATCGTTCATTTATGATAATTAATCATCGAACTTATCATAAGTAAAACTTAGTTTTCCACGGGTCTGAAAATAAAAATTTGAAACATTTATCTGATCAATTGATGGAGGTCGTCAAATGCAATCGTCGAATATAAAAAAGGTTTTGATCGTTTTAACTAATACTATGCAATATGGGGATAAAAAAGAGCCTACTGGTTTGTGGTTAGGTGAGGCTACGGAATTTGCCAAAATAATTCAGGATGCTGGATTTACAGTGGATTATGTCAGTCCAAAGGGTGGATTTGTTCCACTTGATCCACGTAGTATGAAATATGTTGATGATGAAATTATGGATTTCTATGAATCTGATGACTTTAAGAAACGTGCGTTAATGAATTCATTGGCACCTGAAGATGTAGATCCAGATAATTATTCAGCAATATATTATGCAGGTGGCCACGGTGTGATGTGGGATTTCCCTGATAGTGAGCCTCTGCAAAAAATTGCCCTAAAAATATATCAGAATAACGGATTTGTGACATCAGTATGCCATGGAATCGCTGGATTATTGAATATTAAGTTACCAAATAATGATTACTTGATTTCTAATCGTGAAATTACTGGATTTACTGAGTCAGAGGAAGTTTTAGCTGGTAAAAAGAAAATTGTTCCATTTTTTAATCAAAATGAAGCTGAAAAGCGTGGAGCGAAATTTATGAAGAAACGTGCATATAGTGAGTATGCGGTTCAAGATGGACAATTGATAACAGGGCAAAATCCATTTTCTGCCAAAGCCGTGGCTAAAACTTTAGTAAGCAATTTTAATAAAAATGTTTGATAAATATCAAAAATCTTAGGATAGTGAAATAATATACAAGGAAACGCTTTCGTCGCTTCCTTTTTTTGTTATTCTAATAATGTTCTTTGCCTCGGTAATTAAAAATTACAAAGGAGGTGTAAGACGTTTTAATTATTGAGCAAATCTAAAAGAACAATAAAGAGATTTATCAAAAAGAGGGATTTGATGAATATAACAATGAATTTAGCTACTTTATTGGTTTCTTTGATTGCCTGTTACTTTATTTATGTGTTGAATCGAAAAACCAACTTTACTTTTACTTCTGTAGTGGCTCTAATAGTTGGTATAGTCATAGGACTTGTATTTAAAGGAAGTACATCCTATGTTGCCGTTTTGGGAACTATTTATACAAGAGTCATTTCAATGATGGTTATTCCATTATTAATGGTTTCATTGATAAAGAGTATTTACTCAATGCAATCTTTGAAACAGCTTAAAAAAATTGGTTCAAAATCATTATTTTGGTTATTATTCCAAACTTTCTTAGCAGCAATCGTGGGTGCTGCATTGGCTGTTGGATCAGGCATTGGTAAAGGAAGTCATTTAAGTATTGTAAATGGATTTAAAGCTGAAAAAATTCCGCATTTCACTGAGGTAATAACGGATTTCTTCTCTGATAATCTATTTACTTCTATGGCTGAAGGTAAGGTTATTCCGATTGTATTCTTTTCTATTATTGTAGGAATTGCCGTGGTTGCTTTATCAAGTAAACGTCCAGGATCGATGAAGACTTTCAAATCATTTATCGATGACTGTCATGATATTGTTTACCAAATTATTCGTGTAATCATTAAGTTTTTACCATATTCAATTATATTTTTGATGGCAGATACAATCGGAACTAGTGACGCTAAAGCTTTAATGCCACTAGTTACTATAATCGTTTTGGCCTTTGTTGGTTGCTTCTTCCATATGTATGTAACGGACAGTTTGCTATTGAAATTTGTAGCAAAAAGATCACCGGTTCAATATTTCAAAAATATTATGCCGGCCCAATTGATGGCTTTCTCATCGAGAAGTTCATCAGGGACTTTGCCACTATATGTCGAATGCCTAACTAAAAAAGAAGGCGTTTCTGAAAATATAGCTAACTTTGTTGGTCCTTTAGGAACGACGGTAGGAATGTCAGGCTGTGCTGGGATATGGCCTCCATTACTATCCATCTATGCTATGAATTCATTGGGAATGAATGTTTCATTTCTACAAATTGCAGTAATAGTTTTACTTTGTCCAGTAGTGTCTCTTGGAACAGCTGGGGTTCCAGGTGGTGGTATTATGCTTGCAACAGCAATGTTTGTAACACTTGGACTACCCGTAGAATTGGTAAGTATCTTTGCTGGGATCGATGCTTTTGCCGATATGGCAAGAACAACCACTAACGTCACAAGCTCAATGGTGGCAGCAACTTTGGTTAATGCTTCTGAAAATAAAGTTGCGGTGGCTGATTCACCAAAAACAAAGCCAGCTATGGCATAAAACAAAAACCATGATGGGATTTTTCAATCATGGTTTTTTGATACTGTCTTATTTTGAATTTACAACATCTTGGTAGTACTTAGGAGTAAAACCAGTTCGATCTTTAAATGATTTAGTAAAGTGACTCTGATTACTAAAGTGTAGAGCTTGTGCAATAGAATTTATTGACATGGATGTATTTCGTAATAGATATTTTGATTCGGAAATTCTTTTATCAATAATAAATTTGCGCAGAGGAATGCCTGTTTCATGTTTGAATAGGGATGATAGATAGTTAGGATTCATATCTAAGTAGTTACTAATCGTTTCATTGCTAATGTATTTGTAAATATTTACGTTGATAAACTCGATCGCATCATTGATACACTTGGAATTGTAGTTGTTAGCATTGCTTTTTAGTAGGCTGTAATATTCTACAGCCATGTGTTCTATAAAAAGTTGAATGTCATCCACATTATTTAATTTATCTAGTTTGGCTGTTAGTTTGTCGGATAATCTGAAAGTGATACCTACTGGGCAATTTTTTTTAATGCATAATCTTGAGATCAAAGTAATCAAACTGATTATCCGATATTTCTTTGAAGTCAGTTCGTCGTTAGATAGTGGAGAATTACTGATATTAATTAGTTTATTGAATAACAATTGAACGTTTTGTTTGTTGCCTCTAGCCAGTTCATGCATAGCTATTTCTTCTAATTGAAATTTATTTTCAATGTTATATATTTTGAAATCCTGATTAAATCTTTTCGCAGTGTTCATACGGTCTAATTTGTCGGGAAGGTTAATAATGTCGGCCTGCATTTTCTCAGACTTTAAAAAATCAGCACCTATTTCTACGTACTTTTGCATATTGACCAACTGCTTATCTAAGGCAGGTTGTTCTTCTGAAGTTACGGCAAACATATAGGGAGTGCCATTAAAGTAAAATTTCGTTGCTGCAACTATGTCAGAACTGAGTTTCAATATGTTAACTGTTTCTTCTGTATTTCTATCCCAAAGTTTTTCGGAAATAGTATTTAAAAAAATAGTGTCATTAATATCATATTCAAAGATACAAATTCTATTTTGGTACAGCGCAAAAGGTATAGGTGATATTTTTTTAAGGAAAGGCACTTTAGTAAGCATAACCAATTGTCCTCCTAAAAATTATTCTTCTACGTAAAATATACACCAAATAAAACGATTACATTCATTTTTCAAGAAATATTTATTAGGTTATTAAGGACTTATATGTTGCATCATATTGAAATCAAAACAAATCCAACACCATATCTAGTATTGCAAAATTGCTAAAATACAATATGTTCCATGTGAAACAATTTACTTTTTTAATGTGTTGTCATATTGACCAAATTGACTGTAAATGGATCAATATAGTGTTATTATGTCTATTTTATTATCCCTAAATCAATCATAGATTGTGCTGTTGCAATAATTGCTTCTTTAGCCGAACGAGGATGCCAGTCTAGCATTGTAACAGCTTTTTCCTTACTAGTTTCTGCGTATACTCCTAGTAAGGAAGCCACCATTCTTAATTTAGGATCAATTAGTGCTGCTGTTTTTACTAAAATATTTGGCATAACTTTAGTTGGTAGTTTGTCCGCATATTTTGGAAATGTCTCTCTCAAAATATTGGCAACATCTAGCATAGAGAGTGTCTCTCCAGTTGTGGCAAGAAATCTTTCTCCGTTGGCTTTAGGGGATGTCATTGCTAGTAGATGTAAATTGGCTACATCACGAACGTCAACGTAACCAGAATTGATATTTGGAACAGCTTTGATTTTACCCTCAAGTAATTGTTGAATTTGAATATTTGAATGTGAATAATCTGATGCCAAAACAGGTCCCATTACTCCAACGGGATTAACTGTAGAAAGCTCTAATCCATGCCCTTGATTTTTAATAAAATCCCAAGCTGCACGTTCAGATAAGGTCTTTGATTTTTGGTAAGGATGGATATTTTTGGCATTAAGATTTGACCAATCTTTTTCAGTATAGGGTGTATTTCTGTTCTTGTGGCCTGCAAAAATAGCCCCATAGGCGGATGTGAGAACCACTCTTTTAATGCCATTATCTCTAGATGCTTTTAGAACTCTTAATACACCATTTACTGCGGGCTTTATCATTTCATCTTCATTTTTAAAATGTAATGTTGGGGTTGGAGAAGCTGGATGAATGACATATGTGGCATCATTCATTACTTTTTCCCAATTATTATCAGAAGTTAAATCTGCCATCTCAAACGATAGATTGGAAAAATCTTTAATACCACCTCGAGTTAAAAGTTTCTTGACTAATTCAATTTTCTTGGAAGATCTAATAGTTGTCCTAACTGAGTAACCTTGTTCTAATAATTGAATAATAATACGTGATGCAATAAAACCACTACCACCTGTTACTACTACTAATTGATTTTTCATTTTATTTGCCTACCTTTTTATATTCACTATAGTTACACTTGTAACATCTGTTAACGAATACTACAATGTGAGTAATCATATTTCAAGCGAATGGACAGCATCTGTGACAGAATGGAGAAATTGTAATGGCAGCTACCAAACATGCACAATCAATCAAACAAGATTCAAAAGACTACTTAACTACTGCATTGTTACAAATATTGGAAACAAAGAATCTTAATGAGATAACTATCAGTCAAGTAGTAAAAAAAGCTGGTGTCAGTAGAATGGCTTTTTACAGGAACTTTGAAACTATAGGCGATTTATTGACAGCTTATTTTGAACCATTGATAAGTGATAGATTTAAAGATATTAAAGATGACATATCAGAACAAGATAAATTGTCTAAGGTTGGAAAATTTTTTGTGGACTATGCGGACACTTTTAAATTATCGACTGATCATGGATTTGAATTTGTCATAAAAGATATTTTTGATAAAGAAATGATGTCCTTCTATGAAACAATTTCTTTACCTAAAGAGATTACTAATACTAGACGAAAATATTGGGTAAAATTTATGAGTGCAGGGGTCTATGCTATTTGGAGAGAATGGTTGATCAATGGGGAAAAAGAATCATTAAAGGAAATTCATGATATTTTAGCCGACTTTCAGAACTCTACAATGAAATCACTGATTAGATAAATCATTTGAAGATGGTTTATTTTTTTAAGTTTACTTGTTGACAATAAAATAACAGGTTGTTATGATAATACCTGTAATTAATAAAACAACAAATAAGAAGGTATATATATGAAATACGCAATCTCAGCTGCAACTGGTAATTTTGGACAAATTGTAATTCCTGAACTTTTAAAAAATGTCGATGCTAGTGATGTAACGGCTATCGTTAGAAATGTTGATAAAGCTAAAAAGGTTTTACCTACAGGTATCAATATTGAAAAGGCCGACTATACTGACAAAGATGCATTAATAAAGGCTTTGAAGGGAATTGATAAATTGTTATTTATTTCTTCAGTACCGGGAGGAAAAGTCTCACGTGAAACACAACATAAAAATGTTGTGGACGCCGCAAAAGAGGCTGGTGTAAGTTACATTGCTTATACTAGTTTTGCAAAAGCAGATGATGCTAAGTCAGCATTGTCATCAGATCATAAGGCTACTGAAAAGATGATCAAAGATAGTGGTCTTAAATATTCATTCTTACGTAACGCATGGTACCTTGAAAATGAAGCCAGTTATCTTAAAGCAGGAGCAAATGGACAAGATGCTGTCTATGCGGCTGGAGAAGGTAAAATAGGATTTGCTTTGGAACGCGAATACGCAGTTGCCGCAACTAAAGTAATGGAACTTGATGATGCAAAAAATGTTTATGAATTTGCTGGTAAACCCGTTACTTATGCAGAATTGGGTCAAGCTGTTAAAGAAGTTACCAGAAAAGACTTTGAATTCAAGAGTGTCTCAGATGATGAATATCGTCAAAGTCTAATCAAGTCTGGATTTGATGAAGGATTAGCAGATGTTTTTGTAGGGATGCAAGATATGATGCGTGATAACGAGTTGAACGTCGATTCTAGTGACTTACCGGATGTATTAGGTCATAAACTAACTTCACTTACAGATGCAATCAAAGAAATTTTGAATCGCTAGGCATTTGAGTATAATAGGGTGAGTATGTTTTAGAGAGGAAGTGACCATCATGAAGTATTCCTATAAGTTGAGCGATGCCATTCATATTTTGACGTATATTGATATTATTCCTGATGAGAGTATCAGTAGTAATGATATTGCCGAAAGTATTGAAGCAAATCCCAGCGTTGTTCGTAAATTGATGGCAAATCTTAAGAAAGCTGGGTTGTTAGAAAGCCAAGTCGGTGCTGCTCATCCCAAATTGGCTAAACCAGCCGATACGATCACACTATTAGATGTTTTTAAAGCAGTAGAAACTAATCATGATCTATTACACGTTGACCCAAGAACGAATATGAATTGTCCTGTAGGGGCTAATATTCAACAAACGTTAAATGATGCTTATAAAAGAGTTCAAAAAGCTGCTGAAGACGAAATGTCGAATCTCACAATTCAAGATATGATCGATAGTATTCAAGATTTACGACAACAAAAAAACTCTTAAAAAACTTTTCATTGGAATTATTTCCTGACAAGTATATTAAGAGTTTTTTTTAATTTGTTTTTAAATCGAATTTACAGTCTGGACGGCCGCAGCCACATCTAACTTGTTCGGACTTTGGATTATATTTTTGCGTCCATTGGCAAATATCTTTTAGAATAGGTAATGCTTCGATACCCTTTTTGGTTAAATCATATTCAACTCTAACGGGTATTTCGTTGAACTGTGTTCGACTTATGATCGAATAATCAGTTAATTCTTTTAAGGTTAAAGCCAAGACGGCATCTGTTATTCCGTCTAATTCTTTTTTCAAAGCTGTATATCTCAAACTACCATTATTAGATAAGCAACAAATAATTCTAGTTTTCCATTTACCATCAAAAGCAGCTAATCCTTTTTCTAGAGGACTTCGAAAATCATTTTCCATTTTGTGTTCGTACATATTCAACTCTTCCTTTAAACGTTGATATATCAATAACTAATAATTTTATGAGTAACTAATAAATTTGCTAACGTCTTCATATTATAAATACTATCTCTTACAATTATACTTGAAAACAAGGAGGAGTTACTAATGAGTGTTAAAGCATATTTACAAATCACAATGGTTGTTGATGATAAAAATCGTGCTGCTGCAGCAAAGGTGTATAACGATTACCGCAAACCATTCTTAGATACTATTCCAGGAGCATTAACAAAGGATTTACTAGTTAGAGATGAAGATGTTCAAGTATTACATGGTTTTGACAGTGTCGAACATGCTAAAGCATACTTGGATAGCGAATTATTTACGACTAAGGTATTCCCAGGATTAAAACCATTATGGAATGGAAATCCAGACGTTAGAGTATATGGAATGTAAGCTACAGATAAAAGCAAAAGAGTCACCATCAACTTGAATAATCAAATTGATGATGACTCTATTTTTATATAATCAAATTAATTCAAAATGGACATTTTCTATTTTTCATAGCTTTGAATTGAATCGAAGATATATTTAACAAATGCTTCACGGTCCACATCTTCAAGAACTTTAATGTTGTTTTCTTTTGAAGCATAAACACGACGATCTGGATAAGTCATACCACGGAATTCGTCATTTGTAAGTGAAACATCGATAGGATAGCTTTCACTCTTAGTGAATAATTCTGGTGCGATCAAGCTGATAACGGCACATGCATCGTGAACTGGAATCTTAGTATGACCGTTCTTTAGTTCCGCTGCGGAATAAAATTCCATAATTGAACTAGCCATAACTCCCACGTGACCAAGATCTTTAATGTGGTCAATTTCATCCATCTTCATATAAGCCTTATTTTCAGTTAAATTTAAACCTGAAAGTGTGATAGGTAGCCCTGATTCAAAGACGATTTTAGCAGCTTCAGGATCAACATAAGCATTAAACTCTGCGGCTAAAGTTATATTACCTTGTAAAGTTGATCCACCCATAATATAAATATGCTCGATATTTTCTTTTACTTCAGGGAAAACTTTTAGTAAAAGAGCAATATTTGTTAGTGGAGCAGTAGCTACAATATTAACTTTTTCATCACAGTTTGAAATACGGTCGTACAAATATGTAACGGCGTTATTACTTGTCAAAGGATAGTCTTCACTATTCTTAGGGAAGTCGTATCCGTCCATACCAGTTTTACCATGAACTTGACTGGCAGTTTCAATTTCTTTAACCAGTGGAGTTGCTTGTCCAGAAGCAAGTTCTGCGTTTGATCCTAAAAATGTTAGTAATTTTTTGGCGTTCGCTGTAACGTAATCCAATTGAACGTTTCCGCCAACTGTTGTTACACCAATTAGATCAGCCTTTTCGGGGTGTGCTAATAGAACGGTCAATGCAATGGCGTCATCAATACCAGGATCACAGTCCATAATTACTTTTGTCATTACTAAATTACCTCGCTTTAATTGTTTTTTAACTTCTCAGGTAGTTTTTGTAGAGCATGTAAGAATCCACGTCTTTCAAAAGTGCCCAAACTAGAAAGAATTTTTTGATCATTTTCTTTCATGAATTTATCAATTTTGTCTTGTAGATTTTTAGCTTTAGGTAAAATAACGATTTTCTTTAGACGAGAATCAGTTTCGACTGGCTCACGTTTAATTAAATCTATTCTCTCCATATTCTTTAAGATATTAGTAGCAGTTGATCGTCTAATATTAAACTCTGACTCAATATCTTTTTGAAAAGTTTCTTCGTTTTCTGGAATATGTGTGAGAAAGTCTATGATCTGAACTTGAGTACCAGTTAAATCATATTTAGCCGCAAAATCATTGACACTTCTTGATATCTCATTTGATGCGACTTTGATTAAGTGAGCCACATTACTCGACATAGTATCCTCCTAAGATTTAAACATTACAGACAAATTATAGCATGTAAATATATTGAGTACCTTAACTGGATTTTTACAAAACAAAAAAGATCGCAACAGGGGAATGTTGCGATCACTTTCACTCTTTTCGAGTTTATGTCAGCAGAGCTAATTAAATCCTAGGAAAGGGCTAATCCAGTAAGACATCATCGTTATCATTATCAGACGCATCACCACCTTTAATTGTAGTAGTATCTTTAAGCTCAATTTTGATATTTTTTCTCGAATAAAATAGATACATAACTGCACCGATCAATAACCATCCGAGATAATTTAGCCAAGCGTTGAGCGGCAGGTTGACTAGTAGAAAAGCACATACAAGCATTGAAAGAACGGGGATGATTCTTCCAAATGGAACTTTAAAAGGTCGGTTTAATTTGGGGTATTGTCTTCTTAATAATAGGACCATCAACGAGATGAGAAAGAAGACGCATAATGAACCAACATTAGAAAATATTGCTAAATTTTTGATATCCAATAGTCCGGCACAAACAGAAGCAATAGTACCTATCAACCATAAGGCCTTATTTGGGCTACCTGTATTACTGTTTAATTTGGATAAATTACTAGGGAGAAAACCGCCACGACTCATTGACATAGTTATATTTGATGAAGCGTAGATGAAGGCGAGTACAACAGCGATAATACCTAGAATTGCTCCAGCTGAAACAATTTGTGCTGAAATTCCATGTCCATTTTCAAGTAAAACAAATGACATAGCTTCAGGGACGTTAAGATTTTTATAGTGCATGACCCCAGTCATAACTAGGCTTACAACTATATATAATAATGTGGAAACTATAAGTGAGATGATAATAGCTCTTGGTAAAGTTTTTTGTACATCTTTAACTTCTTCAGCCGAAGTTGCCAAAGCGTCAAATCCTAAAAAGGCAAAAAATACAGTTGAAGCTCCAGCAAATACTCCAGTAGTTCCATAAGGTAGAAATGGTGACCAATTTTTAGTCTGAATATCTGCAAAACTGACAACCACAAATAGTAAAATGATCGACAATTTTACTATTACTAAAATATTATTTAGAACCTTACTTTCGCTAGTACCACGGGTGAGTATCAATGTAACTAACATGATCATAATTACAGCGGGGAGATTTATTACTCCACCATTGAATGGTGACTTTATAAGGGCATTAGGGAGGATAATGCCAAATTCATGTAAGAATGATTGGACATAACCAGTCCATCCGTTAGCCACCGTTGCAGTTGTAGTTATGTATACTCCAAGTAGAGTCCACCCAGCAAAGAAAGCAACATTTTGACCGATAGTTACCCAGGCATAAACGTAGGCACTACCAGAATTTGGAATACTAGTTGTTAGTTCTGAATAGCATAGGCCAATAAGACCACTGGCTAGAGCTGCAATTAAAAATGAATAAATTACACCAGGTCCAGCATCTGTGGCAGCAACAATACCGGTCAAAACTAGAATTCCTGTTCCAATGATCGCACCGATCCCCAATATAGAGAGATCAAATAAACCAAGCGTTTTTTTACGATTTGTTTTCCCGTGTAATAAGAAATCCAAATCAATTTTATTACCCATATCTAAACTAGATTGGCATCAGCTGAGTATTCCTTATAAGGTATGTTCAAACTTTCAGCCACTGCTTTTTCAGTTAAATTACCGGCAAAAGTATTGATTCCAGTAAAGATAGTTTTATTTTCTGCTGCACGTGCAAGTCCTTTGTTAGCAATTTGAATTGCATAAGGAATTGTTGCACTTGATAAAGCCTCAGTAGCAGTCTTTGGAACAGCACCAGGAATATTAGCGACCGTATAATGAATGACATCATGTTTTATGTAAATAGGATCATCGTGAGTTGTAGCTTTAGAGCTTGTTTCAAAAATTCCACCTTGATCAATTGGAATATCAACAATAACAGATCCAGGTTCCATACTTTTGATCATTTCTTCTGTGACAAGAGTAGGAGCTGCAGCACCAGGAATAAGTACAGCACCGATAACTAAGTCTGAATTTTTAACGCATTCAGCTATATTATGTTCATTTGACATTAATGTCTGAATCTTACCGTCAAATATGTTTTCAATTTCAGCCAGACGCTGTGCATTAATATCTAAGATCGTTACATTAGCGCCGAATCCAATAGCAATTTTTGCGGCGTTAAAGCCTACAGTACCAGCACCGATAACTGTAACGTTACCTCGTCTAACTCCTGGAACACCTCCAAGGAGTAGTCCTTTTCCTTGATGTGGTTCTTCTAAGAAGTGGGCACCTACTTGGACAGACATCCTACCGGCGATTTCACTCATAGGTACAAGTAATGGTAATCCTCCTCGAGCGCCAACCATTGTCTCATATCCAATACCAGTAGTTTTAGCGTTTAGGAGAGCTTCGGTTAGCTCTTTATCAGCCGCCAAGTGTAAATATGTATAGATAATTAGGTCTTCTCTGAAATATTTATATTCAGATTTAAGCGGTTCTTTAACCTTGATCACCATATCGCAATTCCAAGCATCGGTGACGCTTCCGATTGATGCTCCCATTGCTTTATAGTCACTATCTGGATAACCAGAACCGATACCTGCTCCTGTTTCAACAATTACTTCATGTCCAGCACGAACTAAATTTGCCACTCCAGAAGGTGTTGAACCAACACGTTCCTCTTGATTCTTGATTTCTTTAGGTATACCAATTCTCATTTTAGTGCCTCCTTAGTTTTGTAATCGCTTACATGTTGCGATTTCAATATATCAAGAATTTTGAATTTTCACAATATGAAAATGATAAATAAGTTATTTTCAAATAAATAAATTGCTGTATACACTGTGTTTATGCAAGATGTATTTAAAAAGAAATTATTATTCGATAACTAACCATTTCACAATGTCTATAAATGAAAATAATGAAACCATTAGGAGTATTGATATGATTGATACTTAGACCAATTCTGAATACTTTAATTTTCAATAAGCATAAAACTTGCTAAATAAGAAACCTAATTTAGAGCCAAAAAAATAAGAATCATCTTCAATCTTTCTGAAAATAATTCTTAATTAGACTTAGTCAATATGTAAACGAAGTAAGGAGCTCCGATCAGAGCAACGATTATACCAACAGGTATTTCGGATGAAGAACTTATTAACTGACCGATAGTATCAGCGGCTAATAATAAGAAACTTCCCAACATACCAGATAAAACAAGTTGTTTGCTATGTTTATAACCTATAATGCGTCGAGCTAAGTTAGGTGTGATTAGTCCAATAAAACCAATTCCGCCACTAATCGAAACACTCACACCTGCTAAGATAACGGATAAACTTATTAGAAGGATTCGTTCTTTTTTAAGAGATATACCTAGTGATTGGGCTGCATCGTCACCTAAATTAAATGAATCTAAAATAGTTAATTTAGTAAAAATGATAATAGTACAAATAATTATCCAGGGAAGAGCTATGAGAATATATTCCCAACTCGTTCCCCAGATGCTCCCGGTCAGCCAGTTCATAACGAATTGGTAGTTATCAGGCGAAAGCTTCAATGTCAGTAAAACCATGATTGAAGAGAAACAACCTGATAAAGCCACACCTGTCAGCAATAGTCTATTAGGTGTTATTCCGCTATTGCGTTTGTAAGAAAAGATAAATACCAGTGCAGTACTGATCAGTGCTCCGAGTAAAGCAAGTATCGGTAATAAATAAATGTTAGCATCTTGATTTTTTACTAAAGCGATAAATAGCATAACGGCGATACCCGCACCTGAATTAATACCGAGAAAACTTGTATCTGCCATGGGGTTTTGAGTAGTTGTTTGAATAACGCTACCAGCGATAGCTAAGGAAAATCCGACGATTAAAGTTATTACGATTCTTGGCATTCTAAAGTCGAAGATAACAATCGATTGAGAATAATTTCCGTTACCTAGTAATAAATTTATGATTTCTGAAGGAGTTATTTTCATATCGCCAGTATTAAGATCAATAATTGCTAAAGCTATCATTAAAATAATCAATATCAAAAGCCAAGAAGTAAGTCTTATTCCTTTTCTCATGCGTTATGACCATCCTTTCTAGCTAGATAAATAAAGAATGGAACACCAATTAGTGAGATTATTAATCCAAAAGGAGTTTCATTTGGCGGATTGATCATTCGTGCAACTAAATCAGCACAAACTGTTAAATCAGCTCCTAAAATTAGTGTTAAGGGAATGATTTGACGATAATCTGTACCGATCAAAAATTTTGCAATATGAGGTACGATAAGACCAACGAATGCTACAGCACCAACTAAAGAGACAGATATTCCAGAAAGAATAACAACACAGCATAATGCTAATATTCGAATTACATTGATATTCTTTCCAAGACTTTTAATAGAATCGTCGCTTAAATGTAGTAAATTCAAACTGGGCGCTAGTAACAACAGGATAGCTAATCCTACAAATATCCATGGACCCAAATTGTTGAGCTGTGACCAACTGACAGCCGAGACACCACCAAAATGCCAAAAAGCTAAGTCTTGTTTCAAGTGCATTAATAATGCCAGACCCTCACTTATCGCCGCAAAAAAAGCACTTATCGCCATACCTGCTAAGACTAAAATAGTAGGGCTCATTTGTGATTTTTTTAATGAACTAATTATAAAAACTAATATCGATGTAAAGGCAGCTCCAAAAACTGAAAATATAGTTGTAGCTTGAGTAGAAAGGTGCGGAAAGAAGACAAAACTTAGTGTCAACATTAAAGCAGCACCAGAGTTGATACCTAAAATACCAGAATCAGCCATAGGATTTTTTGTAACGCTTTGCATAAGGGCACCGCTACCGGCAAGTGCAGCACCAATCAAGATAGCTCCAATAACTCTAGGTATTCTTATATCTCGAATTATTCTTTGATTTATATCAGTCGAATGGTAATTAAAAATAGCATTAAAAACAGTGGAGTTATCATTTTGATTTGCTCCAAATCGAATACTTAAAATAGCCAGTAGAACTAGCAATATTATGCCCGATATTAAATTTATCGAGAATTTTAGTTTTTGGTTCAAACCTGACCACCTCGCCAGCGATTATAAGTTAAAATCATTGGTTTTGAATTATCTTCAATAATACGTGCATCAATATCAAAAATGTTTCGTAAGTTATCTTTTGTTATAACATCTTGAACAGGGCCACTAACTTGTAAGACACCCTTTTTTATAGCAATTAGTTGATCAGAAAATCTAGCAGCATGGTTTAAATCATGCAAAGCCATAATAATAGTGCGGTGTTCTTTTTCGTTTAGTTCTTTAATAAGAAGCATTACATCTAATTGATGTGTCAGATCCAAATATGTAGTAGGTTCATCAAGAATGATCGTATCAGTATCTTGAGCTACAGCCATGGCAATCCAGGCACGTTGTCTTTGCCCACCAGAAAGAGTGCTGAGACGACGATTTCTTAAATCTTTGAGGGATGCTTTTTCTAGTGCCCAATCAATTTTTTTGTGATCTTCTTTTGATAAAGTAGAAAATCTTTTTCTATAAGGAATACGTCCAAACGTTACCAGTTCTTGTACCGTTAGATCGTTAGCTAGATTATTGGTTTGTGGAAGAACAGCCATTTCTTTAGCAATATCACTGATCTTCTTTTGATTAATATTTTGATTATCTAAATAAACTACGCCCTCACATGGTTTTAGCAGGTGGGCAATAGTGCGTATTAGTGTTGATTTACCGCATCCATTTGGACCAATTAAAGTTGTTATTTGCCCTTTTGGAATTTGAATTGATAAATCATGTATTGTTAATTTTTTATCATAACTAACACAGACGTCCTTTGTCTCAATAATATTCATAAAAATTCACTTCCTAAGGAATACTTCCACATATAGATGGAATATTATATACATAATATTGTAATATATTTTACCGTATTTTATTGACATTTGATAACCCTTTCACAGATAATCTAGGTATCTTATTGGATATGAGGGAAGAAATTTGAAGAGAAATAAAATTATTAGAGTGTTTGTCTATATTGGATTATTATTTACGATATTTTTGACTGCTTGTGGTAACGGTAATAGCAAGAAAAGTTCAAACAGAACTCTGACTGATTCGATGAATCATAAAGTTTCCGTACCCGAAGAACCAAAGCGTGTTGTTGGTAGTTATTTAGAAGATTACTTAGTCTCTGTTGGGGTTAAACCAGTCGTTCAATGGTCCGTAAAAAAGGGCTCAGGGACACAACAATATTTAAAGAAAGACTTGAAAAATGTTCCTTTGATCGATTATTCCTTACCTTATGAAGCAGTAACTAAAGCAAAACCAGATTTAATTTTAATGGGGACTGATAGTGCGGTCGCCAATGGGAAATATAATCAATACAAAAAAATAGCACCAACTTATGTTGTTAAAAATGGTAATAACGTAAGTTGGCGAGTACAATTTATGGATGTATCTAAAGCAGTTAATAAAACTGATAAAGCTAAGAAAGTTTTGAAGAAATATGATAAAAAAGTAGATTCAGCACGTTCTGAATTAGAAGAAGCAGCTCCAAATAAATCCGTTGCTGTACTTTGGGTAACTAATAACTCGGCTTTTATTGTTAGTGATAAATCCGCCAGTGGATCATTACTTTATGGAGATTTGAAATTAAAAGAACCCGACCTAATCAAACAAGTTTCAAAAAAAGCTACTGCTGATTGGTCGGCCGTTTCCTTGGAAAAGCTTGCTAAGTTAGATGCTGACTATATTTTCTTAGTTAATAGTGATAAAGATGCTTCGATGTTCAAAGACCCTATTTGGCAAAATATTTCAGCTGTAAAAAATGATCATTTATTCAAGTATGGTGACGATTCGAGTTGGCAATATAAAGGCCCAATTGCCTATACAGAAATGATTGATAACGTTTTAAAGGATATTGTTAAATAATTAGAGCAAATAATTATATGTATTAAAAAATAAATACATTATTGTCAATTTTATGTCTATCAGTAATTTTGCGAGAAACATTTTTTGTAATAAATCTCAACCTCAACTATATTAGGTATGAATAGGAATATAGGAGGAATATTATGGCTAAAGTATTAGTTTTAGGAGCAAATGGAAAGATAGCACGTTTGGCAGAACAAATATTTTTGGATTCAACAGATAATAGTTTGAGACTATATCTTAGAAAACCAGAACGTTTACGTGATATCAAGAATGATTTGGTAGAAATTGTTGGCGGGGATGTCACAGATGTTAAAACGCTTGAAGATTCTATGAAAGATGTCGATATTGTTTACGCTAACTTGGCCGGTGGTAATATTGAGGATCAAGCCAAGGCAGTTGTTGAAGCAATGCACGCAGCTGGCAAGAAGCGTTTAATCTGGATCTCTACATTAGGTATTTATGATGAAGTTCCTGGTAAGTTTGGTGAGTGGAATAATAGTACATTAGGAAATTACATTACAACATATGCAGCAGCAGCCAAGGTACTTGAAGATTCAGACCTTGATTACACTATTATTCGCCCAGCTTGGTTGACTAATAAGGATGAAGTTGATTTTGAGCTTACTCAAAAGGGTGAGACATTTAAGGGTACAGAAGTATCAAGAAAATCAATTGCCCAATTAGTTGTTGATATAACACAAGCACCTGATAAGCATGTAAGAGAATCATTAGGTGTTAATAAACCTAATACTGATGGTGATAAACCTGCTTGGTATTAGTAGAGAGTGGGACAAAAGACGGTTTGCCACCGGAGCATAGCCTAGAAATACGGATGATTGGGTATTATCAATCATTCGTGTTTCGTAGCTATGTGGAGGTTGCAGTCTTTTGTCACAAGTTTAGTCTATAAAGTTTGTAAAAAGGAGTTGTGACTCATATCATGGCTCCTTTTTTTATGGAATGAATTTATCATTTAAAAAATAGATGTAACGATGGCATAATGGTTATTAAATGCTTTACATTATAAAAGCAACCGTCAGGTTCTCTAAAATGTTTGGCCTTACAAGTAAAATTAGTATCAATCAAGGGGGACGCAATTATGAGAATTGGCGATCAATTACAAAAGCAACGAAAACTACATGACATGTCACAAAACGAGTTGGCAGATAAATTACATATTTCTCGACAATCTATTTCAAAATGGGAAAATGGTGCCACCTTGCCTAGTTTTAGTAATGTGCTTGCAATTAGTGATTTATTCAATGTCTCTTTAGATGAATTGATTCGAGGGGATGAAGAGCTCATGAATAAGTTTGAAGACGATAAAATAAGGTTAAGTAAGACGGAAACTATTTTTATAATTGGATCACTTGCTGTATTAGTTGGTTTGATTGTTATCTATAGTAATGGAATATCAATTGCTAGTGTTGATGATTGGTTGCCTGATATAGGATTTATTAGCTTTCTGTGTTTTGTATCTAATATTAAATGGGATATTTTTAACAAAAGTTTGAATAAAAAGGCTGTCGTTTTTGGAATAATATTGTTGGTAGCGGTTTTAGTTCCGTATATTATGCATGGAGTTCCTAGTTTGCTGGAAGGATTGAGAAAAGGGACTAGTTATTAAGTGAAAAAAAGTGTGATCTTGAGAAAAATCGGTTCTTTCTCAAGTTTGGTTGGAATAAGTATGTTTTTGAAATAGTACTATGTCGCCTCCAGGAACAAGAAAATTAGTCCGCTATGGGACCGACCCGAGCCTCGGTCTCGGGTCTCGATTTTGAGCTTCGCAAAATGCGCGAAGTTCAAAAGTCGTCCTGTGCTGTAAGGCCGGAAATCCACCGACCTAACATCACCTTTACAGCGGCCCAATTTTCTTGTTCCTTCCGGCTAGGTTATTTTTTGTTTTTGCTATCTCATGAAAAAATAACCAAACTTGAGAAAAAATTAAAAGCTTTCATTAATAGTAGTGACGTTTTGGCCAATGATACAAAAGTAGAGATGGCTCCAAATATTGACGGAACAAATATTCAAGATACAAGTGTTTTTGGACGATCCTCTTTTGAGGATCTTTTTTTGATATAATCAAATATGCACGTCTATAGATTCAAAAATGAAATAAATCAATAGAGAATTTGAAATTTTTACGATAAGTAGGTGTTTCTTTGTGAAATGCCTGATAAGTTTTGAGATGAAAAATAATTTTTAGGATTGAAAGGGAGATTGGGCGAACAATGGCCGGAGAAGTGAATACACAAAGATTTAAAATGGGAGCTTTTTTCAAAGAATTTGGAGATCTACAAGTTCCACTTTATCAACGTGGATATGATTGGCAGACGGATCAAGTTGAAGAGATGATAAATGATTTGTCTGAAGTTATTGAGGAAAAACAAGATTCACATTTCTTTGGTCTAATCGTGTTAAATAGTGATGTTGAAGATAAAAAGAAATATGTTATTGACGGTCAACAACGTATAACAACTAGTTTTATTTTCTTATCTGTTGTTAGAGATATGTTTTTGAAATTGAATAAAGATCATTCTAACGCAATTGCCGAAGTCAGAGCCAGTGACCTTCAAGATAATTACTTTGGACAAAAAGAAAATTATCGTTTTGGTCAAAGTAAAGATTTAAATGATTATTTCGAACGTAATATTATGAGTAAAGGTCCCTTTGATAAGAACTTATCTGCTAAGCGTTCGTCCGAAAAAAATGTATTTAATACGTATCAAACAATCTACAGAATGATTGAGAATAAAGTTTCAAAAAAACAACAGCCAAATGATAAAGTAGCCGTACTGTACGATATTCTAACAAGCTTTTTAGAAAAATTTTACGTAATTACCTTATCAACAACAAGCCGTTCAGATGCATTCGTTATCTTCGAGACATTGAACGATCGTGGAACTGAATTGAGTGCTAGTGATCTTTTGAAAAATCATTTGTTAAGAATTTCAGGCAATGATATTGATTATGTTAAAGAATATTGGGATTCAATGGTTGACTCGTTAAATGGTGGAGCTAAAAATGTTACTAAGTTTGTGAGATCATATTGGAATTCCAAAAATAACTTTGTGACAGAAAAATTATTGTATAAAGGAATTTATTCAAAAGTTCAAAGTAGTTCGGATGCTAAAAATCTTATTCAAAGTTTGAATCATTTGGCCCCTGTTTATGGTGCTATTTCTGATCCTAAAAATACAGAATATTTCTCCAATGAAGTATTGAATAAAGAACTAATAACATTGTCAGATTTAGGTGTTAAAACGTACTATCCAATAATTTTGGCATTAGTAGAAAATGGATATTCTGAAAGTGAAATTTTAACGGTCGTGCATAAAGTTAATTCTTTTGTTGTCAGAAACTTTACAATAGGTGGCTTAGTTGCCAATAAATACGAGAAGACATTCTCGAAAATAGCTATAGGGGTAAACAATCATCAATATGAATCGGTAGATGAAGTTAACCAAGCAATTGCTGAAGACATGGTTTCTGACGATAAATTTGGAGTTGATTTTGGTCAAGCACAAGTTAAAACTGAGAAAGCAAGTAAGCACATTTTAGCTGACACCTTCTACTCAGATGAGATTGAAAAGATTGATATTAATAATGTTAAAGTTATTAATTTAAATGAAAATATTAGTGATCCTAATCTGATTGGTAATAAATTACTGTTAACTAAGAGTGAATATGCCGGTATTAAACAGGCTAAAGCCAATAAAGTTTCTATATTGAATCGTTCAAAATTTGATTATACGAGAATGATGGCAAAACGTGCGAATATAACTGAAGATGAAGTTAAAGATCTTCAAGTAAAATATGCGACTGATGCTGTTTCTTTTTGGAAATAGGTAAAAAATGAAGCGCAATAAAAAGTGCTGCAGTATTTAAATCTTATACCAGTGAAGATATGGCCATTTATGAAGTTAAGAAGTTATTTTTGAGATAGGTGTTTTTGGGCGACTCTCTTTTGAGGGTCGTTTTTTTTGATATAATCAAACTGATATGTTTTATGGAGGTTATTGTATGAGTTGTTCATATGAAGAAACAATTAATAAGCTTGTCAAATTTAGAGATTCAAAAAATTGGAATGAATATCACAGTTTAATTAATCTTTCTCGAGCTTTAGGAATTGAAAGTTCAGAAGTTGAGAAAATATTTCTTTGGAAATCTAAAGATGAGGATCTTTCAAATGAAGATAAAGAAAATCTAAAAATGGAACTAGCAGATGTTTTAACATATGCATACTATATGTGCAATAAACTAGACATTGATCCTAACGAATTAGTGCTTAAAAAAAATCAAATTAATCAGCATAGAAGTTGGAATTTTTCTAAGAAATAGGTGACAAATTTTGGATGCCATTAATAACGAGCCAATTATAAAAAAAATAAATTATAGTAAAGATGGTTTGGAAAGTTTCAGTTCTGAACTAATTAGTGATACAAAAAAAGATCAAATTTTATTGTCAAAGTATCCGACTGTTTATATTATTTATCAAAAGGATAGTAGTGGTAAATATACGACATATGTTGGAGAAACAGATGATATTACTCGTAGGACTAAAGAACATTTAAATAGTGATGAAGATAAATGGAGATATCTATCAAGAAATAAGAAATCAGAGATGTTAGTGATAGGTCATCCTTTTTTTAATAAGTCGTTGACTTTGGATATTGAAAATCAGTTCATCATGTCTCTTAATGGGATGGAAAGTGTTAAGTACACTTTGAATCAAAAGTTTAATGCTCAAAATAGATATTTCACTTCTATTCTAATGATGAAATTATTTAGAGATATTTGGGATGATTTGCATGATAAATATACATATTTATTTCCTGTAGATTCTTCTAACGCTATTGATACTGCACTGTATAAAATTTCGCCATTTCATAGATTAACTGATGAACAAGAGAAAGCTATGGCAATTATTTTTGAGAAAATTCTTAAAGCTGGATCAAATAAAAATTTTGGACAAATAATTTTTATTGAAGGAACAGCAGGGACTGGAAAAACGGTATTATTAAGTCATTTATTTCATACAATTATTGCTGGAAAAGGTGTGAATGAACCTAAGGATTACTTGCTGGTAAATCATGATGAACAACTTAAAGTTTATCGTCAGTTAGGAATTAAATTGCAGTGGATGAAGAGTTCTGATGATGACATGATTAGTAAACCAACACATTTTATTTTGGAGCATGAAAAGCATCCAGAAGAGAAAGCAGATACCGTTGTTGTTGATGAGGCACATCTTTTATGGACTCAAGGTAAACAAAGTTATAGAGGCAAGAATCAATTAGAGGATTTAAGAAAGTTTGCAAAAACAATAGTTGTTGTTTTTGATAGGAAACAAATTCTAAAAACAGAAGAGTACTGGGAAAATAAAAAAATTCTAGATTTAGAGGATCAAGCAAAAAAAGATGATAATTATGTTGAATTGACACATCAGTTAAGAATGAAGGCTAGCAAAGAAACAACAGATTGGATAAATGACTTTGTATATAACGGTATATTGCAACCTTTACCTAGAGATGTTAATTATGATATTAAAATTATGAATTCTCCAAAAGAACTTCATGAAAAGATTATAAATAAAAATCGGAATAAAGAATATGGACATGGGCTTTCTAGAGTGCTGTCTACATTTGATTGGTCATATAAACAAAAAGGTAGTCCTGAAGGAGAG
This sequence comes from Companilactobacillus tucceti DSM 20183, assembly GCF_001434665.1. Lineage (GTDB taxonomy): Bacteria > Bacillota > Bacilli > Lactobacillales > Lactobacillaceae > Companilactobacillus > Companilactobacillus tucceti. The sequence continues at coordinate 57,275 of NZ_AZDG01000003.1, read as the reverse complement.
AAATATTGGAATGTTAGAATTGGTGATTGGAAATTACCTTGGAATTTACAGTTACCAGTTTCTGATAAGAAAGTTAAACACTTACCTTGGGCAGAACAACCACAAACTATTAATGAAGTTGGTTCAACTTATACGATTCAAGGGTTTGATTTAAATTATGCAGGTGTAATTATTGGCCCAGCTGTTAAATTTAGAGATGGTAAAGTTGTATTTTGTCCGAAGGATAGTAAAAATAATAACGCTATTCGTAATCGTACTTTAGAGGATGGAACTAAGGTCAATGTTGCACAAGAATTATTGAGAAATGAATTGAATGTTTTGCTTACTCGTGGTGTTAATGGTTTGTATTTGTATGCTGTTGATGAGAAACTTCAAAAGGAATTGATTAAATCAATTAGGTAATATTACATACTAAATGGATAATATATTAAATAATTTTTTAACTTCTGGTTGGGAGAACATAAACAATGATAAGAGTAGTAGATTTGTTTTCAGGTGTTGGTGGACTAACATTTGGATTTCAAAAAAAGATATATAGAAATAGGTTTGTAGATGATGACAGATTTGATGTATTATTTGCGAATGAATGGGATAAATCAGCGGCAGTGGCTTTTAAAAAAAACTTTTCTAATATAACAATGTTAAATACTGATATTAGTGAAGTTGATCGTAGTTATTTAGATAAATTGAATATTAATGTAAATAATGTAGATTTAGTTATTGGAGGTCCCCCGTGCCAATCTTTTAGTACTGTCGGTAAAAGACAGTATGACAATAGAGCTAAAATGTATAGAGAATACAGACGAATGTTATCTATTTTGAAACCCAAAATGTTTATATTTGAAAATGTTCTAGGTTTATTAACTATGCATAATGATTTAGGAAATCCAGTTATTGATGATGTTAAAAGTAGCTTTGAGAATCTAGAAGAGTTTGGCGAGAATTTTGGATATAAAGTGTATGAATCGGTGCTAAATGCAGAAGATTTTGGAGTTCCACAGAGTAGAAAGAGGGTATTTTTGGTAGGAGTGAGAAAAGATTTGAAATTGAATAGGGAGTGGAAATTTCCATCACCTGTTAATTCCAAACATATCACAGTTTCTGATGCTATAAGTGACTTGCCATATTTAGTTAGCGGATCAGGAACAAATGCTTATCATATGAAACCTAAATCAAGATATCAATATTTAATGAGAGGAAATCAAAAAATTCTAAAGGATCATATAAGTGGTGTCTATGGAGAAAGAATGAAAAAAATAATTGCAGCAGTTCCAGAGGGTGAAAGTAAGCCATATATTAATAAACTTGTATTGGAAAAGAAATTACCTAAAGAATTATATTTAAGTTCCGGATATAATAATACTTATGGAAGGCTTTGGTGGAATAAGCCGTCTACTACGATAACAAATAATTTGTCTACACCTTCTTCATTAAGATGTATACATCCAAAGCAAGATAGGGCCTTAACATCCAGAGAAGGTGCAAGAATCCAATCATTTCCGGATGATTTTTCATTTGTGGGGCCAAAAAATAAGATTAATTCTCAAATAGGAAATGCTGTTCCCCCTGTTTTGAGTATTCATCTTGCAGATAGTATCTTTGATTTCTTTAAAAATAATCTTTAATAAGGGGTTTCAAATGGGTAAAAAAAATAGTATAGGAAATAAAATTAAGTTTTCTTTTTCATACTCGGATTTAATTTTATTGGGTAAAAATTTATATTCAAATGCATGGGCTGCACTATCAGAGCTTGTCGCTAATGGATTAGATGCTAGAGCAAGTACGGTTAATCTTTATATAGATATGAGAGATAAAAAAACGCCACTATTGAAGTTTTTGATGATGGAGTTGGAATGTCGTATAGTGAATTAAACACAAATTATGTAAAGATTGGAAGAAATAGGAGACTTGATCAGGATGACACGGATAATGTTATGGGACGAAAAGGTATTGGGAAATTAGCTGCACTTTACCTTAGTAGAAATTACTATGTTTCTTCCAAACGTAAAAATGATCAATTACTTACTTATCAAATGAATTTTCCTAAAAGCAAAGATATTGTTGATAATGAAGAACCTGAAATGTCTTTTATAAACAACCCCAAATTTTGTAATGATAAATTTTTGAAATATGATAGCGGAACAATGATAAGTATGCGTGAAGTTGATTTGAGAGGCTATGCTAAAATTTCTGTGGACTCTTTAAATAATGTATTGTCTGATTTTTATTCTATTAACAATTTGTTAAATCAAAATATAAAATTAAAAATCGTGTCAAGTGATGAAGATATAAACTCAGATTTTAAAGAAATAAAGAAAGTCACTCCTTTTAAAAATATGGTAAAAATACTGTGTTTTGATGAAGATACCTTTAATAGAATAAATAGTTCGTACTAAGGTAATTCGTTTAATTTGCCATATAAGAAATATAAGAATAAAGAATATACAGGTATCACTGATATAGTGCAGGAGAATATTGGATCAGATGCAAAGGATGAATTACATTTTTTAACAGATAGTGGAGTGGATAAGGAAGGTGAAATTAAAGGATGGATGGGTATTCATTCAAGTATTAATTCAGAAGTGGCAAAAAAGAATGATGATAATTTCAAAAAAAATAAATTATACAATCCGCTAAAACTGAGAGTATATGTAAGAAACAAGTTAGCAATAGATGATTTCCTACCAGTTATAAATAATAATCAGATTTATGCAAACTTCATTGAGGGGGAAATTAGTTACAATATTTTAGATGATGATGATTTCCCTGATATAGCCACGACTAGTCGGCAAAATATGGACGAAAATGATGACAGAGTTATATCTTTAGCTCGAATTTTAAAAAGAGAAATTTCTAATTTAATTAGTTCTAGACTTAAAGTTAAAAATCTAATGAAATCAAGTGGAGATAAATTAGATGAAACATCTAACAGTAGTGCTAAAACAGAACTTTCAAATGTTTTAGATAAAACATTTAAAAAGTCTATTGATGAAGGTCATTTAGACGAAAGTAATTTGAATAATATGAAAAAGACAATATTGCAAAATGTTCGTGGAGAAGTTTTAAAGAAGGACCATATGATTTTCTTTTCACATTCAAGAAAAAATAAAAATATTATGGATTTTTTCTATTATTTATTGAAATCAATTGGAGTGAATGAAAGTGAGATGTTTTACACAAGTAGAGAAGATAGATCACAGATGAACGAAAATGAGGTTCTAGAAAAGGTATCTAAAAATAATATAATTAATACCAATACTGAGGTGTTTTTTTATACGACATCAGAGTTTCAAAAATCTGAATATTGTATGTTCGAAGGCGGTGCAGCTTGGGCCACTAGAACAGAGGATGATATATTTGTAATTTGCGATAATTATAACAATGTCCCCCGTTATCTAAATAACAACGATAAATTTTTATTTCAGATAAATAAAGATACTGATATATACAAAGGTGAAAATTATAATAAGATAATTCGGATTTTAAATTTTTTAATAAATCATATAAATAAAGGTAGAGAATTAAATTTTGGAAATAAAATACCATTATTTGAAGAATCTGAATTTCCAGATAGAGTTGAAGAAAAAAATGGAAAAAAGGCTCAGTTAAATAAAGATATAGAAGAATACTGGTCAACATTTGTATCAAATAAAGATTAGTATAAGATTTTAAATATAAAAGGTATTAAAGTATCTTTGATTATTTCCCCCCTCCAAAACAAAACTATTTTCAGAAAAAACTTACGAAAACAATTTTTTTCTGGTATATTAATCAACTGTTGCAACAAATTTGGAGGTATTTTATGAGTAAAACTCAAACTATGAGTGAACAAGTGAAACATCCATACCTTGCTTTAATGGGTGTTCTAATTGGTGGATTTGTTGGTATGTTCAGTGAAACTTCACTAAATATTGCTTTACCATCTATCATGAAAGCTTTTTCTATCGAAACTGGTACGGTTCAATGGTTGGTTACAGGGTACATGTTGGTCATTGCCATTGTCTTACCGCTATCAAGTTTATTAACAAAGCATTTTTCAACTAGAGGATTAGTTAGATTTGGATTGATCGACTTTATTATTGGTTCAATTATTGCCGCGGTTGCTATGAATTTCCCTATTTTATTAGTAGGTAGAATGATTCAAGGTATTGCTACTGGTATCATCTTGCCACTGATGTTCTCAATTGCTATGAGAATTTTCCCACCTAATAAATTGGGTGCTGCTCTTGGTGTAGCAGCGTTAGTTATCATGTTTGCACCGGCTATTGGACCTACACTTTCCGGTATTATTTTAGGTGTATTGTCATGGAGATTTATTTTCTGGTCATTCATTATTTTCTTAGTTATCGGTTTAGCATTTATGGAAAAGAATTTAGTTAATGTCTTCGAGGTTACAAAGCCTAAAGTAGACTGGTTGGCTATTATTCTTTCTACTATTAGTTTTGGATTGATTGTTTTTGGTATTAGTTTCTTGACTAAGAGCATTCCTGTAGCCTTGATTTCATTGGTTATTGGTTTGATTTTTTTAGTTGTATATATCAGACAACAATTACATGCTAAAACTCCAACTCTAGACTTCTCAGTATTGAGTAAGCCTGAATTCGTTACTGGCTCTGTTTTAGTTATGTTAAACTTTGGTATTACATTATCAGCCATGTACATTTTGCCAATGTATTTACAAAATGGATTAGGTATAGCTGTTGCCTTAACTGGTATGGTTATGCTTCCTGGTGGTATTGTTAATGCTTTAGTTTCATTCCTAGCTGGCCGTGCCTATGATAGTATCGGTGCTAAATTGATGTCACGTTTAGGATTTTTGATTTCAGCTATTGGTGCAGTAATGTTTCTTTTTAGTAATGAAAATAGTTCATTGGGTTACATTATTTTTGCCCATATTGTCTTAATGATCGGTGTTCCACTAGCAATGTCACCATCACAAACATATGGATTGAATTCACTTGATGAATATCAATCAGCTGATGGTTCAGCCATTATTAACACGTTCCAACAGGTTATTGGTGCGGTTGCTACTGGTATTGCTACGATCTTATTGAGTACAGGACAATCCAATTACTTAGCTAATGGTGGACATTCAATGTCACTAGCTTTTACACAAGGTGCACATTATGGATTTGCCTTTACTTTAGTATTAGCTCTTCTTGGTTTTCTATTGGCTTTCCGAGTTCATGCTAAAAAAGCCTAAATCAATTATTGAAAACAATTGAGAGAGTGTGACAAAAGGCGTTTTGTTACACGTTTGGGCTATAAAAGTTCAAAATGCAAAAGAGGCTGTGGCATTCACAGCTTCTTTTTGTATGATATACTATTAAAAAGTAGCTCTTGAATTAAGAGTCCATGTCCATTATAATGGTATGGTTGAATTAGAAATATACAAATGAGGGAGGAGGGATTCTAGATGTCACAAAATACACATAAAGGTTATACTGGTCACCGCCGTCCCGTTAACGCTAAGAATGGTGCTGAACGCGTAAACAAAACACAAGAAGTTAAAGAATTTTTGAAGAGCCGTGCTGAAAAGGACGCTAAATAATTAATTAAATGGGTCCCCAAGTTTACTGAACTTGGGGGCTTTTTTTGTTTTCATTAAGTATAATTGTACTTATACAAATATACTTCAGGGAGAATAAAGATGGAAAAAAGTAGGGCGAGGCATAAGATAAATAAAATATTATTAGCTACTCCATTTCTTGTGATTGGTGGAATAGTTGGAATTGATCAAGATATTGTAAAGGCAGATGTTACACCACAAGTAGATACAGCTAATACTGATATATCCACGAATTATATTGCTACAAGTAATGATTATGGAAAAATCGGTGGTGAGAATGGTAGTGATTGGACGATTGATTCTAACGGGGTTCTACGTATCCAATCTGGTACATGGAATGACGAATCTGTTGCTAAATTTTGGAGTAGTTTAAAATCTGATGATGGATCAAATATTAATGCAGGAAACAAAATAACATCAGTTATATTTGAGGGTAATATTATTACTGGAAACAGCTTAGCATCGCTATTTGATAGTTTGGAAAATTTGAAATCTGTGACTGTGGCTTTAGGTGCTAAGTTTGATACTTCAAAAACGGAAGATTTTCAAAATATGTTTTCGAATGACTCTTCCTTAGAGAGTATAGATATGCATATGTTTAATTGGGAAAATGTTACTAGTAGTTTGAGTATGTTTTATCAGACCGGGCTGAAATCTGTTGATATGACCAACATCAATGCTCCAAAATTATCTGATGCATCAAGTATGTTTTATAATTGTAAATCTTTAAAGAGTGCTAAATTTGATGGGACTAACTTTAGTAAGGATGGTGTTAAACTTCCTCAATTTTTAGCATCCTGCTCAGACTTAGCAGATGTGTCACTTCAAAATTCTTTTACTGGAAAAATTACAGACACTTCGTTGATGTTTGATGGTGACATCAATTTGGAAGACTTAGATGTTTCATCTATGAATCTTAGTAGCGACACAAAGACTAGTTTTATGTTTCAAACAAGTAATAATGTGCAAGATATTCGTAGAAAATCGATAACATTACCAGCTGATCCTAATATTACAAATAGTAAAATTGACGAGTATAACACGGATAGATATAAAGGTTGGTCTAGCAATTTATCGGGTGATATTGTTCCGAGTTTAGAAACTTATTACTCTAATAACGCTAATGTTGGGAAAACAACTTGGACGTTGGTGGAAAAGGATAAATCTCAATATAAGGTCAATTATATAGATCAAGACGGAAACTTAATTGAGACTAAAAATGAAAGTGGTATTATTGGCAATCCCATCAATACAACAAAAATATTAGGATATTCAGATCCTAAAAATTCCGAATCTCAACCTGATTTAATGTCAATTGCCGATAATAATGATCAGGAGTTTAATATAGTTTTGAAAAAGTTAGCTCCATATAAAGTAAAAATAGATGTTGAATATGGGGATGGTCATCCCAGTGAATCATTTAGTGTCGATATTCCTTATGGTTTGACCAGTTCATCTGCTCAAGTTGATCAATCAATACTAGATAAATTGGCAAGTAATGATAGCCTGGACTTGGATAAATCTAAGGCATTCATACAGAGAATTGCTTCAGGTAATCCTGCTACTGAGGGTGATGGTTTTTCTTTATCGACTGTTATAAGTGGATTTAATATAGATGGATCTGATTTTAAGAGTATCTTTAATGGAACTATAGATTTTGTAAATGAACAGGTAGATTCTGCTATTTTAGAAGGGGCATCAGGTCAAACTTTCGATGCTTTTGAAATTTACTTTGACAAATATGAACAGTCAGAAAGCCATAATAATGGTGGTTCAACTGTTTCTAAAGAAATAACTGACATCAACCAGAAGTCAGCAACCTTTGGCGATAAGGAAACAAAACTTTATAACAGTAATGGAGTCTTAATTCCAAATATTCAACTGGCTAAAAATTCTGATTGGAAAAATGATAAACAAATGATACTTGATGGAACAAAGTATTATAGAGTATCTACGGATGCCTGGGTAAAGGCTAGTGACGTCTATGTATATACTGATAATATTTCTAAGATTCGAGTTCATGCTGACAACCGCTCAAGAATTATAAGGCCAAATGGTGATTTATCTGATCGAGCTTTAGAAAAATCTACTGAATGGAAAACTGATCGATATACAACGATAAATGGCGAGAAGTACTATCGTGTTTCAACTGAAGGATTTGTTAAAGCTAGTGAAGTAAGTGAATATAAGTAAGAAGTTGTGGGCTGTATAAATATGCAGCGTAAACGTGCAACGATACACAGCTTTTTCCGCTTAAAACAAACGCCCCTATCAATCCAAAATCGGATTGATAGGGGCGTTTGCCTTAATGCTCGAAAGCTGAACGTGTATCATTACACTCTAAAACTTCAATCATATAATTCAACGAGTTTAAAAAGTTTAACAGGGCATGATAAGACATAATTATTGTTTCTGTATTAGTGCCAGCATGGAATCCTAAATCGTTTTTGCCTACTAAATTAGGATTGGCCAATATTCTTAAAGGCATGTCTGCTTCCAATATCAATGGGCTGACCATTCCGGAAAATGTTTTTAAAACTTTAGTGTCCGCAAAATTTAAGCTACTTTTGCTGGTATTTAATTGTTTCGCTAATTTTTTAAAATCTAGTCGGTCATCTGCTGTTTGTAATATCAAATAATATTTTTCGTGTTTTTTATCAAAGACAAATAAATTTTTGACTAAGGTGCACTTTTTCTTTATTTCAGGCAGATCATCCATGTGAAAAACTGGCTTATGCGTGATAACTCGATAATCTATATGTAATTTTTTGAGTCTGTTCAAATAGATATTATTTTCCAAGATAATCTACCTTTCTATATTTTCCACTATATTGTATCGCTCTTTACAAGGTATTGGAGTATACAGATACAAATAAAAAAAGCCGATTATTATTCGGCTTTTATTGGGTGTTTAACTTTGTATAGACATCGCTTGGCATATTTTTCTTGAATACTTCTTTATATGTATAAACGTAACTACCTTTAGTGTCTAATTTTAAGTAATGGTTTTGTTTCAGCTTTCCCATCCCCATAAACTCTATTTTGTGCGGGTTTCCGTTTTCATCATAACTGATTAAATTGTAAGTATAGTTACCATAACCATCCTTATCTTTAGCATCAGAATTATCGATTTTAACGTAACGTGATTCACGTTTAACTAGAAAATTGTATTGATTGATTGCTTGGGAGAATTGATCAGTACTATCTTTAGCATGAATACAAACTGCTAAATACAAACCTCCGGCAACAATAACTGATATAAATAAAAACTTTAGTAAATTTCTCATTTATCTTACCTCCTGAGAATATACTAAAGTTTTTGTTGTTATTTAGACATTTGTTCTACTTACAATACTCTTACGGATTTGTAAGTTCTACTTGAATCCCCACCAGTCGAAGTTGATGGTATAGTCTACAATTCCGTTGAATATGCGTGCAATTAAGTTCCACATAATAACACCTCCAACTTTTTATAAACCTTTTCTACAACTTCTTTATAACACTAATTGAAAACGTTTTCAATTATATTAACCCCATACTTCATCAATAATTGACTTAACTAATTTCAACTTATCCCATTCTTGATTTTCTGAAAGAGTATTACCTTCTTCGGTAGAAGCAAACCCACATTGAGTGGATAACCAAAGTCTATCTAATGGTAAATATTGGCTTGCTTCTTTAATACGATTGATGATAACTTGACGGTCCTCTAATTTTCCATCTTTAGAAGTGATCAATCCTAAAACAACATTTTTATCTCCGGAAACTTTGGCTAATGGTTCAAAATTACCGGCTCTGGAGGAATCGTATTCAAGAAAATAAGTTGAGACATTTTCATGGGCAAATAAAGTATCAGCAACTGGTCCATAACCACCAGCAAAGGCAAAATCAGAATGATAATTTCCGCGACAAACGTGAGTATTTATTGTCAGACCTTCAGGTAGATCTTTAATTGCGCCATTGTTTAGTTGTAAAAGAATGTCTTGAATTCCAGATTCGGCATAAGCCTTGCCGTCAGGAGTGGATAAGAATTTATCATCTAAGAATAATCCCCATGAACAATCATCTAGTTGTATAACACGTGCACCTTCATCATAGAGAGCGATAATTGCATCATGATAAGCTTTTTTAATATCTTCAAAGAGATCTTCATCAGTGTCGTAGAATTCTTTGATTTTATCGGCATTAGTGCCACGAATTAATTCGATATAAAGTTGAGCAGGGGCGGGAATAGTCTGCTTTGGTTTAGCTGTTGTTCCGTCTGTTAAAGATTTTAGAAACTTAAAGTGTTTGATAAAAGGGTGTGTATCTTTATTGAACTTGATTTTTACTGAAAGAATGGCTGTATCATCGCGAGTTTCTTCGTGAGCAAAATTATATCCTTCCCCATAATGAATATGGTCGATACCTTCGAATCCCCAGAAGAAATCAAGATGCCAGTAAGAACGTCTAAATTCACCGTCAGTTACATAGTCTAGGCCAGCATTTATTTCTTTATTTACCAAATCTCTGATGGCTTCATCTTCCACAATAGTTAAGTCTTCTTTGTTAATTTTTTTATCAGTAAAATCTTTTCTAGCCTGTTTTAGTACAGCTGGTCTTAAGAAACTTCCTACATGTTGAAATCCAATCTTTTGTTTTGTAATAGTCATATTTAAAATCCTCCAAAAATTATTATTTTTAAAATTTATTCAATAAAAAAATCGCCCCTACATATACAGAATTTATCTGTAATGTAGGGACGATCACCCGTGATACCACCCTAATTCATATCTTGCTTACACAAAATACCTCAACGACACTAACATGTCCGGGATGATATCGCATCCTTGCGTACCTTTGGCTTTCACCTAGATAAGACTCCAAGCTCATCTTCAATCAAGTTTTCGTTCCGCCTTTTCACTATCCAGCGGTCATTATGCAAACTACTAATTGATCTACTCTTCTCTTCAACGTCTAATAAAATTAAATAAGTTTTAATTGATTGGTGAATAAGTTACACCTTGCTAAATTACTTGTCAAGATTATTTATGAGTATCAACAATATTCTTTGCTTTTTTACCAGAAATCATTGCCTTATTGTCGTTCATAGAATCAAAAATCATATTGTGAACGGCACGTTCAGTATAAAAAGCTGTATGTGGCGTGATAATCACATTGTCACGATGAGCGAGATTTTGGAAAACCTCATCGTCAACAGCTTCGATACTATCAAATTCATTTTGGAAGATGCCATTTTCATTTTCCAAAACATCTAATCCAGCTCCAGCAATTTTTCCACTATCGAGGCCATCGATCAAGGCTTGATTATCCAATAATCCACCACGAGCGCAGTTTATCAAGTATACTCCGTTTTTCATTTTGGCTATAGCATTAGCGTCCAACATATGATGATCCTTCGGTGCAAGTGGAGTATGAATTGAAATAATATCAGATTTTTCCAGTAACTCATCAAGTGTGTCCACATAAATACCTAGATTTTCTAGAGCAGGGTTAGGGTCGATATCATAAGCAATAACATTAGCTCCGTAACCGAACTTCATAATGCGAGCGAAGACACTACCAATGTGTCCAGTTCCAATAACACCAACGGTCTTACCACTTATTTCTGTACCAATAGTAGGGAACCATTTGAAGTTTCCACTTTGGAATTTCTTATCAAATTCTGGAACACGGCGAAGCAGGCGACCAACTAAAAATGATGCATGCTCGGCGATAGCGTTGGGGGAATAGACAGGGACATACGTTAAAGTAAAACCAAAGTCATTTAAATCCTTAAAGTTAAATCCGTCTAATCCGACGTTTCTAACTGAGAATTTGCTGATGCCAAGGTCATGGATGATCTCAAGAGCTTTTCTACTATAGGGTTGTGTTTGTAACGCAACAACCCCATCTGCACCTTTAGCCAAATTAGCCGTGTCTTCAGTCAAAATATCAGCAGTATATTCAACATCGACATCTGTATTAGCGGCTTTCCATTGGTTTAAAGGTTCAATTTCGTCTTCTCGGAGACCAAAAACGTATATCTTCATAAAAATCCCTCTTTCTTTAAAATTAATTAGAAATCTAATGTTTTTCTAATTAAATGTTAATGTTTATTAGTGTAACTCAAATTTTGAAAAATGGAAGAGGGGATTTCGCCTCCGGTCAAGAGGACGTGTGGTCTGCTGTTGGAACGGTTCAAGCCTTGGTCTTGAACCTCGATTTCAAGCTTTGCTCCGCAAATCTTGGAATACGTCAGTGGTGTAAGGTTGCAAGCAACCAACACCACTGTAACTGCTGACCACACATCCTCTTGAACTCCGGCTTTTATAGTAATTTAGGAAATAAAAAAAGTAACAAAATATCAGCATCTAATCAGAGGATTGTTGATAGTTTTTGTTTGCTAAATTGCCAAGTAGTTTAAAGGCGAATAAAATTAATATAGAATATACTATATTTATAGCAAAGAGGTAAGGTCGCTCCCTATCAAACTGGCTTAGCAAGCGTGTGCGGTACTACACCCCTCAGTTTAATTTCAAAAAATCGAGGTGGTAGTTATGCATACTACTCTAGAAAGGTATTCGGCGTATGTCGTTAGTTGTAACGATATATATGTTGTCCATGTCGGCGGTTAACATTGCTAAGGTCATTTTATTATTAGCAAAAGCCTACATGGCAATAAAAAAAGCTAACCTAAAAGGTTAGCTTCACCAAATACCGTACTAGACTTGCGTTGCAGGAGTTCTCGCATAACTCCTGCTTTTTTGTACAAATGCATTATACTATCGCCGGAGGATTTTATCAATTATGATAAACATAAAAGAGGCCATTCAAAAATTACTAGCTTTTTATGAAGTTGTTGAAAATAATAAATAAACTATTTAACTAGCAGAAAATGTTTACTTTTCCTGCTTTTTTTTATGCTTTCATTTAGGTAAATAATTTCCTAATCTAGTTTCAAATATTTTTAACACTTCCAGATACAATCATTTAATAATCTTGTTATATATTTATGGGTTTATTTATTCTATTAATATCAGCTGGAGGATTTGAGTAATGGAACCAGTTGTGAAAGTGGAGTTGAACGCTTGCGTTCTTACTCCACCGACGATTCGAAGATTTGCGTAAGCAAAGCTTCAAATCGAGACTTCAGACCTCGGCTGAAGTCGTTCGCACAACAGGTGGAATTACTCAAATCCGGAAGCGACAACGCAACAAAAAAAGTAGCACGACTAACGTCGCACTACAAAAATTAAATACTATTTATTTGTGTCAATTAATGTATCTGGTGTTTTGCCTTCAATCAAAGCCTTATTTGAATCAAATGATATCTTGATCATATTGTGAACGGCTGTTTCAGTATAGAAGGCGTTATGTGGTGTGATGATAACATTCTTACGTTCAGCCAAATTCTTAATATCTGAACTTGGAAGGTTATCAATGCTACCCCATTTCTTACCGAAGACTCTGTTTTCGTTATCGAGAACATCAAGTCCGGCACCGGCAATTTTCTTATCATCAAGCCCTTTGATCAAAGCCTCTGAATCGATCAATTCACCACGAGCACAGTTGACGATGAATACACCGTCGTTCATTTGTTCGATAGCTTTCTCATTGATCATATGTTTGTTGCTGTCAAATAATGGGACATGAAGTGTTATAACGTCTGATTGCTTGTAAATATCTTCAAGTGAGTCTACGTATAATCCTTGTTTTTCAATATCAGGATTGTGGTAAACATCATAGGCAATAACCTTTGCACCGAATCCTTGCAAAATCTTGATAACTACGCGGCCAATATGACCAGTACCGATAACACCGACTGTTTGTTCACGGTATTCTTTACCAATAGTTGGAGCCCAAGTAAAGTCACCATTATCAAACTTAGTATCTACTTCTGGGACGCGACGAAGCAAGCGACCCATTAATAGAATAGTATGTTCAGCAATAGCATTTGGTGAATATACTGGTACATTAGTCAACTTAAAGCCTAAATCATTTAAATCTTTAAAATTAAAATTATCAACACCAACATTGCGAATAGAAATGGATTGGATACCTTGTTCCTTCAAAGCTTCAAGTGCACCTCTCTCGTAAGGCGTTGTTTGAAGTGTTACTACACCGTTGGCACCATCAGCTAATTTAGCTGTCTCCTGTGTCAACAATTGATCTGTATATCCAACCTCTACATCTGGATTTGCTTTCTCCCACTTCTCCATAGATGGTTTTTCATCATCACGAATTCCATAAGCAAAAATTTTCATAACTTGGTGTGACCTCCTTATTAATTTGTGTTGGTATCGTACCTGTTTAGAATGTAAATAGCGAAGATAACAATTATTGAACCTATAATTTCAACAAAATTGACGCTATAAGCAAGAAACATGACACTCAATACTAAGGTAGTGAAAGGTTGCACCGCATCGGTGATACTTATTGTAGCAGCGGTAGTGTATTTAGTACTGAATACCATCAACAAGAATGCAATAACATTACTAAGCAGAATAACAGCACCTACACCTAGTATACTCTTAGTTGACAGATGAGGGTGATTAATCCAGATTGGTGTAAAACAGTTTGAAACTAAACCAGCGACCAACATACCCCAACCAGTAACTAAAAGTCCATTATGTCTGGCAATAAGGCGTTGTTGTATAACGATATAAAGCGCAGCCGTTATACCGCTTCCGATTCCCCAAAGTAGTGATACAAAAGGGATAGAGAGGTGACCAAAGTCTCCTCTAGTAATTAATAGGAATACACCTAATAAGGCCAATGCAAATGAAATAATATCAATTCTTAGAACTTTTTTGTGCATAAATAAGACCGCACCCACCATGATGAATAGTGGCGATAAGTATTGTAATATCGTGGCAGTCGAAGAATTACCAGTTTGAATAGCGTAGAAAAATGTATACATATTGGCTAATAGTCCAAAGACAGCAAATGCAATCAAAGTTAGAGTATCTTTCCACGATTTAAAAATTGAAAAGAACTCCTTTTTTGGTAGTACAAATAATGAGATAACCAGCAGAATGACCCCGGCTATTGTTGTTCTGGTACCAACGAACCACATCGCTGGAATATTAGAATCTTTGGCAACGATTTGTTGAATAGCACCAGAGACCCCCCAAACCATAGATGCAGCGAAAGCAAGAATAAATCCCTTTCTCAGGGTTTTCTTGGCAAGCAGCTTACTTTCTTCCATAATTTCCTCCTAAAAACTCATACCCAATATTATACATGCAACTGAAGAGAAGGTTCATTTTTTTTTAATCAAACTGATTATAGATTCAATTGTAAAAAAAATAAAAAAACACGCCTTAAAAAATTAAGGTGTGTTTTGAGTTTAAAGATTTTTATCCATATTAAATGTCAATTTGGACATGTTGATCGACTTAGTAAATAGTTCTCCATAAAGTTTCTTAGTCTTATCTTCAGTTTCAGCGACAAGTTTTTGATTTCTGTCAGTTAAGAATTGAGTTAAATCATCTCCAGAGTGATCTTTTGACAATTTGTCAGTTTCAATAATACTTGCGCGGAATTTTTCATTTAGTTCAGTTATATAGTCAGTGTCATCTTGAACAAAATTATTGTAATGAGATTCAACTAGAGCTGAAAGTCCCTTGTACATCCAGTAAGAGTTTGTGACATCAAATGTCATAGATGTATTTTGGTAACTCTTAGCTGTATCATTCATATTTGTATAGAAAGGAATATAAGGTGAGAAGCTAGGGAAACCAACACATAACCACATAATAGCAGCAATTTCTTCAGGAACGTCATTTCTGATTTGAAGGACGTGTGAATTTTGTGTACGGTTCAAACCGATTGGGCGGTAACGATACTTATCGTCATCTGAAGCATCAGGACTGAATGGATCAAATTTTGTTTCGTTGTAATGTGATCCCAAAACATATTCGATATCTTCAACAGAGATTTTGTGGTCTGTCTTCATGATGAAAGGTAATTCACCATCTTCAGGATCTTGTTTTATTTCTGGATTGAAATATCTTTGACCGAACCAAACACGTGGAGTGTTATAGTGACGATCTTTAACATTGTCAGTACCAAAAATATGACGGAAGTTCCAGCCAGTTTTATCAGTATTTAAATGATTCTTTTCGACAAATTCTTGAATGCCATCTGACCACATGAATTGTTTAGTATCATTAAAGTCAACTTGTTGAATTGATACTCTATTGGCAGCAACAGCGTAACTGTCATCAGGAATTCTTTGTGCTACCCAGTGATGACCAGTAACGATTTCCATATACCAAACGTCATCTTTATCACTGAACAAAAGTGAGTTTCCGGCTGGTGAACCGTATTCTTTGATCAAATCACCAGTACGTTTAACAGCATCAACTGCAGAGTCAACAAATGGCAAAACCATTCTGACAATAACATCTTCGTCCATACCATCTTTTACAAGTGGGTCAACTGATAAGGCACGTTCGTTACCGTAAGTACTCTCTGTGGCAGACATTGCAACGTTTTTACCATTGATACCACTTTCGTCATAATATCCTTCGTTCTTATAGTCCACATTTGGAACAGCAGGCCATGAATAACCATTTTCAGGGATAGGAGCTTCAAAATTGTTAAGCCATGACTTAACAACTCGATTCTTTTCTCCTTTAACAGCTGGATTTAAGACAAAGTTATGTGGTGAAACGGGTAGAAAAGTATCATCGTTTCTGGCAATCATTGTTGATCCATCCAAACTAGCATTTTTACCAACTAAAATAGTTGTACATGCATCATCCAAATGATTCTTCTTCATACTATAATTCCTCCTCTAATATTACGTTATACGATAGAACATTCTATCACAAAAGAACTAAGCCATTTTAGAAAAAGATTCCTATTTAAGGAAGCTATGTTATATATTTTCTGAAAAAATGCTATAATTTGTGTAATTTATAGGAGGAAAAGTAAAAATATGGACTTAAAAATGCAGGATTCTGAAGATTCATTCTTAAAGAATCTTCTATTAGGGTTTCAACATCTTTTGGCAATGTATTCTGGGGATATTTTAATACCGATTTTAATTGGTGCGGCTCTAAACTTTACTGCTACGGAGATGACTTATCTTATTTCTGTAGATATTTTTATGTGTGGTGTAGCAACATTACTTCAAATCAAGCGTACACCTATCACAGGTATAGGATTGCCAGTTGTTTTAGGCTCAGCTGTTGAGTATGTAACGCCGTTACAAAATATTGGACATCATTATGGTATTGCTTATATGTATGGCGGTATTATTGCATCAGGAATTTTCATTCTATTAATATCAAAGTTCTTTGCTAAATTAAAACGTTTCTTCCCTCCAGTAGTAACTGGATCTTTGATCACATTGATCGGTTTTACTTTGATCCCAGTTGCCTTTCAAAATATTGGTGGTGGAGATGCTACTGCTAAAGGTTTTGGTGGTTCAACTGATTTAATATTAGGGTTTACAACTGCTTTGATCATTGTTTTGATTAATATTTTAGGAAAAGGTTTTATAAAACAAATTTCTGTATTAATTGGAATTGTTGTCGGTTCAGTTATGGCCGGATTTATGGGAACAATGGGATTTGCTAGTGTACACAACGCACATTGGTTCCAACTTCCAGTACCATTTTATTTTTCCGCTCCTAAATTTGAATGGTCATCAATAATTATCATGATTTTAGCAGCTTTAACATGTATGATCGAATCTACTGGTGTTTATTATGCATTAGCCGAAATAACTAAACGTGATCTAAATGAAAAGGATCTTCAACATGGATATGCTTCTGAAGGTATTGCCGCTATTTTAGGCGGAATCTTCAATACCTTCCCATATTCAACTTTTTCTCAAAATGTTGCTATTGTTCAATTATCAGGAATTAAGAAAAACAAGCCCGTTTATTTCTCCGCTTTTCTTCTAATTATTTTAGGATTGATACCAAAAGTCGGTGCCATTGCCACATTGATCCCGACATCAGTTCTAGGTGGAGCAATGTTGATAATGTTTGGTACCGTTGGTGCTGAAGGAATCAAAATGCTAACTAAAGTGAGAATGGATAACAATAATCTATTAATAATGGCCGTAGCCATTGGATTGGGATTAGGAGTTACCGTTCAACCAACATTACTTCATATCTTGCCATCAAGTTTACAAACAATTTTGAATAACGGATTAGTTGTCGGAAGTTTTGCAGCTATTTTGTTAAATATTTTGTTAAATCCTCAAGGCGAGAAGAAGTTTCATAGTTAAGAGCGTGATTAAACACGCCCAGCTTCTGAGTATAACGTAAAAAATGGACCGTATTTACAAAGTAAATGCGGTCCATTTTTGTAGTTAAACGGAGGAAGCTGTGTTTAATCACGCGTTTAAGCAGCAGTAAGAATAAGAAGAAATAAAACGAGAATTCTTTAAAAAGATAAAGTAGTTAAACGGAGGAAGCTGTGTTTAATCACACGTTTAAGCAGCAAGAGGATATGTTTAAACATAAATCACAAAAACTTCACATTTTATTTATATAATCGCCGAAAATAAAGATGAAGGCGGGTTAAATATTATGACAGCAACTAAATATTATTTCCCAAGTCGAATTATAGAAGCGATGGGCATTCCATTCATCATAAAATTGGCTACTAAGAATTATGATGAAGTTACTCAAGATATTTTTCACCAAACCTGTTATTCAGTAGAAAAAGAAATTGCTGAAATTATTGAAGAGCCTTATCCATTTAGAGGTAGTTCTTTAATATCTGAATTTCAGAACAATAACGATGATTCTGTGGATTATGACACATTTCAGTCGGTAATTGATCAAGTAAAGATTTCTTCAAGAGTAACCAATCGAGCTTTTTTGAGCCATAAATTAGATGAAGATTCACATAACCTACTCAAAGGATGGACTATTGAAAGAATTTTTGAAAAAGATCTATGTCCCTTATTAGGCAATTCGGAAATTAGTGGTATTTCTCTAGGCGGTAGTGGGGATATGCGAGTGGCTACAAAAAAAGATGATGATTTTTATTGGAAAATAGGAATCAAAAATCCCGGTAATCCTCAAATGATGACGGGATACTATTTGAAAAATGGTGCAGTTTCAACTTCTGTAGCTGAGAAAAATAATCCAGATAACAGTATTCAACAAGTCACTGTTTTTAGTAATGATTTAGTCGGTGCTGATATTTGGTCAGTTACCGGAGCGTCAGTAGGTATGGAAAAATTTTCTCGCATTATTTGGAAATCAAAACTTACAGGCATTTTGTTTGATTGTAATCAAGGCGGTATTCCTTTTAGAGATGGAATTTTAGGTCGAGCATAAACTTCTTATTAACGACACCTTAAAGTCATAGGAACTTCATAAATAGATTTTATACTTATGTATACAATCAAATAAAAAGGAGCTTGCCTATGGTAGAAAAATATAATTCGTTAAGCTGTAAGGTTGGCGAAACGAATAATCAATATTCAATCAAACTAATTACAAGTGATAATAATGAATCTGTAAAAGAACTTTTTAAAAATGCTTCAAAAAATATCGAAAATTACTTAATTGAGATGGATAAGGAATTCTCTCCTGAAAGAAAGGATTCATTGATCTCTAAGTTTCAATCAGGTAGTCAAAAACCTTTGATAGAATCAGATGCTTTTAGTGATATCTATACTCAAACGGTCATTGCTGAACAAATGACGCATCACTATTTCAGTACAAACTTTGGAAGTAAATATGATCCAACAGAACTTATCAAAGGATGGATAATTGATGAAGGATTCAATAAATATCTCAAACCACTATTGAATAAAAGTGACATTGTAGCAGTTAAGTTCAATGATTCCAGTAACATTAAAATAAGTACTAAGTCTGGAAGCGATTATCGTTGGGTAGTTAATATCCCAAAACCTGATTCTGATAAAATAGCGGCAACTTATTACTTACAAAATGCATCCATTTCAACTTTACAAGATAAAGATGTTAAACATGCCCTAATAAGTAATAAGAGTCATATTCAACAAGTTACAGTGATCAATAGTAATGTAACTGACGCTAGAGTTTGGGCAATCGCTGGGTTAGCTGTTGGAACAAAAGAATTTCCTAAATTAATTTCTGAAGCTCATTTAACAGGAATGATGATCGATAAGAAACTTGGAAATATTAATTTTAGAGAAGGGTCTTTAGGTGATATCTTGATTAAAAAATATTAAAAAAGCTTGAAAGATAAAATCTTCCAAGCTTTTTATTTGCAGTGAATTGTTAATTAGTCGTCCCATTCTTCGACGGAATCTTTATAACCATCTGGATTACCATGCCATGTAAAGCTTCCATACCAAAGACTTCTCTTATCAAGATCAAAGCCATTGATTTCATTTACATCGTCATCGCTTAATTCGAAATCGAATATGTCAGCGTTTTGTTCGATTCTAGCTTCATGAGATGACTTAGGGATAGTAATGATGTCACGTTGTAAGTCCCAACGTAAAATAACTTGAGCTACTGATTTATTATATTTATCAGCAATTTTTTGTAGTCTTGTATCTTTTAGAACGGAGCCACTTCCTAGTGGCGACCATGCTTCTAGATAAATATTTTGTTCATCACAGAAATTCTTGATGTCTTCTTCTTGGCAAAGAGGATGAAATTCCATTTGGTTAACAGCTGGTTTAACTGAAGCGGTCTTTAAAATATCTTGTAATTTAGTGATATTAAAGTTTGAGACCCCAATTGCACGTGCTTTTCCTTGACGATATATTTCTTCAAGGGCTTTCCAAGTTGATAAGTAAGTTCCATCAACTGGCCAGTGAATCAATAATAGATCTACATAATCAGTTTGTAGATTTTTTAATTGACCTTCAAATTGTTCCAAAGTTGATTCATAGCCTTGATCACCATTATAAATTTTAGTAGTTAAGAAGATATCTTCGCGCTTAAGGTTGTTATCGGCGAGTCCTTTTTTAAGACCAATACCGACACCTTTTTCGTTACCATATTGTTTTGCCGTGTCGATTGCTTTATATCCATGTTTCAAAGCCCATTCAACTGATTGAGCAGCTTGGGTATTGTTAACTTGCCAAACTCCCATACCTAATTGGGGCATTTTAACACCGTTGTTCAAAGTTACACATGATTCAATATTTAAACTCATAAATATACCTCCATAAATAATATTTTAACGCAATTTATATTGTGAAACTTGGAAAACAATTGAATATTTGGTATAGTTCAAGTTGTTGCATAGTGTCAACGTATAAAACCTTTACATTAGAAAGAGGTCTACTAGGGATTATGGAAAAAATATTCACAACCAGTAATGAAATTAAATCAGAAATTATCAACCTTTCGGCGATTTTAAACTTACCAAAGGGAACTGAAGCTTTTGTAAGTGATATTCACGGTGAATATGATGAATTTGCTCATATTTTAAGAAATGGTTCTGGAAATACTCGTCAAAAAATTTCCGAATTATTTACTGGTCGACTTACAGCTGATAGTCAAAAAAAGTTGGCCTTTTTAATATATTATCCTTCAGAAATTTTAAAGCAGACTAAAGAAAGCATGCCAGATGAGGCTAGTTTATCTCAATGGTATATTGATACCTTTAATGAATTGATTGAAATGCTTCGTTATACATCAAGCAAATACACTCGTTCCAAGGTCAGAAAAGCTATTAAAGATGATTTTGTTTATATAACCGAGGAGCTTCTTTATGCTGATTCGAACGATAATGCTAAATATAAATATTACTATGAAGTAATGGATAGTATCGTTCGATTAGGTATGGCTGATTCATTTATTATTTCCACATGTCATACTATTCAAAGATTAGTGGTAGATCATCTTCATATTATTGGGGATGTTTATGATCGTGGACCACATCCTGATTACATTATTGACCATTTGATGAAACGTTGGGGTAGCCTTGATTTTCAATGGGGAAATCATGATATTTTGTGGATCGGTAGTGCAGCTGGATCCAAACTTTGCATGGCTAACTTAATTAGAATCAGTGCTCGTTATAATAACCTGCGTTTATTGACTAATTATGGAATAGGATTAAGTGATTTACGTGAATTTGCTGAAAAAAATTATAAGCCACTGGATTCATTTAAACCTAAGTCAGATACCGGCGCCAAAATACCAGATGACGATGCTTGTTATGACAATTGTGTTCAACAAGCTATTGCAATTATGCAATTTAAACTTGAAGGTCAAGCTATTCAGCGTAATCCTGAATTTCAAATGTCAGGCAGAATGTTATTAGATAAATTGAGTCCAGACAGAAAGACTGTAGAAATTGATGGGAAGAAGTACCCAGTTATTGATGGTTGTTTCCAACTAGTTGATCCGGATGATCCATATAAATTGACTGATGAAGAAGAGAAAATCTTGATCGATTTATCTCAACAATTTATCGATGCACCTAAATTACGTTATCACATGGCATATATGATGAATAACGGATCTATGTATTTGAAATATAATGGTAATTTATTGCTTCACGGTTGTGTGCCAGTTGATGAAGAAGGAAAAATGCTTAGTTGGACCGTTGATGGCAAAACATATGCCGGCAAGAGTTTATTTGATTTCTTCGAGAAAGTTCTTAAGGAAGGTTTTCAAAAACCTAGTTTAGTTGATTGCAAGAAATCTGATATTATTTGGTATCTTTGGACAGGTAAAATGTCACCATTATTTGGTAAGTTAGCAATGACCACCTTTGAAAGATATTTTGTTGAAGATACGCAAACACATCATGAAGTTAAGAATCCATATTATTCTTTGAGAAAAGAAGAATGGTTTGCTGATGAGTTGCTAAAAGAATTTGGACTAGATCCAGAAAATGGCCATATTATTAACGGTCATACTCCAGTCAAGTTGGGTCATTCACCAATCATGGCTAATCGTAAAATTTTTGTTATCGATGGTGGTATGTCAAAGCCTTATCATAAGACTACGGGAATTGGTGGATATACTCTATTATCTAATTCATATGGGTTCCAATTAGTGACACATGAACCATTTACGACTCGCAAAAAAGCTATTGCTGATATGACCGATGTTGTCTCGACTAAGCGTGTTATTGAACAGTCGGTCAAACGTACAACAGTGGGAGATACAGATATTGGTGCTAGTTTGAAGAAACAAATTGAACAATTGACAGCCAGATTAGAAGCAATTGATAAAAACCAAACAATCCGAGTTTAATTGATTAGTTCATCTTTGATTTAAAGCCTTTTTTAGACTATATTTTTAATGAAAATATTCACAATCCCCCTTTACTTAAAAAAATATAATCCTATACTGGTGTTGTAAGGGAGGCGGAACAATAATGATGAAGAAGAGTTCCGATTGTACAGAAATATTAGTAGGAAAGGGAGCAACAATGGACGGTTCGACTATTGTAGCCCGTAATCAAGATGGTTATGGTCCTATCAATCCAATCAAATACATCGTCCATGAGGCAAAAGATCAAAAGAATGCAACATTCAAGTCAGTTGTAACAGGTGTCAGTGTACCTCTACCAGATAATGCATATCACTATACTTGTACACCACAAGCCGATCAAAGTGACGGTCAATGGGAAGAATCAGGTATTAATGAATTTAATGTTGGTATGAGTGCAACTGAAACTACTGCTACAAATACACGTGTTCTAGGGTATGATCCATTAGTTCACGATGGTGTTGACGAAGAAGCCATGGTTTCACTAGTTTTGCCATATATCAAGACTGCTAAAGAGGGTGTCGAAAGACTCGGAGCTATAATTGAAAAATATGGTACCGGTGAAAGTAATAGTATTGCATTTAATGATAATAATGATGTTTGGTTATTAGAAATCGTTGGTGGACACCACTGGGCAGCTATGCGTTTGCCAGAAGATACATATGCTATAGTTCCTAACCAAACTTTGATTCAAGAAATTGATCCTAATGATAAAGACAATTTCTTAGTTGCTACAGATTTAGTTGAATTTGTTGAAAAATATCATTTGAATCCAAATCCTGGTAAATTTAATTTCCGTGAGATCTTTGGTACTCAAGGTGAAGATGATGCTTATTACAACACTCCACGTACTTGGTATGGACAAAAGCTATTCAATCCAGAAATCACAGATCAAAAACCAACTGATCAAGATATGCCATTGACTCGTAAACCAGCTAAGAAATTGGCTATTGAAGATGTACAAAAATTCCTATCATCACATTATAACGGCACACCATATGATCCATTCGGTACATACGCTTCAGGTACAGCTGATGAGCAAAGAAAGTATCGTTCGATTGCTATGGACCGTAATCAAATTTCGTCTATTCTACAAATTAGAAATGGTGTTCCAGCAGAATATGCTGCTGTACAATGGATCGCAATGGGATTCTTTGCATATGCACCATATGTTCCATTCTATACAAACGCTAATGACACTCCAGAAGACTACAAGAATACAACTCAAGAGGTTGATGTTCACAACGTTTACTGGTTGAATAAGACATTGTCAGTATTGATCGAGCCTCATTTCCATGAATATGTTGAAGCTATCAATGCCTTTAGAAGCGCTTGCCAATCATATGCTCGTTCAAGAATTGCAGCTACAGATGAAGAAGTTTCTGGTAAGAAAGATATTACAGATACTTTGACAAAGAGCAATATTGAAACAGCTAATGAAATTTCCAAGAGAACATATAAGTTATTTGATGAATTAGTAAAGCATGGATTGCTATTATCAAAGACAACTTGGGAAAAAGGTCAAAACTTATAAAAAAGTGTAAAAAAAGGCGGTTTGCCACCGAAGCATAGCCTAGAATCACGAATGATTGGTATTATCAATCATTTGTGGTTCGTAGCTATGTGGAGGTTGCAGCCTTTTTTTACACGTTTAGGCTATAAAAATTAATAACTAATACAAAAAGCCATCTGAAATTATCTTCAGATGACTTTTTGTATATATATATAGCATAAACGTGGAAAAAATATAGCTTTTTCCGCTTAAAATAAGTAGGCTCAATAATCCAAAATCGGATTACTGAGCCTACTTGCCTTAATGCTCGAAAGCTGAGCATATTTTTTTCCACTCTGTTATTTTATTGTTCAGATAAAGCACGTTTAGGAAGAACTAGGTTTAATAAAATACCTACGATCGTAGCAACACCAATACCTGTGAATTGGAAAGTTCCAATCTTTAAGTAGGCATTACCGATACCGATAACTAGAATTGCAGATGCAATCATTAAATTGTGCTTTTTGTTAAAGTCAACTTTGTTATCAACCAAGATTCTTAAACCACTAGATGCGATAACACCGAATAATACAAAACTGATACCGCCAATTACTGGTCCGGGAATTGTTTGAATCAAAGCACTTAATTTACCGACAAATCCAAATAGTGCGGCAAAGACAGCGGCACCAATGATTACGTAAACACTAAAAATCTTATTAACAGCCATAACACCAATGTTTTCACCATATGATGTTATTGGTGGACCACCGACTAAACCAGCAAAGATGGAAGCTGTACCATCACCAGCAAGTGTTCTGTGTAGTCCAGGATTCTTGAAAAAGTTTCTATGTGTTAATTCGTCAAGCACCATAATGTGTCCTAGATGTTCAGCCATAGTAACAAATGCTATCGGGGCAAAACTTAGGATCGCGTCCCAATAGATTTTTTTAGGAGTATAACTTATAAATGGAAATTCAAAGTTTGGTAATTGGAACCAAGGTGTTGAAATTACCTTTGAAAAGTCAACGATACCAAAGGCAACAGAGATAATATATCCACAAACGATACCTAAGAGGATCGCAATGTTACTCCAAAATCCTTTAAAATACATATTGAATAATACCGTTAAGAATAAAGTGATCATAGCTATAATGAAGTATTTTAAATCGTAGTGCCCGTTGTTCATCATAGCGTTGTCAGCCGCATTACCCGCAACTGATAGTCCAATAACAATGATGATTGGGCCAACAACGATTGGTGGTAATGCCTTGTCGATCCAATCAGAACCGATGAATGCAATCATTAGGGCAACTATTAAGTAAACAAGACCAACGGCGATTGTACCTTGAGCTACTCCAGCATATCCGGCTGTTTTCATTAAAGCGATACTTGGAACAATGAATGAAAAACTAGAACTCATATAGGCAGGAATTCTACCTTTTGTAATTAAAATATGAAGAATTGTACCGATACCGGAACTGAATAATGCGATACCGGGATCTAGTCCAATTAGCAATGGTACTAATACTGTTGCACCAAACATTGAGAATAAGTGCTGTAATGATAAGAGCCACCAGCTACCTAACGGTGGACGCTCGTATAAATCAATGACCGCGTCAGGATTTCGATAATTCTTGTCGTTTGTATCCAAAATAATATCCTCCTGTATTTTAATCCGGTAACTTGGGTAATGCAGCTGTGCGCTTTGCTTCTGAAACGAGCTACGAAAGGACAAACCTCTGTGCTTGCTACAAACAATGATTATGGCAAAAACCGCCATCATCATTGTTCTAGGCAATGCTCAAGGTTTGAGCGTCCTTTCTCCGCTCTCTTATTTGAAACGAGCTGCGCAAAACAACTCTCTGCGCTTACTACGACCATCAATCGCACCAACTGCGTTGGCACAATCACTGTTCTAGGTAATGCTCAAGAGCTGACCGTTTTGCTCCGCTCTCTGCAAAAAAAAAGTCCTCTATCCCGTGTGTATGCAAACGAAATAAAAGACATAAGTGAACCTTTTTAGCCTCACGGGACCAAAGTTAAAGGACTGTTTAATTTTCTTAACTATAATAAAGTTGAAAACTAATGTCAACAATGGAATACTAAAAAAGTAAAGATAAAGCGTTAACAAATAGTTAGGAGTAGATACTTTTTATGGTGGAATTATACGTTGTAAGGCATGGAGAGACCGACTCTAATTCACAGAAAAGGCTTAATGGTGGTTTGACTGATTTGCCTTTAAATGATGTTGGTGTTGCACAGGCTGAAAGATTATCGAAGGAAATCAATATTGAGGATTTCGATGAAATATATACTAGTCCGTTGATTAGGGCTAAACAAACTGCTGAGATTTTGAATCATGGTGTTCATGATGTTAAAGTGGATGAACGATTGATCGAAGCAAGGTATGGTAGTTGGGATGGCGCTAGCGAAGCAGAATTGATGTCTGAATATCCAGAAGTGTTTGATGAGAATGAATTTCTTTTTCCAGAATATAAGAAATATGTCTCTGATGGAGAAGACTATGATGATGTTTACAAGCGTGTTGATGAATTTATCAGTGATATGTCCAAAAAAGGTGATAAGAAAATAATGGCTGTTTGTCATGGATTTATTAGTCGTTCTTTTCTAAAAGTGATAACTGGTGCCCAAAATATTTCGGCAATCGTTCAACCTGATAATGCGGGTGTATCTAAATATCGACTTAGCAAATCAGGTACGAGATTCTTAACATATTATGGCCGTCAAACGGATATAGATTAGAGGGTAAATAATGGGATTAACTAATAAAGTTCCAGAAAAGGACGTTGAAAATACGTTTAATTCAATTGCCGATAATTATGACAAATTGAATTCTATTATGAGTTTAGGAACTCATAACAAATGGCGAAAAAAAGCTACTGATATGATAGATAATCATCCAAGGAGAATTTTGGATCTTTGTTGTGGAACAGCCGATTGGACGATTCTTTTAGGAAATAAATTTCCTGAAGCCAAAATTTCTGGAGTTGATTTTAGTCAGGAAATGTTAAGGATCGGACAGTCCAAAGTAGCTAAATCAAAATTGGAAAATGTTGAACTATTAGCAGGAGATGCAATGAATTTGAATTTTCCAGATCAAACTTTTGACGTTGTAACAATTGGATTTGGACTACGTAACGTTCCCGATGCTAATAAAGTATTAAAAGAAATATATCGTATTTTGAAGCCAGGTGGAGAGATCATTTGCCTAGAAGCTTTTAAAGTTGAGACACCAGTTATTCGATTGGGCTGGAAAGTTTATTTTGATAAAATCATGCCAATGATGGGGAAGGTATTTGCCTCAAAAAAGGATGAGTATCAGTATTTAGACGATTCAGTTAATAAGTTCGTCAGTATTTCTAAGCTAGTTGAGATGTATCACAATGCTGGTTTTATTGACGTTCGTGTTGAGAATTTGATGTTGAAGTCGGCAGCTGTACATTTTGGTAAAAGAGCGTAAACATACATGTTCAGCTTTCGAGCATTAAAGTAAACTAGCCCAACAATCCGGAGGATTGCTGGGCTAGTTTACTTTAAGCGGAAAAAGCTATGTATGTTTACGCGTTTAAGCTGCATGTTTGAGATAAGTAGAAGCAACAATCCAAAGGATTGCTGGGCTAGTTTATTTTAAGCGGAAAAAGCTATGTATGTTTACGCGTTTAAGCTGCATATTTGAGAAAAGTAGAAGCAACAATCCGAAGGATTGCTGGGCTGGTTTACTTTAAGCAAAAAAGCTATGTATGTTTACGCGTTTAGGCTGCATATCATACATACTTAAATTTTACTTTTACCAGCATGATGACTTAAAAACCAGGCTGGAATAACAGCTATAAGAGTCATGATAACTGTAAAAATGAAAGCTCCTTGATATGCGGAATTTAAATGTGCTGGAGTAATTATTTCGCCATTTAATTGGTTTTGGATACAAGTGGCCAACAAAGCAGTTCCAAAAGCTCCGCCAATATTTTGAAGCATTCGTGATGCAGTAGTTGCTTCAGATACTAGTTCAATAGGGACACCGGTATATGCATCAGACATAATAGGTATAGTCATACCACCTTGAGCAATTCCTCTTATAAATAGTGTTATTAAGATAGCCCAATCTGATGTTTTAGCATTGAAGAAAGCAAATGGTAAAGTACCGATGACAGCAATGATGATCGATATTAAAACGACCCAACGTGCGCCAATTTGGTCAGTTAATTTACCAATTTGACTACGTGCAATAAGTAAACCTAATCCTTGTGAGATTAAATAAGTACCTGACATAATAACGCTTAAACCTCTGATGTTTTGTAGGTATAGAGGTAAGAGAAACATTGCGCCATTAACGGTCAAACCTGATAATAATAGTAAAATACTTGAGGCAGTAAAGCTTTTAAACTTAAATAATTTTAGACTAACGAGTGCTTTTTTAGGGAAAATAGCTGCGTATATTACGTAACTTAGTAAAAGAACTAATCCTAATAAAATAGGTCCGATGACGTTAAAATTAGTGAATTTTCCACTTGTGCTTAATTTGGTTATACCAAGGATCAGTGATGTAAATGCACCACCTAAAAGCATGATACTTGGCCAATCAAAACTATGTTTAGTATTTTTAGGAGCAAAAGTTGGCATCG
Organism: Companilactobacillus tucceti DSM 20183; assembly: GCF_001434665.1. Lineage (GTDB taxonomy): Bacteria > Bacillota > Bacilli > Lactobacillales > Lactobacillaceae > Companilactobacillus > Companilactobacillus tucceti. The sequence goes on along the minus strand of NZ_AZDG01000003.1, from coordinate 28,385 downwards.
TAAAATAAATTAAGAGTAGTGAAGCTATAGCAATGGGAATATTAACGTAAAAAATCCAGTGCCAATTTAGATTTTTAATAATAAATCCACCAAAAGTTGGTCCTAGAATAGGAGCTAATACGGCTGGCAAACCGATTATTGCCATAATACTGCCAAGCCCTTTACTTCCTGCTGCTCTAACTACAAGAGTAGAGATGATCGAAATGATAACTCCGGCTCCAATTCCTTGGATTATTCGACCAATAATTAAAACATTAATAGAATTAGATAAACCAGAAACAATTGAACCACCTAGAAATATTGCAAGAGCAGATAAATAAATATTTTTCCCACTAAAACGATCGACAGCCCAACCTGCGATTGGAACAACGATTCCTAGTGCTAAAATATAACTAGTTGTTATCCATTGTACCAAGTTGACGGAACTATTAAGATCTTTCATGATTGTATTTATAGCAACATTTGTCATTGTTGTATCAAGCATTGGTGCTAGTGCACCAAGTACTAAAATTATCGAGATCTTGATTATGGATGAGCGGTTATTAGAAGTACTGTTTGTTAATTGCATACAAAACACCTCGAATTTCAAATATTAAGATACTAGAGTTTCTTAATATTTGAAATAGTATACCGTAGTATCTTAAAATGCAAGAAATGGAGCACATTATTTTGTCAAAATTAAGTTCAGAACACTCAACACGCCGTCGTGGCAAGGAATTAGAAGATGCAGTTTTATCTGCCGCATGGGATTTAGTAAATGAGGTAGGATACAAAGATTTTACCATGTCAGAAGTTGCTAAAAGAGCTGATGCTGCTAAGCCAGTCCTATATCGCAGATGGTCTGAAAAATCGGAGTTAGTTGCTAGTGCCATAATAAAATTCGGACCTAAAATCGATGTTACAATTCCTGATACTGGTTCTTTGCGCGGAGACCTTATTAAATTGTTTGGTCAATTGACAGTAGTATTTGATACCTTTGGAACTGATAAACTTCGTGGATTATTAGCGGATAGATTGAAAACTATACCACTAGATAAAATATTAAGTGCAACAAGTGACGAGAATAAATTTACGGATATGGTTTCTAAAGTTTTAAAACAAGCCGATAAACGTGGAGAATTGAATTTTTCTAATCTATCAAAAAGAGTTTTGAATTTACCGGGTTTATTACTGATCAATGAAGTTATTTCCAATGAAACTTTAAATAAAGATGTGATAGTTAATATAGTTGATCAAATTTTAGTTCCGGTATTTTTAGGCCAAAAAAAAGCTGCCGACAACGATTAAGTTGTCCGACAGCTTTTTAATTTTATTTATAAAAGGGAAAAAGAACATTCTGGGGAGGAATGTTCTTTTTATATTTTTAGGGGATTAAATATATGTTATAGGGGGGATGAGAAGAGAAATACTTTATGTATCTCTCATCTACAATTACTAATATACAGGCAAAGTGTGAATCAAATATATGTAAAATGTGAAGAAAATGTGAATTTTACTATTTTTGTATATAAACCTCTATTTTATTCAGAATATTGATGTTAGTTAACTAACATATACTGATTTGCTACCACTTACGTAAATGTTAGTTAACTAACATATACAACTTTTACTAATTTTTGCTGTGGAACTGGTTCTATGCTTTATAGTAATAATAGAGGTGATAAAATGGCAAATATTCGTGATGTAGCTAAGGCTTCTGGACATTCAGTATCTACTGTATCAAGGGTACTTAATCAAAAAGGATATGTTTCTGAGCAAACTAAGTCAGAGATTTTATCTGCAATGGAAAAATTAAACTATCATCGAAATGATTTGGCACGTGCTCTTAGTTTGGGAAAGTCTTATCGTATTGGAGTGATCTTGCCATATATAAATCATCCATATTTCCAAAAGTTAGCTGACGCAATAGCTGAAAAGGCCTTGATGGAAAATTATCAAGTAACGTTACTACCAACTAATTATGACTCCAAGTATGAAATGAAGTATTTAGATATGTTAAAGCATCGTGCTTTTGATGGTTTGATCTTTACCTCAAGAGCCATTTCATTCAGTCAAATTATTAAGTATCGAAGTTTTGGTGGTTTAGTTTGTTGTGAGGATACTTTTGATTATCCTTTATCATGTGCTTTTACAGACAGAAAAAAATCATTTGGAAATGTTTTAAAAATTTTAAAGGATGCTGGATATTCGCATATTGGATTGACTGTTAGTCGAAGTGAAGTCGTTAGTCAAAGTGCAAAGCTCACAACACAGTCTTATGAGTCTGTTTTTGGTCACGCTATTCCTGAAGGTATGTTATACCGTGATGCTAAGAATATGTATGATGGAATTACTGCAGCTGGCAAATTGGTGGAAAATGATCCTGATTTAGAAGTGATCTTCGCTAATGGTGATCAAATTGCTGCAGGCGCATTAAAAAAGCTTGAAGAAATTAATCATCAAGCTTTAGTTATTGGTCAAGAGAATTTATCAAGTAGTTTCTTACTTGATTTTTCTACGGTTGACCATAGATTAGACAGTATTGGAGAAACTGCGTTTGATTTATTATTTGAAGATAAAATAATTAAAAAGGAAATTCCATCAAGATTTATTGTTCGCGGAGAATTAAGTGAAATAATTCCCAATGAAGACGAAGATCCCTTAGATAAAATTATAGACAAATAAAAAAAGCATCTGGGGAAGATGCTTTTTTTTAGGGGATTAAATATATGTTATAGGGGGGATGAGAAAAGAGAAATTATCAATCTCTTATCTACAATTAATACAGTACAGGCTCGTCATGAAGTAATTATTACAAAAATATGAATAATTTATGAAGACTTCGGCGGGTCTTTTTATTTATAAATTCTCAAGTCCATCAAAAAATAGTTAGGTATTTTTCAATACCATCCCTGTAAGGAATATTACTAATCCCTACAGGAATAGTATAACCTAAATTGATTTTTACTACTACTAACATTACTTAAAATAGTAAAAAAGACGCTCTGGGGAGGAGCGTCTTTTAATAGGGGATTAAATATATGTTATAGGGGATGAGAAGAGGGATATCTTTATCTCTTTTCTACAGTTACTATAATATTCTGATACTATGAATTAATTATTTACAAAATATGAATAATTTGTGAAATTTACATTTATCTTTTCAATTCTATTAGCTTTTAGTATACTAATCTCATAAATTAAAGAGAAGTCGGTCTAGGCTGAAAGCTGGCTATTAAATAATTGGTGTTTTAAAAAAGGTTGCTACCTTTATCAGCACAAGAGGCACGATGCTTTTGCATTGTAAAACTTGGGTGGAACCGCGTATAAGACGCCCCTAGTACTTAACGGGTACTAGGGGCGTATTTTTTTTAATTAAGGAGAGATTCGATGCAGGAAGAAACTGAAAACACACTTTCCCGTTCATTAGGAAGCAGACATATTCAAATGATTGCCATTGGTGGAGCCATTGGTACAGGTCTGTTTTTAGGATCTGGAGATGCCATTCATGAATCAGGTCCTTCAATAATCTTGGCATATATGATTGCCGGAATATTTTGTTTCTTTATGATGCGGGCGATTGGAGAACTATTGTTATCAGATACCAATGAACATTCCTTTTTGGAATTTATCAGAAGGTATTTAGGAGATAGGTTTGAATTCGCTGCTGGCTGGGCATATTGGTTATGTTGGATAACCGTTGCTATGGCCGATTTAACGGCGTCGGGTATTTATATTAGATATTGGTTTCCAGAAGTTCCGCAATGGCTTTCTGCCTTAGTAATATTGATATTGTTATTTGCAATGAATTTTGTCGACGTGAAATTGTTTGGAGAAATGGAATCAGGATTTTCAACCATTAAAGTTGTCGCCATTATTTTACTTGTCGTTATAGGATTTGGAATGGCTATATTCCGTTTTCCTGTTGATGGCGGTGGCAATGCTAGCTTTAGTAATCTGTTCAATCAAGGTGGATTTTTCCCTACAGGATTTGAGGGCTTTGTTACATCATTTCAAATGGTTATCTTTGCCTTTGTAGGAATTGAGATGGTCGGCATAACGGCGGGTGAAACTAGTGATCCAGAAGTTAACTTGCCAAAAGCTATCAATAGTTTGCCAATTAGAATTGGGTTGTTTTATGTTGGTTCAATGATCGCTATTATGAGCGTCTATCCTTGGGATAAAATCACTACAACCGCTAGTCCGTTCGTACAAGTTTTCTCAGGTATAGGGATTAAAGGTGCAGCCGGTATTTTGAACTTCGTAGTTTTAACGGCTGCTCTATCAGCAACAAATAGTTGCTTATTCAGTACTAGTCGTACATTGTATTCTTTGAGTTTAAAAGGAAACGCTCCCAAAAAATTTAATATAATCGGTAAAAATGGTGTACCACTTTGGGCATTAATATTTTCAGCAGCCGCATTATTAGTGATAGTTATATTAAACTTCTTTATTCCATCAGATGTTTTCGGAATAATTGCAACAGTTTCAACGATCAACTTTATTATCATCTGGATGATTTTGATCTTTTGTCATTTATTATATAGAAAGAAACATCCAGAAGGCACAAAAGCATTTTTGATGCCGTTATATCCTTTTAGTAACTATTTAAGTTTATTATTCTTTGGATCCATCTTGGTTTTATTACTTTTTCTAAAATCAACTAGAATACCAATGTTAGTAACAATAGCATTTTGGATAGTGCTGTTAGTTATCTATGGAAAGAGAACAATCAAAAAAGCCTAAATTTAAATAATAATGTAAAGGAGACTTTACAACCACCAAAAAAACGTGCTATTCTTTTTTTAACTTAATACTTAGGATTTTAAAAAGAAGAAGTACTAATTACTTAATTTTCAGTGAGTTAAGGATAGTGTGAACTTAACATGCGAGTATTTACGAATAACATCTTTTTACATCGGCCTGAACCAATAGTAGGGTTTGACGTATGTGACACGTTATAGTCATAAAGCATGTTTGTGCTTGTTTGAGATGTTTTCGGAAGAAAACAAATTTGGGTGGTACCGCGAATGACTTTCGTCCCTTTTACCGAGGGATGGGGGTCATTTTTTAGTTGCCCTTAACGTCTGCGACGTTTAGGGCAACTTATGCGAATGGCCAGAGGCCATCCGCGAACCGATTGTTTTTTATGCCAGTGACGTTTAGGGCAACTTATGCGAATGGTCGAAAGACCATCCGCGACCCGATTGTTTTATAATGCTAGTGGCATTTAGGGCAACTTATGTGAATGGTTATTAATTTCAAAGTAGTTTTTAAAATCCTAAGTTTTTGCATTAAGGGTAACCTACATTAATGTGTTTTTAGGTTTTTGATTTTATATATATGGTACGCGGACGTCTTTAGACGTTCGCATAATTTGCCCTAAACGTCGTAGACGTTAAGGGCAACTAAAAGGAGAAATTCGTAATGGAAAAAGTTTTAGCAAAAGATTTATTCACTAAAGAATTTAAAGATGGTGAAGAAATCACCATTGAAGGTTGGATCAGAACTATCAGAGGTTCAAAGAAAATTGGTTTTATTGAAGTTAATGACGGTTCATTTTTAAAAAATGTTCAAGTTGTTTTTAGCAACGATCTTGAAGACTTTGATGAAATCAAAAAGTTTCCAATCAGTACAACAATCGAAGTAGTTGGGGAACTAGCTTTGACACCAGGTGCACAACAACCATTTGAAATTCATGCTACAGCGGTTAAAGAATTAGGTACATCTGATAGTGATTACCCATTACAAAAGAAGGCACATACTTATGAGTACTTAAGAACTATTGCTCATTTGCGCCCTAGAACTAATACTTTTTATTCAATCTTTAAAGTACGTTCATTAGCATCATTTGCTATTCATGAATACTTACAACATCACGGATTTTCATACATCCAAACACCTATTATCACAAGTAGTGATGCTGAAGGTGCTGGTGAAATGTTCCAAGTTACAACTTTAGATATGAATAATGTTCCAAAAACTGATGAAGGTAAAGTTGATTACAACGAAGACTTCTTCAAAAAAGAAACTAACCTTACAGTTAGTGGACAACTTGAAGTTGAGGCTTTTGCCTTGGCCTTAAGAAATGTATATACATTTGGACCAACATTTAGAGCTGAAAACTCACATACTGGTCGTCATGCTTCAGAATTCTGGATGATCGAACCTGAAATGGCTTTTGCCGATATGCAAGATGAAATCAACGTTTCTGAAGAGTTGTTGAAATATGTTGTTCAATATGTATTCGACCATGCTAAAGAAGAGATTCAATTCTTAAACGATAATATAGATGAACATTTGATTGAAAGATTATCAAATACCGTTTCAGAAGATTTTGCTCAAATTACTTATACAAAAGCTATTGAATTACTTGAAAAAGCTGATGTTGATTTTGATGTTCCAGTTAGTTGGGGACTTGATCTTGAATCAGAACATGAACGTTATCTAAGTGAAAAGGTCTTTGGTAAGCCAGTATTCTTAACAGACTATCCAAAAGACTTCAAAGCTTTCTATATGCGTGCAAATGATGATGGCAAGACAGTTGCTGCTGCTGATTTACTTGTCCCAGAAATTGGTGAGTTGATCGGTGGATCACAACGTGAAGAAAGACTTGATGTTTTGGAAGAAAAAATCAAAGATTTCGGTTTAAATTCAGACGAATACAAATGGTATCTTGAATTACGTAAGTATGGTGGCACAGTTCACTCAGGATTTGGTATCGGATTTGAAAGACTAGTTATGTACTTAACAGGTATGAAGAATATTCGTGACGTCATTGCATACCCAAGAACACCAGGAAACGCTGAATTTTAATATAGAGAGTGTGACAACACATGGTCAGCTTTCGAGCATTAAAGTAAATAAAGTAGGTAATCCAACTGGATTACCTACTTTATTTGATTTAAGCAAAAAAAGCTATGTGTTGTCACACGTTTATGCCGCATATTTAAGTTTTTTCTTAGGGTTAAGGGTTTATGTTGATAAATGATATAATCATTAGCGTTAATTCAATAAAAATTTAATATGAACTAGAAATATAAATCATCTTCGATAATCAATTTGAGTAAAAATGGAGGATCATATGTCAGCAAGTAAGACAGAAAAAGATATAGTAGATTTTGCTAAACCAGTTCATCGACAATTAGATCAGTATAAAGTTCCACAGATTAAGGCAGTGTTAGAACTGTTGAATGAAGGGAATACTGTACCCTTTATTGCCCGTTATCGAAAAGAACGTACTGGTACCCTAGATGAAGTCGCAATTCGTGAAATCGAAGATGAAGCGCACCGATTGATGAAATTAGATCAACGCCGTGAAGATGTAATGAATTTGATCCAAGAGCAAGGTAAGTTAACACCTAAATTGAAGAATCAGTTTGAGCAAGCGACAGTATTACAACAAGTAGAAGATTTATATCTTCCGTATAAACAAAAAAAGCAAACCAAGGCTAGCATTGCTAGAGAAGCAGGTCTAGAGCCTTTAGCAAATTGGTTATTGAGCTTCCCATCAGATAATTTGAATGATAAGGCAAGTTCTTTCATAGATTCCAGTAAAAATCTGCCTGATTTAGAATCCGTTTGGACCGGGGTTAATGAAATTTTGGCTGAGAAATTCAGTGAAAAAGCTAACTTCCGTGAATGGATAAGAAGATATACTTGGCGAAATGGTGAGTTGACTAGCAAAATTAAGCGTAATGCCAAAGAAAAAGACGAAAATCAAACTTATGAAACATATTATGACTTCCAACAATCTTTGAAGCAGATTCCACCATATCGAATTTTGGCAATCAATCGTGGCGAACATGAAAAAATATTAACAGTTGGTATTTCAGTCGATACTGATGCAATTTTGAATTATGGATATTCTCAAATAATAGGTAAAAGGCAAGGACCGGCTGTTGAAAAGGTAGAGAATGCTTTTGCAGACGCGTATAAACGATTTTTAGGCCCATCTATCGAAAGAGAAATTCGTCGTAAGCTGTCTGATCAAGCAAATGAACATGCAATTAAAGTTTTTGGTAATAACTTATATCATCTTTTAATGGCATCACCGCTAAAAGGTAAAGTGGTCATGGGATTTGATCCGGCCTATCGTACTGGATGTAAATTGGCGATAATGGATGCCAACGGTCGTTTTTTGGCTAAGCAAGTAATTTATCCACATAAGCCAGCAAGTGCAGAAAAAAGAGCCGCTGCAAGTGCAGAATTTAAGAAGTTGCTTGAAGACTATCAAGTTGAAATGATTGCTATCGGTAATGGAACTGCCAGTCGAGAATCAGAAGAATTTGTTAGTGAGATTTTAAAGACTTTAAAACGTCCAGTTTATTATGTAATTGTTAATGAAGCAGGGGCTTCAGTTTATTCAGCAAGTGAAAATGCCCGTAAAGAATTTGGTGATCTGCATGTTGAAGAACGTTCGGCAATTAGTATTGGTCGTAGATTACAAGACCCTCTAGCTGAGTTGATCAAAGTTGATCCTAAAGCAATCGGTGTAGGTCAGTACCAGCATGATGTACCGGAAAAAGATTTAGATGAACAATTAGACCGAGTGGTAGAAACAGCGGTAAATCAAGTTGGAGTTAACGTTAATACAGCTAGCCCTGAATTGTTGACTCATATTTCTGGATTGAATACCACTACGGCCAAGAATATTGTTAATTTTAGAAATGATAAAGGTACTTTTAACGACCGTAAATCTTTAAAATCGGTTCCACGATTAGGACCTAAAGCCTACCAACAATCAGTGGGATTTTTGAGAATCATATCTGGAGACAATCCTTTAGACAATACTGATATTCATCCAGAAAGTTATGCGGCTACATTAAAATTGTTAGCTGGAATCGGAATGTCCACTGACATGATCGGTACGGATGAAATTCAGCAGAATTTAATGAAATTGAATAAAGCCGAGTGGGCTCAAAAATTAGATATTGGTGAAGAAACTTTGACCGATATTATGGAAGGTTTAAGTAAGCCAGGACGAGATCTTCGTGATAGCATGCCTGCACCGCTACTTAGACAAGATGTGTTGAGTATTTCTGATCTTAAACCCGGGATGGAACTTCAAGGTACCGTTCGCAATGTAATTGATTTTGGCGCATTCGTTGATATTGGAGTAAAGCAGGATGGATTAGTTCATATTTCGCAACTGGCAGATCGATATGTTAGTGATCCAAGTACAGTGGTTACAATTGGTGATATTGTGACTGTTTGGGTATTAAGTGTCGATGAAGTTCGCAATCGTATTCAATTGACGATGAGAAAAGATCACAATATTAATGAAAAAGCTTAGATTGTAATAAAAAAAGAAATCGCATATGCGGTTTCTTTTTTTGATTAAATATTAACTTACTTTAATGAATTGATTTGTGGAAACTCTGTAATAGTCGGTTCCATTAATAGTAGCAATTCTATCAGTCTTATAAGAACCTGATTTTAAAGTTTTACCAGTGTCAGTGCCATAATCATCATAGATTTCAGTACCATCAGTATTCACAACTTTATTTGAAATTGGTTTATATGGATAAACATTGTCGGAACTTACAAATTCATTGGTGGAGACACGATAATATTTAGTTCCAGAAATGTCTATAAAGCGATCCGTCTTCCAATCACTTGAAGCACGTAGACCACGGTTACTTTCTACATTTTTAAAGTTAACTAATTTAGCAAACTTGTCGTTATGTACAGAAACGTATGAATCTTCGTACTTAAATGGATAAACATCACTAGCTTTTACCCAAGCATTGGTAGAAACACGGTAATATGTTACACCGTTAAGAACTAATTGCTTATCACTTTGCCAATCTGAGTTTTTGGCTAAAGCATAGGCAGGTAGTAGTTCACCTTTACTGTTATATAGTGGAACGGTTTTTTCACCAGTAGCGATAACTTGCTTGTTATCAGTTATAGTTCCTGTATCAACATTTCCGCCATTGTTATTATTGTTATTGCCGGAATTTCCTGAATCTCCGGAATCCGTTTTCTTATAAACAGCATTGATAGAGAGTGGATTCTTCCCACTGTTACTATCTTGATACATAGGAACGGATTTTGTTGAACCGTCAACGAGTGCATCTTTTTTAGTCATTGAATTAGTTATTTCAGATGACAAAATGCTATTTAAATCAGTATCTGAACTCTTGCTACCTTTTGTGTAGTCTGTTAGAGGTTCTTCTGTACCATTTATAGTTATAGTTGATTTATCTAAATCCAATTCCTGGCTAGGGAAGTCGATATTTTTGTATGAATAATCAGTGTCATTCACAGGAATAGTAAAGGATTTGTCTGAAGTTGTACCATTTTCATCAGTTATATTTACGTTTATTTTGACAGGATCTAATTTCTTTAATTTAACGGGGATAGCATGGGCTGTTGAGTCATGTGCTGGAATAGTAATAGTATTTGTTGGGTCTTCAGTTTTATCTGCTTCATAACCTGAGAAATAAAGGTTGTTTTCGCTAGGATTGTATTTTCCAGTAAATGAGTTAACAATGTCTACATTTGAGTTCTCATCAAAAGTAGTAGTACCAGCATTGTTGTTTTCGTCACCGTATAAGACTTTTGTGGTATCGTCTGCATCAACATATTGTAGGTACATTTTTGTCTTGTAGCTTTTTACTACTGGGACCCAAGTTATAGTTTCACTTGGTCTGTGAAAATTTATATCAAGAAAATATGTTTGCATTAAATCATCGGCTGATCTAGTCGTTGAACCATCGGTATCGTCGGATTGTTTCCAATTTTCATAGGTCGTAGTATCAGTGGATATTGTATTGGGCAGGCCGACATTTCCGTTACTACCCTTCAAAACATTATTTTGACTTAAAGTTAATGATTCTAGTTTGGTATCACCTGATAGCATATTTTGTATACCTGCGTCATTTGCGTAAGTCATGTTAAGTACAGACAAGTCCAATGAAGTTAATGAATAATCATTAGCAAACATATAAGAGAAATCTTTTATTTTATCCGTATCCAAATAATTTAAATTTTCAATAGTTTTAAGATTTGAATAGCCAGCAAATATTTTATTTAAATTACCAGCAGTAGTTTTATCATTAAATACTATTTTACTTATCTTAGTTATATCTACACCTGTAACGTCCTTCCAACCAGTATAGTTGGGTGATAAAGTACCGCCGTCAATATATAGAACTAAATTATTTTTGTCGCCATTTATTGCATATATAGACCATTGTAAAGCATCCCAATCAGGATCACTTTGACCTAATAAAACATCATTAGTATTACTGTCATCACTAGTAGTAGCAGCAAAAACATTAGTAGGGTGAGTAATAGCAATTGTTCCACCAGCTATTAATGCGGACATTAATAATAAAGTTGTTCCGGTTTTATACATTATATTCTTCATTAGGATCCCTTCTCTCTGACTTAATTATTAAAAAATTAATGAATAAATACAACAAAAAAGTGTAAAAAAAAAGAAACCGCCTAAGCGATTTCTTTTAAATATTAGTCAATTTCGATATGATGTTCTGAATTTTTCTTTTCTTCAATCTTTGGAAGAATAATCTTCAATACACCATTATCATATGTTGCATTGATATTATTTTCATCAACTGCGGGTAGATGATATTGTCTTGTGAAGCGGCCGCCTGAACGTTCGTTCATAATCATATCACCGTTTTTATCTTCGTGATCATTGAAACTGTCACGATGTCCGCTAATTGTTAAAGTGTTGTTTTGATAATTGATATCAATGTTCTTTTTGTCGAATGCTGGCATATCTACATGTAATTCGTAGTTCTTGTCAGATTCCTTAATATCTGTTTTTAGTGTATCTGTTGTTGGAATGTTATCTCCAAAAAATGTTGGGAAATTGCTCCATTGGTCATTAAACCAGTTTCTCATAATGTCATTAGGACGATCCATAATTTCGTTTGTCATAAATCTCATTACTTCCTTTCCTCATTACAAATACATTGTAGTACCTGCTGAGGGGAGAATTCAAATATTTAGCACTCTAAAGTTGGGAGTGCTAAATATTATTTTTTATGGAGGTTATTTGGTTCGAAATATTTTTGAAGTGAGCCGATTACTAGGTCAGTAATAACGGCCATTAATGCAGTTGGTAAAGCACCAGCTAAAATAAGTGGGGCTCCATCAGTAGCATTTGTTCCACGAATTATCATATCACCAAGTCCACCAGCACCAACGAAGGCACCGATAGCTGTATTTCCGATAGCAACGACCATAGCAGTTCTAATACCTGACATAATGACAGACATTGCTAGTGGAAGTTTTACCATATATAGCAACTGTAATCCTGTCATACCCATACCTTTGGCAGAATCGATAATATTTGGGTCGACATTTTTCATACCAGTATAGGTATTTTTTAAAATAGGTAGAATTGAATATAAGAAAATTGTGACAATTACAGTGTTTGCACCTAATCCTAACACCAGCATGACAATTGATAACATGGCTAGGGATGGAATAGTTTGAATAACATTAGCGACACTGATAATAAAGTCACCTAATCGATAATGGTTAGCAATATAAATTCCTAGAGGAATTCCAATAACGGCAGCTAATAAAACTCCGTAGAACGAAATTAAAAAGTGGCGACCGAATTGTTGCAAGATATAAAGTCCATTATGTGTGAAATAAAAAATCAATTGATTCCACAACGGCTGATCAGCCATTATTTATCACCTCTGAAGTAATTATTTTTAACTAAGAATTGATGTGCAACTTCAGAAGGTTCTCGTAAGTTGTTATCAACTTCATAGTTCATGCTTTGCATTTGAGATAATGAGATATTTCCATCTAAACGATGAAGTAGTGGTTTAAGTTTTGGATGATTTCTTAAGATCTGATTATTAACAACCATACTTACATCATATGGTGGGAAGAATTTCTTATCGTCTGGAAGTATTTTTAAGTTATAACTCTTAATACGACCATCAGTGGAATATCCTAGAACAGCGTCCATTTTACCGGCAGCTACAGCGGAATAAACTAGTCCGATTTGCATTGGATAAACACGTTTAAATTCAAAACCATAAGCTTGTGCGAAAGCAGGATAGCCATCATCAGGACGATTTATCCAAATGTTATCAGCACCAATATTTGTTTTTGAGGCGATTTTTTTCATATCGCTGATTTTGTTCAAATGATACTTCTTAGCGGTTTTTTGAGTTACCAACATGTTATATGTATTCGAAAATCCATAAGTTGGGAACCAAGTTTCATCAAATTGCTTCTTATATAGTTTTGTAACTACTCGATTAGCTTTTTTACGATTTTTGATTGCTGGATGATTTAATGTAGTGATCAATTCATTACCAGTAAAGTTCTCAGCAGCAATGTCAGCATCACCGCGCATTAAAGCCTCATGGATCAGTTGTCCGGAACCAAGGTTATTAACTAAAGCTGTTTTATAATGCGTTTCATGAGAAATCAATTGCATGATTATTTCTGAAACGATCATTGATTCAGTAGTAGATAAACTTGCGACTTTAATAGTGTCTTTTGAAGAATCACCAAGTCCAGGCCATCCACAACCTGAAACTGTTAGTAAGGTTAAGAGTGAAATAATGGTAAAAATCTTTTTGAGGAATTTCACTTTTTCACCCCGCTTTTCGTAACAGGAGTGACCTTTTTCTCAAATTTTCCTAAGAGATAGTCGGTTAAAATTGCCAAAATGGACACGGGGATGGTACCACCAATAATTAAAGCAGGATTGTAAAGGTTTAATCCATTGAAAATGAAATCACCAAGTCCACCAGCTCCAATATAAGAAGCTAAAGTTGACCATGAGATAACATAAACAGCTGAAAGTCTGACTCCGGCCATGATGATAGGCATCGCCATTGGTATTTCAACTTTAAAAATTGACTGAGCGGTAGTCATCCCTAATCCCTTAGCAGCATCAATAAGGTTTTTATTGACCTTATTCATTCCAATATATGTATTACGTAAAATAGGTAGTAATGAATAAATAAATAACGCTACGATAGAAGGTAACTTACCGATACCAAAGATCGGGATCATTAGGGTAAGTAGCGCTAGTGAAGGAATAGTTTGTAGCATACTTGAAATCGACATAACGTATTTGGCCGTTTTTTCATATCTGGTCAAAATGATTCCAAGTGGTACAGCAACTAATATTCCTAAGAACAGGGCTAGAGCTGAAATATAAATTTGCTCCCAAGTTTTGATGATTAGTTCAGAACCATGTTGGTTGAGAAAGTTAATCACGATTTATCACTTCCCTTAGCAATTGAAGCGGGAAGCTTGATTTCATCAGGGTTATCTAGCTCTTCTTTACCCCAAATAGCATCGTAAATAATATTTACTAGTGATGCTCTTGTAACAGTTCCAATCAAATAATTATCTTTGTCAACGATAGGAACATATTTATAACCTTGTTTAAGGATTTTTTCACTAGTGTCTCGTAAGTATGAATCTTTTCTGAATTTCATTCTTGTACAATTATAGATGTCACTTACACTAGCATCTTTTGAATATCTTTCATTGATTGTTTCTAGATCAATATAACCTTTTAGCTTATTATCGTCGTCAGTTACTAAAAGATAGTCAACGTGACGCAAACTCATTGTTCTAATAGCTTCAGCTAAGGATTTACCTAAAGTGATTTTAGCGGGGTTAGTCGACATGATATCACTTACTGAGAGCGTATTTTGTTGAGCTTGCAATAGTCTTTCTTCACCCAATAAATCTTTGACAAAGTCGTTTGCTGGGTGTTGCAGGATATTATCCGGCGTATCATCTTGAATTACATGACCGCTATCCATTATTACAATATGGGTGGCTAGTTTTAAAGCCTCATCCATATCATGGGTAACGAAGACAATCGTCTTACCAAGTTCTTCCTGAAGATGTTTGATTAATTCCTGCAAGTCATCACGAGTGATCGGATCTAGCGCACCAAAAGGTTCATCCATTAAAATTAAATCCTGGTCAGCAGCAAGTGCACGGACGACACCGATTCTTTGTTGTTGTCCACCAGATAATTCAGCTGGATAACGATCTAAGTAACTTTCTGGTAAATCAGCTAACTTGATCAACTCATGAGCTTTTTTATCCATTTTTTCTTGTGGCCATTTGAGAAGTTTAGGAACCAGCGTGATATTTTCTTGAATAGTCATATGGGGCATTAATCCGTTGTTTTGAATTACGTATCCGATAGTACGTCTTAATCTAACTGGATCGTAATGTCTGATATTGTGTCCCTTGAATGTGATCTTTCCCTTGCTAGGATCAATCATTCGATTTATCATTCGCATGGTGGTAGTTTTACCAGAACCAGAAGTTCCAATAAAACAAACAAATTCTCCCTCTTTGATGGTTACATTGATGTTTTCAACACCAACGGAACCGCCACGGTATTTCTTTGCTACATTTCTAAATGAAACTATTTCTTTAGCAGTAGACATAAAACCTCCTATAAAATTTAACAACATCTGCTATGATACAATTATAGGAACATTAATTCAAAAGGCTTGCGTCCTAAAAAAAACGCTGAAGTACGCTAAACGTATATATGATAAGGGAACGCCCGGTATGGACAAATTTTAGTTAAATTTAAATGTTCATTCGGACACCCTAAAATAAGGATTTGTTCACTAATATTAAACAAAAAATAAAAGCCCTTCCATTTATTTTCAGAAAGGGCTCTTATACGAAAAATATCAATATATACTATGATATAATTATCAAGTATAAAATCAAAAGAGGCTCAAAATTATTATGCATAATTTAATTGTTAAACGTATATATGATAAAGATTTACCTGAAGGATATAGGATCTTGATCGATCGTGTATGGCCTAGGGGTATGTCAAAAGTTAGAGCTAACTTAGATATTTGGGCAAAAGAAATTGCGCCTACTACTGAACTAAGAAAATGGTTTGGACATGATCCAGAAAAATTTGATGAGTTTAAAGAAAAGTATTTGGAAGAGTTAAAAAATAACGAGAATACTGATAAATTCATCGAAGAGGTCAAGTCTGCACTTAAAGATCAAGATGTATTGATTTTATACAGTGCCAAGGACCAAGAAAATAATAATGCAAAGGTATTAATACAATTTTTAAAAACGAAAATAAAATAGTCGGTGGATATTATGGAAGAATTTGATCTGAACGCCTTACTCTCGAGTAACGAAAAGATGCTAATTCGATTGCTGCAAAGCTATGCAATATCCAATAATATAGTTATTTGTGTCTTAGATAATAATTCCTTAGTTGTGAAAACTGTTGGTGATACTAGTGGGAATGAATTCTTACCACTATTAAATGAGAAATTTAATCTATCCAATATTCAAAGCCACAAACTTCTTTACCACATAGAGTACGCTGATAGATCGATTATGATCAGTGAAGTAGATCAAATAGTCGGCAAAGTAGCTACAATTTTTCCCGTTGGTGGAAATAGCAAAGACAATGTTTCAATCTATAAAGAATTAAAGTTACACAGTATGTTTTTAAAGAATATGATTGAGAATATAGCCCAATTAATGATCGAGAATACTGGAGTCGATAAATTTATAATTAAATATCAGCTTAAAGTGGAAGATATTATTGATGGTTTAGACGAGAACGAAGCCACAGCATTACAACAACTTAGTAATTTATCTACATCTAATGAAGCAATTATTTCAGCAATTGAATTTATTGATAATAATTTAGATAAAAGATTGACGCTTGATCAAGTAGCTAAAAGCGTTTATTTGTCAGATTTTTATTTTAGTAAACTTTTTAAAAAGGAAACAAAGTTGAGCTTTTCCGTTTATTTGAATGCTAGAAAAATTCAACAGGCAATGTTGCTATTGAAAGAAACTGATTTAAGTATTAATGAGGTTTCAAAACGATTAGGTTTTCGAAGAATGAGTTACTTCAGTCAGACTTTTAAAAAATATACCGGTTTTGCACCATCAAGATTTAGAAATAAAAAAAACTAGGACAGCTGTCCTAGTTTTTTTGCTTCTTGTTGTTATTAATATAATGAATAATCAAAGTTACTATTATTGCTCCAGCTAAGAAGATGACGAAGACCATATTTGGAATATGGATGTCGATCATTGGGATGGATAAGAATAACTTAATAGCGATAAAGAGAATCAATACATAAGCCATACCTTGAAGTTCTGGTATTTTACCCATAAGTCCCATAATTATTTCAGCGATACCTCTCATAGCCAGAATACCGATCATACCACCAATCAATACGATAACCGGGTTATGTGAAACAGCCAGAGAAGCAAGAACTGAATCAATTGAGAATACAATATCCATCAACTCAATTGATATAACAACTTGCCAGAATTTAGAAATGTGAAGATGTTTTTTCCAACCTGTATGTTGAACTTTCTTTTTAGGAGCCTCAGTTTGCTTCTTGTTTTTATCTAAGAAAAAGTGTTTTACAAACAAGTAGAATAAATATAGAGCACCAAAGGCTTTGATAGCCCAGAAATTAATTAGGTAAACACCAATACCAATTACTAAGAATCTAAAAATATAAGCACCGATCAAACCGTAGAAAAGAGATTTTTCTTGGTCTTTTTTGTCAGGTAAAGATTGAGTTTGAGCAGCTAATACCACTGCGTTATCCACTGATAGGATACACTCCATGATTACCAACGAGAAGATAATTAGCCAATCTTCACCTGATTCAATAACCGTTGCCCAGTTATTTAAGTCAAAGAATGGTGCGTACATATTAATAATTGCATTCAATCAGAACATTTCCTCACTTTATGTTTTTGTCATTGAAGATATATAATACACAAATTTCCCCTAAATGTATAGCTTCAATAACTCCCTTTATTTTTCATTCTACTAGATATGTTCAAGAAATTATACTGTAAATAAAAAAAGCTGCCATTTGGCAGCTTTTTAAACAGTAGGTACGAATGTTGTGTAGATCAACCAGATATTCAATATTGTAAGAATAACGGCGATTAAATAACCGATCCATTTAACAGTATTGTTGTTGGCAAATTTACCCATCATCTTTTTACTACTTGAGTATTTTATCAGTGGGAAAATTGAGAATGGTAAAGCCACACTCAAGAATACTTGAGAGAAAGTCAAAAGTGATTCGATCTTTGCCTCGTTACCACGATAAATAACAGCGAATGCAATAACAGGGATGATTGAAAGCAAACGTGTGATAACACGTCTAGCCCACAATTTCATCTTCATGTGGACAAAACCTTCCATTACTATTTGACCAGATAGGGTACCAGTAATAGTTGAGTTTTGACCAGATGCTAGTAATGCAACGGCGAAAAGAATACTTAAGATAGGACTAGCAACTGCCCCAGCAATTTTTGGATCTTGTAAAGCGTTGTATAAGTCTACAAAACGACCCAAATCACTCTTAGTTCCATAGAAAAGTGCGGCACCTAAAAGTAATAATAAAGTATTAACAACAAAAGCTAATGTTAATTGAATATTTGAATCCCAAGTAGAGAAACGAACAGCTTTTTTAACACTGTTGTAGTCATTACGATCATATTTTCTTGCTTGAGAAATTGAAGAATGCAAGTAAAGATTATGTGGCATAACCGTTGCACCAACAATACCTAAAGAAATATAAAGCATGCTTTGGTTTTGTAAGATAACTGGATCTGGTACAAAGCCTACGACCATTTGACCCATATTAGGTTTTGCTAAGATTACTTCGTACATGAATACCGCTAAAATTACCATAATTAATGCGGCAACAATTGCTTCGATCTTTCTGAAGCCAAGTTTCATTAGAACTAATAGTAATAAAACGTCAAATGCGGTGATCAAAACACCCCAAAGAATCGGAATATTAAATAATAATTTTAAGGCGATAGCCGAACCTATAATTTCAGCAATATCAGTTGCCATAATTGCTAATTCGGTGACTATCCATAATATAAAACCAACACCCTTACTAGTGTTATCTCTGGTTAATTGTGCTAAATCTCGACCGGTTACAATTCCTAGCTTTGCTGCCATGTATTGTAATAACATAGCAATCAAACTGGATATCAAAATAACTGTTAACAGTTTATATTTGAATTGCGCTCCACCAGCGATAGATGTGACCCAGTTACCTGGATCCATATAACCAACAGCAACCAAGGCTCCAGGGCCGCTATAGGCAAGTAATGTTTTAAAAAAGCCAGCATTATCAGGTACTTCAACAGTATCGTTGATTTCTTCAAGTGAAGGACCATTTGCGTAGTGAATCAGGCTCTCACGTTTTTTCTCATTGTCTTTCAAGCCTACTACCTCCTTATTAATCTTTAAACATAATAACATGGTCTTATAAGATTTTAAACAAAATAAAAAATAAAATTAGGTTGGCTTAACAATAACAAAAATAGTTATAAAAACAGAGGTATCGAATGATTTGTATTAAACATGATAGTCATTTTCAATTATTAGAAAGGGGATGAAAATCATGAATGTAATAATAATAGTTATTGATGTAATGTTCTTCTTGAGTGCCGTATATAACATTTATTGGCAATCACAAATTGAGATTCGTTCGATATACAAAGTTTCGACGTTGATTTTTGCGGTTGTAATGGGTGCTTGGTTGCTATTTTCACCAGTGAATCAATTAGCCTATATTGTTATGGTCGCAGAATTTTTGACCTTGACCATAATGAACGGAGTCGGAGGCATTGGTAATAATAAGATTATTTTGAATGGCTTTTATTCCGGTGTCCTTGATTATTCACGTATAATTCATGTTACCCTTATACCAATAGAAATTACTGGTAGAAAACCTAAGGTTGCGGTTGTTTTTAATACTAACCGCCCTCAGCAAATTCAGATGAGTTTTAATAAATCATACAAAGATATTGAAAATTATTTAAGCGACAAACTGAATAGTGGCGTACAAATGGAAATAGGCCAAATCTAAAAGAGCGCAGTAAAACATGATTAGCTTTTGAGCATTAACGCAAATAGCCTCCAACGATTCGATTCTGAATCGTTAGAGGCTATTTATTTTTTTCTATAGGCTAGTTAGAACTATTCAAGTCACGAATATGATATCCAATATAACCTAAGATAATTAATATTGCAGCAATCGCTAATTGCCACCAAAAAGTTTCAATATCCATTTTATGGACGGGTACTTTTGTTATATATCCAAATGGAGTTAACTTAGAAACCCATTTTGGTAAGTCTATCAATTTACCAAAGTATTCTACAAATAATGCAAATCCAGCATATAAATAGCTAACTGATGTGATCTTTGGCAACCAACCAACTATAAAAGCAGTAATCGCAAGCATTATCAATACTGGAGGAATATAAGCATAGAATCCCTTTAAGAATACTGATAATTCAATAGGGTGCTTCATAACAGAAGCTCCACCCAATTGTAAGCCCCACATTCCGGCAAATAATGCAACTATACTTGTTAATGCGCCAAGAATTAGAACACTTGTAAATAAGTAATTACGACTTACTGGTTTTGAATGTATCAACTCTAAGTAGCCTTTGTTTTCACCGGATTTAAGATAATTTATTATCTGCATGCCAGGGAATAAAGCTAAGACTCCAAAGACGATCATAAGAAGAGCCACGAATTGTTTGATTATCATGACATTTGCTTTATTGATCTCTGAAGCACCAACTAATTGTTTCATAGCTGGATTTGTTTTTAGAATATCACCGATAGTATTGAAAATAGAACCATAAGTAAATCCTAAAATCAATAAACCGATAACCCAAACAATGATGGAAGTTCTGTGAAGTCTCCAAAATAGGCTAAGGGGTCCTCTTAAAAAGACAGAGGCATTAGCACGACCAGGTTTAGTTGCAATAATTCCTGAACCAATATCACGATGATTGTTTATCCATAGTGATGCTATTGAAAGAATTAATGATAGTGTCAACATCAAAAATACTGGTAACCAATTATTATCTTGATAGGTAGAGAATTTTTCTACCCAACCGAAAGGAATAAACCAAGTTGCTTTTGGGTGAGATACATCGGTAGTCATTCTAGCAATGTACATTACACCTAAAACAATATAAGACAAAATAATGGCTGAACGAGAATTATCAACTAATTGTGAGAAGAAAGCAGCAATAGTTGCATACATGAATCCGGCTGCGCCAAGTCCTAATCCTAGAAGGAAATTACCATTAAGATCGGTACCTGGTAAATCAGCTATTTGTAAACCAATACTGTATAGAAATCCAATAATTGTATTTATTATTAGTAATTCAATTAAAGATGAAGATAGGTTAGACAACTTACCAACTGAGTGAGACTGAACTATTTCTAGTAATCCGGAGTCTTCATCTCCACGAGTATTTTTAATAATAATTGAAAAATTCATAATTGCTGCCATGATTGCCATGAAGACGGTCATTTCGCCAGCAAAAACGTCAGCTGTAGTGTAAGGACCACTTCCAGGCAATTTACCAAATAGAGAAATCATTGAGGGAGATTTTAGTGTTTTAACTATCTCATCAATTGAAGCCTGTGTGTCATAAATGGAAGTGAACTTTGCAGCAATAGATGCAAATAATACAACTAATAATACTGACCAAGTGGTTAACTTAAACCAGTCACGTTTTAAACTAAAACGAGTTAAAAACAATGTTCGATGATAGTTACGATTTTCCATGATACTTATCTCCCTTCATCTGAGTTGTAATATCTCATGAATAAATCTTCCAAAGTTGGAGGGGTTGATTGAAGTGAAACAATTTTCTTACTTGATAGGTAATCCATGACGGGACTAATTTGGTCAGAATCTACTGAAAAAGTTGTAAGTCCATCAGTTTCCAAAGTTACATTATGGACACCTTTAAAATCTTTTAGTTCAGTTGTTGGATTGATCGTTTGATATTGAATAACTGTTCTAGTTAAATGACGCATATCAGATAAAGAACCAGTTTCAACTATCACGCCGTCACGGATAATACCAATTCGATCACACATCTTTTCTACTTCAGATAAAATATGGCTTGATAATAGGACAGCTTTTCCAGCCTCTTTTAATTCTAGAACTGATTTTTGAAATATTTCTTCATTCAAAGGATCTAAACCTGAAGTAGGTTCGTCAAAGATATAGAAGTCGGCATCAGTCGAAAATGCTGCCACCAAGGCAACTTTTTGACGATTACCTTTAGAATAGGTTCTTGCTTTTTTAGTAGTATCTAATTGAAATCGCTTGATCATTTCGTCTGTCCTGGCGGAGTGTTTAGTATTTCCTAATTTTAAAAATAAGTCGATTATTTCTCCACCAGTTAAATTAGGCCACAGGTAGACATCCCCAGGTACATAAGCCAATTTTTTATGAATTGATACTGAATCTTTATAAACATCTTTTCCAAAAAGAGTGGCAGTACCACCGGATGCTCGTAATATTCCAAGCAAGGTTCTTATGGTAGTTGATTTACCAGCTCCGTTAGGGCCAATGAATCCGAACACTTCACCTGGATAAACATCAAAGGTGACGTTTTTTAAGGCCTGAAACTTACCAAATCTTTTTTGTAGATGATCAATATGTAAGATCGCATTTTTTTCTTGTGTCATCGTTATGATCCCCTTTATATCAAATTAAGTTTTATAAGCATTAAACTTGAATTTTTACTAATAAAATGAAATATTTCCCTTGAATAGTTCATTTATCAAAGAGTATATTAGTTGTGCGAAAGGGTAGTGTCAACCATAAAAAGTGGGCAAAGTGAACTATCTGATCGACTAAATATAACTATATTGATTTGACAATAAAGAAAGTGAAATATGGTGAAAAAATAATTTTAGGAGAAAGATATGGCAAATAATATAAAACGTAAAGAGAAGAAGAAATTAGACATATTAAATGCCGCAAGTTTGGCTTTTAGTACTAATGGTTACAAAAATACCTCCATTGCAGAAATAGCAAAGGAGGCAAATTCATCGCAGGTAACTTTATATAAGTATTTTCCCAGTAAAATCGAATTAGCTAGGGAAGTGATGATTAAAATGATTGTTGATGGTTATGCTGGTTATAATCAGAGATTGGAAGAATCAGATTTGAGTTTCAAGGAAAAAATTGAGAGTATTTTGAATTTTGGAAGCAGTGAAGTGGAACATATTAATGCTGATTTTATGAGTTTTATGATCGATGAATTCCAGGGATCAAATGGGGATGATCGAGTTATGAAAGCCTATGATGATGGGAAAGAGAATTTTTGGAAAAATATTTTAAAGCAAGGTCGAGCAGAAGGGGATATATCCGATGATATTAAAGATGAAGTCATTTTGATGTATGTTGATATGATCTTGACTTATTTCATGAGCCCGGCTACTTCAAGAAAGACTAAAAATTTAGTCACAAAAAAATATTCCAATGGGTTAGCCCACGTGTTCTTTTATGGAATTATGGGTAAGTGATTTAGGTAAAATAAGTTGGTAATCTTCAAAAAAGTTACTTTTTAATTTTCCGAATTCATCAATCAAAGCGTGAAATTCTCCAGCTTCATCTGGAGTATAGTTGAAATCTGATTCTACTAAATTCTTTAATTGCATATAAGTTGGTTTCTTATCGAAGGCATTTAGAGTTTTAAAAAGTTTCATACAGTAATTGTCAGCTACAAAAGTTGAGCGGTGGAAGTAATATAGTAGTAAGACATCGGCAGTTTCATTGCCAATTCCTTTTAGGGATAATAATTTCTTACGCAAAAGCTTAGTAGATAATTTTTCCCATTCATCAAAATTGTCGCGATAGGCTGTTAATAATGATTGTAGATATATTGATTTATTATTGAAAAATCCACTTGGCTGAATTAATTCTCTTAGTTGATCTAGAGGCAGACTAAGTAATTTGTTCAAGTTGAAATTTGTTGCTTTACGTAGATTTTCTAGTGAACGATCTACATTTTTCCAATTAGTATTTTGAATCAAAACCATACCCACTAGCATTTCTTCAGTACTTTTAGTTGGCCACCAATTTTGTCGTCCAAGCTTTTTACTTAGTAATTCAAATAATTCTCTAACAGTTATTTCTTTTTTCAAAATATCCCTCCAAGATATTTCTATTATCGTATAAAATTTAAAAAATGTCTTTTGTTACACGTTAGGCTATAAAAACTTGGAAATGCAAAAGAAGGCTGTGACGCATGTCACGGCCTTCTTTTTTATAGCTATTATTCTGATCTAAGTGCTGTTGCAGCATCTTTTTTAGCAGCCATACGAGCTGGAATATGTCCACCAAGGACTGTAAGTATTGTACTTACTATTATTAAAATCAATGCGTGCATTGGATTTAATTGAGCCACATTGCTCAAATCGGTCATGCTCTTAAGTACAGCATTTATTGGGAAAGTTGCTAACCAAGCAATTACTACACCAAGAACACCAGAAGCTACACCGAGAATAGTAGTTTCAGCATCAAAGACGCGAGTAATATCTTTCTTTCTAGCACCTAAGGCTTTTAGAATACCAATTTCTTTAGTACGTTCAAGAACGGAAGTATAGGTAATGATTGAAATCATAATCATACTTGTAACTAATGAAATTCCGGCAAAGGCAATCAAGACGTACGTTATAGCGTCCATTAGTCCACCAGTTAAATTAGAAACAGAACCAGCTAAATCAGTATAGATGATTTTATCTGATTTACTCTTACCTTTATTGTACTTATCTAGGTAATTCAATACTTTATCTTTGTTCTTGAAAGTACTTGGATAAATCATAATACTTGCTGGTGTTTTAGAGCCACCAAGGTAGCTAACTAGTCCATCTTTAGTAGTCGAATCAACTGTTTCACCCGTTATAACGTTGTTGTCACTCGATTTTTGAGCGGTTACTATATCAGAACTTTCATTTTGTTTAATAATGTTTTTAGTTAGTTGGTCACTATAGGCAATACCAGAAGCAAGGATATTTTCAGATGATTTTGATTTAACACGTAAAATACCTGATATTTTCAAAGTTGTATTGTCATCTTTATTGTACATTGAAGAATCAGCACTATTAGGTACGAAGTTGCCAGTAGGTAGTTTTTGATAATAATTATTATTTGAAACTACCTTAGTTTTTGTACCAATCAGTTTATCAAAGTTTATTTTTTGACCATTTTTAACTGAAAAGCCAAGATTCTTTAGAGCATTGATATTAGTAGAGTTATCTTTATCTACTATTAAAACAATGTCGTTAGCGTTAGTTGGAAGTGATCCAGAAATGACTTTATAGTGTTTCTTTAAAAATGATTGGCCGTTTTTACCACCAGGGTAAACTGAGCCGCCAACACCAGTAGATGTTGCCATAGCGCTTGTCATAGAGCTAGTGGAACTAGCTTTACTGTCCGCATTTGAAAATTTGACAGTCTTAACTTTTCCATTTACTTCACGTAGTAAATTCATTCCTGTCGAATAAGTATAAGTGATTGTTTTACTTAATTTTGGATCGATGTTATCAACGTAATCTGTATACTTTTTATTGATTTTGTTAACATGAGTAGCTTTGTCGGCCTCGCTTAATTTAGCCGTTACTTTGTTCGATTTGGATGTTTTCTTATCTTTGGTACTTGGGGCAGTTTGATTTGACGCTACCTGTGAGATAGTGATCGGAAATTGAGCTAATGTATTTGATTGTGTTTTATCAATTTGGGTTTGGAATCCAGATGATAAAGCCAAAACAATTGCAATACTGATGATACCAATACTAGAGGCAAAGGCTGTTAAGAATGTTCGAGCCTTTTTTGTCTTGATATTTGTAAATGAAAGTTTAAGCGCCGTCCAAAAGGTCATTTTGGTTTTCTTTAGAGAAAACTTATCATCTTTCAAATCTTCTGTATAAGGGTTTGAATCATTTTGAATCTTACCATCAGCGAATTCAATAATACGATTAGCATATTGCTCAGCTAAATCGGGATTATGTGTGACCATGATAACTAAGCGTTCTTTTGACAATTCTTTGATGAGTTCCATAATTTGAACACTAGTTTCAGTATCTAAAGCACCGGTTGGTTCATCACAAAGTAGAATTTCAGGATCATTAGCGATCGCACGTGCAATTGCTACACGTTGCATTTGACCACCAGAAAGTTGGTTGGGTTTTTTATCCATATGTGGTCCTAAGCCAACACGCTCTAAAGCTTTGACTGCTTTTTAACGTTTTTCACCATTGGAAACCCCACTTAAAGTCATTCCCATTTCGACGTTATCAAGAATACTTAAATGTCCGATAATGTTATAGCTTTGAAAAATGAAGCCAACTGAATTGTTACGGTAGGCGTCCCAGTCGGATTCAGAGAAATCCTTTGTGGATTTTCCCTTAATGATCAAGTCACCTGAATCATAGATGTCTAATCCACCAATTCCATTAAGCATAGTAGTTTTACCAGAGCCACTTGGCCCTAGTATCGCGACAAATTCTTTAGATCTAAATGACACGGAGACGTCATCTAAAGCTTTAGTTACAGAATCGCCGACATAGAAATATTTTTTAATATGTTTTAATTCCAGCATTTTATTAATCCTTTTGTTTTAAATTTGTAATGTTTAAATTTTAATTCTTTGTTAGAATATCATTATTGCAACACCATGTCTCATATAATAAGAATTTTATATCTATTACGCAATCATCAATTTAAGACAAATTGTTTTTAAAGCAACATATTAATTTAATTTGTTGCATATTTGGAGGACAAAATGGTTGGAATCAAGAATAATCGTCGAGCACGTTACACAAAGAAAGTTGTTCAAGAAACGGTTTTAGATCTTTTAGAAAATAAGCCTATCAACAATATAACGGTGACGGAAGTGTGCAAAAAAGCTGATGTTAATAGAACGACATTCTATCGATACTATGAAGATATTTATCACTGTGTTGATGATATTGAATTAGATTTTTTAAATTCGGTTGATACTCCTGAAAAAGTGGAACCAACTTCTGCATTGGAGAGCTTGCTGACAGCATTTTATAACAAAAAAAAGCTCAGTAATTTAGTTTTTGTAGAAGGTAAAACTAGAATACTTGAAAGAATGCAGAATTCAATGAACCAAAATGGAAAAAATTTGGATCAATATCAATCTGCCTATTTGATGTCTGGAATGCAAAGTATTATGAAGATATGGGTCAAGAATGGAATGAAGGAAACTCCGTCTGAATTGACACAAGTTATCATTAAAATTGTTTTTGCAGATGAGCTGCAACCATTACGTAAATTAGTCGTAAATGATAGTTCTGAGTGCGATAAGTTTGTTTGAATACGTTTTCTGAGTTTAAACCTTTATGCGATAAAAATAATTGTGTTAGGATATTATTCGTGCGCAAAAAATCAAGTAGGGGGAAAGGCATATGCAAGAAATTTTATTTGTTGTGGGATCATTGGGGATCTTATTGTTAGAAAAATATGTCTTAGCTAATAATTCTAGCTTTTGGATAGGAGCTATTGTACCTATCATTTCAATAGTTTTTGTTATTTGGTTACTATCAACTGATAGATTACAGCTGAATTTTGTAGATATTTTAGTTTCGCTAGTTTATATTTCATTAAGCTTTATATTCTGGGGTCAAGGACAAGATTTGTATCATAGAAGAACTGTTAAAAAGGTAAATGAGAGAATCTACGATTAATGGTTAAATAATTTGAATAATACCCAAGTAGGACCGATAATGGCTTCAGATTTAGGATAGTGTTTCTTAAATCTTACTTTAGACTTAAAGAAAGAAGTCATGATAATGAAAGCTGAAAAAAGAGATCGAATATATTTGATCCTACTTGCTTTGTTTATTATTGCGGGCATTATAGCGTTATTCGTATCTAAACCATTAGCAATAATCAGTTTCATTGCCGCAGCAGTATCTTGCGTTGCATATTTTTGGGATATTGTGGCTAAACATCACGGATATAAACATAAAACAAGCTAATTAAAAACTTTAAGGTATACTCTTTGTGAGTATATCTTTTTTTGTGGAGGAATTAGCGTGCTGAAAAAATTTGAATTGATGTTGTATGTGGATGATGTTGCGATGATAGGTGAATTTTTTGAAAAGGCCTTAGATGCTAAAATTATCAGTAAAACTAGAATGGTTGATGATAGTTTTTCATTGAAATTGTCTTTATTGGATCAAGTTGAAATTAATTTGTACAATACGGAATTTGTTAAAAAGTATTCACCGATGGTTTCTCTTGAAATGCCTTCGTTGATGTTTGTTGTTGATGATATTGAAGAAACTCATGAACAAGTTGCTAAGTATGCTAAGGATATCAGTACTGTTTCAGTACAAGGGAATCAAAAAGTCTTTAGTTTTGCGGATCCAGAAGGACATTATTTTGCAGTAGGTAACTAAATATTGGAATAATTTTATTTTTTAGCGTTAAAAAAGGAGCAGTGGCAAAAGCCACAACTCGGTACTGCAACTATTTTTTGAGACAATAAAATAAAAGCACTTCTATTATTGGGTTAT
>NZ_AZDG01000029.1 GCF_001434665.1 Companilactobacillus tucceti DSM 20183 | reverse complement strand
AGTTGATATTCCTCGTTTGATCGAGTTCTATCAAATGGGTGTCTTCCCATTCGATTTGACAGAGAAGTTCTATGACTTTGACCAAATCAATGAAGCTGATGCAGATTCAGTTAGTGGTAAGACTATCAAACCTATCTTGATCATTGATAAAGATTACAAACCAGGTGAATAATAAATAATTCACATTTTAAATTTTAAGTGAATAAAACAGGTAATCCGATGGATTGCCTGTTTTATTTTGTCTAAATAGAAAACGCTGTGTGTTGTTACGGACTCAAAGTCCCACAACCTTCTGATCAAAGAAACGAAAGCAACAGAGACTATTGCTGATTACAGGCTCAAGACTCTAGTGCCACGTTTAATATTATATCTTCAGTATCCTAAGATTAGTTCTAAGCAAAGAGAACCGTCTTTACTTAGAACTAATCTTAGGTGCTTTGGTTTAAAAAAGTTATTCCTTTTATTGTATGCTCATACTGCCAGTTTTATAACATCCCTTTTTACGATTCTACAGAGCACTGTTTGGATAGCTATATCCTCCCTTTAAACCATTGGATACTCAATAAACCTGGCCCATAGTTTTAAACTGAGATCAACAATACAAAGGTCATAAAGGTGACTCTTCACGCTCTTATTAACAGTATTAAAGAGACAAATGTTTAATACAAGTTTACTTTATGTACACAAAAAAAATCACATCTTTCGATGTGATTTTTTCTATTCTTCCATTCTCTTATTTTGTTTTTCTTTGTATAGGTAGAATGGGAATCCAACAGCTGTTAAAGCTATTCCGACTAAAGCTAAGATTGTTTGTGTAAATAGAGTATTTATAACAATGAACAATCCACCTATGATAGCGATAATTGGAACGATTGGATAAAGTGGTGTCTTATAAGGACGATTCATATCTGGTTCTCTCTTCCTCAAAATCATTGTTGCAAGGAATGTCATTGTATAGAAAATCCAGATTACGAAAATCAACATATCAGTTAAGGTATTAAATGCACCTAGGAAGATCATGATACATGCAATTACTACTTGTAAGATACCACAATTGATAGGAACTCCACTCTTAGACAATTTCTTCAATTGTTTACTGAAAGGTAAAGTATTTTCAAGTGCCATTGCGTAAGGAATACGCATACCTGTCATTGTATATCCATTAATTGTTCCAAAGACTGATATTAAGATACCAATTGTAACTAACTTTCCACCTAAACCACCAAATAAGATGGCTGAAACATCAGATGCAGCGTTATCGTTACCAATAAATTGACTAATTGGCATACTCTTTAAGAATACATAATTGATCAACATGTAAACAATCATGATTCCTGCTAATCCTAGAAGAATAGCTTTTGGTAAATCTTTTTTAGGATTCTTCATTTCTCCAGCAATGTTACCAACATGAAGCCAGCCATCATAAGCAAACATTGTGGCAAGTAATCCATGTCCTAACGCATTGGCGAATCCTAAGTTCTTTCCTGCAGTTACAGGAAGTAAACTGACATTAACTTTAGATTTAGCAAAAAGTCCAAAGATAATGATTAAAATTATAGGAATAAGTTTAAACAAGGTCGTAAATGATTGTACGTGTCCACTTACTTTTGAACCTAACAAGTTAGTCAAAGTAAGGAACAGGGCAACAGCAACACCAATTGGCATCAGCAAGCTTGAACTTAACCCAAATAAGTTAATAACTTGTGTACTGAATATAATTGCTAAGGCGGCTATATTGGCAGGGAAATAAATAACAGTTTGTGCCCATCCTATTAAAAATCCGGGCTTCTTTCCGTACGTGTACTCAATATAACGCATCATTCCACCAGTTTCAGGGATTGCAGCGGCTAATTCCGCAGCGGTTAAGCCAGCACAGATAGTAATTACACCACCTAAAAACCAAGCTAATAGTGATAGGCTTACAGTCCCTGTTGCTTCAGCGACTACAGCAGCTTTAAAGAATACACCTGCACCAATAACCGTCCCCATTACGGTGGATAAAGCAGCAACGAATCCAATATTTTTCTTCAGATTAGTTGTTTCTTTCTCCATTTCATACACCTCTGAGCTTTTATTAAGTTTTTAAAGTTCAAATAAGATAAACGAGTTTATCCTAACCAATTCCACCGTCAGCCTTAACTGGTGTGAAGAAGTGATCAATAATATTTGATACACGAGCCAAGTCAACGTTACCACCTGAAACCATAGCAACAGTCTTCTTGCCTTTAAGCCATCTGTCATCGATCTTGTGTGATTCAAGTGCGGCAACTGGTAATGCACCGGCACCTTCAGCAACAACTTTAGTTCTTTGTAGAAGATCTTTCATTGCTGTAGCAATTTCTTCTTCATTTACTAGAACAATTTCATCAACTAATTCACTTACGATTGGGAATGTTACATCACCTGGTGTTGCAACATCAGTACCATCAGCCAATGTAAAGTCATCATGATGACTTTCAATATGTCCTGCTTTGTATGAAGCATACATACCATGAACATTTTCTGATTGAACACCAACAATATGAATTGATGGATTAAATGACTTCAATGCAACAGCCATACCTGAAATCAAACCGCCACCACCGACAGGAATGATAACAGTATCTACATCCCATAAATCATCAAGAATTTCTAGACCAATTGTACCTTGTCCAGCAATAACATATTTGTCATTAAATGGATCAACAATAGTCTTTCCTTCTTTTTTAGCTCTTTCAAACATCCATTTGTGAGCGTCATCAAATGTAGCACCATGAATATCAACTTCGGCACCATATCCACGAGTTGCATCTCTCTTCATTTGTGGAGCTTCATCAGGCATAACAACTGTTGTGTCGATACCTAATAGATGACCAGTTAAAGCAACACCTTGTGCATGGTTACCAGCTGAAGCAGTGATAACACCACGTTTCTTTTCTTCATCTGATAAGTGATTGATCTTATTGTTGGCTCCTCTAAACTTGAATGAACCAGTCAATTGCATATTTTCCAATTTTAGAAAAATATCTCCACCTACAATGTTACGACTTAGAAACATTGATTGTACAAGTGGTGTCTTACGAGCATATTTTCCAACAATTGCTTTAGCTTCTTGAATATCATGAATGTTTACTGCGGTATCAATATCTGTTCCCTTAATCATTTTAATCACCTCATATATTTAAATTCTAATTTACTGATTCTGTTAATTCTGAATATGGTAGATCAAGTGAATCTGCTAAACCTTTGTTTGTTACTTTTCCTTCATAGACGTTTACACCTGAAGCTAATGCATCGTCTGTCTTAATTGCTTCATCAATACCTTTGTCAGCAATTTCTAGTAAGTAATCAATATTACCTGCAGCTAATGCCATTGTTGCTGTACGTGGTACGGCACCTGGTTGATTAGGAACAGCATAGTGAACGATTCCATCTTTAACAAAGACTGGATCATCAATTGTTGTTGGTTTATCGATAGTTTCAACAGTACCACCTTGGTCAATGGCAACATCGACAACAACACTACCTGGTTTCATTGATTTGATCATGTATTCCTTAACCAACTTAGGTGGTCTTGATCCAGGAATAAGAATTGTAGAAATGAAGATATCTGCATCTTTAATTTCTTTAGCCAAGTTTTCTTCGTTTGATTTAACAGCACGGAAGTCTTGTCCTTTGAATTCTTCTTCCAATTCTTTAATACGGTCATCATTTAATTCAATGATAACTACTGAGCAGCCCATACCTAAAGCTAATTGAGCAGCATTCTTAGCAGCATTACCACCACCGAAGATAACTACACGTCCGGCATGAATTCCAGGAACATCAATACCTGGTAATAGAATACCTTGACCTTGATGTTGTGCTTCCAAGTAATAAGCACCCATAATTACTGAACGACGTCCAGCGATAGCACTCATAGGAGCTAACAATTGAAGTTTTCCATCTTTAACAATTGTTTCTCCACCGATTGCTGTTGTTCCAGCTTTCATCATTGCTTCAACAGTTGGTTTTGATGATGCTAAGTGTTGGAATCCCCAAATAACTTGGCCCTTCTTGAAGTATTGATACTCTTCTGCATCAGGCTCTTTAACCTTGATGATTAAATCAGCATTCCATCCATCTTTATGACTTACTAGTTTACCACCGGCTTCTACATACTCATCGTTAGTAAAACCAGCACCAACACCGGCATTATTTTCAACGAGAACTTCGTTTCCAGCTTCAACCATTTTACGGACATTTTCGGGAGTTGCGGCCACACGACCTTCTCCTTCTTTTTGCTCTTTAATAACAGCTATTTGCATCTTGATTCCTCCTATGTGATGTTTTTAACAAGTACATAATATAATTTAAATTGGACTTTGGCAAGGCTTTCAGTTCATTTTCTTTATCTTACAATTTCTAAAAATTGTGAAACGTTTCTCATTGTAGGGATTGCGGTGAATAACAAATTTAATATTTTTTTATTTTCATAATCTAGTTTCATAAATTTTTATTTTTTGTACCATTATCATTAAACACTTATATCTAAAAAGAAAACACCGATATATCAACACTTTCAACAGATGTTCATTGTCATTATACAACACTACTTTTTCAATTAAATTGACCACCGATAATATACATCTGTTCACTGATAAAAATTAAGTGAATAATTCACATTGTTTGTTATCAATAAACAGTTGTTCACACATCACTATTTGAACATCATTAATAAACACATGTATACCTCATAAATACAATCAAAATAAAAAAAGAAGACCAAAAAGGTCTTCTTTATATTTTTTTCACTAATTACTTCCATATTCTTTGTTAATTAAATTTTATCTAAACATTGTCTTAGTTGCTCTTGCCATTACTTTAGGATCCTTTTCATAATGATGCATCTTTGTCATCTCTGATAATGGAATACCTAAGAATGTATAGACAGCTCTTTGAGCAGCACGGAATGAATATTGTTCTGTAAAGACCATATCAAATGGCATTTCACAGAATTGGCTAATAAATGCTAAATTCTTACTATGTTTTGGAACGACATCCGGTCTATCACCCACTGCTCTTTGATTGAACAAAGCACTAGCATATGGCAAATGGACTGGAATAACGTTAACAATACTATCCATGATTTCTTGTTTATGATTTCTAACATTATCTTTAGCTGGATCAACAGCTGCTAAATGACCTAAGAATTCTTCTAACATTTCTTCACCAGTCATTTCGATAATTGGTTTTTGAACGTAATCACCATTTCTTCTTGGATACATAAAGTAACCCCAGAAAACTGATTCATTTGGTTTTTGAGCCTTAAAGTGTGGTTGATGATGAACAACGATCGACATTAGAGGAGTACTTTCGATCCAAGTATTTAAAGCGTTACCTGGTTCTTGTTGCGTAATACGACAAATTTCATTTAATAAGAAATGATTATTTGTTGTAACCGTAAAACTCATCCACTCACTTTGCGTACGATCATCAAAGAACTTATCTGGATTACCAAGTGAATAGAACTTCTCAGCAGCCTTCTTCCATAGAGCAGCACTTGGAGCATACTCCATATTTTCCTTAACTGGAGTATTAAAATCACCTATTGATGAACTGTCAGTAACTGAACCATTGGTATCAAAGACAAAATCATTCTCATCTACTTCAATTTCACCGGCTTTATTGTCATTATCGACTTCTTCATACTTGATCTTCGTCACAATTATATCGTCACGAAGTGGAGTATCTTTGAATTCCAAATCAACAACTTTACGGTTATTAATAAACGTTACTCCTCTATCTTCCAAATATTTTCTCATTGGCAAAATAATACTTTCATATTGGTTATAAGGAGTTCTAGTAACACCCTCTAATGTATTTATTCGACTAAATTCCAGAATCATTCTATTCATATAACGACGTAATTCCATAGCCGAACTAGCACGTTTAAATGCAAAAGTAGTTTGCCACATTGACCAAAAATTAGTTGTAAAGAAGTGTGGACTGCTGGCAAAGTATTCGGCAATACTGATATTATTCAGTTTTTCCTCGTCTTTTTCAGGAGTAAGCATTAATTTAGAAAGCAAGAAACGATCCTTATTGTTGAATTGCATATGCTTATAATCATTTTTGTCGCCATGGATCCTAGGTCCATTATGGTCGATCAATCTACCAACATCGTGTGTTGGGTGTGCATGATCAAAGTTTAAAATGTCATCAGTAACAGTTTGTCCAGGATTGTCTAATGAAGGAACTGATCTCAAAAGATCCCAAAGATTTTCATATGTTTCTTCATTCAACATACGTCCACCTTTAGCTAGAAAACCTTTATTATTAGACAGTGCTTGATTACTATATTCATTTTCGTAAGCCTTAACTGTATCACCATCATTAGCACCATGTGTTTCAAGGCCCATCATTGTAATTTGTTCACCTTTAAATCCACCGTCACGAATCAAATAAATTCCAGCGGCTAAATTACCAATTCCGGTACCGATCATATACGCTTTTCGTGTCATAATATTGCCCTCCATTCTAACTTTATACGCCTAATATATTCCATTTATAAGTGCCATGTAAAGGTTTACAACTTCTATTTTTTAAAACATAAAAGTTCTAAAATTTAATTACAACATTTTGATAAAATTAAGAATTTCAAACAAAAAAGTTCTAAGTGCGAAGAATAATCTCCACACTTAGAACTTTGGGAATTTATTATTTTGTTAGTCTAACAACATCACGAACAATCATTAATTCTTCGTCAGTAGGAATTGCCAATACAGTAACACTTGAATCATCTGTACTGATTTTACGTAATCCCTTACCGTTTTCGTTAGCATCTTTGTCGATCTTAATACCCATGTATGCAAATTTTTCGGAAATAATTTGACGAATCCATGGATTAGCAAAGCCCATACCAGCAGTAAAGATCAATACATCTGCACCGCCAAGTAAAGCCATGTATGAACCAACATATTTAACTATACGATTTACAAAGATATCGATTGCTAGTTTTGAACGTTTATTGTCTTCTTTAGTAGCAATCAAATCACGCATATCTGGTGAAACACCGGAAATACCGAGTAGCCCTGATTTTTCGTTTAAGATATCGATCATATCTTGTGGATCTGTTAACTTCAATTTTTGCATTAGATAAGCCATCAATGATGGATCAATATCACCAGAACGTGTACTCATTGTGATACCTGCCAAAGGTGTGAATCCCATTGATGTATCAACTGATTTTCCACCATCGATAGCATCAATAGAAGCTCCACTTCCCAAGTGAAGAGAAATAATCTTCAAATCTTCTAGTGGTTTGCCAAGGAACTTAGCTGCAGCACCAGAAACATATCTATGACTTGTACCATGGGCACCAAATTTACGTACGCCATACTTTTCATAGTATTCATAAGGAATACTATATAAATAATTTACTGGATCCATTGATTGATGGAATGAAGTATCAAACACGGCAACTTGTGGTACATCTGGTAAAATCTTTTCAAATGCTTCCATACCGGCTGCTTGACCAGGATTGTGCAATGGTGCGAATTCTGCCAACTTCTTAATTTGCTCGATAACTTCAGGAGTTACAACTGTAGAATCTTTAAATATTGAACCACCCGCAACGACACGGTGACCTACACCCGTAATTTCCTTATAATCGGAAATAATATTCATTTCGATTAATTTCTTCAACATCTTGTTAACAGCAGTTATATGATCAGGAATATCGCCAGTTTCACTGAATTTTTCGCCATTATACTTCACTTCAAAGACAGAGTCTGACAAACCTAAACGGTCAACCATACCTTTAGCAACAACAGTTTCATCTGGTAAATCATACAGCTTCCACTTCAGGGTTGAACTTCCTGAGTTAACTGCAATTATTTTGGACATATCTTTTCACCTAACCTTTAAAAGTTTTTTTGGCCCAATCCTGAACTTGATTTTTAAAGCCCTCAAATAGCTTTGGATCATTTGTATTCGGAATAGTACCCATTAAAACCTTAGCAGATTGTTGAGCTTTTGTACCATGTTTTTGTAATATTACTACAGCTTTTTGTGCTTCCTTTGAAGCAAACAAATTGCCTGGAAGGTCTAAAACCGCCTGTAGATAAACGTTTTGAACCATCCATTGAGATAATTTTTTAGCTTGATCAGTTTGAAAAATTTGTGAAGGAACAACAAAAATTCCGACACCGTTTTCATTCAAGCTATTCATGGTTTGTTCGATCAATAGATGGTGAGCATATGAATGCCCCTCATCAGCCTTAGTTTCAAATCTGGAAGCGTTTTCGTCTATTGGGTAATAACCAACTGGAAGATCAGCAATCGCCATGTCAACATCTGTAAATTGCCAATCAGCGATTCCGTCTTGATGATATGCCGATAGATTTAAATTCATAACTTCAGTAAATGCTTTGGCGAGACCTAAAGAAATGTCATCATTATCAATTCCTGCAATATTTATTTTGAAGTCGCCTGCTAATTTTAGTTGTTCAACAAATTCAATCAATAAATTACCTGTTCCAATTGTTGGATCAACTAAATTAAAATTCTTAACATTTTCAGCATTCAAAATCTCATAAGCTATTAAACTAGTAATTAATCCAATCGTATCAGGGGTTACTAATTTATTAACTTCTGTCTTATCTAATTTTTGAGCACTAATAATATTAACCGTGATTGCTTGTTTCATTTCTGTTTGAGATAAGTTTATTTCCTTTAACTCATCATAGATTACTTTTAACTTTTCCACAGTATCTTGATCAGGTGCACCATTTTCAACATAAACCTCTCCATTAGCTAGATCAGTTAATGCCTCCGCCAATGCATCTGTATAACTTGTTTTAAGAGCCTTTTGTAGCAGCATAACTGCTTGACTCAATTTATCATAATAAGTTTGCATTTTTATCTCCAGTTCTTTTACAAATAACATTAATATTCTAATGTTGCCGAAAAATTTATTCAACTATGTTATATTCCAAGAACCTTATTGTATCTGTTTTATCAAACTTTTGCACAATCTTTTGTTTGTAATAATTATCTAGTCTCTGATAATTTTCAATTTGATTTTTAAAGTACATATTACCAAAACCTATGGTTAAAATTGAAACACTTAGCACGAGTATGGTTGTAAACATGACCGTTGCAGATCTTTTAATCACTATTTCTTTTACTAACATTAATTAAATGCATCTCCGAAGTCTGATTTTTATCATTTATCATTTTTATGATGATCAAATCATCCCGTACTTTAAAACTTCCGCTGCGTATTCCGATAACAAGTGGAACATGACCACCTTGTTCTGATCTTACTCGCAGCATATTTTGGTAAAATTCTAAAACATGAGTGGCACCAGATTTATCTTTGTCATCGAAAATCAGTTTTTTTGAAGATATGGATTTTAACTCTTCGTTTTGAAATTTATCTTGAATATACTCATTAGTCATATGCCAACGGATTTGTTCAGTATTTAAATTATCTGGAACATGCTTTATTACTTTTAGAGTCTGTTGCAAAACCATCATAACTAATACGGTAACTAATAAAGCAATTAAGGATTCTGACAGCATCATTCCAGACCTTTTACCACACAATTTGGTAAACCTCTTGATCAATTTGAACCCTTAGTTTCTTTTTTTCTTGATCAAATTGATATTTCTGATTTTTAATAATCTGTTTTGAAATAACTTGTTTACTGCTTAAATTAGTCAACATCAACTTATGTGCATAAATACGATGCTCATATACTTTTATTTTTTTATACTCTTGTCCCAAACAAACCGCCATCGTAGAAGCTATCAACAATGTTATGAATAAAGAAACCACTGATTCGGCAAGAATAAAACCTTTATGTTTTCTTTTCAATGATCTCACCCCAATTCATTTGAATAACATAGATATAATTTTGTTTAGTCATGATTGAATAAAATTTGATTGTTTGTGGTCGAATCAAACCATTTCTTCTAATTTGAATAGTCGATTCAGCTTTGAAATAACTTATCGTTTTGGGAAATTTAATTTTTATTAAAAAGTCATCGTCACTATTCGATTTAAAAATGGCTGAATTAGACTTTTTTGAAATAACTATGTTGTAATCTTTTCCTGTTAGAAATGCCTTATTCAAAGTATTTCTAAAGACATTTTTAAATTGTTGCATAGATTGCTGCTCTTCAATTTTTGCTTGATAATCTTTAACACTTACACTGGTCGCAAAAATTACTGAACAAAATATCACTAAAACAACCACTGATTCAATTAAAGTGAAGCCTAATCTATTTTTTATAAATAACTTGTCCATCTTTGATTTCAAACTTCTGAGCTTTCTTCTTTTGTTCATCGGTCAACTTCAATTTATCAAAATTTGTTACCTTTTCATCTTCCATATCAACTTGTGTTTGTAGTGTTGTTCTAAAAGCCTCGTCTGTTTTATTGACAGCATTTTCCTTTTGACCACCAAGATTTGGAATAATCAAAACCAATAGTAGTGAAATAATAAACAGCACTATTACCATTTCTATCAGTGTAAAAGCTTCTCTAGTTTTCTTTTTTAATTTATTCATTAGGACATCCCTTTCATCATTCCATATACTGGTAACAAAACCATTAAGTAAGTAGCAATTATAATTAATGCAATAATTCCAAACATAATAGGTTGAACTAAATTCAATATTTTCTTTAAGTATTTCTGTGTCTCGTCAAACTTAAGCTCTGACATCAAAATAAGATCTTGAGCTAATTCTGATTTATTACCTCCTAATTGCAAAATAGACTTTAATTCATTAGGAAGAAATTTATCTTTTTCAATCATCTTGGATAAAGAAATACCTATTTTTAATTGAGATTCTATTTTTTTGGCCAGATTTTCTTGCAGCGATCCTTTACTAAAACTCAAGTTTACTGAACATATTTCTCTTAAATTTAATCCACTGGCAACTTGTAATCCCAATCCTTGTAAAAGAATATATTGATAAAAGCTCAGATAAACTTTTCCTACGATCGGTAATTTAATTAGATGACTAGCCGCTTGAAATTCAGAAAGTCTCTTCAAATAATTTGCATAAGTAAATGAAAATAAGCCGATTAAAATGATTGTTCCAAAAAATATTTGAAGGAATAAATCGATATATTTGGATTCACTTCCCATGTCTAATTGTGGGACAACATATATTTTCATACCTACGATCATTACTAGTAAAAATCCCAAAATAAAGAATGGGTATGAAAGTAATTCCTTAAGTTTATTCTTTTGTTTAACTTTCATTTGAAGAATCGATCCACTTTGTATCAGAACCTTTTGCAAATTTCCATTTGTTTGAGCAATTATTATTTGATTATAAATAGACGGTGGTAAATTCAAGTGTCGTAAGGACTTAGAGATCATTTCTCCATTTTGTAAATCTTCATATATTTGCTTAAATATCTTATCCTTGGTGCTTATTAATCTTAGACAATTTATTGATTGCTTAAGGGAAAATCCGTTTTTTATTAACTTACCCAATAACAATAAATATTGTGATTGTTGATCTTCACTAATCTTATCAACCGTAAAGATATTCTTGATACGTTTCCCTATTAATGTATCCATTTTGAAAAGCGTGCTCCATTTGTTGACCCCAGATATTATCATCTTTACTTTCCCTTAAAAATAAATCGATTTCTTGTTCGTTTGCTGTATCTATAAACAGTTGCAGTCCATCCATCGTTGGAATCAGTCTTTGATATGAAATTAAATTAACAGAATTTATTATCTCTTCTTGATCTACACCAAATTGCTTTAATCTTTGAATTACCGAAAATTTAGATTTCCCGTGAATAGTGGTCATAACTGTATACCCACAAAGGGATGCTTGAATCGCTTGTTTTGCAGTGATTGCATCTCGTATTTCACCAATAATAAGGACTTCTGGTCTATGCCTTAAACTTGTCTTTATTAATTCTTCATATGTTAGACCAACATGTTCATTAACTTGTAGTTGCAGAAAATCCTCCTCCACTATTTCAACCGGATCTTCAATACTCATTACCTTCTTACTACTACTCAAATTCTTACAAAGAGCGTACATCAATGATGTTTTACCTGAACCCATCGGACCAGAAAAAATCATCATTCCTTTCTTCTTTGCTACGGGATATAACTGTTCAATAATTTCTTCGTTAATTTGATAATTAAAATTTTGAGGATAAATAAGTCTAACTACCAACGATTCTCTATCTAAGAAATCACCTACAGACGAAATTCTGATATGAATCTTTTGACCTTGGTACGAAAAACTAAACGATCCTTTTTGTGATCTTCTTCTCTCCGAAACATCTAATCCACCGTTAAATTTTAAATAATTTAGAATCATTAATGTCTCATCAGTAGTTAATTGAGTCATCATTGGTTGATCAGTATCACTCCTCGTTTCAATAAAGTAATCATCTTCTCTTGGAAAAAAATATATGTCTGTAGCTTTGTTATCACATGCTTCATTAAGTAAGTTTCTTACCATATTTTCGACCGTCATTATTAACCTCCTTTCTAAAAATTACGAAAAAAGGTTATGACATAATTATTTTTTGTAAGTATGCAGCATAAACGTGTGACAAACCATAACTTTTTTTGCTTAAATCAAAAAGCCCCAACAATCCAAAATCGGATTGCTGGGACTTTTCGCCTCAATGCTCGAAAGCTGACAATGTTTTGTCACACTCTCTAAAATTAATTATTCATCATCGTCATCAGCAGCAGCTGTATAAACTTCTGAAACATCATCATCGTCTTCTAATTGATCGATCATGCGTTCAAATTGTTCTTTTTTATCTTCTGGCACTGGTGTCGTATTTTGAGGGATCATTGTTAATTCTGAATTAGCAACATCGTATCCCTTTTCGATTAAACCATCTCGTACTGCAGCAAAATCTTTAGCATCTGTATAGATTTCAAACGCATCATCTGATGTTTGTAAATCATCTGCTCCAAGATCCATAATATCTAGCAATACTTCATCTTCATCTTGGCTGTTCTTTGAACGGTCCAAAACAAGGTAACCCTTGCGGTCAAACATATAAGCAACTGAACCACTTGAGCCCATGCTACCTCCGTTACGAGTAAACGCAACACGTACGGCAGATGCAGTTCTGTTTTTGTTATCTGTTAAAGCTTCAACTAAAACTGCAACTCCACCTGGAGCATAGCCTTCGTATGTAACTTCATCATAATGTTCATCACTGCCGCCTTCGGCTTTATCTAAGGCACGCTTGATATTGTCTTTAGGCATGTTAGCTGCACGAGCTTTATCTACTATTAAACGAAGGGCAGCGTTACTGTCTGGATCGGCACCACCCGCTTTTGCCGCCATAAATAATTCACGTGACAATTTTTGGAAAATTTTACCACGCTTAGCATCTTGAGCATTTTTTCTACCCTGGATGTTATGCCATTTTGAGTGTCCTGACATTTCTGCTTCCTTCTTTCACTTTTATCGTAAACCAGATAACATAATATCAAAATATGACTATCATTTCAATATTAACTGGTAAGTTATAAAGTGAAATTAGCGATTATTTTTACGATGTTTAAGATCAATTCCAATTAAGGACAATAATCCAAGTAAAACGCCAGTAATGGTTGTTAATAAACTAGTTTTATCTCCTGTTTGAGGGAATCTACCCTTATTCGATACAGGTAACTGATTATGTAATTGTACTCTTGTTTTAGATTGAGGATTCTCAAGAGTTGAAACTTTGTTTGAATTATTAGCTGTACTAATGCTTTCAATTACATAACCTTTTTGGCCACTAGCAATTTTGACAGCATTACCGCCACTGATAATTGGTGCTTTAGGTGAGGATGGATATGTTGGTTCTACTGGTTTTGTTGATGTCTCAGGACCTTGTGGTTCCTCTGGAGTTACCGAACCTGGTTCTTCAGGATTTGTTGGAGTTGTTGGTTTTTCAGGCTCTTCTGGAACCTCTTGATTACCATTATCTCCATTGCCTTCATCATTTTCATCAGGATTATCTGGAGTAGTTGGCGTTGTTGGCCCTGTACTACCTCCCGTGCTGCCTCCTGTTACGTGCAAAACAACTTGTTTAGTCATTCCGTCGGCTGTACTTAAAGTTACAGTGTAATCGCCATTTTTTGATAAATTAGCTCCATTCAAATTTAGAGAAATTTCACTAACTGGACCATTAAGATCATAAGCAACGGGCTTAAAGTCAGAAACTGTTGGTGTTGGATATCCAACTTTCATTGTGTAATCAGAACCATCTATCCCGGTAATTGTAAAGGTTGCTGGTTTTACGGTTATTTCATAGTTTGGATTTTCAGCATCCGTGTAAGTAACGGTTATTGGATAAGTACCGACCGTCTCACCAGCAGTACGAGAAACAGTATACTGAGCATTTGTTACACCATTAGAAACGTTCCCGGTTAATGTCGGATCACTTTGACCAGAAGATTTGGCTGAATTATCAGCCGTAATAGTGATAGGTAATTTTTCAATTACATATGTTGCTGTATTTGTACCAGGATTCCAATCGTAAAGGTCACTACCTTGAAGTTTATTAATGGCGGCCAATCCTTGAGCACTTAATTGAACCTGATAAGTACCAGCATCTGTAGCTGGTGTAGCGAATTCAACATCACCAGGTTGTGTAGTATATGTATCACCATTTGAAAGCACAACTTGATAACTCCCAGTTGCAGTTTGAGGACTACCGTTATAAACGCTTGATCCTGTACCACTTAAATTGTATGTACCAGCGTTCTTTTTAACACTTACATTTACAGTTGTACTGTATGCTCCATAACTATAAGTAACTTGATAGTCTCCTAAAGTATTAGTATCTACTGTTGAAACACTTTGACCAGCTGGATTTTTAATAGAGACATTCATACTTGAGAAAGGAACGACCGTACCATCTTCAAGAGTACATCCCACAAAATTATCGGCTGGGCTCCAGCTAGAACCAATTATTTCAACCGAATCAATTGCCTTAATCACTGGATTGTTTAACACGACATTATATTGGCCATTATACTCAGGACCAATGCTCCAATTAAAAGCAAAGCTCTTTGTTCCAGTAGGAATAGTAAATACACCATTAGAATATGTAACGCCATTAGTCAATCCAAAAATACCCAAATACTGTTCACCAAAACCATCAGCATTGATATTAAAGAAATCAGAAATTTTATCATGTGTTGGATCAGTAAAAATAGTATCAACTTGATATCCACCGATACCCGTACCAAATGATCCATTAATAGCTACATGTGGAGCATTGATGTTAACGATACGATTATATTTAAATACTTCATTTCCTAAAGAAAGATTACTTCCAGAATAATCTAATCCAGTAAGTTGATCACTCAAAAAGGCTTGATCACCTACAGAAGTAACACTTGCTGGAACTGTTAAATCACCCGAAACACTATCGTATTCAAAAGCTCCTGCTCCAATAGATTGCAGATTTGTATCGTTACTAAAATCAAGAGTAGCTAAGTTACTATCATAAATAAAACTTTGGTATCCAATCGAAGTTAATGCTTTATCAAAAACAACATTCTTAAGTCCCTCATTAGATGCAAACGCTTGATCTCCAAGTGTTTGTAAGCTATCTGGAAGAATCAAAGTCGTCAAGGCATCATTATATGCAAAGGCAGTCTTACCAATAGAAGTTACCGTCTTTGGCAAAACTATTGATGTAATGGGATCTGACGTAAACGCATCATCACCAATCGTTGTTAAAGAATTATTCTTAGAAAAATCAACCGATGCTAATTTACTATCGTAAGCAAAGGCACCTTCTCCAATGCTATTTAAACCATCATTTAAAATAACGCTAGTTAAATTTTCATTGCTATAGAATGCTTCTTTACCAATAGTTGTTAATCCATCATTTAAAATAAGTGAAGTTAAATTATTGTTAAATTGAAAGGCATTATCACCGATAGCCGTTACATTATATGTAACGCCGTCAATCGTAACTGTTGGAGCAAGATTGATTGATGTAATTGTAGAACCACCACTGGATAGACCCGTTACAGTAGCCGTCTTTGAAGTTGAATCAGTTGACCAAGTAAAACAATCAGACGAAGTATATTGAGATGAACTTGTAGTTGGCGTACTTGGTGTTACGGTAGTAGGACTAGTCGTCGAAGGTGTCGTAGTAGCGGTATTGGTTGTTGTTGACAGCGTTGTTGTTGACGGTGCTGTTGTAGCAGAGCTAGTTGTTGTTGTTGGCGCTGTTGTAGCAGAGCTAGTTGTTGTTGTTGGCGCCGTTGTCGCTGGAGTTGTCGAAGGCGTCGTAGAGGCAGTGCTAGTCGTTGTTGATGTTGTAGTTGAAGTGGTTGGACCAGTTACAACTGGTGTTGTTTGTGACGTACCAGTGGATGTTCCTGTAGCCACAGGAGTAGTTACTGTTGTTGAAGTTACTGGTGCTGAAGCAGTTGTTGTCGTGGTAGTAGGGGCAGTTGCACTCGTAGTTATTGGACTTGAATTTGTTGTGCCTGTA
This sequence comes from Companilactobacillus tucceti DSM 20183, assembly GCF_001434665.1. Classification (GTDB taxonomy): domain Bacteria; phylum Bacillota; class Bacilli; order Lactobacillales; family Lactobacillaceae; genus Companilactobacillus; species Companilactobacillus tucceti. The sequence continues at coordinate 6,107 of NZ_AZDG01000029.1, read as the reverse complement.
GATGCAGTTCCTGTACCAGTTTCTGTAGAACTTAATGCTTTAGTAGCGGTTGTACTTGATGTACTAGGCGTTGTGCTCGTCGTACTTACTTCAGCCGCATGAGCTAAAACTTGGTGTGTTAATGAAGTACCCACACCTAAACTAATTGCCGCACTTGCAGCAATCACAATTTCTTTACCATCTTTAATTAATACATTCTTATTCATTTTCATGATAGGCATCCCGCACTTCTGTTTAAACAAATTTTGATTATATTATATAAAGTTTTAATTTTAAGACAAATAAAAAGACCTCATTTGAGATCTTTTTTTCTTTTACTATTCAAAATATAAATAATCAATAACAGAATTGCGCTTGCCAGTAATGCTCCCGCACTATCTAAAATCACATCACTAACCGATGGAGTTCTTCCTCCGGTCAATCCTTGGTGAAATTCGTCAAAAGCTGCTAAACCAGTCGCCATCATCCAAGGGACGAAAACACTCAAAAACTTATAACTTTTAAAATAATTATACAAAGCCAGACTCAAAAATAATCCTAATAAAAAATATATTCCAAAATGAGCTCCCTTACGTATGAAAAACTCAACGAAATGATAATATCCATCATTTTTAATAGACTGGATCTTACCACCATAATCAAAACTAATTTGATTCAACAAACTATAAAATGGCTTGTTATTTGATCCTAAATGTTTTTCTAAAAAAGGTACTGACGTTTGTTGTTTATAAGTCATTGATGAACTATAAAATAATACTAATTCAATTCCAATTATTATCCACCAATACCATTTTTCGTGTTTACTGATTCTATTAATCAAATTCGTTCTCCATAATTAGCAAGTTATAAACTTAAATTAACGATTATTTTTTCGACGTTTAAAATCAATTCCTATTAAAGATAAGGAACTAAGTAAAATACCACTGATTGTTGCCATTAAACTTGTCTTTTCACCAGTTTGAGGCAGTTTACCATCAGTTGACGATGGTAATTCTAATTCTGTATTAACTTGCTTGTTCCCCATTGGTGTAATAACAGCATTGCCATCAACATTTGATTCAGAGGTTACAGCCCCGTTTATTTTATTACCAGATTCTGTTGGTAAACTTGGATTTATTGGTGCAACAGATCCTTCAGATTCATTTGGCCCTTCTGGATTTACTGGAGTATCTGGGTCAACCGGATTGTCTGGATCTGTTGGCTTTGTCGGGTCAACTGGATCCACTGGTTTTACTGGATCAGTTGGGTCGACTGGGTCTACCGTAGTACTACCGTTATCATGATCACCATTATCTGGGTCTACGGGATCTACTGGTGTAGTTGGAGTAGTAGTACCTCCCGAATTACCGCCAGTAACGTGTAAAATAACATCCTTTTTCATTCCATCTGCCGTACTCAAAGTTACTGTATAGTCACCACTCTTTGATAGATCAGCTCCATTCAAATCTAGAGAAATAGCACTAACTGGTCCATTAACATCGTATGCAATCGCATGAAAATCGGCAGCTGTTGGAGCAGATTCTCCAACGTTCATAGTATAAGTATCATCTGAAGCAATACCTGTAATTGTAAATGTTCCAGATTCAACTGTAATTTCATAATTAGGATTATCAGTATCTGTGTAAGTGACAGTTATTGGATAAGTACCAACTGATTCTCCAGATTCACGAGATAATGTATATGTTAGACCTTTTATTGCATCTCCTTCTCCACCTGAAACCTCTGCTGTTAATGTTGGATCACTTTCATCAGAAGATTTTGCTGAATTATCAGCAGTGATTGTTATTGGTAACTTTTCAATAACATACGTAGGAGCAATATACTTAGAAGTATTTTTATCCGCTGTCCAATTATAAGTATTATTTTTATCCAGGCTTTCAATTGCCTTCAGCCCCTGATCACTCAACTGAATATCATATGTTCCCACGTCAGTAGCTGGTGAGTTCACAAACTCAACATCTCCAGGCTTTGTTTCATAATAAGTATTATCATCATTTGAAAACGTTACCTTATAACTTCCTTCAATACTCTTGGGAGTACCACTATAAATACTAGAACCAGTACCACTTAATCTAGAAAGTCTATAAGTTCCTTGATTTTTTTGAACGCTCACCGTAACGGTCGTACTATAATTTGCACTATCCGTTTTGTATCTGTATTCAACTTCATATTTGCCAGCAGTATTTACATCGACCGTCGGAATACCTTGACCAGCAGAATTTTTAACTGAAAATTTAATATTTGTTAAAGGAACTTCAGTGCCATCTTCAAGAGTACAACTCATAAAGTTTTCATCAGGTGTCCATGGTGAACCAAGTGTGTGAGTTGAATCAACTGCCTTGATGATTGGATTGCCAAAAATAACATTATACTGACCATTATATTCTGGTCCAACACTCCAATGAAATGAAAAGCTCTTTGTGTCAGAAGGAACCGTAAAAATTCCAGTCTCTTTAGAATATTCAACACCATCACTCAAATCAGTGATACCCAATCCCTGTTCGTCACCGTCTTCGACATTGATATCAAATAAATCAGAAATCTTAATATTTTGGGAGTCTTTGGAATCAGTGAAGAAAGTAAATGTCTGATACCCCCCCATACCTGATCCATACTTTCCTTTGATAGACATTTTAGGAGCATTAATATTAACTATATGATTAGATTTAAACGTTTCATTCCCTAAAGTTAAGTCACTTCCAGAATAGTTTATTCCTGTAAGTTGGTTACTAAAGAATGCTTGATCACCAATTGAGGTTACATTTGATGGAATTGTTAAATCACCAGAAATGCCATCATACTCAAAAGCACCATTTCCAATCGAAGTCAGTGACTTGTCAAAAAAGACACTTTTAAGGTTAGGGTTGGAAACAAATGCTTGCTCTCCAATTGTTTGTAAACTATCAGGCAAAGTCAAAGTCTCTAAGGCATTATTAAATCCAAACGCCTTCATACCAATAGAAGTTACAGTACTTGGCAAATTAAGCGATTCTATTGAATCACTATAAAATGCAATATCACCGATTGTTTTTAATGTGCTGTTTTTAGAAAAATCAACTGTAAGCAAATGAGGGTTGTCCGAATCATTACAATATCCAAAAGCTTCGCTTCCAATACTAGTTAAACCATCGTTAAAAATGATACTTGCCAAACTTTTATTGCTATAGAATGCTTGTTTACCAATGGTTTTTAGACCCTTGTTAAAAATTACTGAAGTTAAATTAATATTAAATTGGAAAGCTTTGTCTCCAATTGTTTGCAAACTATCAGGCAAAGTTAAAGTCTCTAGAGCCGAATTATTAGCAAAAGCACTCTCACCTATCGATTCCACAGTATTTGGTAGGACAAGTGATTCTATGGGATCAGATGCAAATGCCGCATAACCAATTGTTTTTAAAGTATTATTTTTAGAAAAATCAACCGTATTTAAATTGTCACAGTACGCAAAGGCATTATCTCCGATACTAGTTAAACCATCATTCAAAATAACACTAGTTAAACTTTTATTACTGAAGAATGCCAAACTGCCAATTCCCGTCACATTATATGTAGACCCATCAATATCAACCGTTGATGGAACATTAACAGATGTAACAGTTGAGTTATTAGGATCCAAACCCTTTAAAGTTACAGAACTATTAGATGTATCATCATCATTTTTTACCCATTTAAACCCGCCAGATGTGTATTCTTGGGGACTTGGTGCTGGATCTGATGAAGATATGGATTCTGCTTCCGGTTGAGCTACGTCTGCCGATGGTGATGGGGTCGTGGGAGTAGTTAATGATTCAGAACCGGTATCTCCTGTTTCATTTTTAGAAGTCTCAGGCTCTGGATTCGTCGTTGATTCCTTTGTTTCAGGTGTCGAATCACTGCCATTATCTCCAGATTCTGTCGCTTCTTCTGGTGTAGTATTAGAATTCCCCGATACACTTGGATCTGTATCTGTTGAATCAGTTACCGTTTTTGTACCTGATAAGTCAGCCGACATACTTGTAGGTGCATCGATTTCACTAGCACGAGCTAAAACTTGATGTGTAATTGAAGTACCTATCCCTAAACTAATTGCGGCACTAGTAGCAATTACAATTTCTTTACCATTTTTAATTAATATTTCCCTGTTCATTTTCATGATTTATACCAAACCTGTACTTAATAATTTCTATATAATTCATCTGAACTACCTAAATAAAATACTCAATAAATTCAGCCTTTATTTCCCTAAGGCAATTAAACAAAATTAAACTCAAAATGATTTAAAAAAAGTTCAAGTTTCGTTTATTCACGAACGAAGAATCAATATAATGGTAATATTCATCGCCTTTAATAAACCTAACTTCGTAATTATAACAGATAATGTAATTATTGAATAAATCATTAAAAAAATAATTATTAAAACTTGATTTTATACCTCTTCAGCAAGTATCGGTTCATTTAAGCTTACATTTTTACTTTATTATTAATCTTTCTGGCATCTTCAAAATACTTAGTGCGATATGAAGAATGTACTGCCCAATAATAAATAAAGGTTGAAAAAATCAGAATTAAAACAAAATCAAATGGATATGAAACTAAATTTTTCCCACCAAAGTCACTGCTACCAAGCCAGGATATTAATGATAATCCTGCTAAATGAACGATAAACCACAAACTGGCATACATTTTAGGTTTGAACTCTTTAAATCCACGTTTAAAATCATAAAAGATATATATAGGTAATCCAACGACAATAATTACTATAACTTCAACCGTTGTTGGAAACATTGACCAATATATCGCTAAACTTATTAAATCAAAAACTATTGGAGCCAAGATATTCATCCCTCTAATTTTAGAAGGACGTTTGAAATCAGGTCCCATTTTTCTCAAACTTCCGGCAACTACTGGTCCAGTTAGTAGCGAAATCAAAGTAGAAGCTGCGACGACCCTAGAAAGTAATGACCAATTTTTGAAAAGTGTTATCAAAATAATACTTACAACCAAATTAACTAGCAAAGCTACTCTAGGAGAGCCAAAGTCATTATCTGTTTTACCTAATATTTTTGGTAAATGTTTATTCTTTGGCATTGATGAAAGTGATTTACTTGCCGAAGCAGAAAAAGCGATACCACTTCCTAAAGGTGAAATAAAAGCAGTGAAATAGATTAGTGTTGATAACCAATAAATATTTAACAAAATTGCTAAATCAGCAAATGGAGAATTAAAATTCAAACTTCCAAATCCTTTGCTCATAACACTTTGTGGTAATGAACCAACAAAAACAACTTGTAGAGAAATGTAGATCACAGCACTAATTAGTAAAGAAAGAATTATTCCTCTACGGATATTTTTTTCTGGTTTTAAAATATCATTACCTAAATTAATTACCGTCTGAAATGCTACATATGAATAAATGATTCCTGCACTACCAATAGCTACAAATATTGAAGCTGTTCCATTTGGCATAAATTGTTGCATATTATGACCTAAATTATTTAAATCAAAATGCGCCATGATCAAAACTAACATGGTTAAAATTGGCACAACTAATTTAAATACAGCAATCAAGTTATTAAATTTGGCCATAATAGCAACTGACCAATAATTTATAAACGTAAATACAAATAACAACAATATAGCCATCATCATACCGCTAGAAGACAATTCGCCGTTATCCATAAATCCGTGTGTAAATTTAGACCATTCCCATGGCCATGTACTCATATACTGTGTGCTTGCTACCGCTTCAATAGGTAGAATTGCTAATAATGACAACCAATTTGCCCATGAAGCTATATGTCCCAAAAATGAACCATGAGTGTACATAGTAAATCTACTCATTGCCCCATCTTCAGGAAACATCGTGCCAATTTCAACGTAAACCATTGCTATCATAGCAACCAGTACCGCACCAATGATCCAACTGATTATTGCAGCAGACCAGCAATTTTTGCAGCTTGGCTGGATCCAAACATCCAACCAGAACCAATAATTGCACTAAGACCAAACATTGTTGTTGAAAATAAATTTAATTTTTTCCCATTCATAAAAACCCACCAATTCAATTAAAAAAAGAGGCTGTGACAAAAGTCCTAAGAAAAAAGATCAGAACGTGGAAATCGTAAGAT
>NZ_AZDG01000028.1 GCF_001434665.1 Companilactobacillus tucceti DSM 20183 | reverse complement strand
CCGAACGTTTCTATACTGGAGCTCTTTTAATGTGGAGTTATGTCACAGCCCCTTTTTGTAGTTAAACGGAGGAAGCTGTGTATAGTCACGCGTTTGAGCGGCAGTATAGAGTAACAAAGATAAAAAAAGGAATTCAATAAAGTAGTTAAACGGAGGAAGTTGTGTATAGTCGCGTGTTTGAGCGACAATATAGATTAACTAAAATAATAAGTCTAATAAAGCATTTTTAATATAAATGAGAAAAAGCGCAAAAAAATAGACAGGTGACCACACCTGCCTATCTCTTCATACAAAGTGACTGTGAAGGTCACCCATAAAAGCTGTATGAATTAAGTGTAACAGTAATCTTATAAAATAGATAGGATTACTTTATTTATGTTTATCATGCCATGACTTAATATAAGCTAATCTTTGTTTGAAACGTATTTCTTTACCTTGTTCTGTGGGGACATAGTATTCATGTCCTTTAATTTCAGGTGGTGCGGTTTGCATGTCAGTCAATTTATCTTTATCATCGTGAGCATATTGATAATCTTTACCATAACCAGCATCTTTCATTAGCTTAGTAGGAGCATTACGGATCTGCAATGGTACTGGCAAGTTACCGAATTCTTTAATGTCATGATTTGCTTTATTTTTAGCCACGTATACGGCATTAGATTTGGGAGCTAGAGATAAATAAATGACAGCTTCGGTTAAATGTACATCACATTCAGGCATACCAATGAACTGACAAGCTTGAAAAACGTCAATTGCGACTGAAAGTGCATGTGTATCAGCTAATCCAATATCTTCACTCGCAAATCTAACTAATCTTCTTGCAATATAAATTGGATCTTCACCACCATCAAGCATTCGGTTTAACCAATAAATTGCCGCATCAACATCGCTGTTACGCATAGATTTATGTAATGCTGAAATAATATTGTAGTGTTCTTCACCATGCTTATCATAACGAAGTGATTTAGTTGTAATTGTTTGGCTTAAATTTTTTTTATTTATGGTTACTGTAGTCTTATCTCTATCACCATTTAAGACAGCCATTTCTAAAGTGTTTAATGCTACTCTAGCATCGCCATTAGCAAATTTTGCAATAATATCAATTGATTCAGGGTCGATGTTCACTTTTAATTTAGGAAAGGCTTCTTTGTTTTTGAGAGTGTTATTTAATAGAAGAATCAGATTATCTTTTGTGAGCTCTTTTAAAATGAAAACTTTACATCTGGATAATAGAGCTGAATTTATTTCAAATGATGGATTTTCAGTTGTGGCTCCAATTAATATTATGCTGCCTTTTTCTACAAAGGGAAGAAATGCATCTTGTTGAGCTTTATTAAATCGATGGATCTCGTCAATGAATACGATGGTCTTTTGGCCTATTTCACGATTCATTTCGGCTTCTTCCATTATTTTTCTAATATCTTTGATACCACTTGTTACGGCACTAAATGTTATGAAGTTTGATTTAGTTTTCTCGGCTATTATGTGAGCTAGGGTTGTTTTGCCGACACCAGGTGGTCCCCAAAGTATAATAGAAGGGAGCTTATCTTCATCAATTATTTCTCTCAAAATTTTTCCCTTGCCTAATAAGTGCTCTTGACCAACAAACTCATCTAAAGTACTTGGGCGAACTCGATTAGCTAGTGGTGAATTATCAGTATTGTTATTTGAGAAGAGGGATTCTTGTTTCATTTTCTCCTCCTTTTTGTTTTATGGGTATATTATATAGCTAATTTGGTGGTGGGGAAAACGCGATTGAAGCAGCAAGTTTTTCCGCTTAGCTACGATACCTAAAGGATGCAAAGACCGCATCATTTAGGCATCTAGGCTATGCTCGAAACTTGAACGCTGCTTCAATCGCTCTTGCTTTTTGTCAAATTTAAGAGTATTTTAAAGTTTCCGAGATTAGAATTTTGCTATAATTGAAGAGATGTTTTTAAGGTGGTGCAAAACTTGAACGAAAATAACAACCAAAATGGTGACGAGGTAATACCGGTTATCAATCCTGAGTCTTCTACTCAAGATACAATGTTAAAGGGATCAGCTTGGATGACGGCTGGTAGTATCTTTTCACGTATTTTAGGTGCTATTTATATTATTCCTTGGATGGCTTGGATGGGGTCATCTTATCCTGCGGCTAATGCTCTTTATGCTAAAGGATATAATATTTATAGTCTTTTTATAATTATTTCTACTGCGGGTATACCGGGAGCTATTTCAAAGCAAATTTCCCATTATAATGCTTTGGATGAATATTCGACGGGTAATAAGTTATTCAAACAAGGACTAAAAATCATGGTCTTTATGGGATTATTCTTTGGGGCAGTGATGTATTTTGGAGCTTCTTTTATGGCGACATTATTTGCTGACGGTGATCCTAGAAGTATCCCAGTTATTCAATCTCTTGCTATTGCGGTTCTAATCATTCCAATTTTGAGTATTCTTAGAGGATACATGCAAGGATATTCAGATATGGCGCCATCAGCTATATCTCAATTTATCGAGCAAATTGCGCGTGTTATTTATATGCTTGCTGCAACTTATTTCATTATGAAGATACAAGGTGGGGGATACATTTCCGCCGTTGTTCAATCAACATTTGCGGCTTTCATTGGTGCCGGTGTTGCAATTGCAATTTTACTTATTGCTTTTGCTAAAAAATTGCCAAAACTTCGTGCTTTATCAAGAAATGGTAAGGCACCGGAAAAATTAAATAAAAACTTTACTAAAGAAATTTTTGAACAAGCAATTCCGTTTATTATTTTGGGATCTGGAATTACTTTGTTTAATCTATTTGATCAATCGACATTTAATCAAATTATGAGAATGTTTGTTAAGGCAACTAATGCCCAACTTGATAATTATTATTCATTGTTTGGTTTCCAAGCTAATAAACTGATTATGATCATTGTTTCATTAGCGACAGCTATGTCGGCAACAGCAATTCCTATTCTCTCCGGGTTATTTTCAAAGGGTGTTAAAAAAGATATTGAAGATCAAATTTCTAATACCTTGGAATTATTCTTTTTCATAATGATTCCTGCTGCTTTAGGAATGTATGCGGTGGCTCAACCATTGTGGACAACTTTTTATCGCTATGATGCTTTAGGTATTTGGATGTTGGAATTTTCAGCTATAATATCTATTTTATTAGGTATGTTTACAGTTTTATCAACTGTTTTACAGGCCCTATATTGCAATAGATTGGCAATTCAGTATTTTGTAGTTGGTTTTATCGTTAAAATAGCAGTTCAAATTCCAATGATCGGTTTGTTCCATGAATTTGGTCCACTAGTTGCTACAAGTATCGGTATGGGAGCAGTTTGTTTCCTAATGATGCGTAAATTACATAGTCTTTATCCATTTGATACTAGCCGTATTTCAAGACGTATTAGTGGAATTATTGTATTCTCACTTGTAATGTTTATCGCAATTTTCTTCATTAATAGTGTTGCATTCAAATTTATTGGTAACTCCGATCGAATTGTAAGTGTTGTTATTCTTGCAATAGAAGCGGTAGTTGGTTCTTCCATCTATGGGTACTTAGTATTAAAAACTAACCTTGCTGATAAGATTCTTGGTTCAAGAGTTGAGCGTATCAGAAGATTAGTAAGAATGAAGTAAAAATGTTAAATATAGCCTGTAATCTGAATTTTTGATTACAGGCTATTTGTATTCTTAATCTAATGTCATGAGCAATATAAGATACATTTTGTACTCCTTTTTGTATAATGAAATTGAAAGATATTCCTAAAGTATATTACTGATATAAAATTTAATTATTTTTATATACTTTAGAGATATAAACTAATATAAAAGAGGGTGCGTATACAATGAAAATAGACATTACAAATGAAGCTAAAAATAAATTACAATCATATGTGGATGCAGGCAAGAAAATAATCTTGGATCTTGATGACGGTTTAGGACGTTTCTCTGGTGAAGGTGATTGTGCTCTGATCACTAAGTTTAGAATTATTGCAGTAAGTGCTAATGAGGATCTATCAGATTATAAAATCACTTTAGATAGTGATATTGGTGATATTTACTACAAGAAGAGTGCTGAAGAATTTATTGATGATAGTCTAAAATTAGATGTAAATCCTAAAACTCAGTTGTTAGTATTCAAAAATGCTAACGAAATTATTGATAACAGTGTCAATATCATCGATTATGATGTTGTTAAGGCTAATGCCTAGAATGGAGTACTAATGAAGATCGAAATGACAGATGAGGTCAAGAAGAGATTACTTCCTTTTGTTGAAAAGGGCAAAGTACTCTTGCTTGATCTTGATAATGGCTTGGGACCTTATTCTGCAGAAGGTAATTGAGCCCTTGTAACGAGTTTCAGATTTATTGCAATTGATGCAGATGCACCTAAATCTGATTACGGAATCACTTTGGATAGTGATATAGGACCGATTTATTTTAAAGATTTTGCTAAAGATTATGTTCAAAAAGATATGAAATTGGAAGTTAACCCAAAGACGCAATTGATTGTATTTAAGAATGCTCGTGAGCTGATTGATAGTTCGGTAAGTATTGTTGACTGGGATAAGGTTAACGCTAGTTCTTCAGTTTCAGGAGAATGTTAAAAAGGGCGTATTATTTTGTTGAATGTTTACACTATAAAAGTTTGGAAATGCAAAAAGAGATTGTGACTTACGTCATAATCTCTTTTTTTCTATAAATATTTTTCTAAGAAGTCACTAATTATATCAACAATTTCCGGTTGCCAATATCTTATATCCATATGTCCAGCACCCTTGATTTTATAAAAATCAGCTTTAGCGTTGTTTTCAATTAAGGTATCATATAGCTTTTCACCATCCTCAATTGGGACTACGACATCTTTATCTCCATGGAAAATTAAGAATGGAACTGTTTTATCATTAATGTATGTAAGTGGATTAGCTGCTGCGTCTAGATCTTTGTTATCTTCGGGTTCAGCACCAAGTAAATTACGGTAAACAAAATCAAAGTCATTACTCAAACTACCATTTTTAGCAGTAAGTGGATCAACTACTCCATATAACGGAATAGATACTTGAATATCACTCATAAATTCAAGGTTTTCACCAACATCGAATTTATCAATATCATTGGTAACACCGAGCATACTTGCCAGATGTCCACCTGCGGATTCTCCCATCGCTACGAATCTTTCTGGATCGATTTGAAATTTGCAAGCATTCTTTCGCATGTAACGAATGGCTGCTTTTGCATCATTTAATTGACCAGGGAAATTAATTTTATTACTGTCTCGATATTCGACACTAACAATGACGTATCCCTTTCTAGCTAAGTCAACCAAGTTAGGTAAATGAATGTTGTGATCAACGTCCATCCATCCACCACCAGCAAACCAAAAAATAACCGGATATTTTGTATTTTCATCGTCGTTAGGGAAGTGGCGAATGACAGATAACTTCAAATCACGAGTAGAGTTGCCCAACCAACCGGGTACTTGTGCATAAGTGATGTCACTGTCTAGCCAAAGTCCGTCACGTGTTATTGGAACTTCAATTTCTTTTTTCATTGCCCCGACTCCTAGTAATATTATTTTTTGCTACAAGCAAATTTTTGCATAGTTTGAGGTATTTTACTAGCTAACTTTGTTGGTAAAACTACATAATCTTTTTTGTAAATTTTATCAGCAATATAGCTATGTAAGTACAATGCAGCGCTTACAGTTTTTAAAGAATAATCAAATTGTCCAACAAAAGCAGCGATTATTCCGGTTAAAGTGTCACCCATTCCACCGGTTGCCATACCAGGGTTTCCACTTATTAATTGATAAACTTTATTTTGATAGTAAATTTCGGATAAATGTTTTTTTACAATTAATAAACTATTTGGAGCTAATGAGTTTATTTTTTTTAGATTATTTTCCTGAGTTTGATCAGGTATTTTTAATCCCGATAAACGCTGCCATTCACCTTGATGTGGGGTTAAAATTATATTTTCGAATAAATTTAAATCAATATTTTGTTCAGATACAACGGTCAATGCTGAAGCGTCCATGATGATTACTTGCTTATCAACATTCTTAATAAGAATATTTATCAAATCTGTAGTGTTTTCAGTAGTTCCAAGGCCGGGTCCAATTACAATAACGTTGTTTTTTAAAACGGCTTCTTTAAGGTCTTTGGAATTGTTATAATCAATGGTCATTGCTTCAGGAATATCAACATTTAGGGCAGTAAATTTTTCCGGCACAGTGGCTACAGTGACAAGTCCCGCACCTGCATTGACTGCTGCTCTTGTTGACATTAATGCAGCACCTCCAAATTGCTTTGATCCGGCAATGATTAGAATGCGACCGTAATTACCTTTATATGAATTAATAGGTCTTTTTTGGATCACTTCTGAAAGAATTGATTCATCAATTTTTTGCATTACAAGTTCTCCTTTTTGTAGTATCATTTATTATTGTAAACTTAATACAAAATATATTGTATTAAATCGTGCCACTGTGGCGGAATTGGCAGACGCGCAGCGTTCAGGTCGCTGTATGGGTTTCCATGTGCAAGTTCGACTCTTGTCAGTGGCATCGATGTATTATAGTTCGATTAGAAGATCATATTAATGGTCTTCTATTTTTTTATTACATTTTCTTTTCAATTATTGCAGATTGGTGAATGGTCGTACCAATTTTGTTAAACTTGAATGGAAAATTAAATAGGGGGATTATAATGAAAAAGGGGAAAATCCTGCTATCAAGTACTTTAACAATACTAGGAGTATTGTTTATTTTATTTGGTGGCGTAAATGTTAAAGCTGATACTGTTAACAGCTATATTTTAGGAAATAAAATCCAACCAGCGGAAATTCAATATCGTGAAGGTACTTTTGATCAATGGTTTGGCTATGAAAATGGTGTTGGAAAGCCTGAAGGTGTTGTAGTACATGAAACTGCTGATTCTAATGCTACGGCGGAAAACGAAGTTTCATATTTTAATAGAGAATGGCCTAGTCTTCAGACATATGTTCACGCATTTGTTGACAATAACGAAATTATTAATATCCATAGTGCTGATTATGGTGTTTGGGGTGCTGGACACACAGCTAACTATAAGTTTATTCAAGTTGAATTGTGTGAAGTTCATGATTATGATGCTTTTGCTCGTTCACTATCAAATGACGCCTTTTATATTGCTAAAAGATTGATACAATATAATTTGCCTGATATTCCTGGTCAAACAGTTGTGTCACATCATCAAGTAAGCAATACATACGGCGAGACAAATCATACTGATCCTGATGGCTACTTTGCCAAATGGAGTTATGATATGAATCAATTTAATGATTTGATTTCATATTATTACAATAATCTTAAAGATTCAGGTACACTATACGGCAATCCTGATAATAATAATGGTGGAAATGAAAATAAAGCTACATCCCTTTCAGTTAAGAATGACAATGCTATCTTTGTTCCACTTGTAGCATTTGATCAATCTAATAATAAAACTGATGTTAAAAATCGTGGTTTAGCAAACAATACTCCATGGCAATATGATCAACAAAAAGACTTTGATGGTCATACATACTATCGTGTTTCAACTAACGAGTGGGTCATGGATAGTTATGTAACAAGCTTTTCATAGAATAATTATTAACTAGCAAATTATAGTTTGCTAGTTTTTTTGTTTCCTAAATTTAATAAATGTTATATTGATAATAGGAGGTCTGATTTATGTATAAGAGTAAATTGGAATTTAAAATTATTGATATAACAACTATTAATTGCCACTGCATCGTAAATGCTGCTAATAGAACACTCTTAGGTGGTGGCGGGGTAGACGGTGCAATTCATCGTGCTGCCGGACCGAAGCTTTTAGAAGAATGTAAAACATTAAATGGTTGTAGAACAGGGCAAGCTAAAATAACTAAGGGTTATGATCTACCGGCAAATTATGTTATTCATACAGTTGGTCCAGTTTACTCTGGAAGTCCTAGTGATGCCGAAAATTTAATTAATTGTTATAAAAATTCTCTAAATTTAGCTAAAGAGCATCATCTTCATACTATAGCTTTTTCCGCAATTTCTACTGGGGTATATGGTTATCCATTTGATAAAGCGGCTAAAATTGCACTCGAAACTACTGCTAGTTGGCTAGTTGAAAATGAGAATTACCAAATGGAAATATTGTTAACTTGTTTTGATGATAGAGTATATAATTCATATTCAAATTATCTAGATTCATATACTGGGAATAATAAATATCTGAAGAAACATTAGTTATAAATTAAACTTTTCATTTTAGGCAATTATATTGATTTAACTGAAAAATGGATTATTATTCGTGATGAGAAATCGTTATTTATTGCGTGTTTAAGTGTAAAAAGGATAATATTATTTATATAGTTATTCGAGGAGAAATGATATGTCAAAATATTTGGATTTTTGGAGAAAAATGACGATTTTCAATGCAACAGCTACTAGAAGTCAGTATTGGATACCAACAATTGCTAATTATTTTATTTTAGCAATTTACTATGCAGTAACTAATCAATCTCAGTACGTTGTTAATGGGACTTATCAAATGCAATTAAGTATCAATTCAATCAGTTTCGTTATTATTACAGCGCTATTATGGTTAGCTAATTTTACAGTAAGAGCTAGAAGATTACATGATATCAATAAAAGTAATTGGTGGATGTTAATTGAATTTGTTCCACTAATTGGAAGTATATGGCTATTTATCTTGATGCTGACTGATTCCAAACCTAGTCGCTGGACAATTAATCAAGCAGATATTAATTAGATAGGAGATCTTTATATGTTAAAGGAATTTAGAGACTTTATCAGTCGTGGTAATGTAATGGACTTGGCAGTCGGTGTAATTATGGGTGCTGCTTTTACGGCAATTGTGCAGTCTTTAGTAAGTAATTTGATAAATCCGTTGATTGGTTTGTTTTTAGGTAAAATCGATTTATCGAATTTAACCTTTGCCGTTGGGGATGCCACTTTCAAATATGGTACGTTTATTGAATCAATTATCAATTTCTTGATAATCGCTCTAGTTGTCTTCTTCCTAGTTAAAATTATGAATAAAATAATTAACAAGCGTAATGAAGAAGAAGCTGAAGAAGAGTCATCTAAAGAAGATGAAATGATTGAGTACCTCAAAAAGATTTCTGAGTCATTAGATAAAAAGTAAAAATAAACAGTAACCATTACTTTATAAATTAAAGATGATGATTACTGTTTTTTTATGCAATTCATTTATCTATTGAGTTAAAATTAAACAGATTGAAATTTACCAGGGAGGGTAATTTCTATGGAAACTGTTTTCTTAGTTTTGCTACTAATAGCAGCGGTTGTTCTTGCAAATGCTATTTATGCACGTTTTAATTTGATACCGGTGGCATTTCTACAAATGGCTGGTGGGTTAATTTTGTCATTTTTACCAGTTTATAAGAATTTTGAACTTGAACCTGAAATATTTTTGTTAGTTATTATATCGGTATTAATGTTTAATGATGGGCAAAATACAAATATAAGAAAATTGATGCATCAAATGGGAACTACACTTTCTATGTCGGTTGTACTAGCTATTTTAACGATTTTAGTTGTTGGTACTATTACTCATCAATTGATTCCACAGTTTTCGTTACCATTGGCATTAGCTTTAGGGGCAATAATTACGCCAACAGATGCTGTGGCGGTGTCTTCTATAACAAGTAAGGTATTGGTGCCAAAAGATGCGATGAATACTTTAGAAAATGAATCTTTATTTAATGATGCATCGGGTATTGTTGCTTTGAACCTTGCTATTGCGACGTTATTAACTGGGAAATTTTCTATTGCTAGTGGTATCAGTAGTTTCTTGTATGTATTTTTTGGTGGGATACTATTAGGTTTAGTTTTAGGATACGTTATTGTAGCAATTAGAATTCTTTTGATCAATATGCGAGTTGATACACCATCAGTTATTGTTCCATATACATTATTAACTCCATTTATAGTTTATTTATTAGCGGAGGCAGTTGGTGTATCAGGAATCTTAGCAGTAGTTGCAACAGGATTGATCCATGGGATGCAACAAGATCGTCTTCGACTTACAACATCCAGACTGCAAATCGTTATGAATACAACTTGGTCAATAACTTCTAGTATTTTAAACGGAATTGTTTTTGTCGTATTAGGAGCATCCTTACCAGAAGTAACCGCTCATTTGCAAGATAGAAATACAAGTTCGGTGGTTATTTTAATTGGATTAGGGGTTCTTTTGTATGTTGTAATGACATTAATGAGGTTTTTGTGGACACAATTAGGTTTTGCTGAAATAAGGGCTTGGAGTTCACATGATAAAATTATGAACAGTCTAGTGATGGCATTGAGTGGAGTACATGGAACTATTACCTTGGCGATGGCTTTTTCATTGCCATATACCCTAAACGGACATGCTTTTACATATCGTGTAGATATTATTTTCGTTGCGGCTGTGGTTATTTTAACTAGTTTGATAGTACCTACTTTGGTATTACCATTTATGTTGCCTAAAAAAGTTCCTTTGATTACGGAAAATGAGCTATCTAAGGCTAAATCAGAGATGGTTAGAAGTGCTGTTCAAATGGTTCAAAGAAATTTTAATGATTCACCTGAGTGTGGAGAAGTTATTAGAATTTTGGAAGGTCAAAGAAACTTTGAAGGTCGACCAAGTAAAGAGAAACTTGATGCACTTTTTGCTAAAACCTACGAAATAGAGCAAAATGTAGTTGAGAATATGTTGGCAAACGGTGAAATTAATATACAAGAATCGAATATGTATATGCGATTAGCCAAGCAAATATTAATTCATAATCAAAAGGGTTTTAGGAAGCAAGTTATTTTAATGATCAAATTTGGTATAGTCGCTAAGATTTCATTAAGCAAGAGAGCACGTCATCGTCGTCGAGAAATCAGAAAAGTAAAGCGCGGATATCGTGGGCGAACCCGGGAGCAGGCACTTCAGCAAAATCGTCAGATGTGGAATCGAATAAAAGAGATCGAAGTGACTCCTTATAAAAAAGTTATCGACTATTTAGGTGAACAAATGACCGATGATAATGAAGTAGAAACTGGAATCGTTCGACGCGCGTATGATCAAACTCATCGACGTTTGTCTGGAACACGAGCCATGGAAGAATCTCAAAATGAAATTTTAGTACAGGCGTTTCAACATGAGCATAATTTTATTCAGTCACAAGTTGCTTCAAATAAGTACAGCCGTGAAGTGGGCAATGAAATGTATCAACAAATTTCTACTGATCAATTAGTTTGTTTTCAAACCTTTTCTGAATAATCAAATGGATGGTGAATTTAATGGATGATAAGAAAAAAAGATTATTTGATGCAGCACATGTTTTGTTTTTAGAACGTGGATTTAAAGCAACAGGTATTTCTGATATTGCTGGATTAGCAGATGTGGCAGTAGGATCATTTTATTTATATTTCAAATCTAAAGAAGATGTATTCGTTCAAGTTTATAATCGTGAAAATGAGGATATTAAACGCCAAATTTTAAAAAAAGTAAATTTGGATGGAGAGCCAGTAAAATTGATCCATGAGATTATTGATCAAATTTTTAAACTATCCAGTAACAATGCCATTTTAAAAGAATGGTTTTCAAATCAAAAATTAAATAAAATTATCGCTGCTAAAAATGAAACTGCTGTTCAAGATAGTTTGATTTATTCAACCTTGATGAAATTAATAGATCGATGGGTTTCAGAAGGTATGGTTAAGGAGAATATGAGTAAAGAGCGAATAATTAGTTTATTTGATGCTTTGATCATAGTTGATTTCCATCAAAGTGAAATTGAAACAGACAATTACTATCAGCTAATGAACGATATGATAGAAGGAATCTTGAAGGTTATTCTTAAGTAAAAAGTTAAATTAAGACAAATAAAGCAGGTGATCCGATTTTTGGATTACCTGCTTTATTTAAGTGGGAAAAGTATTAATATTTAGATTCTTGTGTAACTGTTTTATTGTTAGTAACAAATACTCCCATTTTTGCTAGAACTAACCCAACGAAAAATCCAAGTAGTGTAGGTGTGACCCAACCAAGACCTAAACTAGCGAATGGTACATATTGATGATAAACACTTAATAAGTATTTAACAAAAGTCATATTAGTAACTACAGCTGGAGATGAGTTTAACATATCTAGAACAGCTGGAACTACTGTAAAGGCGATAGTCATTTTGTAAACGACCCCGGCGTAAGGTTTAGCATGGACAGTTAATGATACTAAGATCAAAGCAAGTGAAAGTGGATATAGAAGCATTAATACTGGCAATGACCAAGAGATGATAGTATCTAATCCAGCATTTGCGACTACGAATGATACAAAACAAGTTACACGTAACCAAGCTAGATAACTAACTTTAGGAAATAGTTTATGAAAATCTTGAGCAAATGAAGCGACAAGTCCCATGGCAGTTGTGAATACACCTAATGTAACTAATACTCCAAGTAAAGCGGCACCAAGGTTTCCAAAATAAGAATTAACGATTGATGATAGTGCATCACCACCATTGGCAGATAATTTCATTTTATTTAAACTAAAAGCACCTAATAAAACTAATCCTAAGTAGATCAAGACTTCTAAGACGATACTCAAAGTACCTGCTTTAGCTGTAACTTTAGATAATTCTTTATCGCGATAACCTAATCCACGTACGGCATGAACGAAGGTAACACTTAAAGCTAATAATGCAACGGCATCAACGGTGTTGTATCCTTCTAACATACCACTGACAGCTGAATTAGTCTGATAAGCGGCAGTAGGCATATGATTTAATCCACCCATAGGTTTTAAAAATGCTACTAAAAAGACAACTGCTAATAATACCAAGAAAATAGTGTTTAGATATTTGCCGACATATTTTAATAACTTACTTTGATGAACAGTGAGTAGATAAGCGACTCCAAAGAATAATGCCGTAAAGACTAACATACTGAAACGGTCAAATTGTGCTGGTAAAAATGGTTTGACCGCCATTTCATATGCGGTAGCAGCGGTACGAGGAGTACCAAAGAATGGTCCGATGGTTAAATGAACCAAAACTAAAAATAATGCAGCGTAGTGTCTACCAATAGGTCTAGCTAGATCATATAGTCCGTCACTCTTTGTCACTACAACGGCCAGGATTGCTAGTAATGGGAAAAGTGAGCCTGATACTGCAAATCCAACAGCTGCAGAAAACCAATTGTTACCGGCCATTTGTCCTAAGTGAACTGGGAAAATTAAATTACCTGATCCAAAGAACATTCCAAAGATAAGGGAGCTAACTACTAATAATTGTAAAAACTTACTCTTGTTTGATTTCTTTTCTAATAAATCGTTTTGCATAAAAAATCCTCCTAATGTTATATAACCTAATCTGTGTAATGCCACTAATATCAGAATCCAAAACAACCACCTCTTTTAAATTTGTGAAAAAAAAGAGCCCTTTTCCAACTAAGGAAAAGGGCTCAAGTAGAACGGTACCACCTTTTTTGAGTAGCTAAAAAGCACTCACTTTAATAACGGACAAATTATCCGCTAGCCAGATATTGGTGGCAACCACGATGATCTACATTATCGACATCGAACTCAGAAATGATTTTCAAAATTCTCTTAACGGTCACTTCACACTAAACATGACTCACTGGACGTGGTTGAGATTTCTACTTTTTTCTTCAACGTTTATTTATTAATGACTCATATTATATTCACATAAAAATTAGATTTCAAGAGTTTTACTTAATTTTATTCTAATTTATTTTGTGCTGAAAATTTGAATAAACTGTTCTTTCTACTCTATAATCATATTAATTTCATAAAATACTTAAAAAAATAATTTTTGTAAGGTGTTGATATATCAGTGATTGACATCGGTTTCAAAAAAATACATTTGTAGAAGCTTGTATTTCTGGAAATTTAATGTTAGGGTGTTTTTACAAAATTAATTTTTTTCTAATCAACGGAGGGAACAATATTATGACAGAGACAAAGAAAGTAGTTTTAGCTTATTCAGGAGGTTTAGATACATCAGTTGCCATTCCTTGGCTTAAAAATAAAGGATACGATGTAATTGCTTGTTGTATTAATGTTGGAGAAGGCAAAGATCCTGAATTCATTAAGAATAAAGCAATTCAGGTGGGTGCAATTGATGCCTTTTCAATTGACGCCCTAGACGAGTTTGCTGATGAATATGCTTTAGTGGCATTACAAGGACATACTCTATATGAAGGAACATATCCTTTACTCTCCGCACTATCCCGACCTCTGATTAGTAAAAAATTAGTAGAATTAGCACATCAAGAAGGAGCTGATGCAATTGCTCACGGTTGTACTGGTAAAGGTAACGACCAAGTTCGTTTTGAACTAGCAATTCATGCATTAGCACCTGAACTAGAAGTTCTTGGACCAGTTCGTGACTGGCATTGGTCACGTGAAGAAGAAATTGATTACGCTAAGGAAAATAATATTCCTATTCCTATCAATTTGGATTCACCTTACTCAATTGACGCCAATATTTGGGGCCGTGCTAATGAGTGTGGTGTTCTAGAAGATCCATGGGCAGAAGCTCCAGAAGATGCCTTTGGTATTACAAAACCAATTGCTGAAACTCCAGATACACCAACAAGTATTGAAATCACTTTTGATAAAGGTGTTCCAGTTGCTCTTGATGGTGTAGAGATGAAGTTCGCTGACATTATTGAAGAAGTTAACAAAGTTGGTGGCGAAAATGGTGTCGGAAGAATTGATCATATTGAAAATAGATTAGTTGGTATTAAGTCACGTGAAGTTTATGAAGCACCAGCTGCTATGATCTTGATCAAGGCTCACAAAGAATTAGAGGACTTAACACTTGAACGTGATTTAGGTCATTTCAAGCCAGTTATTGAAAAAGAATTAAGTGAAATTATTTATAATGGTCTTTGGTTCTCACCATTGATGAAGTCACTACTTGCTTTCTTAGATGAAAGTCAAAAGTATGTAAATGGTGTTATTAAATTACAATTATTCAAAGGTAATATTTGGATTCAAGGACGTAAGTCAGAAAATTCATTATATGACCTAGATCTTGCTACATACACATCAGCTGATTCATTTGATCAAAAAGCTGCTGAAGGATTCATTAAATTGTGGGGTCTTCCAACAGAAGTGGCTGCTCAAGTGGCTGCGAAGAATGCTGATAAAACTAAAGATGAGGTAAAATAATGAGTACTAAAAAACTCTGGGGTGGACGTTTTAAAGCTCAAGCTGAAACTTGGGTCGATGAATTTGGTGCCTCGATCGGATTCGATCAGTTAATGGCTGATGAGGATCTTGAGGGTTCTTTAGCACATGTTAAGATGCTTAAGAAAACGAAGATTTTAAATGAATCCGATAGTGATCAAATTATTGCTGGACTTGAAAATCTTCAACAAGAATTGCATGAAGGAAAATTAAAATTCACAGTTGAAAATGAAGATATTCATATGAATCTTGAAAGTATTTTAACTGATGAAATTGGACCTGTTGCTGGTAAACTTCATACCGGCCGATCACGGAATGATCAGGTAGCAACAGATTTCCACCTTTATGTTAAGAATCGTTTGCCAAAGATCATTGAAGAAATAAAAACTATCCAGAGTAGCTTAGTTGATTTGGCTGATAAAAATGTTGAAACGGTGATGCCGGGATATACTCATTTGCAACATGCCCAACCAATTTCTTATGGACATTACTTGATGGCTTATTATTCAATGTTTAAACGTGATGTTGAACGATTTGAATTCAATATGAAACATGCTGACATTTCACCACTAGGCGCTGCGGCCTTGGCTGGGACTACTTTCCCAATTGATCGTCAATTTACAGCTGATGAATTAGGGTTTAGTAGCATATATACTAATTCTTTAGATGCCGTTTCTGACCGTGACTTTGCCTTGGAGTTTTTAAGTAACGCATCAATATTAATGATGCACTTATCAAGATTTTGTGAAGAGCTAAGTATGTGGGTAAGTTATGAATTTAAGTATCTTGAACTGAGTGACCAGTACACAACTGGAAGTTCAATTATGCCACAAAAGAAAAATCCTGATATGGCGGAGTTAATCCGTGGTAAAAGTGGACGTGTATATGGACATCTTTTAGGCTTACTTTCAACAATGAAATCATTACCATTAGCTTATAATAAAGACCTGCAAGAGGATAAAGAAGGAACTTTTGATACTGTTAAAACTCTTTTGCCTGCTTTGAAGGTATTTAATGGGATGATATCTACTATGAAAGTTAATAAAGATAAGATGTATCATGCTACTATCAATGATTTTTCTAATGCAACAGAATTGGCTGATTATTTGGCTACCAAGGGTATTCCTTTTAGGGAAGCTCATGGAATAGTTGGCCAATTGGTTCTAAAAGGCCTTGAAGAGCATCGAAACTTGCAAGACATTACAATGGATGAATTTAAGCAAATATCTCCATTGATAGATGAAGATGTCTATCCGGTCCTGCAGCCGGAAGTTGCCGTAGCTAGAAGAAATTCGTATGGCGGAACAGGTTTTGAGCAAGTAAAGAAACAAATCCAACAAGCCAAATTAGAGTTGGCTGAAAATAAATAAAAATAGATCAATAATCCAAATTCGGATTATTGATCTATTTTTATGTTGACAAATGTAAACATAAATAATAGTATGTACTCGTAGATTACAAATGTAAACAAAAGAAACGAGGAATAATTATGGCAAAAATATTAGTTTCGATCGTTGGATTAGCAGTAATTGGATTTATAGTTTGGTGGTTCTTCGGTAAGCACGAGGTGTCAGAAGTATCAGCTGACGTATCCAATAATGCACAAAGCGTTGATGTTGAAGTTAATGGCGGATACTCACCAGAAACGATAGTTTTAAAGAAGGGTGTTCCAGCAACACTTAATTTTACAAGAAAAGATAAATCTAGTTGTTTGGACAGAGTTGTCTTTTCAGATTTTGGTATTAATGAAGCTTTACCGATAAATCAAAAAGAAGCAATTAAGATCGATACAAGTAAATCTGGCGAATACCAGTGGGCATGTGGAATGGATATGTTCCATGGAAAACTAATTATTAAATAGGGGAGAATTGTATAATGTCAATTACTAAACGTTTTTGGATTTCATTAATATTTTCATTACCAATGTTGGCTAATATGATTCTGATGCCTTTTGGATGGATGTTGCCCGGTGGCAATTGGACACAATTGATTCTTACTACTGTAATTATGGCCGTTTCCACAGTTCCATTTTGGCAAAGTGCATGGGCCTCATTTACTAAGCATCATTCAAATATGGATACACTAGTAGCCATAGGTACTGTTACAGCATATATTTACAGTATTTATGCAATGGCAACACATCAAGCTGTTTTCTTTGAAAGTGCTGCCTTTGTAACAACATTTGTCTTATTAGGACAAGTTTTTGAAGAACGTATGAGAAATAACGCTTCTAATGCTGTGGAAAAATTAGTTGATCTTCAAGCTAAAGATGCTGAAGTTATGCGTGAAGGAAAATTAGTTAAGATTCCACTCTCAGAAATTGTGGTTGGAGATATTATTCGTGTTAAACCTGGTCAAAAAGTTGCTGTTGATGGCGTTATAACTGAAGGTACTTCAACAATTGATGAATCAATGGTAACAGGTGAAAGTATGCCAGTATCAAAAAAAACTGGCGATAAAGTTATTGGTTCAACAATCAATAGTAATGGTACATTCATGTTTAGAGCGGAAAAAGTTGGTAATGATACGATGCTTTCACAAATTGTTGAGCTCGTTAAAAAAGCACAAAATAGTCATGCGCCAATTCAAAATTTAACAGATAAAGTATCAGATATTTTTGTACCAACAGTTTTAGTTATAGCAATATTGACCTTCATGGTCTGGTACGTATTCTTAGGAGCTTCAGTTGCTAGCTCATTGATATTTGCCGTAGCCGTGGTCGTTATAGCTTGTCCATGTGCTTTAGGATTAGCAACACCAACTGCACTTATGGTTGGAACTGGTCGTTCCGCTAAAATGGGAATTTTGATTAAAAATGGTGAAGTTCTTGAGGCGGTTAATGACGTTAAGACAGTTATTTTTGATAAAACAGGAACTATCACAGTAGGTAAACCAGAAGTTACCGATATTGTCGGAGATGAGGAAAAAGTTCTTAGTTTTGCGACAGCATTGGAACAATCTTCAGAACACCCATTAGCTTCAGCTATTGTTAAGAATGCAGAAAGTAAAAATATTGTTGTACCTGAAGTTAGTCAATTTAAAGCAATTGAAGGAAAAGGTGTAGAAGCATTAGTTGATGGTCAAAAAGTTTTTGTAGGTAATGATAAGTTACTTTCAGATGTTCAAATTGATAATAAATTAAGGGAGCAAGTTATTACACTTCAAGAAGAAGCTAAAACAGTCGTCTTTGTAGGAGTTAATAATGAGATTATTGGTTTGATTGCAATACAAGATACTCCTAAAAATACTTCAAAAGAAGCAATTTCTGACCTTAAAGCTCGCGGATTAAAAACTATTATGTTAACAGGTGATAATAAACGTGTGGCTGATGCAATTGCTGCTCAAGTCGGAATCGATTCAGTTATTGCTGATGTGCTACCAAGTGATAAAGCTGATCATGTTAAAGCATTGCAACAAGATGGTAAAGTTGCCTTTGTTGGGGATGGAATAAATGATGCTCCAGCTTTAACAGTAGCCGATGTTGGAATTGCCATGGGTTCTGGTACGGATATTGCTATTGAATCAGGAGGTATTGTACTTGTAAAAAATGATTTGAGAGATGTTGATCGTGCCTTAGCTTTGAGTAAAAAGACTTTCAATAGAATTAAGTTAAATTTATTTTGGGCCTTTATTTACAACGTTTTGGGAATACCAGTTGCCGCCGGAATATTCTATGGAATTGGTTTGAGCCTTAGCCCGGAATTAGCCGGATTGGCAATGGCATTTAGTTCATTATCAGTTGTAACAAGTTCAGTGCTTTTGAATAAAGCGAAAATTACTAGTAGAGTAAAATTCGCCTAGAAGAGAGTGCAACAAAGGGCGGTTTGCCACCGGAACATAGCCTAGAACCACGAATGATTGGCACTATCAATCATTCGTAGTTCGTAGCTATGTGGAGGTTGCAGCCCTTTGTTGCACGTTTAGGCTATAAAAATTAGAAATGCAAAAAGGAGACTTCTAGTCAAAGAGGTCTCCTTTTTTGGTGTGAATATTAGAATATTATATATGCTTATTAATTATAATTATATTTATATTTTTTCGATTATTCCTTTGATTATTAGTGGTGAAAGGAACTATCATATATTGTATAAGAAGGGAGTGACTGACATGAGATTTCAACAATTAAAATGTAAACCAAATTCAATTTTAAGAAAGAAACTATATAAATCAGGTAAAAACTGGGTTGTAAAGTCTAGTTTGAGTTTTGCGGGTGGTTTAATTCTATTTGGTGCAACACAAGTTGTTAATGTCTCTGCTGATTCATTAGATTCTGTTCAAACTGAACAAAGTGATTCTTCCACTGAATCACAACAAAGTGATACTTCCAAATCAAATAATGGTTCAATCGATAATAATTCAACTGAAACTGATCAAAAAAATAATCAACAAGTACCTAATGATAAACAGGATGTAGTGACAAGTCAGAATGATGATCAGACAACATCTAATACTAAGACGAATGTAATAGCAAATCAGAATAATGATCAAACAGCATCTAATACTAAGACAAATGTAGTAACTAATCAGAATAATGATCAAAGTGACGTAACTAATAGTAGTAATACACAGAATCAAAATGTCACTCTAAAAAACACTCAAGATTCAAACGGCCCTGTTGCACAAGCAAAGGCTCAGAATCCACAAATTAGTCAAACGCAATCAACAGATCCATTAATTTACGGAGTAGGCAGTTGCGACTTTTATGTTAAGGATGGAATTTTACATATCGGAGGTGGTGATATTAGTCAAGCTGAGTATGATGCTGCATATAAGAATTCAAAGGAACATGGAAGCTCAAATATTTTTGGCCAATATCTGTCAGGCACTCCGTATGATAAAATTTCATTTGATGGAAAACTTACATTGCATGGTAATATTCATGATTTTCTTGATTTCATAGGTGCAAAAACCATCGAAAATTTGGAGAATCTTGATACGTCAGATGTAACAGATTTCAATCACTTCCTGTATCAAAGTAGCATTCAATCAATTGATTTATCGAAGCTTAATACAAGTAATGCCACGAATTTAAGTTATATGCTTGCAAACTGTTCATCCTTAACGGATGTAAAATTTAAAGATGATTCAGGAAATGTTATGGATACTTCCAAAGTTAAAAACTTTGTGGGTATGTTTGACACTGATGCATCTTTAAAGTCTTTAGATCTTACTGGTTTAGACACGAGTAGTGCTACTACAATGATGGCTATGTTTGAGAGTGATCCTAAGCTTACATTTCTTGATGTGTCAGGTTTTGATACATCAAAAGTAACTGATATGCAAGCTATGTTTTGCTATGACGGTTATAACTCCACAGATGGTATAAACATTAAGGGTTTGGATAAATTCGATACATCAAAAGTAACTAATATGTATGGTATGTTTGAAAATGCAGACTTTAATGTTGAAGATTTAAAATCATGGGATACATCGAAAGTTGAAGATATTAGTGAGATGTTTAGTAATTCTGGCCTTTCAGGTAAAGTTGAACTTCCAAGCTTTAATGGCGCTAGTTTGAAATATATGAGTCGATTGTTTTACGGTGCTACTAAAGTGACCGAAATAGACTTAGATAACTTAAAAACTCCTATGCTATCCACTGATAATTCAGCTCCTGATTCTTATAAAGAAGGTGCAATATTTCAGGCTTTCGAGAACTGTCCTAATCTGCAGAAAGTTAACTTGCCAGAATTTAGTGGTGAAAATATTGAAAACTATTATGAAATGTTTGAAAACTGCCCCCAATTAACAACTATAAACTGGCCTAATGTATCGACTAAGTCAGCAACATCACTTCAAGAAATGTTTGATAGAGACGAAAGTTTAACAGCAGATGATCTTGAATTCTTAAGTAACTTCGATACTAGTAATGTAGTAAATTTTAGTAGTATGTTTAGCTGGTGTAATAGCTTAGAATCATTACCAGGAGTAAAGTTGTGGAATATGGCATCAGCAAAAAATTTAAATTATATGTTCTACATGGATAAGTCACTTAAAAACATTGATTTGACACAATGGAAAATAAATAATGTGAAAAGTTTGGAAGGCATCTTGTGGTATTGCACAAGTTTGACTGAATTCAAACTACCAAAACTTAATGAGCCTACTCAAAGTAATATCAATATGCGTTTTATGTTTGCCAATTGTGATAATTTGCACTTTTTAGATTTTTCGAATTTTAATATTCCAGAAGATACTAATAGAGAGCAAATGTTTGATCACGCAGTATATCTTTACAAAATAAAACTTAATAGTAATGATTACCTAACTGATTCAAGTTTAAGTTTTTATGATATATATAAAGGCTGGTATAACGTCGGTACTGGAACTGATGATGATCCTCAAGGGAACTATAAGTTAAAAGATGGTACAGATATGATGAAGGTATACAGTGCAGAAGGTTATAACGGAGTTATACGACCTAATGAAACTTGGGTCATTGCTGAACGTCATGAAGTTGACTATACAATAAAGTATGTTGATTTTGAAACCGGTAAAGAGATATATGATTTAAATTCTAAAAATAGAGAAGGATGGTATGTTGAGGTTCCATATGGAACCGATATCAGTGCTCCAGGATATGATTCCACTATAGTTTATGATTCAAATGGTAATGAACTTGATTTTGCATCTTATCATGTTAAGACTGATTCTGAACAAACGGGATGGGGGTATGCAGAAAAATTACCAACATTTGATAAAAGTTCTCCAATTGAAAATGCAACCTTTATTGTGAAATTGAAGAAATCAGCTCCATTTACTATTAAGATAAGTGATGTTCCTGATGAAATAGTTTTGCAGATTAGTGATCCTGATGCAATTAAGAATAATACCGTTTTGCAAGGCTTGAATACGGTAAAAGAATTGGATCCTGATAAAACTACTATTTCGATTGATTCTGGTGATCCAGTAAGTGAAACAGAGGCTTTTGATGGAAGTACTCCATCTAAAAATATTAAGGATCTTGTTTTACTTCTTATTAAATCATTAGGACAGGATTCTGATCAGACTAACCAGACAATTATAGTACCGGCTAATGTTGTTATTGATGTATCGTATAAAGCAAATACCGATAACAATAATTCTGGTGGAACAACGACAAATAGGGTCATAACAAATATTAACCAAACAAGCGCAACATTTTATGATAGACCAGCTGTACAATTGTATGATTTTGATGGCAACGCAATTCAAGGCAAGCTTCTTGATACCAATACAGATTGGTTTAACGATCAAGAAATGATTTTGAATGGACAAAAGTATTATCGAGTTTCCACTAATGAATGGGTTAAAGATAACGATGTTTATGTCTATGTAGAACATATTTCGAAGGTTAGAACTTATAAGGAAAATAAAGTCCAACTGAAAAATGCTCATCTAGATAATGCACGTATTCTTGATCCTTCAACCGACTGGAAAACTGATCGTTATGCGATGTTTAATGGTCAAAAGTATTATCGTGTATCTACTAATGAATTTATTCCAACTGACAAAGTATATGAATATCAAGATTCATCAAGAATGATTCATTCAGAAAGATCGACGCCGGTCTATGATGAACGAGGTAAAAATGTTTCACGTACTCTCAAACCTGATCGAGATTATAAGACTGATAAAAAAGTCAAAATAAATAATGAAACTTATTATCGTGTTGCAACAAATGAGTTTGTTAAAAAATCAAATATTATTTAAGAAAAAAAGGTACTTTGATTTATTGTAAGGTACTGAGTATATAATTTGATACAGATAAATAAGAGCACTTCTGGGAAAATAAT
>NZ_AZDG01000027.1 GCF_001434665.1 Companilactobacillus tucceti DSM 20183 | reverse complement strand
ACGCCGAAAGTAGTTGGTGGGAAACTACCCGCGAGGATAGGTAGTTGCCACGCTGTTATTCCGGATTAGCTCAGTTGGTAGAGCATCTGACTGTTAATCAGGGTGTCGTCAGTTCGAGTCTGACATCCGGAGTTAATTAATACTTAGGAATCCCTAGGTGTGCCAAATTAATACATCTAGTTCTCACGAATTAGATGTATTTTTTTAGGCTTTTTATTTTGGAGAGTTGTCCGAGTGGCTGAAGGAGCATGATTGGAAATCATGTATACGGGTTTTGCCTGTATCAGGGGTTCAAATCCCCTACTCTCCGTTGTACTTAATTTCTATTAATGTACATCCATGTATATTTGTGTAAAAAGGGCGTCGTATCTTAGGATACGGCGTTTTTTTTGTACTAAAAAAAGAGTGTGGCAAACCGCCTTTTGTTACACGGTTAGGCTATAAAAAGTTTGCAAATGTAAAAGAGGGCTATGACATATGTCACAGCCCCCATCATATTATTGTATAGATTTAACAAACGCTTGATAGTTATTTTCCTCACCAGTTATTTCAATTTTTACTGAAGATAAAACAGCCTTATGCAGATCTGATTCACTTAATTCTAATGTATGAGTAAAAGTCGCATTACCAATTAAACGAATCTGGCTATTTTCAGGTATTGAGTCTAATTTGATATTTGTTTTAACCTTACCTCCAGGATTAAATACTTCGATATCCTTATTAGAATCAAAATACTCTTTATGCAACATGGCAAAGGCCAAACTTGTAGCTGACATTCCGGTACCGCAAGCATTTGTGAATCCTACGCCACGTTCATATGTCTGAACGAATAACTTATTAGGTCCAAGAATTTTTGCAAAACTGACATTAACACCTTCAGGAAAATAGTCATTAACTCCATTAAGCATTTTACCTAGACTACCTAGATCTCCTTCATTTAACTCCTTAACGAAGCTAATTAAATGTGGGTTAGGTACAGCGATAGCAGTGAAGGATTGATTAGGTATGAATTCTGGTATCTCTGTGTCAATCAATTGATCCATTGCCTTATAACTAAATGGTAGATCTGCTTTAGCAAATGATATTGGAGAAATTTCTACGCTAAATGCTGGTACTCCATCAGCAAGGTTTTGAGATTTTTTGACTGATAAATTATTTTCTAGTGTTTCCACTTTGAATTCATCTTTTTTGAATTTTTCTGATAAATAACGGCTAACAGTTCTTAAACCATTTCCACACATTTTTGCTTCACTACCGTCAGCGTTTATAACTCTCATTTGTCCTAGGCAATCATCGTATTTAGAATCATTAATAACTAGCAATCCATCTGATCCGCCTAATAATCCATTTTTTGAACTGCATATTTTAACAGCTAGACCTTTTAATTCCTTATCAGACAACTGATTTTGTAGTTTTGTTTGATCCAAAATAAAAAATTGATTTTCTGATCCATGTACCTTTAAAATTTGAACCATTATTTTCACCTCAGTATTTAGTTAAAAAATGTATCGTAGATATCTCTAACGGCATCTTTTGCATCCTTTACCTGTGTCCCGATCATAATTGAAATTCGTGATGCACCTTGATTGATCATATCAATAGCAATATTTTTTTCTGTTAAAGAATCAATAATTTTACTTACTGTATCAACTGTATGAGCAAGTCCTTCACCGACGACCATGATAATTGCGTAGTCATCGATCCATTCAATATAATCTGGATTGAGGGCTTTTTTTACGTCGTTACATAAATTCTTAATTGTCTCTGAATCGAGTTTACTTTTATCAAAGATAACTGTCAGGTCATCGATTCCTGATGGCATATGTTCATATGAAATTCCGTATTTATAAAATATTTGAAGTAATTTTAGAGTAAAACCGACTTCTTTATTTAGCAGGTATCTATGAATATATAATGCTGAAAAGCGATCTGAACTAGCTATACCAGTTATAGGATTTGCTGGATTGAATAAAAATTGAGAAGGGACTATTAGTGTACCTGGTTTTTGTGGATCATTAGTATTTTTTACGTTTACGGGTACTTGGCCTTCAACGGCGGGAATAATAGCTTCATCTTGGAAAACAGAGAATCCAGCGTATGAAAGTTCTCTCATTTCACGATACGACATCTTTTTGATAGCTTCTGGATTTTTAACAATATGGTTATTTGCGACATATATTGCATCGACATCAGTAAAGTTTTCATATAAGTCAGCATTGAATCCGCGACTCAAAATTGCGCCGGTAATGTCTGAACCACCACGAGAGAATGTGAAGATATCGCCATCTTTACTGTAGCCAAAGAATCCTGGGAAAACTATTTTAGAATCATCAAATTTAATTTTAGCTAAATTGGCATATGTTTCAGGTAAGACGTCGGCATTATTTGGCTCACCGCCAACTAAGAATCCAATTTCCTTTGGATCCAAAAACTTAGCCTTAATTCCTTTACTGTTTAAAACATCGGCTAGAGTGATGGCGTTGAGAAATTCTCCATGTGCTTTAAAAGCTGCCATAAGATGCTCGTCGTCTTTGTAGTTTGATGTTGCCAAATCTGTAAGTTTAGCTTTGATTTTATCGATCGTATCACTAGATAGTTTATAGTAATTACTTATTTCTTGATATCGATCAACTATTTTATTGTAGACATCTTGATAATCTTTATTTTCTAGGACTAAATTTGCGTATTTTATTAATAGGTCAGTAACTTTTATGTCACCATCGAAACGTTTACCTGGTGCAGAAGTTACGATGACTTTTCGATCATCATCACTTGTCACAATATTAATAACCTTATCAAATTGTTCACCATTTGCTAGCGAGCTACCGCCAAACTTGACGACTTTCACATATATCACTCCAATTTTTAATTAAAAAATTAATACTTTTTTAATGTAGAGTTTAGCATTTTTAGTTATTAAAACAAGCTTAAAGTTTAAAAGTTAGAAAATATATTCAAATTCCTTAATTAGGCTTGACGTATTATTAGAGTTGTTATAATCTTTTAAGCAACAAAACAAAAAGAGGTCGCGACTGACATTATTAAACAAGTGAGTTCTTGCAAGAACAATGAACTTGTTGAAAGGGAATGTCGCCGAAGCGCTAGGTATTGCAATACTTAGTTCGCTGGGACGTACTAATAAGATGGTACGAACTGTCGCAGCAAAATGTCGCTGCGTTGCGCTTATGACAAAATGATGCGGAATTTATGTTATTTTGGATCTCTTTGTTTAAGCAAAGGGGTCTTTTTTTATCCAACCTGACCTCTAAGAAAGGTAGATTATAAATGATAAGTAGTGAATTAACTAGTGAGAACGGACATTTAATGATTGGAGGAGTTGATAGTGTTGAACTTGCCTCAAAATATCAAACTCCATTAGTTGTCTATGATGTTGAAGAAATTAGAAATCAGATACGTAGGTTCAAAAATAGTTTTGAAAATAACAACCTAAAGTATCAAGTTAGCTATGCTAGTAAAGCATTCGCTACTATTGCGATTTATCAAGTATTAAAACAAGAAGACGTACATACCGACGTTGTTTCTGGAGGTGAGCTTTACACAGCTTTAAAGGCTGGTTTTCCTGCAGAAAAAATAAGTTTTCATGGTAATAATAAATCCGAAGAAGAATTAGAGATGGCTGTTGATAACCATGTTGGAGTTATTATCTTAGACAATTTTTATGAAATTGATTTATTAGAGAAGATTCTTGAAACTAAGGATTCTAAAATCAAAGTTATGTTGAGATTGACACCAGGAATTTCAGCACATACCCATAAATATGATCAAACTGGACAAGTTGATAGTAAATTTGGATTTGATGTTGGTTCTGGACAAGCAACAAAAGCTCTACAAAAAGTTCTTTCTAACAAACGAATGGAATTAATTGGAATTCATGCTCATATCGGATCACAGATCTTTGGTGTTGAAGGATTCGTTATGTTAGTGAAAAAAATGTTTGAAATTGCTGCTGACTGGAAAAATAATTTCGATTACGTGCCTAATGTTATCAATTTAGGTGGTGGATTTGGAATTAGCTATAATGACCAAGATGAAGCGATTAGACTTGATGTATTTATTAAAAAGATTGCTGAAACAGTTAAACAACAAGCAAAAGAAAAAAATATGAATATTCCAGAGATTTGGATCGAACCAGGTCGTTCAATCGTTGGACCAGCGGGATTTAGTCTTTATACTATTGGATCACGAAAAGATGTTCCTGGTTTAACTTCATACGTAAATGTTGATGGAGGAATGGGTGATAATATTAGACCCGCACTTTATCAAGCTAAATATGAGGCAGTCGTCGCAAATAAAATGA
Source organism: Companilactobacillus tucceti DSM 20183 (assembly GCF_001434665.1). Classification (GTDB taxonomy): domain Bacteria; phylum Bacillota; class Bacilli; order Lactobacillales; family Lactobacillaceae; genus Companilactobacillus; species Companilactobacillus tucceti. The sequence goes on along the minus strand of NZ_AZDG01000027.1, from coordinate 18,834 downwards.
ACGATAAATTAACTCAGGATGTTCATATTTCTGGTAAGTATTGTGAATCTGGAGATATTTTAATTGACCATCAAAAACTACCTGATACAAAATCTGGAGATATTCTAGCAGTTTTAGATGCCGGAGCTTACGGTTATTCGATGGCTTCAAATTATAATCGTAATCCAAGACCAGCTGTTGTTTTTGCCGAGAATGGTCATGACAAATTAGTTGTTGAACGTGAATCATATGAAGATTTAATAAAGTTAGATCGTAATTACATTTAAAGTGTTGCATATAATAGGAGGAGTTTTTTTATGAGTAAGATGGATGCAGAAGAAATTATTAATTATATAGGTAATGCTAAGAAAGTTACTCCCGTTAAAGTTTATATTCAAGGTAACTTTTCTAATTTAACTATTCCATCATCAGTTAAGTTTTTTAATACTGGTTCTATGGGGATATTGATTGGCGACTATAAAGAAATTGCTCCTCTTTTAAGTAATGAAGGAATTAGTGATTATTATTTAGAAACAAGTGCTCAGAATTCTGCTGTACCAATGCTAGATATTAAACATATCAACGCAAGAATTGAACCAGGTGCTATTATCCGTGATCAAGTTTCAATAGGTGATAATGCAGTTATCATGATGGGAGCGGTCATTAATATCGGTGCTGAAATTGGCGATGGAACAATGATCGATATGGGTGCTGTTCTCGGTGGACGAGCAATTGTTGGTGAAAATTCTCATATTGGTGCGAATGCAGTTTTAGCCGGTGTAATTGAGCCAGCTTCAGCTGACCCAGTTAAAATTGGTAATAATGTAACTGTTGGTGCAAATGCGGTCGTCCTTGAGGGAGTTCAAGTGGGTGATAACGCAGTTATTGGTGCCGGAGCAGTCGTTACTAAAAATGTAGAGCCTGGTGCTGTTATGGCCGGTGTTCCCGCTAAAGTTTTAAAGATAAAGGATCAACAGACAACTGATAAAACTCATATTGAAAATACTTTAAGGAAGTTGTAATTATGGTCTTAGATGAACATCAATTAATTGATATAAGAAGAAAACTTCATCAGATTCCTGAATTAGCCTTGGATGAATTTCAAACTCATTCTTATTTAAAAAAAGTAATTGCTACTTTTCCACAAAATTATTTGGAGCTTAAAGAGTTTAAAGAATTACCGACAGCCTTATTAGTTCATATACAAGGAAGTAACCCGAAACGTACGATTGGATATCGTGCTGATATGGATGCTTTACCAGTCACCGAAGAAAACAAGTTATCATATGCTTCTAAAAACAAAGGCGTTATGCATGCCTGTGGACATGATATTCACATGACAGTTGCCTTAGGAATTTTAAGTTATTATGCAAGTAATCAACCTAAAGATAATATAGTCGTATTCTTTCAACCGGCAGAAGAGAGTGATAGTGGCGGCAAGAAAGCTTATGATCTAGGATTATTTCAAGGCAAGTATGCAGTTGATGAATTTTATGGATTACATGACAATGCTGACCTAGCTACCGGAGTTATTGGAACAAATGCCGAAACGTTGTTTGCCGGTACTACAGAAGTTAACGTAATTATTCAAGGTAAGAGTGGTCATGCAGCTTTTCCACATAATGCAAACGATGCAGTTATTATAGCCGCTAATTTTATTACGCAAGTTCAGACGATAATTTCCAGAAATATTGATCCAATAAAATGTGGAGTTATAACTTTTGGAAAAATAGAAGCAGGAACAATTAGAAATGTCATTGCCGGAACAGCTAGACTTGAAGGTACTATCAGGGGATTAACTCAAGATATGATTGAATTTATTCGTAAAAGAATAGTTGAAATTGCTAAAGGATTGGAAATCTCGTTTAATGCCAAAATAACCGTTGAATATAATCAAGGTGGTTATTATCCAGTGGAGAATGATTCCAAGTTATCAGAACGATTTATTAAATATATGGAACAAGATGATCAAGTGAGATTCCAAATTACAAAACCTGCTATGACTGGTGAGGATTTTGGTTATTTACTAAATAAAATTCCTGGAACAATGTTTTGGCTAGGAGTTTCTAGTCCAGGATCACTTCATTCAGTTGACTTTTTACCTCATGAAGAAGCAATTATGGCTGGAGTTCGTGCCTTTACAAGATTTCTAAATTATCGTATGAATTTGGAGGAAGATTAATGTTTGAGAATGCAGAATTAATGACAGCAATCATTACACCATTTAATGAAGAAGCAACAGAAATTAATTATGAAGCTTTGGAAAAATTAACGAATCATTTGTTGGAACATGGTAGCCAAGGATTTGTTATTGGTGGAACAACAGGTGAGACACCTACTTTAACCGAAGATGAAAAATTAACATTATATAAAAAATTTGCAGAGATAATCGATGGACGCGTTCCCATTATTGCTGGTGTTGGCAGTAATAATACACAGGGGACTATTGATTTTGTTAAAAAGGTTGGACAAATTAAAGGAATAGATATGGCATTAGTAGTAGTTCCTTATTACAACAAACCTAATCAGCGTGGTATGAAAGCTCATTTTGAAGCAGTTGCTGCTGAGTCACCAATTCCAGTTATGATCTATAACATTCCTGGTAGAACAGGAGTATTGATGGATAAGGAAACTGTTGTGGGATTATCTAAGAATTCTAATATTAAAGGAATCAAACAGTGCAATTCTTTAGATGATCTGGAATATATTGTTGAGCATACTGATGATAAATTCTTAGTTTATAGTGGTGAAGATGGACAGGCACTTTATGCTAGATCAATTGGAGCTAATGGTGTTATCTCTGTAGCATCACATATATATGGTGATGAAATGTCATTAATGTATAAAAAGCTAGCAGATGGGGATGTTCTTGGTGCTGGTGCATTGCAAAGAGAACTTACTCCAAAGATGAGTGCATTATTTATGTATCCTTCACCTTCTCCTGTAAAAGCAGTTTTGAATTCAAAAGGATATGAAGTTGGTGGATGTAGATTACCTATCTTGTCATTGAATGAATCAGAACAAAAAATCTTATTTGATAAATTAGGCTTTTAGGAGGATGACTTGTGATTAAAATTATAGTTTCTGGCTTTAATGGTTCCATGGGCCAAAAAGCAGTTGCAATGGTAAATAATAATTCTGACTTTGAATTAGTTGGAGTTTTTAATCCAATTATAGATAGTCTTGATCCAAATGATTATGGGTTAGATTCGAAGGTAAAAGTCTTTAATAACTTTAGTCAAATCAATATTGAAGCAGATATCTGGATCGATTTTAGTATTCCAAGTGCTGTTTTTGACAATACTAAATTTGCTATAAGTAAAGGTATCCGACCTGTTATTGGAACTAGTGGACTTTCTGAAGATCAAACAAGTGAATTAAAGTCATTAGCTGATGATAAAAAGTTAGGTGGAATTATAGCTTCTAATTTTGGTATTTCAGCAGTATTAATGATGAAATTTGCTCAGACTGCAGCTAAGTATTTTGACCAAGCTGAAATTGTAGAAACACATCATGAAGATAAACTTGATGCACCATCTGGAACTGCCTTAAATACAGCTCGATTGATCCATGAAGTTCAACAACAAGACGAACAAAAAAATCCAAACGAGTCAGATCCGCTAGGAACTCGCGGTGGAGATTATCATGGAATTAAAATTCATGCGATCAGATTATCAGGTTTTATTGCCGATGAAGAAGTGATCTTTGGTAGCGATGGTGAGAGTTTAACTGTTAAACAAAGTACAACTGATAGAGCTTCATTTATGAAGGGTGTTCAGTTAGCCGTTAAAGAAGTAATGAATAGAAATGAATTAGTAATCGGATTAGAAAAAATTATTTAAAAGTGGAGATGAACTTAATGCCTAAATTAGCAAAGAGTGTAGCAGAAATTGGTAACAAATTAACGAAACCGATTGGTGACGATAAAATTTTAGTATTCAATTCAGAAATTGCTAATATTCCTGGAATTGTGAAATTAACTTTAGGGGAACCAGATTTTAATGTCCCAGATCATGTTAAACAAGCAGCAATTAAAAGTATTGAAGATAATAAATCACATTACACACCACAAAAGGGTATTCCTGGATTACGTAAGGCAATCAGCAATTACTTAGCAAAAGATTATGATGTAAATTACGATCCTGAAACAGAAGTAATTGTTACCATTGGTGCTACTGAGGCAATTTATACTTCACTTTCAACAATTATGAATCATGGAGATAAAATTTTAGTTCCAACACCAGCATTTTCAATTTATATGGACGATATTGAATTATTAGGTGGAGAACCTGTTGAAATTGATACATCAAAAGATAATTTCAAATTAACACCCGCTAAATTAAAAGAAGTTATGGCTAAAGAACCTGATGCAAAGGCTATTATTATGAATTACCCAAGTAATCCTACTGGAGTTGTTTATAGCAAAGATGAACTAGAAGCATTGGCCGATGTTATTCGAGATCAATCACTATATGTAATTTCAGATGAAATTTATAGCCAATTAGTTTACGGCGAAAAACATGTTTCATTTGCAAAAGTTTTACCAGAACAAACAATTTTGATAAATGGACTTTCTAAATCACATGCAATGACCGGTTACAGAATAGGTTATATTGCCGCTCCTAAGGAATTTATTGATCAAGCAAGTAAAGTACATTCATTTACTGTTACTTGTCCATCAAATCCAACACAATATGCAGCACAAGAAGCCTTGGAGAATGGATTAGATGATCCTATCGAAATGCGCCAAACATATCAAAAACGACGTGATTTCATTGTCAGTGAATTAAATGAATTGGGGTATGAAACAGTCACTCCAGAAGGTGCATTCTATGTTTTCCCAGCAATTCCTGCTAAGTTTGGCTTAACTTCTGATCAATTTTGTCGCAAATTAGCCACAGAAGGAAAAGTTGGAGTTGTTCCAGGGGATGCCTTTGGTGAAGCTGGTGAAGGATTCTTTAGAGTTTCCTACGCTACTTCAATGGAAAATATTCAAGAAGCTATGAAACGATTAAAAGCATTCACGGCTAAATTATTATAGAATTAAGACTAGCAACAAATTAATTTTAGGAGAGAGTTATATGCCAAAACTAGATTCGAGTGTTGAACACGTTGTTAACAAAGTTGTTGATCCTATTGGAGTTTCTCAAATTAGATATTTTGCCAAAAAGTTTTCTAAGATTCCTGGAATCATAAAGATGACTTTAGGTGAACCTGATTTTAATGTTCCAGAACATGTTAAACAGGCAGCAATTGAAAGTATTAAAGAAAATGACTCGCATTATTCAGAACAAGCCGGAATTATTGGTTTGCGAAAAGCCATTGCTAATTACTTAAATGTACGTTTCGACTTAGACTATGATCCTGAATCAGAAGTGGTCGTAACTATTGGTGCTACTGAAGCTGTTTATGCTACTTTTGCTGCTATGATCAATCCTGGTGATAAGGTCATTATTCCTACACCAACATTTGCTTTGTATATTCCAATTATCAAAGTGTTAGGTGGTATTCCCGTTCAAGTAGATACCACAGCTGATGGATTCAGATTAACTGGTAAAAAGTTAACTGAAGTTATCAAACGAGAAGGTGAGAATAAGGTCAAAGCTGTATTGATCAATTATCCTGGTAATCCAACTGGTTTTGTTTATTCAAAAGAACAACTAGAAGAGATTGTTGATGTTGTTAAGGATAAGGAAATGTTTGTTATTTCAGATGAAATTTATGCTGAATTAATATACGGAAAGAAACATACTTCATTTGCTAAATTGTTACCTGGTAAGACTATTTTGATTAATGGATTATCCAAATCACACGCTATGACAGGTTATCGTATTGGTTACTTAGCTGGACCAGAAGGATTTGTTAAAAATGCTTTGAAGATGCATGCCTTTATGGTTACCGCACCATCAAATCCAGCACAATACGCTGCACAAGAAGCATTAGAAAATGGAATTGATGATGCATCTGAAATGCGTACAGTTTATCAAGAACGACGTGATTATATTGTTGGAAAATTAAATGATTTAGGATATGAAACACTTCTTCCAGAAGGTGCATTTTATACTTTCTCAAAAATACCTGCTAAATTTGGCTTAAGTTCAGTTGAATTTTGTGAAAGATTAGCCGAAGAGGCAAAACTTGGAGTAACACCAGGTATGGCTTTTGGCGATGGTGGAGAAGGATATTTTAGAATGTCTTATGCATCTTCAATGGAAGATATTAAAGAAGCTATGAAACGTTTAGAGAATTTCACAAAGAGTTTACAGTAAAAATTTAATTAAAGGGATGGATAAATAATGAGTGAAGGTTATGAAGTTGCTATTTTAGGAGCTACTGGTGCCGTTGGTACACGTTTAATTCAACAATTAGAGGAATCTACAATTCCGGTTTCAAAGGTTAGATTGTTAGCATCTAGTCGTTCAGCTGGTAAGACTTTAAAGTTTAAAGGTCAATCAGTGACTGTTGAAGAAGCTAAACCAGAATCATTTGAAGGCGTTGATATTGTATTGGCTTCTGCAGGTGGATCAGTTTCAAAGAAACTATTGCCAGAAGCTGTTAAACGAGGTGCCGTATGTGTTGATAATACTAGTGCTTTTAGAATGGATCCTGATGTTCCTTTGGTCGTTCCAGAAGTTAATGAAAAAGCTCTTTATAAACATCATGGAATTATTGCCAATCCTAACTGTTCGACAATTCAAATGATGGTTGCACTAGAACCAATTAGAAAGGCCTTTGGGTTAAAGCAGATTATTGTTTCAACTTATCAAGCCGCTTCGGGTGCAGGCCAATCAGCCTTAAATGAGTTATATAGTGAAGCAAAAGACTATCTTGATGGTAAAGAAATGTCTGCTGACATCTTCCCAACTAAGGGTGATAAAGAACACTATCCATTAGCATTTAATTTGTTACCACAAATTGATGTTCTCGAGGATAATCTTTATTCACATGAAGAGTGGAAAATGATTCATGAAACTAAAAAAATTATGCTAGACGATATGAATTCTCCAGAAATTAAAGTAACGGCAACTTGTGTTAGAGTACCAGTTCCTATCAGCCATGGTGAATCAATCTATATTGAAGTTGAAAAGAAAGACGAAGCTTCAGTTGAAAAGATCCGTCAGTTGATTGAAAATGCTCCTGGTGCTGTCCTACAAGATGATCCAGATCATCAAATTTATCCACAACCTATTAATGCAACTGGTAAGCGTGATACGTTTGTTGGTAGAATTCGTCCAGACCTTGAAAATAAAGGTGCATTCAATATGTGGGTCGTATCTGATAATCTATTAAAGGGTGCTGCATGGAATACCGTTCAAATTGCCGAAAGACTTGTTGCAGATGGTCTTGTTGAGGTAAAATAAATTTTTAGTTACTAAATATCCGTCATTACAAATAATGACGGATTTTTTTATTTATAGGGGGTGGCCGTATGAAAGAAATTGATACGGATACAGGATATACTACTTTTCGCGATGGAGTTAAAAGCTGTTTGCCAACTGTATTGGGTTATTTGGGAATAGGATTCTCGTTTGGAATTGTTGGTATTAACTCACATTTGAATTTATTAGAAATCACATTAATGTCAGCCATAGTTTATGGAGGTAGTTCACAGTTTGTAATGTGTGGTCTTTTGTTAGCTAATACTTCTATTACAGGTATAGTTATGACGGTCTTTTTGGTTAATTTAAGACACTTATTGATGAGTATGACTGCCAGTCCGCATTTTAGGGATGAGTCATTATTAAAGAACATTTCAGTTGGATCATTATTAACTGACGAATCATTCGCAGTTTTTTCGACTACGGTAGCACAAAAGAAACATTTTTCTTTGCGTTGGATGGAAGGATTGAATGTTGCAGCTTATATCACTTGGATAGTCGCAACTATATTGGGTGGACTAGTAGGTAATTTTATTGCTAATCCAGAACAATTTGGTCTCGATTTTGCTTTAACAGCTATGTTTGCTGGATTATTTATTACCCAATTTGAATGGGAATTAACTAAGAGCCAAAGGAAATCCATTGCAGTCGTTATATCAGTCGGCCTTAGTTTATATATAATGCTATTTTTTGTTAGTTCATCTGTTGCTGTTATCATTTCAGCCTTAGTAGGATGTTTTGTTGGAGGTATTATGCATGACAGTAAGTAAAAGTATTCTTTTAATATTGATAGGAAGTGCTTTAGTAACTTGGATTCCTAGAGTTACACCATTTATTTTGGGGAAAATGGTGAAATTTCCAGCAATTGTTACTAGGTTTTTGGAATATTTACCATTATCAATTTTATTTGCCTTGTTATTAGAAACTGTATTTAATGCTAAAACAGGTCATCTAGCTGTTCCAAAGTGGGATATAGTTATTGCTTTAATTCCAACCGTTATAACGGCAGTATGGTTAAAGGATCTTATGAAAACAGTTGTTGTTGGTATCGTAGCAATGGCGCTAGTACGTTTGGTAATGTAAGTAATATTTTAATTAAGAAGTTAGATATTTTATTCTAGCTTCTTTTTTGTTTTATAATATGTCTATTAAATTTGTTTGCTTTGATTAGAAAATCAATTAAGGGAGAGAATATTGAAAAAATTCTTTGAGACTTTTTCTGAAGGAGTACTGAATTTATTTGCTAATGTTGGCGTTGTGATTCCGTATTTTTTCTGTTTATCACTCTATAATCATAATAAAAGTGTTACTGCGTATGTTTTACCATTCCTGATGTTATATACATTTAGATCAATTGGAATGTTATTAACAATATATATTCCTTATTCGGCATCATTTATGTTGATGATTTCCAATCTATTTGGCGTTATTGGTTCGTTATGCCTGATTTTTGCTAATAATATTTGGTTTGGTATATTCGGAGGAATTCTTTTGGGATTGGCATCAAGTTGGGTTTGGCCTTACTTTTTGACGGTTAGAACAAAAGGAAAAATTACCAATAACTTTCATGTGACTAAGTTACATTGGTTAGGGTCATTAGTATCGATGATTCTGTTGATAATAGTGGAACTATTATCTATCAAGACATCACAGTATTGGGTTTCTTTTGTTATCTTGTCGTTATTATTTTTCATATCAATGTGGGGAAGTCTAAGGCTAAATTCACAGATCAAATTTTATAAAGACAATGAGTTCCCAGTTCATGACAAAAGTTACTCGACTGTGGGATTGATTTTTATAGTTATTCTGATAATGATGGTGTTTACCATTAGATATACTAGATTGGAAAATATCATGAGAATTGGCGACATATACATCGGTGGAGTTGCATTAATTGTATTGGCTATTCTATGGATCTACCAATTAAAGGTTCATATGAGACTCTTTCCATTGAGTTTAGCGTCCATCAATCGTGGAGTAGTAATGAACTTTGTGCTGTTATATACCATATTTGATAGTAGTTTACGATTTGGTTTTAGCACATTGTTGACCGTATATCTTTTATATTTATTTGGATTTGAAGTAGGTCCGATAATTCTTAAAAATCATTTAAACTTGCGATATCCGTTAGTGATTATCGGACTTATATTATCGTTATTTAACTTTACTTATTTTGTGGGAATTTTATGTTGTTCTTTATTCGTAGGTTCAGATAATTCTATTTTGAATAATTCACTTTATAATCATCCCAAAATTGAAACCGAGCGAGCTTTTCTAGTTAAATATCAATTATCAGCAGTCGGTAATATATCGCAACAATTGTTTTATATGATTATCGTTTATTTGGTAAGCTTCTATAGTCAAACAAGTGCATTAAACTTTTTCAGTACCTCTGGTAATGTTTCAAATAAATTATTGTTGATAGTTAGAATACCCGTTACAATTGCGGTTCTTTTATCTACATTAGTAACATATTGGTTTATAAGTAAGAGAGCGCAATAACACATGTCCAGCTTTCGAGCATTAAAATAAATACCCCCCTCAACAATCGTCAGATTGTTGAGGGGGGTATTTACTTTAAGCGGAAAAAGCTATGTGTTATTGCGCGTTTAAGCCGAATACTTAAGGATAAAAAATAGAATTAACTACAATTTAAATTGTTTAAAGAGAGAAGCAAAAAATCATCCAACTTTTTTCTTAAGGTCATTATTAAGCCTCATTTGTCCATCCATTATTTCATAAACATTATCAGCATAGTCTATTAACCTTAAGTCATGAGTCACCACGATTACTGCTATATTCTGTTCTTTAGCTAATGCTTGAAAAAGTTTTCCGACCTCTATAACCCTTTTACTATCCAATGCGGCTGTTGGCTCATCAGCTAAAATAATATCTGGTTTTGTATACAAAGCTCTAGCTATTGCTACACGCTGGCTTTGTCCGCCTGATAATTCGTTAGGATATTTATTCGTTAATTCAGATATGCCTAATTGTTTCATCAAATTTTCCAATTCTTGGTCATCAAGGTTATTTTCTTTCTTAATTTTTTTAACCAATTTGAATTGCTCTGTAACGGTAAGATAGGGGATCAAGTTGTAGGCTTGTAATATAAATCCTATTTTATTTAATCTTAGTGCATCACGTTGCTTTTTTGAAAGTGAACTTAATTTGTTTCCATCTAATTCTACTGAACCGGTGGATGGTGTTTGTAGACCTCCGGCTATAGTTAAAAATGTACTTTTACCAGACCCAGATGGTCCAATAACTAAGTTTACTTCACCTTTTTGAGCTGAAAAATTTATATTATTTAGAACATGAACTCGACTTGTACCAGTTCCAAAAAATTTATTAATATTATTTAATTGTAAAGTAGTCATTTTATCCTCCAATTACGCTTACAGGATCAACGTTCAAGATGAGTTTGATGGGAATAAGTGCTCCAATTATTCCGGTTAATACGAGTCCAGTTCCTACACTTGATAGTATTGGAATATTGAAACTCATTGGGACTGAATTAGGTATTATCAGAGCAGTAACTGCGGTCAGGATAGTACCAATCAATAATCCACTTATAACTAATATTATTGATTGTGATATTGTGGCATTTACCAGAGTTCTAGCTGGAATACCTTGAGCTCTCAAAACAGCGTAGTTTTGCAGCTTTTGAATAGTTAATATGTACAAAAATACGGCTATAACAATTAAAGAAATTATCATTAGAAAGCCGATCATAAAAATAAATGTTGAATTTTGTGCTGAATATCCAGGCAATTTAGAAACAAAGTCAGATTTAGAATAAGTTTTTAACTGAGAATCATTAGTAGTGTAATTGGAGTTTTTAGATACAATGCCACTACCAATAAATTGCCCGTTTAAATTCTTTATTTGTTGCCAGTCGGAAATATTACCGTAAATAACGGGTGAGATATTTAATTTAGCATTTTTGACAAAACCGACGATTTTATAGTTAGTTTTTGAAGAATTAAATTTTAATTTGTCATCTAGTTTGTATCCATCGTTCTTAAACTTTTCATCAATTATTACTTGATGATTTCCGTTCAATTTGTGACCTGATGTTAGAACTAAGTCCTTAGCAATAAATTGATTTTTATTTATTCCTAGAAATTGGGCCGATTCTTTTGTTAAACCAGTTTTTTTTGCAATTACTGAAGCTTGACCAATTATTGCTTCTTTATTTGATAATTTAATTTTTCTTTCTTGTTTTTTACTGATCAGCGACTGAGATAAGCTTGTATTTGAATCTTTATCCAAAACGATACTTTTCATATTCCAAGAATCAATTGCATCCGTATTTTGACTCGATAGTCCCATTGCTAAGCTGGTCAGAATAAAAATTAGATAACAAATCATGACTATCATTGTCACGATTAGACTGTAACGGAGCTTTTCCTTTTTTATTTCTTTTAACGATAAAAACATTATTTATCCTCTTTCTCTAAAACAGATAAAATATTGGAGAGTTTTTTTAATAAAATTTCTTTTACATCTGGATTCAACATAATTTGCTTGATTGTTTCGTGGACCATCACCGATGATGCCCATTGAAATTCATTTTCATTTACGACATTTTTATCGAATTTTGAAATGAAAGATGATTCATTGTGCAAGACATGCATTTTTATGAGTGCGTAGTAACGACTATCATTAGTTTTTTCTACAAATTGCCTTGTTTGCTCCACTAATTCAGAAGGTGTAGTCACATGACTTATTCGAATGCTTTTATGAATATCTTTCATGGCTAAACCGTAGGTATAAGTATATGCATCCTTTAAGTCGTCAAAATACTTGTAGAATGCACCTCTAGCAATTCCTGATTCTTTAACGATTCTTGAGACTTGAGATTCCATAAGTGTGTGATTGGAAAATTCGTTTAATAGAGCATCTGTAACACGTATTTTTTTTGCGTCATCTAAATTATCAAATGTAGTTGAAACCATAATATCCTCCTGAGTGACACTGTGTCACTTTAAAATCTAAATGAAGTATATCCACAAAGTGACACTGTGTCAACTATTTTTATAGATTGTTCCTGTAGTCATAAATTGTGTATAGAATATATACAAAAGTAATAAAAATTAAAATGTAATAAATAAATTAACTAAAAAAATTCCTTGATTTTTCAGGCCTAATTTGGATTTTTTATGAAACACTAATGTCCAAAATAATTTATCCTCTAGAAATCTTATACCAGATATGGTGTGAAACAAAATGGCCATACCACTAGATATTGATTTAGAGAAATTAAGTCCATATAATATTATTTATTCAATAAAAGGTTGTGTGTGTATGCTAGAAATTAAAGGAAATTTACTGGACAGTTTAAATGAAATTCCAGTTGAAAAAAGATCTGGAGAAAAGACAAAGTTTTATTCTTATAAAATCGATTTTGTTTTGAACAAATTAATTGATGATGCTGAATTGATCAATCGTATAAAACAAGATATCGTTACTGAGCTAAAAGATGAACCAATAATCCAAACTACAGATTTACATCAGTTGATTGTTGATTTGATGAATAAATATAAATTAACAACACAAGTAGAGCTATATCAGACTTATTTTGAACGAGAAAAATCGGCATTTGCTGATGCAACAAATGTAGAAAGAAATATCAATAAATTATTTGGCAATAATGAAGCAATTGTTCATGAAAATGCCAATAAGGATAGTAAAGTTTTTAATACACAACGTGATTTAGAGGCTGGAGTTGCAAGTGGAGCCATTGGTCTCAAAATGTTGCCTGATCTAGTGGCTAAAGCACATTTGAGAGGGGATCTTCATTGGCACGATTTAGACTATTCTCCCGTTACTCCAGAGACTAATTGTTGTTTGATCGATTTTGATGAAATGTTAACTAATGGATTTAAAATCGGTAACGCTTGGGTATCATCACCGCGTTCAATTCAGACTGCAACTGCACAAATGTCTCAGATTATCGCAAATGTTGCCTCTTTACAGTATGGTGGCTGCTCAGCCAATCGTATTGACCAATTACTTGCACCTTATGCAAAGATAAATTATGAAAAACATATGTCTGACGCTAAAAAATGGGTTGCTGAAGATAAGCAAGAAGAGTTTGCTCGTGAAAAAACTAAAAAAGATATTTATGATGCTATGCAAGCTTTAGAATATGAGATCAATACACTCTATTCCTCACAAGGGCAAACTCCATTTACAACTATTAATTTTGGTCTAGGTACTAGTTGGATCGAAAGAGAAATCCAAAAATCAATTTTAAAAATTCGCATTAAAGGTTTGGGAAAAGAGCATCGTACAGCTATTTTTCCTAAATTAACATTTACAGTAAAACGAGGCCTAAATTTAAACCCAACGGATCCTAATTATGATATTAAAGAATTAGCACTAGAGTGCTCAACTAAGAGAATGTATCCTGATTTGTTGATGTATGACAAAATCGTTGAATTAACGGGTAGTTTTAAGACTCCAATGGGATGTCGCTCATTTTTACAAGGCTGGGAAGATGAGAATGGAAAAGAAGTAAATTCCGGTCGTATGAATTTAGGAGTTGTAACCGTAAATTTGCCTAGAATCGCTTTAGAATCTAATGGTAATAAGAATCTATTCTGGGAAATTTTTGAAGAAAAAATGACACTGTGCCATGAAGCTTTGGAATATCGTATTGAACGTACTAAAGAAGCTAAGCCAGAAAATGCACCATTGCTTTATATGTATGGAGCATTTGGTAAACGACTAAAGGAAACAGATAGTATTGATGAGTTATTCAAAGATCAAAGAGCTACTGTTTCGTTAGGTTATATTGGTATTTATGAAGTATGTACTGAATTTTTTGGTAAAGATTGGGAACATAATCAAGAAGCTCATGATTTTGCAGAGAGTATTGTAAAAGCTTTATATGATAAATGCAGTCTTTGGGCTAATGAAAGTGGATATCACTATAGTTTGTACTCAACTCCGGCTGAATCGTTAACTGATACATTTTGTCGAGATGATATTAAAAAGTTCGGTCGAATACCTGATATTACGGATAAAGAATATTACACCAATAGTTTTCATTATGATGTTAGAAAACACCCTTCACCATTTGAAAAATTATCATTTGAAGAAGTATTTCCAAAGTACGCTTCTGGTGGATTCATTCATTATTGTGAGTATCCAAATTTAAAGCAAAATCCTAAAGCTTTAGAGGCAGTATGGGATTGGGCATACGATCATGTTGGTTATTTAGGAACTAATACATCAATTGATCAATGCTTCAAATGTGGGTTTAAGGGTGAATTTAAGGCAACTGCTAGAGGATTTGTTTGCCCCGAATGTGGAAATCATGATCCTAAGTTTTGTGATGTAGTAAAGAGAACCTGCGGTTATTTAGGAAACCCTCAACAACGCCCAATGATACATGGACGTCACGTTGAAATTGCATCGAGAAGAAAAAATATGACACCGGAGATGATCAGAAATGCCGCGAACTATGAGAGAACCAAACAATCCGACACCCAAAGAATGGATGGCTAAAGATTTAAGCCAAAAACGTATTGCAGATTATAAGCCATTCAACTTTGTCGATGGTGAAGGTGTTAGGTGTAGTCTGTATGTGAGTGGATGTTTATTTAGATGTCCAGGTTGTTATAATGTGGCAGCTCAAGATTTTCGTTATGGAAAACCTTACACAAAAGAATTAGAGGACCAAATAATTAAAGACTTAGGTCAAAGTTATGTACAAGGATTGACTTTATTGGGTGGAGAACCCTTTGTTAATACTCAAGTTTGTCTGTCATTATGTAAAAGAGTTCGAAAAGAATTTGGCAATACTAAGGATATTTGGTCATGGACTGGATATTCTTGGGATGAATTAATGAAAGAGTCAGATGATAAATTAGAATTGTTATCTTTAATTGATATTTTGGTTGACGGAAGATTTTTGCAGGCCAAAAAGGATTTATCATTACAATTTAGAGGAAGTTCTAACCAAAGAATAATCGATGTTCAAGAGTCACTTAAAAAGAAAAAAGTTATTATTTGGAAAAATTTAGTTAAGTAAAAAGAAAATCGGTATTGGGTTTATTAACTTAATGCCGATTTTTGAGTATACTTTGTTTGAAAGGTAATTTGTTTTGGGGAGGATGACTATGAATTCGGATAAGCTAAAACTTTATGGGACATTAACAATAGGTGTTGTAGCTTTTATTTTAGAATTTTTGTTTCAATTACCATTTTATTCACAAATAATTATAAGTATTTTAGGACTTATTTTAGCCTTAATAATGTTTATTGATATGATCAAAGTATTAAAGACAGGGGACTTTGGAGTTGATCTATTAGCAATAACTGCAATTGTCGCTACGATCGTCTTAGGTCAGTATTGGGCCGGATGGGTGATTTTATTGATGCTCACAGGTGGAGATACTTTGGAGGAATATGCAGCTAATAAAGCTAAGAGTGAATTAAAGTCTTTATTAGATAATGCACCTTCTTTTGCACATAAAATCACTCCAACAGGGATCGTAGATATTGATATAGATGAAGTTGCAATTGGAGATATGTTATTAATTCGCCCTAAAGAACAAGTTCCAGTCGATGGTGCTGTAGTAGATGGTCAATCAGAAGTTGATGAGTCTTCATTAACTGGTGAGGCAGTGCCAGTTGCAATTGGAGTGGGATCGAGTGTAATGTCTGGTTCCATTAATGGAGAAACTCCTTTTAAGATGGAAGCTAAGAAGATTGCTGCTGATAGTGAATATCAAGCAATTGTTAAATTAGTTAAGGAATCAGAATCTAATCCGGCACACTTTGTTAGATTGGCGGATAGATACGCTGTTCCATTCACGATTATTGCTTATGTGATTGCTGGTATTGCATGGTATTTGTCAAAAGATCCCGTAAGAATCGCCCAAGTTTTAGTTGTCGCTTCACCATGTCCATTAATATTGGCTGCTCCTATAGCCTTTGTTTCAGGAATGAGTAGAACTAGTAGAAATGGTATTATCGTAAAATCCGGAACAACTTTAGAAAAAATTTCTTCAGCAAAAACGATTGCCTTTGATAAAACAGGTACTATTACTAGGGGAAAATTAGTAGTTGATAAAGAAATTATAAAACCCGGATTTAATAGAGAAACTGTTTTGTCATATGCTGCCTCTTTGGAAGAGAATTCCAGCCATATTATGGCTAAGACTATCGTTAATTATGCCCTTGAAAAAAAGTTGAAATTAGAAACAGTTGATAGAATCAAAGAATATACCGCTCAAGGAATCGTTGGCTTTATTGGAGATCATTATGTAAAAGTGGGGCAAGGGAAGTTTGTTACTGATGAACCAGTTGATAAAGTTGAAGGTTCAGCTGTTTATGTATCAATTGATAGTAAATACGCCGGTGTCTTCAGTTTATCTGATCAAATTAGACCTGAGTCTGCGTCAACTATTCAGAAGTTAAAAGATTTCGGTATAAAAAATATTCTATTGATTACTGGAGATAAAAAAGAAACAACCGAATCGGTTGCTTCAGAAGTTGGTATAACTCAAATATATCCTGAGAGTTTACCTAATGATAAAGTTAAAATAATTAAAAATCTTAAAAATCATCCGACAATTATGGTCGGAGATGGTGTTAATGACGCACCCGCTTTAGCATTAGCCGATGCTGGTATTGCAATGGGATATCAAGGTGCAAATGCAGCCAGTGAGTCTGCGGATGCTGTTATTTTACAAGACGATTTTGGAAAAGTCGCGGATGTAGTTAAAATATCACGTGATACTCTAAAAGTAGCCAAAGAAGCGGTTCTAATAGGAATTTTTATTTGTATTGTATTAATGATAATTGCCGGTTTTGGTCTTATTCCAACCATCATCGGAGCTCTTTTACAAGAGGTCGTTGATACAGTTACGATTCTTTATGCACTAAGAGCTAGAAGTGATCGATTAGAGCCAACCATATGTATCTAAATTCATATCACGTTTATACATTTTGGATACATAAGGGTTTCCTTCAACAATAAATCTCATTTTTTTAGAAGTCCAAGGTTCCTTATTTGGCACGCCGATTCTAGGTGTTGCTAAAATATTTTTAGGAGTCTGGACTTTTTTTTCGGAAAAAATAAAATTATCTGAGTTTAATGGTGTTCCTGATAATGTTTTATCTCTTATTCCAAATGCTCTGATCCACTTAGCGGGTCCATTTGTAACATCAAAGCCAGTTTTTTTACGATTTTTTTCCATTATTTCTAGGCCATCAACTGGTTGTAAACCTCTAATTAAAATTCCATTTGGGATGCCTTTTTTCTGAATACTAATATCCATATCTAACCAACTATGTATTGAGTAGATATAAATTGTTCCCCCATCTTGATAGAGCGGATCGTTAGAAGGGGTGTGTCGACCATTGTAGGAATGGGCTGCTTTATCAATTTCACCTAAATATGCTTCTGTTTCAACAATAATTCCTGAAAGTTTTCCTTCTTCTGAATCGTATGTAAAAGTATGACCTAACATCTCTTTTGCAATGTCCATTGTTTCCCCATTTTCAAAAAAATCTTTTACGTTCAATATTTGCCTCCAATGACTTTTTTGCAAAAACTTAAAAAAAGGCTTGTCACGCCCTTATAGTTAATATATAATATTTTTTGTGCTTGAGAAAGACATAATTAAATGACCCGTTGGTCAAGTGGTTAAGACACCGCCCTTTCACGGCGGTAACATGGGTTCAAATCCCGTACGGGTCACTTTTATTTGGAGGATTAGCTCAGCTGGGAGAGCATCTGCCTTACAAGCAGGAGGTCACAGGTTCGATCCCTGTATCCTCCATCAAATAAAACGCTTAGCTAGGACGCTGTCCTAGCTTTTTTTGATAGTGTGACAAAAGGTTGTCTGCCACCGGAATATAGCCTAGAAACGCAAATGATTGGTACCATCAATCATTTGTGGTTCATAGCTATGTGGAGGTTGCAACCTTTTGTTACACGTTTAGACTATAAAAGTTCAGAAATGCAAAAAAGACGGATGACGTATGTTGCAGTCTTTTTTTGTACCCAAAATCATGACATGTTCAGGTCAATGGGTTATTATGTGGGTAATTTCAAAGGAGTGTGATTTCTTATGCCAACGTTAAAAACTGCTACTAAAGAAGATAAGGATCGCTTTTTTAATTTGCTTCACGATGAACCATGGCTAATTCCTTCGACCATGTTGTTAGAAATTGTACCTGTATCAATAATTGCTTATGGATTTTGGAAAAACCGTAAATTAAAAACACAATTAAAGATAGAACATGAAAAAACAATTAGAGCATTCATTGAACGATCTAAGTCAATTGAATTGAAACCAGAAGAACTGTATTTTCTCAAACATATTTAAAAATGTATGACGAGCCAAAGAGTGTGACAAAACATGTTCAGCTTTCGAGCATTAAAACAAAAGAGCCCAGTAATCGGTACTGAGTATATAATTTGATACAGATAAATAAGAGCACTTCTGGGAAAATA
>NZ_AZDG01000026.1 GCF_001434665.1 Companilactobacillus tucceti DSM 20183 | reverse complement strand
GGAAAACCAACAGTTCTAACCTGCCGTTTTCCTACATTTTACGGGTGCCTTTTACACTAATGCATATTTAACGTAATTTAACTAGTTACAAACTGCATATCTAATTCAAAAATACCGTATTTTTTTTGCAAATCTTTTTGAATACTGTTTCTTAACTTCATAGATTCCATCACAGTCATCTTCTGCCCAACTTTGGCAACGACCGACAGATAAATATCATTTTCATATTCACGACCTTTAATCCGTTCAATTTTATCGATTTTTTTAAATTTAATGATTTCATTTTCAAATAGATTTAACTTATCTTTATCAAAGCCATCAATCAATCTAAAAGCACTGTTATCGAATATTTTATACGCTGTCCTCATCATAAATATTCCAATAATAATGGCATTCACCTTATCGATCCAAGCAAATGTAAAACTAGAGATTATAATAGTAAATCCTGTTGTAATACTAGTTATTGCATCCAAACGTAAATCGTGTGACGAAGCTAGTAGCGGTTGACTATTTATTTTCTTTGCAATATATCTATTAATTTCATAAACAACAAAAGTTAAAAGTCCTATAGCAATACCAACAAAGGCAGCTATAAAATCAGGTCTAATATCATTCCCGTTCAAAAAGTTTCTGATGCCTTGATATATGACCCACATACCAGTTTCAGAAATTAAAACAGATGTCATTAAAGTAGCCATCGTTTCAGCTTTTGCATAACCAAATTTATGGAACTGATCTACTGGACGTTTGGCAAACATGAGCCCTAAGATAATAATAGAATAAGATAAAGTATCGGTAGCACCATTGTATCCATCGGCACTTAGGGCTGTAGAATTTGCTAAATAACCGACAACTAATTTAGTAATTGAAATAATTAAATAAAAGCAAACATTAAAAAATGCTATAAATTGTGAAGTCCTAATTTCACGCAGACTATTCTTTTCAAACTCTTTATAATCCAAAAGATCACCTTCCGGATGATGGTATCAAAATTTGCAGCTATTTTAACACCTAACTTAAATTTTTTGTCATTTAAAATCTGTATTAATAACTTAAATTCCTAAAATGTTATTCTATGTATATATTCTATCAAGAATGAGGTTACTCAAATGAAAACAGATACTAAATTGAAAAATATATTTGAAAATGCCTGCACACTATTTATTAATTCTGGATATAACGAAACCAAAATGAAAGACATTGCTCAACTTTCAAATATTTCAGTCGGTTCATTATATGATCTATTTGACAGTAAAAGAGCCCTAATTGACTTCATTTTTTTAGCTAACTTGGATAAAAACTACCTAACTTCTTCACACGACTTTCCATTACACGAAGTTCCAACGAATCATTTGATAAAGATGACTGAATCAACCTACGAAACATATACTGAACGACTAAATGCTAATTTGTTGTCAACTAACGACTCATATTCAATGGAATCTTTAATTTTAGATTTATTTGATATTTTCAAAATATACGGTCGCTACTTCTTAATACTAGAAAAGAATCCTACAATCGATCATAATTTATTAAACTTATACGAAAAATATCGAAAAACTCTGTATAAAAACATTGCTATTTACCTTAATAAAAAATCAACCTTTCGTAAAACAGAGAATTCCACTTATGATTCTATGTTGATCGTTGATCTTGTATTTTGGTGGTCAACACATAAAAAATATGACTCATTTGAAAATTCTAAAAACAAATACAATATGGACATCATGTCAAAAACTATCATTGAAGCACTTACTAAAGGTTATGAAATTTAGTAAGTGCTTTTTATTTGAATATCCGAATCAAACGATATATTCTTACCTCGATCAAAAAATGAACGAATGGTTCATTCAAAAATAAGTTATCGAGGTGTTCAATATGTTTACATCTGAACTTAAATATATCTTTAAACATGACCAATCCCAAATCAGAATTTTATTAGGTATTATTTTGATACCTGCTTTTTATGCTGTTATATTTTTATCATCGCTCTGGAATCCATATCAAGAAACCAAGAATTTACCAGTTGCCGTAGTGAATGAAGATAGAGCAGTTAAAAATAATGACACTACAATTGATTTTGGAAAGCAGATTACAAAGTCACTTAAAAAAAATAAATCACTAAACTTTAAATTTATTTCGAAATCTAAAGCACACAACGATTTGAACACTGGAAAAGTTTATATGATCATCCAAATACCAAAGGAATTCTCCAAACAATCTTCTGACTTAACCGAACCAAATGCTAAACGGATCAAGTTAGATTACTACACAAGTGCTGGTCATAGTTTTGTAGCTATGAAAATGAGTACGACCGCAATTGAAAAAATTCAAAGACAAATAAATGATAAGATCTCTAAACTATACTTAACCGAATTAGTAAAAAGGAATAATGCCTCTGAAACTATATTGAAACAGACTATACTCAATGCAAAGAATTCAACACAATTACAAATCATTGGTCAATCGATTCATCCATCAAACGTCACTTCTAAAATAATAGACCCTATCAAACTGGTCCATCACGATTCCACCTATGTCAAAAACAACGGTACCAGTATGGCTCCATATTTGATGTCAGTTGCACTATTTGTAGGATGCATTACCTTAAATATTATTTATGATACATATACCCCCCATAACGATCCTAAAAATGGATTGGCTTGGTGGTTATCTAAAATGTTATTTTTATATGGATTCATTATTATAGCCGCTTCAATTATGTATGGTTTACTTGTATCTTTCTGTGGCCTAGAACCATTACAAATTCTCAAAACCTATGAATTTGTTATATTAACAGGCGTGACATTTCTAAGTATCGTAACGTTTTTCAATTTAATATTTGGCATGACTGGAGCTTGGTTAATGTTATTGTTTATGATAATTCAATTAGGTGGTTCTGCTGGTACATATCCAATTGAGTTATCCAACAACTTCTTTAAAACCATTCATCCCTATTTACCGATGACTATTTCTGTAAATGCATTTAGAAGTACTATTTCTATTGGCAATAGTATTTTGTCGGAAACCTTTATTTTTTTAATATTATTTATTATATTCAATTTATTCACTATTATATTTTTCAACATTAAAGAGTATGACAAAAAAAGTTCCACTACCGGATCATAATCTGTATAAATTCGGAAAAGAAAATGGGAGTTGTGACTCACGTCACAGCTCCTATCTTTTAATTAATATTCAAAACTCATTTTAGATTTGCTAATAAATGATTGCTGTTAAGGTAATAATACCCACTTGGGCCATTAAAAATCACTTGTGAAATATGTTCAAACAGATGATGAACAGTCACTCTGCTATTAGGTTCGACCACAACATCTTTATTTGAACTAGAACTTATCTCTAAATCCGGATCATCAGCATTCAAGATAATAAATTTTCCTAAATAGAATCTGACATCCTTATCAGATTTATTAGTAATAGTCATATTTACTGCATAATTATATGCTGATTTAGACTTACGAAAATTGAAATATACTTCTTCTCTTTTTCGTTTAGACAACTTTAGATAATTAACTGCCTGTAATTTGGCATTTGATTCTTCAGAAACTTTAGATGCTGAACAACCAACTAAAACAAACAGCAACAATAACGACAATACCTTTGCTATTTTTTTCATAGTCATTACCTCTATGTGACTCATTTTGAGTCTAACACATTGAACCACCATAGGCAGAAAATAACAATTAATTAGCTATCTTGACGAGTTGCTGCAATATCCACTTCACGAATATTTACTTCTTGAGGCATATCATACATAAATTTAACTGTTTCAGCTACATGTTTAGGATCAAGGGTAATTCCACCCATAGATTGTTTCCAATCTTCATATTCACTCAACGCACTATTATCAGTAACATGTGTTAGTAATTCAGTTTCAGCTGCACCCGGTGCGACTAACATTATACGAACATTTTCTCCTGAAACTTCTTGTCTAACAGTCTCACTTAGACCATGGACACCAAATTTACTTGCTACGTATGCAGCATGATTTTGAAAGGCTTTGAACCCAGCAATAGATGACATGTTGATAATAGTTCCATGATGACGCTTTTTCATACCAGGAAGTACGACTTGCATTCCATTAAGTACACCTAAAACATTAGTATCAAGCATTGTTTTCCATTCTTTAGCTGATTGTTTCCAAACATTACCTAACAACATGACACCTGCATTATTAACCAATAAATCAACTGGTCCATAGACAGATTCAGCCTCTTTAATGGCTTTTGATAATTCCTCCTGATTAGTTACATCTGCATGTCTGATCATAACTTCACCATTTAATCCTAGTTCTTCGATCTTTTCAGTACGACGTCCAAGTAACAAAAGTGGAAAACCATTGGCATTAAATATTTTTGCCATTTCAGCACCAAAACCTGAACTTGCACCTGTAATTGCGATTAATTTTTTCATTTATATTATATCTCCTTATATTGCGTTCAATTGACGACTACGAATTAATATTATAAACTGAGATAATTATTTTCCTAGTACGCACTTTTTGGTTACTGGGATGTTAGGGGTAAAAGATGTACGCAAATGAATTCGACGCTACAATGCAATTAATCCGAGGAAAATGGAAAATCAGAATCCTTTATGAACTTAATTCTGATCCACATACTCGCTTTAATGCCCTGCAACGAAATCTAAATCCAATAACTCACAAAATCCTATCTGAACAAATTCAACAAATGATACATGACGGTTTAGTAAATCGACATGATTTCCATGAACAACCGTTACATATTGAGTATAATTTGACTACTAAAGGTGAATCCTTGATTCCCGTTGTTGATGCTATATGTGATTGGGGATTAGCTAATATAGATCCCTCTGAACTTAAACAAACACTTTGTGATTAAATAACGGCTTAAACGTGCAACACAACATAGCTTTTTCCGCTTAAAACAAAATAGACCATTAATCCGTTGGATTAATGGTCTATTTTGCCTTAATGCTCGAAAGCTGAACATGTTGTGTTGCACTCTTGCATTTTAGAAAGAAATTTTAGGAGTGATCTTTCTTTTTACTACTATAAAATTGATCGTACTAGTTTAATAATCGCCCCGACAGCAACTAATAAAACATACGTATTGACCAATCTTACAACGGCTTTCATAACTAAAGGATAAGTTTTTCTTTTAACTTGTTCCTTTAAATAAGGATGATAATTATCCCAAATATTTGGGTAAAGTAGCACAGCTATCATTGTAATGTAAGGTACTACTTGTAAAACTGCTAAGATTGGTATCAACAAAAACGTTAACCACCAACTAGCTTTAAACAAACTTAATGCATTAGCTCTTCCAATCTGAACAACTAATGTATGACGGCCATTTTTCTTATCAGCTTCTAAGTCACAAGTATCATTGCAAAGTTGAGCTGAAAACATTGCAAATGCATTCGGCAAACAAACTATAACTGCATTAATAATCATGCTTGAAGTTAATCTTCCACTGTCAACAGTCCCTAAGTAGACATAAACAACTGGAATTAATATGGAAATGGCAATAGCCACCACTGATGATCCAAAAATAGTTGAATTTAGTGGTCTTGGCCCTGCTGAATATGAAAAACCAATGAGAACACAGATAATCCCGATCAAAAGTGTCCACCAATTAGTTCGATAAATCAGAAATACACCAATCAATAATGGAAAAATGGTCAAACCGTACATCCATTTCTTAACTATTACCAATGATTCACGATTAATACCGATGGTACTAATTTTTCTACGGTATTCCTCACTCTTAGAGTGTTTAAAGTCCATATAATTATTATGAAAATTAATAAGAATATGTATAAATAACACCGCAATAAATCCTAAAATGCCGTTCAAAAAATCAAACGTACCAATTGTTAGATATGAATAACTAACGGCAAGTACAAACCATGCAAAATCTAATATTGTAGTTCTAATTTCAGATAACTCAATAAAAAGTTTTCGATTCATAATTGTTTTTTACATTTCCTCTGGAGCCTTAACACCAAGAAGTCCTAAGGATATTTGCAAAACAATTGTCACTGATTTAACAAGTGATAGTCTGGCAACACGTCCTGCATCATCTGTCAAAATTTTACTGTGTGCATAATATTGGTTGAAACTCTTTGCAAGTTTCAAGGCATATTTAGCAATTACTGATGGTTCATAAATACGTCCTGCACGTGAAAGAATATCTGGGAATTCTTGAATCAATTTCAAAGTATCCCAAGCTTCTGGATCATCTAAAGTAAGATCACCATCAAAATCAACATCCCCAGCTTTTCTCAAAATACTTAAAGCACGGGCATTTGTATATTGAACATATGGTCCAGTTTCACCTTCAAAACGAACAACTTCTTCAAGATTAAAGTCAAAGCTGTCACGTCTTTCATTCTTCAAATCGTGGAAAACAACAGCACCAACACCAACGGATTCAGCAACTTGATCTTTATCCTTTAGATCTGGGTTCTTTTCTTCGATTTGCTTCTTAGCAAGATCAACAGCATCATTTAAAACATTTTCAAGTAAGATAACACGACCCTTACGAGTTGAAAGCTTCTTACCACCATTTGTGATCAAGCCAAATTCGATATGATGAATATCATCTGCCCAATCATATCCCATCATCTTCAAGACAGCCTTTAATTTCTTAAAGTGTTCTGCTTGCTCACTACCAACAACATAAAGTGATTTAACAAATTTATAAGTGTTTTTACGATAGATAGCTGCAGCAAGATCACGAGTAATGTAAAGTGTTGCGCCATCAGTTTTTTTAATCAAAGCAGGTGAAAGATCCAAATCTGAAAGATCAACAATTTCTGCTCCTTGACTTTCTTTAAGTAAGTTCTTTTCTTCAAGAGTATCAATAACAGCATCCATCTTGTCATTGTAGAAAGCTTCACCGTTAAATGAATCAAATTCAACACCTAAACGTGTATAAATCTTTTGGAATTCACTTAATGATAGACTTCTAAACCAAGTCCACAATGAAAGAGCTTCTTTGTCGCCATCTTCCATTTTTTTGAACCAAGCACGAGCTTCATCGTCAAGTTCTGGCTTATCTTCTGCTTCTTTATGGAAACGAACATAATATTTAAGAAGATTGTTAATAGGATCTTCTTCGACTTCTTCTTTTGAACCCCACATCTTGTAACCAACGATCAATTTACCAAATTGTGTTCCCCAATCACCCAAGTGGTTGATCTTGATTGGTGAGTAACCAAGTTTAGTAAGGATTTTAGCAATTGAATTACCAATTACAGTTGAACGTAAGTGACCCATTGACATTGGCTTAGCAATATTAGGTGATGACATATCGATTGGAACATTGCCACCGTTACCTTCATTTTGGTTACCATAGTCGTCTTGTTCTTTTAAAACTTCTTTTAAAATTGCATCTGAAAAAGCAGCTTTATCTAAGAAAAAGTTAATATATGCGCCCGTATTAACAATCTTCTCAAATCCAGCTTGATCCATTTTTCCAACTAATTCTTCAGCAATCATATTAGGTGCTTTATGCATTGTTTTAGCTAGAATAAATGTTGGAAAAGCGTAGTCACCTAAATCCGATGTCTTAGGCTTTTCGATTAACTTATTAATTTGGTCAGCAGTAATTTCTGCTGGTAAAACCTTGGCCAAGGCTTCTACTACTTGCTTCTTTGAATTCATATAGTCCTCCTCAAAATAAAAAACGCCTCTTCCAAATAAAAAATTTGAAAGAGACGAGAATTCCCGCGGTACCACTCTAATTGATAAATATCCACTCAAAATAGTATTTAACTGTTTAGAAAGGGTGCGACTTAACCTTTGATACGATCAGCTCTCACCAATATCTGATCTCGCTTAGAATCATCTGATTAATTAATCCTTCATTTGCATAAGTATATTAGCACAAAGAAAAATCAATTACAATTTAATTCTAAACTTCTGGAATAAACATATGCCCTAGAGTTGCGGCCATAATAGCTTTAATTGAATGCATTCTGTTTTCAGCTTCTTCAAATTGACGAGCATATTTACTTCTGAAGACCTCATCAGTTACTTCCATTTCAGTTAGTCCATACTTCTCATAAACATCATGTGTAGTTGTTGTTAAAGTATCGTGATAAGCAGGTAAACAGTGCATGAAAATCAATTGATCATCTGGCATTTGAGTTTTCTTCAACATTTCCATATTTACTTGATAAGGAGTCAAAAGTTTAAGTCTTTCATCCCACTTATCTTCTTCACCCATTGAGACCCAAACATCAGTATAAATGACGTTAGAACCCTTAACACCTTTATCAATATCATCTGTAATAAGAATTTCACTACCGGAATCTTTGGCAAAGTACTTAGCAGTGTCAATAACAGATTGCTCTGGGAACAATTCTTTTGGTGCCAGAATATGAATATTAACTCCTAACATCGCACTAGCAACCAAGAAACTATTAGCCATATTATTACGACCATCACCCACAAAAGTTAATGTAATTCCCTTAATTTTTCCAAAAGTTTCCTTAACTGTCATGAAATCAGCAATCATTTGTGTAGGATGCCAATCATCTGTTAAACCATTCCAAACTGGAACTCCTGAAAATTTAGCTAAATCTTCAACTGTTTTTTGTTTAAATCCTCTAAATTCGATTCCATCATACATTCTTCCTAAAACCTTAGCTGTGTCTTCAACGGATTCTTTCTTACCAAGTTGAATATCATGTGAACCTAAGAATTCAGGATGAGCACCCATATCTACCGCGGCCGTAGTGAATGATGAACGAGTTCTTGTTGATGTCTTTTCAAAAAGTAAAGCAATATTCTTACCTTCAAGATAATGATGAGGAATATTATGCTTTTTTAAAGCCTTTAAATGTAAACCTAAATTTATCAAATATTCTAATTCCTTTGGAGTAAAATCCTTCTCCTTCAAAAAGCTTCTGCCTTGAAATACCGATGATTCTTGTCCTTGATATGCCATAATATTTCCTCCTAAGATTAAAAATAATTTCATAAAGTTAAAATCTGCCTGTAATGATAACGCAAAGATTTTAATAAATCCATATAAAAAAAGAACATTCTAATTCAAGAATGTTCTAAAATACTATTTCTTCAAGGCTTTATCACGCCAAATAAAAATTTCACTCAGCATATTACCACCGATAGTTCCAATTAACGATCCTAATCCAGTTTGTAATTTGAACATTGCAAATTCCCCCTCGGTATCATTAAGATGTTTTTATTGTAAGCGCTATCTGTGTAATAAGCAATTTATCTGGTCAATTTATCTAAAATATGAATTTTACCGTCATGATATCCGTTAATAAATTCCGAAATCTCTGACACTTTTCCCTTTGAAACTCTATTAGTAAATTCAATAATATTTGCAGGATAATGATGAAATCGATGTGTTCTTTTGAAGTCAATTATGGCCTGATCATACCCCATTTGATAATCATCTCTATTATCTGTACCTTTCCAGTTTGTCTTTATCTGATAATAGTCATTTTGGGCGTCATCATAAATGTTGTTTTTTATATAATTATGCAAGTTCTTAATCCAATTAATTAAATGCATAATATCTGCACTTCACTTTCTACTTTTTGACCATAATATACATCCATAATCCAACTAAGGTATAAATATTGGCACAAAAAAACAGATCCTATTTTCATAAGATCTGTTTACCAAATTTAACTATTTAGCGTTCTTTTCAACATGTTTTACAACACTCTTATGACTGCCTTCGTATAACTTCCACTTTTGGCCATCTGGAGTCTTAATTGTTGTCTTACCAACCTTAGTAAATTTCCATGAGAAGTCAGGTTCAGCAATAATTCTGAAACCAGTAATCTTGAACTTCTTCTTATTGTCTTTGTTCATAACTAACTTAGACTTTTGGAAATATGTGATTGTTTTCTTTGAGCCATCTTTATTAACACGGAAATACTTAACATCTTTCTTATCTTTACCAGTAAAGAATGTAATGTACTCGTCCTTGTTGTCCTTGCTTACACCAACATAGTCATGACCTTTGATCTCTGACTTTGTGATCTTTTTAGCTGAGTGGACATCCTTCTTTTGAGTTGTACTTGCGTTTGAACAACCAGTAGCAACAGTTGTGAAGCCACCCATCAAAGTGATGGCAGCCATCAATGTAACTAATGTTTTTTTCATATTATTCTCCTCGATGCTCTTTAGAATCATTCATCATGTTTGATTCTATTGTAATCAGGAATAAAAATCAATTTATATTAGGGATTTTCTCGCTAAAATTATGAAAACTTTATTATTTTGTAACATTTTGTTGTATAATTAGTAATTGTAGTAAATGCGAACTTAGTTTAATGGTAAAATACCAGCTTCCCAAGCTAGTGTCGCGAGTTCGATTCTCGTAGTTCGCTTATATAGGTTTTGATACTTTAAGATAATTTATCGTTAGTCAAATATGACTAGCGATTTTTTTGTTTTATTTTTAATATCCATTGTAAACGTACTAATTTGAGCGCATATTATAAGTGCTAACAAAGAAGTTGTCTTTTAGTTAATAAAAAGGAGCGTAATTATATTATGAACACAAATAAAAGAAAACTAATCATCATTTTACTTTCCACATCTATCGTTCTAAATACTTTAAATATTGCCCTTCAAATTCGTAAAATTAAAAGTTTGAATAATAAATAATTTTTGAAAAGAAATTTATAATTATGAAGTTCATCCTAAAAGAGATTAATATTCTTGTTCACATCCTATTCAATTACAAAGTTGTAAAATCGACTAGATCACTATTATTGCTGATATCGGCAGTAGCATTATTCCTCTCAACAAAGGTATTCGTTTGTACAATTTTTTTATGGCTAATCCTTTGGATATGGTCATTCATCATTATTTTTCACAAAAATAAATCCACCTACTAAACATAGGCGGATTTTTTAGTGCTTACTTAAATTATGATCGTTAAGAAACTTTTTCATAAAAGATCTTGGTAGCTTTATTAAACTGTTAACAGCAGTTTTGGCCCAACTACGATCAGTTTTATATCCATATCGGTCATTATAGTAATCGTTTGTCTTTTTATCATACTTTTTAACAATATCCATTTTGTTTTGATATTGATTCTTATGATATACAGCTTCAAAAGGCAATCTTGGTTTAATATCATTAAGCTTACCTTTAGGATGGCCGATAACTAATCCGTAAACTGGAAATACATGTTCTGGAATATCTAATAATTCAGACACTTCTTCAATATTATCTCTAATTCCACCAATAAAACATACACCTAACCCCATTGATTCTGCCGCAATAACCATATTTTGAGCTGCAAGTGAAGCATCGATCGCACCAACTAAAGTGGCATCTATCCCCTCTATCGTTTGGCTGACATCAACTCCTAATTCTTGAGCCATTTTTTCATTTCGATTTAAATCACCACAGAAGACAAATAATCTTCCACCCTGATTCATAAAACGCTGATTACGCGCAGCTTGTGTTACCTTTTCACGTAAGTCATCATCAACTACATCTATTATCGAGTATGATTGTTGAAAACTTGCTGTTGAGGCGGCCTGAGCAGCCGTAACAAGGCTTTTTACAACTTCATCTGATAATGGCTCACTTGTAAAAGAACGCACGGACACATGCTTTAAAAGCCCTTCAATTATTTGATTGTCTACTTTATCCATATCCTCACCCTTTTCATAGATTTAATTGTATCATGATATATTATTTTGAATAAACACATAGTATAGTGAAGGTAGTGGATAGGAGGATCGATATGAAAAAAAATTCTAAACCTTCCGACTTATTGCTTGCTACTGCAATACTATCTGGAGGACTGTATTTATCAATAAAGCTATATCAAGAATTACATTGTTTATTAAGTAATAAATGTGACATGTAAAAAGACTCAGCATAGGCTGAGTTTTTTTATTTAGCAAATTTTTTTAACAAAGTATAGTCAGTTTGTCTTGAATCACCTAAATTAAAATCATGAGCTCCAACTTTCTTAAAACCTTGTCTAGCATAAAATCTTTGTGCCTTAAAATTGTTTTCCCAAACTCCTAAACAGATCCCATCTTTATGAAGATCCAATGCCATATTTTGAGCGTAATTCATCAATGATTTTCCAAGACCGTGATTTTGATAATCTTTTAGCAAATATATTCTTTCAATTTCTAAAATATTTTCAAGATCAACTAAATTGGATTCTAAATTGATTTTTAAATATCCAGCTTTGTCGCCATCATGTATAAGAAAATAAAACTTAGAATTTTCATCTTTCAATTCCCTTTCAAGAGCAGAAACATTATAGGAACCGTCAAGAAATTCTTTCATATTTTTCTCTGTATTATCCTTAGCAAAAGTTTCTGAAAAGGTTTTAATACTCATCTCACTTAATTCTTTTACATCTGATACTTTACATTCAATTATATTTTCCATACTAATAATTTCTCTTTCCCCCACCTTTAACTAAATCCCAATCGCTTTCGACATTCGTCTGTACTTTTACTAATAATTGATGGATCAATTCTTTTTCAGAATCACTTAACCCTTTCATTGCCATTTCATTTGAATAATTATTTTCACGTTTGATAAAAGGATAGGCATCTTTACCCTTTTTAGTTAAAAATATCTTTTTTATTTTCTTGTTGGTTTCATCACTTCTACGTTCAATAAATTCATTTTTTTCTAGTTTTTGAATGGCTCGTGATGCAGTTGCCTTATCAACTTTAATTATATTAGCCAAATTTTCCAAAATTATTCCAGGATTCTCACCAATTCTTACAATATATAAGTATTGTCCTTTAGTTAAATCAATATCTTTAAATTCAATATTACTTATGGAATCTAGGGATCGAGCAATAATTCCAATTGATCTTAATATCTCTGGCAAAAAGCTCACCTTCTTTTTTAAAAGTAAAGTAATTGTAATTCCATTTTATTGCAAATGCAACAAAAATATAAATTTGACCATATATCATTATTAACTTATTATAGAAAGTGAAAACGTTAACATATTTGGAGGGCAATATGAAACTAGGAATAATTTTAGAAACAAAAGAACACGAAAAAGCTTGGAATGGGTTCAGATTAGCAATTGCATCCCTTAAACAAGGTCATGAGGTTAAGATCTTCTTAATGGGTGAAGGTGTTGAAGTTGAGGATATCACAGATGAAAAATTCAATGTTAGTGAAAAAATGCATGAATTCCTTGATGATGGTGGAAAAATCTTAGCTTGCGGAACATGTATCAAGAGTAGACATCGTGAGGATTCAACTGAATGTCCAATTTCAACAATGATCGATTGTGTAGAAATGATTGATTGGTCTGATAACACAGTTACAATTTAAAAATAAGCTTGATATTTCGTCTGGGAAATATCAGGTTTTTTGTACCAAAAAAGAGATGCAATCCAAAAAATAGGACTGCATCTCTTTTTATATACTTTTAGTATAGTGGCATATAAGTATCTCTTTCCCATTGGGAAACGGTTTGTTGATATTGTGCCCATTCAGCATTCTTTGCGGCAAAGAAGCTATTTGTTAAGCCTTTACCTAGGGAATTTTGAACATATTCATCTTTACGTAAAGCTTTCAATGAATTATGTAATGTTGAAGGAAGATCAACGATTCCTTCTTCAGCACGTTCTTCTTCTGTCATTTCGTAAATATTTTCTTTAACTTCTGGAGCTAACTCGTAACCATTTTTAACACCGTCAAGTCCAGCATCAAGAATAGCAGCAATTGCTAAGTATGGATTAGTTGTTGGATCAACACTTCTCATCTCAACACGTTTTGACTTACCTTTGGCAGCTGGTACTCGGATCAATGGTGATCTGTTCTTACCTGACCATGCAATATATGTTGGTGCTTCAAATCCTGGAACAAGTCTCTTATATGAATTGATCGTTGGATTATTTACAGCAGTCAAAGCACGTGCATGCTTCAAAATACCGCTCATAAATTGCTTAGCAACAGGTGATAATTTATCATCTTTGTCATCAAATATATTTGTATCACCATTAAATAGTGACATATTAATGTGCATTCCGGAACCATTGATTCCTTGTAGTGGTTTTGGCATAAATGTTGCATATAGACCATGTTGTTTAGCAATTGTCTTAACAACTAGTTTAAACATTTGAATACTATCTGCGGCTGAAAGCGCATCTTCATATTTAAAGTCGATCTCTTGTTGTCCAGGTGCCACCTCATGGTGACTAGCTTCAACTTCAAAGCCCATCTTTTCTAATTCTAGAACGATATCACGACGGCAATTTTCACCGAGATCAACTGGAGAAAAATCGAAATAACTGCCATCATCATTAAGATGAAGTGTTGGATTACCCTTTTCATCTGTATTGAACAAGAAGAATTCTGGTTCTGGTCCAATATTGAAGTTAGTGTAACCCATGCCTTTCATTTTCTTAATAATACGTTGCAAGTTTACTCTTGGGTCACCTGCAAATGGTTCACCATCAGTTGTATAGATGTCACAAATCAATCTAGCAACTTTACCATGTTCTGATCCCCATGGGAAAATCAACCATGTAGATAAATCAGGATGTAATAGCATGTCACTCTCTTCAATTCTTGTAAAACCATCAATTGACGAACCATCAAAAGTAATCTTATTTGCAAGAACCTTATCAATTTGAGAAACGGGAACTTCAACGTTCTTAATAATGCCGTTGATGTCTGTAAACATCAAACATAGAAATTCTACGTTTTCATCAACAACTAACTTTTTAATATCTTCAGCAGAATACTTATGCACTTTTACCACTCCTATTTGTATATACCAGTTTTTAGCGAGTTATTAACCAGCGCCATTCTCATGGTGTTTTTTAATAATAGAACGATAATACCAATTTGACATTATCCTGTCAAATATATCATTACAATTTTTAAAACTAATTTAATCTCACTCATAAATTGTACTAAAGATTAAAGACTGTGAACAACATTTTTATAGTTTTAATTTGACAATGTAGCAATTACCAGTTAAATTATATCCATACGAACGAATCAGAAAATAAATATAATTATTGTTCGTTATTATGGAGTGATTGAGCAAATGCAAGTATTTGATTATGAAGATATCCAATTAGTTCCGAATAAGTGTATCGTTGATAGCCGTTCAGAATGTGATACAAGTATCAAATTTGGACCTAGGACTTTCAAGATTCCTGTAGTTCCAGCTAATATGCAAACTGTTATTGATGAAAATCTTGCAGAAATGCTAGCAAGCAATAATTATTTTTACGTTATGCACCGTTTTGAACCTGAAAAACGTATTGAATTTATCAGAGATATGGAAGAAAAAAATCTTTATACCTCAATTAGTGTCGGAATCAAACAAGAAGAATTTGACTTTATCGATTCTCTAGTAGAAGAAAAAATCGTACCTGACTACATAACTATCGATATTGCTCACGGACATAGTGATCGTGTAGTAAATATGATCAAATATATCAAAGAAAAGCTTCCTGATTCATTTTTAATTGCCGGTAATGTAGGAACACCTGAAGCAGTTAAAGAGCTTGAGCATGCTGGTGCTGATGCTACTAAGGTAGGTATTGGGCCAGGTAAAGCTTGTATTACTAAACTAAAAACTGGTTTTGGTACTGGTGGTTGGCAACTAGCAGCCATTAGACTATGCGCCAAAGCTGCAACAAAACCTATTATCGCTGATGGAGGAATTAGAACTGACGGTGATATCACCAAATCTATCCGCTTTGGTGCTGACATGGTCATGATTGGTTCAATGTTAGCTGGTCACAAAGAATCACCTGGATCAGTTTACGTTGAAAATGGTAAAACTTACAAAGAATACTTCGGATCTGCATCAGAATATCAAAAAGGCGAATACAGAAACGTTGAAGGAAAGAGAATGTTGTTACCTGCTAAGGGTTCGATCATGGACACTTTAAAGGAAATGCAACAAGATCTTCAATCATCTATCTCCTACGCTGGTGGAAAGGATTTAATGTCACTACGTAAAGTAGATTATGTTATTGTTAAAAACTCGATCTACAATGGAGACTTACATTAAAATATAAAAAAAAAGAAGCTGACGACTGGGTGTTCGTCAGCTTCTTTAAATGAATGGGATAGTTCATATTCAATTTGATAAAAGTTGCAACCCCTACCAAATTTAACATTACTGTACCATATTGCCCAAACTTTAAAAAGCATCTTACCCTTACTTTTTAAAATTTATATTTTAATCAGGAAAACTATTTTTTATCTCTTTCGATTATTCTTTTGATCAACATCACTAGGTAAAATTAACAGTCCTAAAGATATAAATAAAGCTGAGATCATCAATAAAACTTTAACCATCTCTATTTCTCGCCTTCTAGCTATGAGACTGCTTTGCATGTAAATGTCTTATACCTTTGTTTCGTTCTTGAAACCCTTCGGTCTCACTAACAATAAATCTTGGGCGATCATTAACTTGCTCTAGAACTCTTCCTAAATAACTTCCCAAAATGCCAACTGATAATAACAACAATCCTAGAGTAAACAGCAAGATCGTTATTCCAATTGAGGATAAGCTATAATTTCTGCTTATCAACAAATATCCCAAACTGAATATGCCACTGACAATTGGCACTACAGAAAATATATTGGCAAATTGTAACGGCTTCATTGAAAATGATGTGATTCCATCAAGCGCCAATTTAATCATTTTAGATAATGGATATTTTGTTTCACCAGCAATTCTTTCTTGACGATGATACATGACGCTGGTTTGTTTGAAACCTATCCATGTGACTTGCCCTCTAACAAAGGGATCTTGCTCATGTAATTTAAGTAACTGATTCACAGCTCGACGATTCATCAATCTAAAGTCACCAGTATCTAATGGCATATCTATTGTAGCCATTTTCTTGAAGATCCGATAAAAAGCAGAAGCCGTAATCTTTTTAAATATCGTTTCACCATCCCTTTTTATCCTCTTACCATAAACGATATCGTATCCTTCATGCCACTTTTGAATCATTTCAGGTATGACCTCTGGAGGATCTTGCAAATCTGCATCCATTACCACAACAGCTTCACCGGTTGTATATTGTAAGCCAGCGGTAATCGCCAATTGGTGTCCAAAATTCCTAGAGAATTTAACTAATTTAATATTTTCATTTTGTTGCATAGATCTTTCAATTATTTTAACTGAATCGTCTTTTGATCCATCATCAACAAAGATCAATTCATAACGCTCTTTTTGTTGTTCAACATAATTTAACAAAGTATCAATTGTTGCCTTTATTCCCGCTTCTTCATTAAAGACGGGTAAAACAATAGAAATTAATTGATCCATGATCACCATTCCTTTCTAATCATAAATGCTGGACAGATCATACAAAACTCCAGATTGACCACCAGGTCCACCTTCTGACATTCCACCAGGTATACTCTTTCCTGACGGTTTTTTAGAAGGTTTTTTCATTTTATTTTTTGTTCCAGTTGGTTTCTTCATACCACTTGGTGCTTTTGAAGAACCATTTGGAGGTGTTCCGCCTTGATTACCCGGAACTTGCCCTTGTTTAGGTGCACTTGGAGAACCACTTGGAGCCTTTTTTGAACTACTTGTTTTGGTACTTGTAGTTATTGAAGATACCGCTGAGTTATTACTATTCTTCAAAGTAACTTTCTTAGCGTGTTTTTTTATCCAACTAACAATTTCTGAATTACTGCTTCCAGTTTTACCGGCAGCATAGTAATACTTAAGTTTTCCTTCTTTAACTAACTTTTTAAATTGTTTCAAAGTAATAGCTTTGTCAGTTCCGTTAAAACCACCCATAGCCATTACAGCTTTACCCGTTTTAATAATGTACGGTGCAGCGGTACTTGAGTCATCTGTCGCAAATAAATATTCAGCACTACCTTGATGTTTTTCAAGATAGTTCAATAAAGTATTATCGACTGATCCACTTCCGACACCGCCACTTCCCATGCCTCCTGCACTTAATAATGATGGGCCAGCACTAGGAATACCATCACTTGAACCTGCAATCGTAGGTGTTAAAGACCACCAAGTTGGTGCTAACATAACTAAGATCACGGACGCAATAGCTATAGATCTGCCATATTTTAATTTTTTAGAAATCCATGGAATTACAAATAATGGAAGTGATACCAAAATACCTAACACTAATAAAATCCATGCTGATACTTGATAATCATCATATATGTACCAAGCTTGTAAGAATGCTGTTGAGATAATTGCACTTGGCAATAAAATAGAGAATCCAGATTTTTCCTTCCATTGTTTGATCATGGTGAAAATTCCAACACCGGCCAAAATTGAAATTGCTGGTGCCAGCATGATCGTATAGTAAGGATGGAAGAAACTAGCAACTGAGAAAAATCCAAATACCGGAATCAGCCATCCCGCCCATAACCAAAGTTCCTTTCTTTGTGGGTTCAATGAATACCAACGTTTCATCTTTGAGCCGCGGTAATAGAAATAACTAGAAATCATCCCTAATAAGGCAATGATCAACAGCCAACTGATTTGAGGTCCCAATTCTTTTTGGAACAAACGTAACGGACCAGCAGTCCCAATATTAAAGGCTCCACCGCCTGCTCCACCTGTCCCAGGGCCACCTTTTTTACTCTTGCCACCTGGCTGTCCGCCATTAGGTGCTTTTTTCTTACTGCCAGAAGGAGGTGTGGGTGCATTTTTAGAAGATTTGGATGGCTTAGTACCACCAGGCATATTAGATTTGCCACTTTTCTTTGATGAACTTGATCCCATACCAGGAAATGCTCCACCAGTTCCAGTTGTTTGTCCTAATAGTCTTTGCGTTCCGTTATATCCAAAAGCTAACTCTAAAGCTGAATTAGTTTCAGAACCACCTTCATAAGGACGATTTGAAGAATTTGTCATATCAACTGATAATGGCCAAATTAATGTGAATATGGCCAAAAATACTGTAGCAATTGACAAATTTATTAATTTCTTTTTCCAGCTAATATTAACAGCAATCCAATAGTACAAATACAAAGCCGGTAAAATCATGAATGCTTGTAGCATTTTGACATTGAATGAGACTCCCATTAAAGCAAAGCCAATCCATAAATATCTTTGTTGACCTTTTAAAACAGACTTTTGTACAAAATAAACTGATAATAATAGAAAGAACACCAAAGTAGCATCCATATTATTAGTTCTAGAATCAGCTACCACGATTGGGGTCAAAGTCATAAACAATGCCGATATTCTAGCTGGAATACGACCAAACCTTTTGCGAACTAAATTATAAATTAAGTAAACTGATCCAATTCCAAACAGAATTGAAGGTAAAACTACACTCCAACCATGAACACCAAATATTTTGGCACTAATGGTCATAAACCATAATGCAACCGGCGGTTTATCAACAGTAATAAACCCTGCCGGATCAAAACTTGCATACCAAAAGTTCTTAAAGCTTTTGGTCATACTTACTATGGCAGCAGTATAAAAGTTATTAGCCTCTCCTGCTTCCCAAATATTCCATGCATATAAAAAAGCAGCCAAAATTAAAATAGAAATTAACCAATAATCATATTTTATTTTCCTAACTCTATTAAAAATACCTACTCTTTTATTTTTACTTGAACGCGTAGGTTCTTTTTGTTCCATCATTTATCAATCTCCAATTCCTAAAAAGTAATATTAATTAAGAAACAAATGATTGAATAAATAAGGAGTGAAACTATGATTGCTCTAGACTTCATCAACTTATCTTTCATTTGTTAACATCCTTTCTTCATGACGCCACCTAGATTATCCAAACTAACTTAAATTAAGCTTAAATTTGAATAATTGCTTTATAATGAAAATATTGATTAGAGGAGTTAATTATGCAAAAAAATATTAAAATTCTAGTTGTTGAAGATGATAAAAATTTAGCTAATAATATTGCATCCTTTCTATGTGACTTTGCCCAGGTAGATATTGAGAATGATGGTCTGAGTGGAAAATTTGCTGCGATAGAAGATGTCCACGATTTAATAATTCTTGACTTAATGCTTCCAGGGATGAATGGATATGATATTTTAAAAAATATCCGTGAAGAAAAAATCAATACACCGGTTTTGATTTTAACCGCTAAAACAGAACTAGATGACAAGGTACATGGCTTTAACTTAGGAGCTGACGATTATCTGACTAAACCTTTTCACCGCGAGGAATTACAAGCCCGTGTAAAAGCACTGCTTAAAAGAAGTGGTATTTCAGCTGATGAATCAGTCTTAAAATTAAATAATATTGAAATAAATCTCAATAATCATGAAGTTAAAATAAATAACCAACTTGTCGAATTAAATGGTAAAGAATATGATCTATTAGTTTATCTTTTACAAAACAAAAATATTATCTTAACTAAAGATCAAATTTTTGAACGTATTTGGGGATTTGATTCCGATACTTCCATCACCGTTGTAGAAGTTTACATGAGTAATTTACGTAAAAAATTACGTCCATCTAAAAATGATTATTTAATCAAAACTATTAGAAATGTTGGGTATATTTGCCAAGATGAAGAACAAAACTAAACAAAACAAAATAACTCGTCGTCAGCAATTAAAATTATTTATTTCAATCATGGCTACTTTCGCCATACTGTTTTTAACTTTAGGAATAATAATCTTTAATCGATTTCAAAATTCTACCTACCACAGTATTGATCAAGATATAAAAAATCAGGTAAGTACGATAAAGAAGCAACCTAATATGAAGCCTGATGCTGGTGGACCACACGGTCCAAATCAATCAAATAATCGTCCAGAACCAAAAGCACCCTTTCAAACTTCAATGCTAGTTTTTGACTCTGAAGGCAAATTACTAAACAAAACCAGTTTAGGAAATCGTTATTCGGTATTGAAAAAAATTAAATTGAATAAAAAGAATCTCAATACTAAGCAAACCTTAACAATTAAAAATATGAACTTTCGAGTCTTATTGATCAAAGTTTCGAAAAGTAATAATAACCCCATGTATGCTGGTCACTATGTTTTGATAATGCAAAATATTGATACACAGATACAATCGATGGAAAATTTTGAAAAGATATTGATAATGACATTCTTTATTTTTTGGTTCATTGCTTTAATACTTTCATATGTTCTAACTAGGATCACTATGTTCCCGATCATTAAATCTTGGAAGCAACAAAGTGAGTTTGTTAACGACGCAGCTCATGAACTAAGAACTCCGTTAACAATTATTCAAGGAAAACTAGAATATATGCTGACGCGTCCAAAAAATACTATCATCGATGAGGCAGAATCTATCTCTGTTTCACTGGATGAGGTCAATCGTCTAAACTCATTAACTAATAACCTTTTGATTTTAGCGAGAGCTGATCAAGCGACTACAAAATTTAATTTTCAATTAACTAAACCTGATTTATTCATTAAAGATCCAATTATGCCTTTTAAAGATATAATCAACTCACAAGAAAAAGTATTCCAAGAAAATGTTCACCATAATGTAACTCTTAATATTGACCGTGATAAAATCAAACAAGTTTTAATTATTCTGCTAGATAATGCCACAAAGTACACTCCTGAAAATGGCACTATCAGAATATATGACAATGTCGAGGGTTCTAAGTATCAATTTATTATTTCTGACACCGGAATTGGAATTAAAGATTCTGATAAAAAGAAAATCTTTGGCAGATTTTATCGTGTGGATAAGTCTAGAAATAGAAATAGTGGTGGTCACGGATTGGGCTTAGCAATTGCCCAGCAAATTATGAATGAACACCATGGTAAAATTTTTGTTCGTGATAATTTGCCTCAAGGTAGCGAATTCGTTGTTGAACTACCTATAAAACATAGTCGGTGAATTAAAAATGACTTGCGATCTATTTTGATCACAAGTCATTTTTTAATTTTTATAGACTAAACGTACAACAAAGGGCTGCAACCTACACATAGCTACGAACCACGAATGATTGATAGTGCCCAATCTTTCGTGTCTCTAGGCTATGCTCCGGTGGCAAACCGCCCTTTGTTGCACTCTGCTACATATTAAGTTCATATGCTAAACGTCGATCATCTTCTTTTGGCCCAACATAGATGATTCCACGATATTTAAATCCAAACTTCAATGAGATATGCTGCATACCCTTATTCATAGCATGAGTATCGATTCGAAAATTTCTAAATCCTAATTCATATCCTATTGTAAATAGATTAGAAATCATAAAATCACTTAAATGCTTACCACGATATCCGTCAGCAATTGACACACGATGTAAGGTCGCATATTTATCAGTTGTATTTTTCCAAGAGCCATCTTGAATAACATCATAATGAGGATCATTGGTTTGCATCAATGCAGTATATCCGACTACTTTACAATTAACTATTAAGACATACCCACGACCAATATCTAAGTCCTCTTCTAAAACTTCCCTACTTGGTTGACCATCTTGCCATTGAGGACTACCTGTACCCTTGATCAATCTTTTTGCATCATTTATTACTTGAATAATTTCTGGCAAATCGCCTCTCAAAGCCTTTCTAACAAACACATTAAACACAGCATAACTCCCTCTCATTTATCGTCGAAAAAATATTATTTATAATGATAAACCTAATGGATATATTGTCAATTTGACTCGATAACCTAAAATGCTGAAATCAAGATTAATAATAAAAACTCATTTTTTAATATTTTTCTTTGCAAAAAGTGCAAGTCTAGCTTTCGAAAATCGAATAATTTTCATAAGTTTATCGTGATACTATATCCTGAGGTCGATTAAGAGAGGAAACATTTCTACATGAAAAAACTTACCCTACTTAGTTTATTCCTAGTATTTGCCATAGGAATATTTTTTTTGACTTTCAATCAATATGTAAGTCAAACTACAAACGCAGAAACAAGTAAAGATGAAATTGTCCCAGAAAACATTGTTTCAGAAATAACATCCGGATTAACCGATTTATCTGAAACTGAAACTGGAACCGAAACTCAAACAAACGATGAACCAAGCAATGAATCAAACGCTTCAAATGATTCAGATGATGAAGATGTTTTAAATGATGAAAACGATGACGATGATGACGACGCAGATCAACCTGATACTAACGAACTAACCTGGATTAGAAGTGAAAGTCTCAGAGTCAGTAAAGGCCCGACATTACGACATGCTGATGGTACTTCTGCTGTTCCATTTTTATATTTTGGAGGCTTTAAGTATGCTGCAGAAGGAATGAAAATAAAAGCAGCCTTCGCTAAAGATACTCACGATAGTTATGCTCAAGGCCGCGTTGACAGTTTGACTGCACCTAATTCCTTAGTAATAACAGTTCCTAGAGGTGGGAGTATAGACAACGGACCAACTGGTAACGGGAATCATATCTACGGTAATGCCTATGGGGATGTGCATGTACTAGACGGCTCTATGGGTTCAAAAGGTGACTTCGTTACTACTGATATTTACAACCTTGAAGTACCTTCTGACAAAGCAACCAAACCCTCCATTGCTGGTCCAGGGATTTTGAATAAAAAATACAGTATGCTCGATGCTCCACAATTTTCATATCGAATAGATCCAAAAACTGGCTTTGAACAGCAAAGAATGATTTTTTTCCAACAAGTAAAACGCAATAACGATATTTATGAAGTTGAAGTAAAAATAATTCAAAAATTTGAAAAAAATGGCCGTGTTGTGACTGAGATAACTTACACAAACACAGGTAATAAACCACTTGTACGTTTTATGGGATTTGCTTTTAAGGACTTCTCTTTAACAAAAGATTTTAGAGAGATACGAGATAGTAAAGGCAAAAAAGTTGGTGACTACGTTCCTATGAGAGCTTTAGGTAATGGTCGTGGTATTTACTTACAATCCGGAATCACTGAATCTAGATATAACTTATTTACCAATTTACCAA
Source organism: Companilactobacillus tucceti DSM 20183 (assembly GCF_001434665.1). Lineage (GTDB taxonomy): Bacteria > Bacillota > Bacilli > Lactobacillales > Lactobacillaceae > Companilactobacillus > Companilactobacillus tucceti. Next base: position 5,273 of record NZ_AZDG01000026.1, on the reverse strand, counting down.
ATGGCCCATCAAGCTGGGCTGGACGATCAATTAGTAAAGCCCATGATCAACAAAAGGGATACATAAACGGTTTTATCTTAGGAATTGGTAGTGGATCAAGATTTCCATGGTATTCAGGTGAAGGAAATGTTTCTCATGGAAATTATGAATCACCTGACGTTCCTAGAGGGTTGAAAAACAGTTTCAATGATATGAATGATCTTGGGGATGCCGGTCTTAACTTAAATGCCGGTGCTAGACTTGGTGGCGTTAAAGAAACTGAGCGTGCCTGGGATTCAGGTTTTGCAATGCATACTAAGCCATTGACATTAGACGTGGAAAAATCTGTAGTTATGAACTACGCTTCACAAATTGATATCGTTGGAGCAAAATTTGCTCCAGCTATCGAGCTTGACCAAAAAGGAACTGAGCCTGCCCCAGATATTATTCAATCTGACGCTCAAAATTACCGACTTACCGGAACTTGGTATGATTTTGACAGCACAAATGCTGAATTGTATTACACTGTCGATTTAGATGATACCCATCATGGTAAATTACTTAAAAAGTTAAAACAATCAGAACAAAGTGCTAATGCAGGTAAACCACAAGAATGGTCTAATAGTATTCCAATCGGTGACCTTGATGAAGGACTTCACTTTATTAGAGTATGGGTTCAAGATAGTGACGGTAACTTATCAGAAGTAGCTGAAACGATTATTAATATCACTCCTCCACCAAACGTTGTCCCAACAATCACAATTTTGAGCCCTGAATCTTCAGAAAAAAATCCATTTAGTCCAAATACACACAGTTTATCCCTAACTGGTACTTGGTCTGATGCAGACAGTCGTTTAATGAAAAGCGCTACCTATAAGGTAGACGATGAGGAGGAAATATTATTGTATAAAGATTTCAAAAATGCTATTCCTGGATCAACCTACTTCTGGGAACTACCCGACCTTCAAATGAATAAATATAATGATTTAAAGCTTCATAAAGTTACTTTTACAATAACCGATGAAGAAGGAAACAGCAGCAGTGATATCTTTTATTTTCAACATAAAGATGGCTCCTTCCAAGTCGTTGCACCACACGCAATAGACTTTGGAACTGAACATATCTTTGGAGCTAACACTAAAAAAATAAAACCCGATATAAGCGGAACCTTACAAGTTCACGATTTTAGGTCAAACAATCAATCACCTTTAAAAATCACACTATCGGTAGAGAAATTTATTAATGAAGATGACGAAAATAGTACCTTAGATCATCGATTATACTGGGACAAACAGCAAAGAGCGGATCAAGAACTATTTATAGCTAAAACTCCAGCCGCAAGTAACGAAGATTGGTTAACCACAACTAACTTAACTGATCTGATCAAAAAAAATATCGAAATGGATTTTAAAGACAACGAATCAACAGTTACCGGAACTTATACAAGTAGCTGGACTTGGAAAGCTATTGAATCCATATAAAGAGAGTGTCAATAAAAAGTGGTTTGCCACCGGAACATAGCCTAGAGACACGAATGATTAGAACTATCAATCATTTGTGGTTCGTAGCTATGTGGAGGTTGCAGCTTTTTATTGCACGTTTAGTCGATACATAGGAGATGCAAAAAAAGGTTGTGACTTACGTCACAGCCTTTTTTGATTAAATAATATCTGACTTTTTAACAAACTCATTAGTTGCAACCCGATAATAAGTCTCATTATTTATTTTGACTTTTTTATCAGTCTTATAACCCTTATTCGATAAGAGCGTCCGACCAACATCCCTACCTCGTTCATCAAAAATAGGTGTTGCCCTCTTTGAATGTATTACATTTGAAGAATCTTGATATTCATACACTTTATCAATTGGAACAAATTCATTAGTTGATACTCGATAATACTTTTGTCCGTTGAACATTGCATAACGATCAGTTTTCCAATCCGTTGATGGTTCTAATACACGAGCGTTGTCTAAATGAGCATTTTTCAATTGAACTTTATTTTCTTTATAAGTTCTAACCTTCGAAATATGTTCTACATAGACATAAACATCGTTATCTTTGACCCATTCATTAGTGGAAACTCTGTAATATTTCTGTCCGTCCAAAGTCATTTCCTCATCATTAAACCAATCGGTATTAGTACCAAGAAATTTTCCAGAAATCACATTACCGTCAAAGTCATACAATTGTACAGCCGGTCTATCATAAAATGTTGCGCTTGTTTGACTGATAGGAATAACCACTCGATCGACTGAACTTCCATTAGTATTATTTGGTTGATTAGGAGTAGTGTTATTACCTGTATTTGGTTTATAGACAACATCAATTGCCATATTTTGAGGCATTGTTACAACTTGACTACCATCTAAGGTTACTTCTCCACCTGCATATTTAATAAGATCATCAACCAGATTTTTAATAGTCTTTCCGGGAGTCATTGATGGATCTCTAGAAATCAAACTAAGCTGAATATACATTTGAGTTTCAGGAATTTGTTGACCACTAACAGTGATAATTGTTTTATCTGGATCCAATTCTCTAGTATTATCCAAACTTTGTAAAACTGTATTATTTTTAATAGAATCCGGATCATTTATTATCAGTGTGATTGCTTTTGGAACATCACTTATTTCTATTACGAATGGATCGTATTTCTTTAATCTGACTTGATAGACCAAATTCTTTGCTTCAGGAGATTCAAACATTGGTAATGTTTCATTATATACTGGGGAATCACTATTAAGATCAAATTGTTGAGATGTAATATAGCCAGGAGCATTTATTCCACGTTGTTGTAAAGTCTTTATATTAATTTGTAATCCTTCACGATAGGAACCCGTGTAATCATACTTTTCATTTATATCTTGCTTAGTCTCATAGTCAACATACTCTATCCTATAATCAACGAATTCACGCTCAGCAATAACCCATGTTTCATCAGGACCAGCATTGTTGCTATAAGTGTCCATCATTTCAGTACCATTATGTAATGTCAAATTAGCTTCTGGATGTTCATCAGTACCATTACCGACGTTCTTCCAACCCTTATATATATCAAAATAACTTAAACTTGAACCATTTAAATTAACCTTATTATTCAAGACTAATTTGAATAAGTGATCAGTTCCATAAAGCATACCTGATCTATCCGTATCAACTGGAATAACAAAGTTGGAAAAATCTAATGTATGTACACCATCGCAACCTGCAATCATACTCGACATATCGATCTTTGAATTTTTAGGTTCATCAAGTATAGGCAATTTTAAATCAGACAAACTAGAACATTCACTTAAAAAATTATTCAAACTTTTAACATCATTAATCATCCAATTAGATAAATCTAAAGACGATAATGAAATATCATTGTAAAACATAGAACTAAGATCCTGTGCTGAACTCATATCCCATGATTGGATTACAACTGGAAATTCAGCTATACTACTGCACCCTTTAAACATACTTCCAAAGTCACTAACATTGGAAGTTTTAAACTGCTTCAAAAATTCTAAACTATTTTCAGTTAGACTAGCGTCCCCATCAAACATCCCATTAAATGAGGTTGCAGAATCTGTGGACAAATTTGGCCAAATTATAGTTGTCAGTTTAGAACAATCTTTAAATACATTAGTATAATTGCTGATTTTTTTCCCATCAAATTTATTCAAATCAACTTTTTGTAATTCTGAACAACCGTTAAAAGCACTCCAAATTGCTGGATTTTTCTCATCATTATCCGCTAAAACAGGAGTATTCAAATTACTCAAATCAATTTCTGTTAATTTATCGGCAAAACTAAACATTTGGTTCATAGAAGTTAGGCTATCGCCAACAAAGTTAGATAGATCTAATTTACCTGAAATTTTTGAGCTGCTAAACATACCGTTCATACTTTTTACTTTAGAGGTATCCCACTTTTGTAAGCCTACAGGATCAAAATTAACACCACTAAACATATTCGACATATCAGTAACATTTGAAGTGTCAAAATCTTCTAATCCTTTAATATCAGCAACCCCATCTACCGAGCTGCCTACTCCACCAAACATACCAGTGAAAAGTGTTGCTTTGGAAGTATTAAATCCAGAAACATCTAATGATGTAATTGCATTATCACCTGAAAACATACTAGTAAAATCATTACCATTACTTGTATTTAAGTCTTTAAGGTCTAATGACTCTAGTAGAGGATCATTATAAAACATTCCATAAAAGTCAGTCACTTTTGATGTATCAATGATTTTTCCTGCATCATTTCTAGTATTTACACTTTTTAAAGATGTACATCCTGAAAACATATTTTTCATCGACGTAGCAGAACTAGTATCCAGCTTCCCGAGATCAAACGACTGAATATCTGTATCTCTTGCCAAAAAGTTACTAAAGTCAGTGACATCAGAAGTATCAAAGTTTTCCAAATTATTAAAATACTTTACTGAAGAACTATCAAAAAAGTTATGAAGACTTCCGTGAGCTGTTAATTTACTGTCAAATGAAACCGTATCATAATCACCGGCTGCTCTAAACATTGACCCAGAATAATTTTGAATATTACTGTTCAATTTATTATATAAGCTATCATATTGATCCTGTGTAAATTCACCACCACTAATATGAAGAACCTTATTATCATCCACATAAAAAGAACTACTACCTAGGTTATAAACTTCAGAGGCTGATTTATTTGTTTCATTTTCTTCATCTGACACTGGCTGAGTTTGATCAGATACCTGGTTAGGTGTTTGAGCACTGGCCTGTGCAACTGAACTATTTAAATTTGATTTATAGTTTATTGATACATTTTGATTTTGTAAATTATTCTTATTCGAGACATTGCTCTGACCTGAATTTACATTCGTGACATTGTTAGATTCTTGTTGAGTATTTGTTTGTTGAGTACTGGATCCACTATTTTCAACATCCTCAGATTTTGAATTATTATCTTGTTGCGTAACAGAAGAGTCGTTTTCCTGAACCGTCTGTTCCGGTGACATCGTATCAGCAGAAACATTCATGATCTGAGTTGCCCCAAAGAGAATCAAACCACCTGCAAAACTCAAACTAGACTTAACTACCCAATTTTTACCTGATTTATATAATTTCTTTCTTAAAATAGCATTTGATCTACATTTTAATGTTGAAATCTCATGGCATCCACTACCCCTTCCTACAATATATAATAGTCCAATAACTGGCGAATTAATCAAAAAATAAAAGGTACTTCAATTTATTTTTTAGGTACTGCAACTATTTTTTGAGACAATAAAATAAAAGCACTTCTATTATTGGGTTA
>NZ_AZDG01000025.1 GCF_001434665.1 Companilactobacillus tucceti DSM 20183 | reverse complement strand
CATAATCATCAGATGAATTATTGTATTTCATCTGACAACCATAAAGGGATTATCGCAAGATTTAAATCTTACAGTTCCATTTTTTTATTTCGCTGAACTCTCTTTTTTCATATCAATACCTTGTTTCAATCGGTTCAATCCATCCTTAACGGTCGATATAGGACATGCTATATTCATTCTCAAGAAGTCATAACCATTGCCACCATAAACATCACCTGAAGACAAATACAAACCTGTTTTTGATCTGATAAATCCAGCTAATTCTTTAGAATCATCTGAAATTGCACCCGTATCCATCCATAGTAGATATGTCGCTTCTGATGGAACCAACTTAACTTCTGGCAATTCCTTTGCCAAAAACTCTTGAACTAATTGTTTATTTTTTAAGATTTGCTGCTTTAATTCAGATACCCATTCATGACCTTTTTCATATGCAGCAATCGTTACAGGCATGGCAAATGAGTTAGGTTCGGCCAACTCTTCACTATTTATACCACGACTAACCTGTTCACGGAGATTTTCATTAGGAACAATAATAGTTGCGGCGTGAATTGCGGCTACATTGAAAGTTTTACTTGGTGATACACAAACCATCAAATTTTGAACAAGATCTTTATCCAAAGAAAATGCTGGTGTATATGGCTTAAAGGTAATATCACCATGGATCTCATCACTCAACAATTTAACATGATGCTTATTACATAATTCAGCGATTTTTGTTAATTCTTCTCTACTCCAAACTTTCCCAACTGGATTATGTGGATTACATAAAATCATTAATGTAGTCAGTGGATCTGATAATTTTTCATCAAGATCTTTAAAATCGATTTGATATGCTAAATTATCAAATACCAAATCACTAGAAACAACATGACGTCCATTATTTACAATTGAATTATAGAAAATATTATATACAGGTGCTTGAACCAATACATTGTCTCCAATTGATGTTACTCGTCTAACAATTGAAGATATGGCTGGTACTACACCTGTAACAAACATCATCCAATCTGTTTGAGGACGAAAATCGTGTTCTTTTTCATACCAACCGGCGACAGCATTGAAATATGCTTTTCCAGCTTCTTCATAGCCAAAGATCTTCTGATCAGCTTTTTCATGAATAGCTTCGACAATTTCTGGAGCTGTTTTGAAGTCCATATCAGCAACCCACATTGGTAATTCATTGTCTTTAACATCCCATTTTATTGAGTCAGTCTTTCGACGATCAATACTGTTTTCAAAATCATACATATAATCGACCTCCATTTTTGTCTTTATGAATATTAAACACCTTAGAGTAAACTCTAAAGCAACAATAATTTCTAAAATCTTGGTGAATTCCCTATTTTTGTGAAAAATCGCACATTTAATATTTAAATATACTTTGTGAAGTTTATAATAATCATTGTATGTAAGGGCATACAACAAATTCTTTGAGGGAAGAAGGAAAGAAATATGGATACGCAGATTTCACATAATCGGAACAAGCAGCAAATAGTTTTCGCTATTTTATTCTTCGCTATCCTAGTTGCCGGAATATTTTATGTTAAGTGGTGGCCTTATTACCAAAAGGCTATCGCCGCAGCTTCTACACATTCTGTAGGTGACTCTATAATTGCAGGAGTTGGTACTGCCACTGGGGGCGTGTCACTCAAAACTGGATTCTCATTCACGATAACTTATTTCTTATCTGTTTGGAAAGCCTTGGTCGTTGCACTTATAGTTGGTTCATTAGTACAAGTATTATTACCTGTACGTTGGATTCGTCGTTATCTGGGAGGTACAAAGCTTAGAAATACACTTATTGGAACATTGATGGGTGTTCCAACAATGATGTGTACTTGCTGCTCTGCACCAGTTACCGTAGGTTTAGCTAAGTCAAAGGCTTCAGTTAACAGTATTATGGCCTTTTTCTTAGCCAATCCATTATTAAACCCAGCTACATTGATCTTTATGGGGTTGGTATTAGGATGGAAATTCACGTTCTTTAGAATTGTTTTTGGTATCCTAATGGTCATTTGTATTGCTACTTTAGTAGGACGTTTGAGCAGTAAAAAAGAAGTCGAGGTTTCTGAAGGCTCAGACTTTGATCCTGTTCAAGAAAATACCGAAGGATTACTAAAACGCTGGTGGAAAGCATTCTACATATTAGTAATCGACAGTATTCCTGCTTATGTAGTTATTGTCTTCATCTTAGGTACTTTTGAAGACGTATTATTCCCAGCAATTCAAGGTGGACTTAGTGGCGGTGTTGGTGCCGTTATCTTATTTGCACTTGTTGGAACGATTTTTGTTATTCCAACTGCTGGTGAAATTCCAATTATCCAAGCTCTAATGGCATTGGGTCTAACTGCTGGTCCTACAGCAGCACTTTTGATGACATTACCAGCCGTAAGTATTGTTTCATTGGCATTGCTAAAACCTGTCCTTAGTTGGAAGAGTTTAGGAATTACAGCTGCCAGTGTATTTGTTTTCGGCCTTGTCGCTGGTTTAGTTGGTGCATTTATTTTATAAAAGAGTGTGAAAAAAGGCGGTTTGCCACCGAAGCATAGCCTAGAGGCACAAACGATTGGCACCATCAATCATTTGTGGTTCGTAGCTATGTGGAGGTTGCAGCCTTTTTTTACACGTTTATGCTATAAAAGTCTGGGCAAAAAAATAGCTTGGCTCCGTAAAGTAATAAAACAGCACCCCCGAGGGGGTGCTGTTTTATTATTTATTCACTATTTGGCAGCTTCCAATTCCGCAATATCAATCTTTTTCATTTTCATCATCGCTTGAACTTGGTTTGGAGTTCGCGTCAATTCACCCATATTCTTAGGAATAATTTGCCACGACATTCCAAACTTATCTTTGACCCAACCACATTGTTCAGCTTCAGGTACATGAGAAAGTTTTTCCCAGTAATAATCTATTTCAGCTTGATCGGCACATTCAATAGTAAACGAAATTGCTTCGTTAAATCGGAAGTAAGGACCACCATCAAGAGCCATGAATTTTTGACCATTTAAATGGAAAACAGCCGTCAAAATCTTGCCAGTCATCCCTTCAAAATGTTCATCTAACTTTTCATCAGGATAATAAGTCACATCATCCAAAGTTGAATTAGGAAATACCTTAATGTAGTAGTTAATTGCCTCTTCACAATTATTATCCGCAAACCACAAACTAGGAACGATTTTATTCATGATACCCTCCTGCTTTTTTACAATTATAATACCGTAAAAGTCAGGTGAATCAATTTAAAATTTGGCTTATTTTATGCTTTTAACCTTGCGTAGCATTATGAAATGCACTTGGAGCTGTATCTGGCATTTGATTCAATAATTTCATATCTTCTTCGCTGATTTCAAAATCTAGTTTAGCGTTGGCTTGAATGTGTGGTAATTGTGTTGCTTTTGGTAATGGCAAGACACCATTTTGAACAACAAATTGGATAGCTAATTGAGGAACACTGACATTATATTTTTCAGCAATCGTCTTAACTTGTTGATTATCTACTAAACCACCTGTTGCTAATGGAGAGTATGCTTCTACAAGAATTCCATTATCTTGTGCAAATTTAGTGATTTTAGGTTCTGTATAACCAATATAATATTGAATTTGATCAACCATCGGCTTTACTTTAGCTGTTGCTAAAATATTTTGTAAATCATGAACATTAAAGTTAGAAACGCCAATAGCTTTTACACGGCCAGTTGCGTAAATATCTTCCATAGCTCGCCATACTTCTTGATTCTCTTTATCGTGATTGGAACCAATTTGAGCCCATGGCCATGGAGCATGAATTAAATACAAGTCCAAATAATCAATATCAAGATTACTCATTGTCTCTTCAAAATCCTTCATTGCGTCATCATAACTCTTAGTTTCTGCTGGAAGCTTTGATGTTACAAAAATTTCATCACGATCAATTCCAGAATCACGGATACCTTGCCCTACTTCTTTTTCATTTTCATAAACTAGGGCTGTATCAATATGACGATATCCAACTGTCAAAGCATCTAGCACCGCTTTTTTAGCCTTATTAGCTGGAATTTGCCAAGTACCAAAAGCTACCTTAGGAATTTTTGTTTCATTTGAAAGTTGATATGTTTCAGTTAATTTTGTCATTTAAATTTCCCTCTTTGATTAGGTTCGATTGATTTGATTCAATCAATAGACGATATCATATACCTTGGAGTTAACTACAGGGCAAGGATTTTGTATACGTAATACTCAATAATTGAAAAAATGTTGCAAAAATTCAGAAAATAAAATAATTTTGATTTGCAGTTTGATAATTATTACAATAGTAATATACTTACATGATATAAATCGATAATTTTAAATAACCTATTCCAACACTAGAATGCGAAGTTATTAGTGCTGGAATTTTTATTATTGGGGGAGATTCTTTTAAATATGAGTTCTTTGAAGCAAAAGACCAATCTTACTTGGTCAAAGGTTTTTTCAGTATTAAGTATCGCCATACTCAGTGGTGTATTTATAACTGCAATGCATTTATTAAGTAATCAAAAATACATGAGTTCTGGATTTTGGGGTATCTGGCTTTTTAAAACTATCACCGTTATTGCCAGTTTATTCATACCTATTTTGATCGGTATGGACTATAAGAAAAATTCTAAAGTCCCTAACCGTAGTATTTTATTCTTACTGATTTTGGACTTACTGATACAACTAACTACGCCGATATTTAGTAATCAGATAATTTCTCGGCCCGAATTATATTTACTTAGAAGCAGTACTGGTATTTTCCTATCATACATTGGGATACTTTTAATTGGTCCATTTATAATTGGCGTAATTCAAAAGCATTCCACTAAAAGTATTGGGAAAATACTAATTATCATCTTCATTATTTTTGTGGCGGCCAATATGATCCTCGGCCAAGACATTATGGGATTCAGCCATGGACAAAATCTAATTTGGTATCTTTATTTATTCGTGATTGGATACTGGATCAGAAACTACGATTGGTCTAGATTTTCAAATTTAAATATTTCTTTGTTATTAGCACTTTCTTTAATTGGATCATTTGTATCATCTTGGTTAACTACCAACAAAGTAAATTATGATCCTCACCACGGTATGACGCTGACCTCACATTACCTTGGAAGTATTATCAGCAGCCAACCTTTATTTTTAATTACCGTTGTTTTAAGTCTTATTTTACTTAGCAAGATTCTAAAACAAACTGTTTATTTAAAGGTTTCAAACATATTTACCTTTGGATTAGTTTTGATTTTAGCTGATAATCCAAAACTAATTGTGTTCAGTTTTTCTTGGTTACGAGGATTCATTGACCATACCTCCGCACTTCTGGGAACAATCGTAATAATCCTAATATCATTAATAATCGTTCTACTTGTTCAATTCATCTATTCGAAACTAATTATTTTTAATAACAACTTTAAACCATTTAAGAGTTTCAGTTTTGATCTATCTCATGCTAATAAATATCTCAAACGTATTGCCACTGCATGGCACTTTTGGCTGATTTTAGGACTTTCGTGGATAATGACCGTCTTATCTATGAGCAAGTTATGGAATTGGGATATTAATATGACCCAATGGATAATTATTCATCGTGAACCAATTATCTTCATCAATATCATTATTCTTTTAGCAATTTTTGGTATCGTTTGGTCAGTTTTAAATCGCTATTGGTACTCACTTATTATTACCATGGCTGCCTACATTATTTGGTTGATTGCTAACTTTATTAAAATCGAATTCCGTGCCGAACCAATTTTGCCATCAGATATGTCAATGGTGACATCCCTATCAGAATTATTGAACATGGTTTCATCAAAATTGATTATTGGGGCTTTAATAGGAATCGTAATTCTAGCAATTATCGCTATTTGGATTCAAAGAAAAGATAAGAACAAGATTCATCTTGGACTTAAAATGCGTGGTCTAATAATATTACTAGCAATATTATCTCTAGGAAGCTTCTTTACAGCTAATCATCCTAAGACACCTATCGCCTTATTATTAGAAGATATTGAAGATAAGCCTTATTTTTATGCTCAATTAAGAGGTGCTAAATTAAATGGTACCCTACTTCAATTCGCAAATAATCTTGATGTAACTATTATGCAAAAACCAGATGGTTACTCTAAAGAAAGAATGGCTCAACTATCTAAAAAATATCAAAAAATAGCTGCGGATATAAATAAAACTCGTACTAATAGTGATATGAAAAACCAAACTGTTATTTTTAATTTAAGTGAAAGTTTTTCTGACCCAGCTAAAGTTCCAAATTTAACAGTTCATGGAAATCCTATTCCATTCGTCCGACAAATGAAACAATCAACTCCTGCAGGTGAAATGCTAACTAGTGGTTATGGTGGCGGTACCGCTAATATTGAATATCAAACTTTAACCGGTATGGCGATCAATAACTTCTCACCAACTTTACCAACACCTTACTCACAACTTGTCCCATATCAAAAAGTTGCTCCTGCATTTACCGACCTGTTTGACTATAAAACAGGTATTCATCCCTTCTCTGCTAACTTATATAGTAGAAAACAAGTTTACAAGAAATTCGGTTTCGACAAATTCTATCATCTAGTAGACGGAGATAAATTAACTTATACAGATAAGATAGAAGATAGCCCTTATATCTCTGACGAGTCTGCCTATAAGCAAACTTTAAAAGTTATGAATGACCATCAAGGCGGACAATTTATTAATTTAGTAACTATGCAAAACCATATGCCGTTTGATGATTACTATAAAAATAACGATTACTCTGTCAGTGGCTCTGCCTATACAAACAATAGCCGTAAACAACAAATTGAAAACTATACTCAAGGTATTCACTACACTGATATAGCTTTGAAACAATTTATTGAACAAATAGATAAAATGGATCGTCCTATTACGTTTATCTGGTATGGTGACCATTTACCTGGATTATATAACGGTGATTCCATGCAGAAATATGGACTACAATTACATGAAACTGACTACTTCGTTTATAGCAACAAATATAGTCGTCAACAAAATTCTAGTTTACCTAAGACTAAAATAGTTAGTCCTAACAATTTTGCTGCCATGGCATTGTATAAAATGAATATGAAAGTTTCTCCATATTATGCATTACAAACAAAGGTTTATACTGATCTACCAGCAATGACTCTAGATTCGTTTAATTCAGCTAAAAATAATACTGTTAACTCCAGTTCTGAATATGTCGATGAAAATGGTAAGTTAGTTAATAACCTAAATAAGAAACAAAAAGCAATTATGCATGATTATGAATTGTTACAATACGACATCACTGCGGGTAATCAATACTCACTGAAAAATGGCTTTATGAAGATGCCTAAGTAAAATTACAATCTAATTGTTTGTCTAAAAAAAAGTACAATGATATATTTTAATTGTTGGTATGGATAAATTATTCTGTCCTATGATAAGAATTCACTCCTATTTTGGTCAAATACTTGTCCAGCCATACCAATTTAGATAGATTAAAATCCATTTCCCGATGAATCTTTAATCTAAAAAAGACACCCATGATGGGTGTCTTTTTTTTGCTTCCGAATTTTATATACTAAGCGTGTGACAAAGGGCTGCAACCTCCACATAGCTACGAGCCACAAATGATTGATAGTACCCAATCATTCGTGGCTCTAGGCTATGATTCGGTGGCAAAACGCCCTTTGTTGCACTCTTTTATCTAGTCAAATCAAATCTTTTACCTAATGCGTAAATTATCAGACCACCAATTGCCATCGACAATAATTCTCCAATTCCTACTGTGAACCAAGTGATCAAAAATGGTGCCTTAAAAACAAAATGTAACTGACCAGCTACCGTAAACATAGAAAGTGCAAAGATAACTCCTGTAATCACAAATTTCAAGCGCATATCTTTTGTCATCTTAGTCAACCACAATACAAAGAACAAAACTAATAACGTGGCGATAGTTCCAACTGGTACATCCAATGTCCAAGTTGGTGACATAAAATTAGATAAAAAGACACCAAGAGTAACTCCCCAAATATATCGTTTGTTATAAAGTACTAAGTAGTTGAACATTTCCGAAAAACGGATTTGAACTACTCCAAAGCTTAAAGGAGTAAATACTACCGTCATTGCAACATATAACGCCGCTACAACTGCTGTACTAACAATATCTTGGATCGAGATTCCTGATGTCTTAGAAAAGTTTTTCATTATAATTCCCCTTTGTAACCATATTTGGTTAGTAATAACTACGACCAAAGGTAGATTAAGTGTCGTAGTGAATGCATTTTGCATATCATTTTATTTTATTGAGCGGTCCAACCGCCATCTATTGGTACTACACTGCCGTGAATATAATCTGATCTATCACTAGCTAAGAAAAGTGCTAATTCAGCAACTTCTTCTGGTTTAGCCCATCGTTTAGCAGGTGTCTGATCAGCTACCCACTTTGCCATTTTACCATCTCCAGCAAAATCTGCGGCATTCATAGGTGTATCGATTGCTCCAGGAGCAATGCAATTAGCCCTTATACCTTGATTGGCATAGTCAATATCAAGTTGCTTGGTCATTCCAATGACCGCATGCTTAGAAGCTGTATAAGCTACGCCACCACCATTAGCTACTAACCCAGCAATAGAAGCCATATTAACAAAGACACCTTTACCTTTATCAAGCATCATTGGTAAGGCTTTTTTTATGACCATAAATTGACTAGTTAGATTAGTGTTTAAAATATTTTGCCACTGTTCCAAACTCGTCTCAGTAACTGGACTATATCCATCCAAAATTCCAGCTGTATTACAAACGATATCAAGCGTATTAAATTTACTTTTTATTGAATCAAATAGATTATCAATAAATTCACTTTGACTAACATCACCATTAAAGGACATAACATCTAATGGGATTTCATTTTTATCAACTGCAATCACTTTTGCGCCATTATCTTTGAATAATTTTGCTTGAGATAATCCAATTCCAGATGCTGCACCAGTTATCAAAACAACCTTATCGGTAAAGTCCTCGGCCATTATTTAACTAATTCCCAATCATCAGCTAAAATATCGCAATCTGTTGGTGACCACATACTATATGCTTCATCTTCAGTTTTGATCAAAAAATATGGATTCAAAACGTCGCCTTCAAACTTGCCTTCTTGTTGCAAAATAATAAATAATTCTGTGCCTTCCCAACCTGTACGAACGGCTTTTTCGCCATTTTTTATGTTAGGTAAAATCTTTTCAAATGTCATTTAGTTCCCTCCTTGTGCTATTGGTATTTTATCATATTCAAAATATCTATGAATGAATTCATTGACTGTACGTCAAATGATGCTATACTAATTTTCAAAAGGTGAGTAATCACTCACTTACTAAAGGAGGAACTTTTATGACAGACACAACCATCTCCCTAAAACATTTAGTAAAGAAATTCGGTAATCAAACAGTTTTAAAAGATATCGATCTTGATGTTTACACTGGTGAAATCGTTGGATTGATCGGTCCATCAGGTGCTGGTAAATCAACAGTTATTAAAACTGCTCTAGGAATGGAAGTGGCCGATGGAGGGGTTGCGAAAGTCTTTGGTGAAACAATGCCTAATCGCCAGTTGCTAGCAAACATTGGATACATGGCACAGACCGATGCTTTGTATGAAGATTTATCTGGAAAAGAAAATATGCAATTTTTTGCAGCCATGAAAGGATTATCCAAAAAAGACACAGCTGAAGAAATCAAACACGTTGCTAACGTCGTTGACTTAACAGACGATTTAAACAAAAGAGTCAGTGGATATTCAGGTGGTATGATGCGTCGTTTATCATTAGCAATCGCACTTATAGGTCAACCAAAATTATTAATTTTAGATGAACCTACAGTTGGTATTGATCCAGCTTTAAGAAGACAAGTCTGGAAAGAATTACAACACATCAGAGACGAAGATAGAAGTATTTTAATTACAACGCACGTTATGGACGAGGCAGAGTTAACCGATAAAGTTGCCCTACTACTTGACGGGAAAGTAATGGCCTTTGATAAACCAGATGTACTCAAAATGCAATACGAAGTTGATTCCATTGAAAATGTATTTTTAAAGGCGGAAGGTGTTTTATAATGCGAATAATATCAATTATGAATAGAGTTTTAAAAGAACTCTTCAGAGATAAAAGAACCCTAGCATTAATGTTTTTAGCTCCAGTGTTAATACTTATACTATTGAGTTTTATCTTTAATTCCAATTCAACAACTGATGTTGATATAGCAACAGTCTCAATGCCTTCAAGTTTAAATTCCAATCTCGAACAAACTAAGCATGTCAGTGTCACTAAATATGACACTAAAAAGGCAGCAAAAAAGGCCTTAAAGGATGATAAAGTTGATGCAATCATTCAAAAGAAAAATAACGATTATGATTTAACATATGCAAATACAGATTCTACCAAGACAGTAGCTGTTAAAATGGCTTTTAAAAATGCCATGACTGACACTACTATCTCAACTCTCAAATCAAAACTAACTTTAGCTTCATCAGCTTTAACTAAGGTACAGAGCCAAATGCCTAATGCTTCTGCGAATAATAATATTCAATCAAAAAAAGCTGATTCAAAACCTAGGATTACTAATCATTATGTTTATGGTGACTCCAATACTGGATTCTTCGATAAAATATTACCTATCCTCATAGGATTTTTCGTGTTCTTCTTTGTATTCTTAATATCAGGTATGGCACTTCTAAAAGAACGTACGAGTGGAACTTTGGATCGTCTACTTGCCACACCCGTTAAAAGACATGAGATAGTCTTTGGATACATGGCAAGTTATGGTATTCTAGCTGTTATTCAAACAATTATTATCGTTATGGTAACCGTATGGCTACTAGGAATCCAAGTCGTAGGAAATATATTCTACGTAATATTGATCAATTTGGTATTAGCATTAGTTGCACTATCCTTTGGTATTCTTGTTTCAACTTTTGCAAACTCAGAATTTCAGATGATGCAATTCATTCCTATCTTGGTCATCCCACAAATATTCTTCTCAGGTATCATCCCATTAGACTCAATGGCTAGCTGGGTAAAGGACATTTCATACATCATTCCAATAAAATATTCTGGTGATGCCGCCACAAGAGTTATCATGCAAGGACAAGGATTAAGTTCATTAGGATCAGATATCGGTGTCTTACTTATATTCTTAGTCGTCTTGACATTCCTAAACATAGTTGGATTAAAACGTTATCGCAAAGTATAAAGGAGTTAGTTATGGAAAGTAATATTTTCAACAATTATCGCGACTGGTTAGATGCACAAAAAATGCCTAAAGGTAAAAGGTCAGCACTATTAGCCGGATTAGAACTTTTTGCTCAAAATGGATACGACGGTACTTCCACCGCTCAAATTGCAGAAAAAGCTGGCATCAGTCAAGCAACCATCTTCAAATATTTTAAAACTAAACAAGATTTACTGATGGATATATTAACTCCAATTATTCAAAACTTTATTCCTATGTATCGAGACGATTTTTTTGATAACTTTGAAAAGCATAGTGGCAATTTGGAAACACTAATTCACTTTGTAGTGAATGATCGTTATAAGTTTCTAAAAGAAAATACTGATTCCGTTTTGATTTTATTCTCTGAATTATTAATAAATCCTGATATTAGAAAGTTATTTTCTAAATTAGTTTTTGATTCACGACCTGTTTTTACCAAGAAAGTTATTAAAGCCCTACAGAGTACCCATCAAGTTCGAGAAGATTTCACACCTATGGAAACTATTAGAACAATAATAGGCCAGTTACTACCCTATTTTCTTCAACAACACTTTTTACCTGAAACGATTAAAAATGAAGATGAAGACTTAGAATCTATTGAAAAAATTATTATTAATACTTTACACAAGTAAGGAATGCGACTATGACGTAAATAGTTTTCTCAAACTTGCTTGCCTAAACGCGCATAAAAACACAACTTTTTCCGCTTAACACAAATACCCCTTGTCAATCCAAAATCGGATTGACAAGGGGTATTTGCCTTAATGCTCGAAAGTTGAACGTGTTTTTATACGCTCTCTAAACTAATTTACCACTATCCATAAACTCTTTAACATCAGGTTGAACGTGTTCATATTTCTTACGTGCTTCTTCAAAGTCAACAAAGTACAACTTATACCAAGTTAAGAATGTAAAGATTGTCCAAACTTGACGTCGTCCGTCGATTTTACTTTCAAAGTTATCACGCAACAATTTTAAAATTCTATCTTGATCAAACAATTCGTTGACCCAATCTTCACTGAATAATTCTCGAACTTTATTATAATATTTCTCTTCACGTAACCACGATTTAACAGGTACTGGGAATCCCAATTTAGGACGGTTAGCCCAATCTTCTGGTAAATGTTTTAAGGCTGCTTGACGCAAGGCCCATTTGGTACCTTTGCTATTAAATAACATTTCTGTTGGAATAGTATTAGCTAACTCTGCTACTTTTCTATCCAAGAATGGTACACGTAATTCCAATGAATGTGCCATTGAGATCTTATCAGCTTTTTGTAAAATATCATTTAACATAAAGTGATGTAAATCGATATATTGCATCTGTTTAACACTATCAGCGTCTTTAACACGTTGGAAGTCATCATAATAGGTATCCTTAACAGTTCTGTCGTCATGATAAGCAGGCTTCAAAATATTGTTTGCTTGACGAGAAGTGAAAATAACTGGTTGATTTAAGTCATAAACAACTGACTCACCAGTATAATAACTTGCTGGATTTGCTAGCCAAGTATACATATGAACTTTACCTGGGAACGCAGGTAGCTTATTGATTCCCTTGGCTAGAGTATAGCGAGCACCTCGAGGTAATTTCTTTAAAGCACTTGAAACGTGCTTAACAATTTTACTTTCAGTGTGCATACCATAGTTTATATATCCGGCGAATAGCTCATCAGCACCTTCACCTGATAATACAACGGTAACTTTCTTACGTGCTAAACGACACAAGTACCACAAAGGAATAACTGATGGATTACCATCTGGTTCATCCATGTGATATTGAATCTCGGCAAAATCTTCAAACGCTTCATCACCTGTAACGGTTGTCTTATTGAAGTTTAATCCTTCACGGTTGGCCAACTCTTCTGCGGCCGTTGCTTCGTTATAAGGTCCATTATCAAAGTTAACACTGAATACTTCATGAGGCTTCAAAACAGAAGTTACATAACTTGAGTCAACACCCTCAGATAAAAAGCTTCCTACTGGAACGTCGGCAACATTATGCATTTTAATTGATTCTTGAACCGTTTTATCAATTTCATCAATTGTCTCTTCTTCAGTTCTAGTTTTATTGATATCGTATTTAGCATCCCAATATTTATGAGTCGTAAACTTGTTATCTTTTAATTCAAACCAGTGACCTGCAGGGAATCTGTAAACTCCCTTAAAGAATGTTTCATGCAAATCATTATATTGATTCATCAAATATGATTTTAGAGCTCTCTTATTTAATTCCTTTTTAAAATGAGGATGTTCCAAGAAAGCTTTGATTTCTGAACCAACAATAAATGTATCACCACGTTTATAGTAGTATAACGGTTTGATTCCAAAGAAATCTCTAGCACCGTAAAGTGCCTTCTTATTATCATCCCAAATGAGGTAAGCAAACATACCACGAACTCGGTTCAAAGTACCTTCCATACCCCATTCTTCATATCCATGTAATAATACTTCTGTATCAGCTTTAGTTTTAAATGTGTGACCCTTTTCTAATAATTCTTCGCGAAGTTCTTTAAAGTTATAGATCTCACCATTAAAGGTAATAACGATAGATCCGTCTTCGTTTGACAAAGGTTGTGCCCCACCGTCTAAATCAATAATACTTAATCGGCAAAATCCCATAGCAATTTGATCTTTTATAAAATGACCACCACCATCGACATTAGGTCCACGGTGACGAATCATTTCCATCATCGACTCAATCGTTGATTCTTTTTGCATAGTTGCGATATCGCTAAAGGCAATAATTCCACACATTGGTTGTTTCCTCCATCTTTTTAAAACATACATCTTTGAAAAAATTCTTACTACTTAATAATTAATTCATGAAAATTCATTATATCATCTATTAAGTTTCGGTAAGCTAAATTTCACAAATTAATGATAGACGATTCGTCATACTTATCCAAGCATCTTTTAAGGATAAGCTATTTTATTTTAAGAAAATTTATGATTTAAATATCAATATAATAATTGAAAACCCATACATTTATTTTCCTAAATCAATTTTTAAAATAGCATCAAAAATTCAAAGCTGTTTATACATATATTGACATGTATTTGACTATTTTGTCTAGTTTATTGAATTAATTCTATACTCTAAAATACGTGATTCCTTTATACTGTAATTAACTAATTTTAGAGGATAAATATATGACAAACGATAAAATTTTTAAAATGACTTTCAGCAGTATCTATCCCATGTATGTCCAAAAAATCGAGAGAAAAGAAAGAGACATTAATGACTTAAATAAAGTTATTTATTGGCTCACAGGCTATGACAAGGACTCTATGCAACAACAAATAGACCAAGAAACGACACTTAAAGATTTCTTTGACAACGCACCTCACATGAATGAAAATGCAAAACTTATTAAAGGTGTTATTTGTGGGGTTAGAGTTGAAGAAATTGAAGATCCGCTGATGCAAAAGATTCGTTATATGGATAAATTGGTTGATGAAGTGGCTAAGGGTAAAAAAATGGAGAATATTCTTCGTAAATAGGTGACAGATAGACATGGCTTTTTTGCTTAAAACCGCTATAAACATGATGTGCAGCTGAAACGCGCAGCTAAACACAGCTTTTTTTGCTTAACATTTCTACATAGATAATTTAGTTTGGTTTTCTCCTTTTGTTTTTCCTTGATATGCAGCCGAAACGCGCAGCTAAACACAACTTTTTCCGCTTAAAATAAAATTGACCCAGCAACCTTCAGGTTGCTGGGTCAATTTTACTTTAATGCTCGAAAGCTGAACGTGTTTAGCTGCGCTCTAACATACTTCAACGGCTTCCATAACGATATCTTCTTGCGGTTTATCATTACGGTCACGTTTAGCACGTGCAATTTCTCTAACGACGTCCATACCATCTATTACTTGTCCAAACACGGTATGTCTGTGATCTAACCAAGGGGTTCCACCGTTTTTATAAGCGGCAATAATTTCCTCTGGATAGCCGGCGGGTGCCATTTGTTTAAGCATGCGCTTTGGTAAGTTTTGATTTGAAACGATAAAGAATTGGCTACCATTAGTATTTGGACCTGAGTTAGCCATTGATAAAGCACCGTCTAAATTATAAAGTTGATCGGAAAATTCATCTTCAAAGGCTTGGCCATAAATACTTTCTCCGCCCATTCCAGTCCCAGTAGGGTCTCCACCTTGAATCATAAAGTCAGGAATCACACGATGGAAAATTACACCTTTGTAGTAATCTTTTTTGGCTAATTCAACAAAGTTTTTAACGGTCTTAGGAACAAGTTCGTCAAAAAGTTGGATCTTAATATCGCCATGATTAGTCTTAATTGTAACTTTAGTACCTGTAGCATTATCTAAATCTAATTGTGGATACATAGTTTTCCTCTTTTCAGTCTATTTCCAAAAATAATCGTATTTTAATTATATCAATATTTAAAATATTGGAGAACTAATAATATACAAATCCACTCATTAAACAGATTTAATTAAAACCAAACAGGAAGCATGAATGATGCTACGGCTTCAGCATCATATCGAACTGCTTTAGGCTTTAATTGCCCATATAAAGTAATTAGAGCTTTAGGAAAAGTCTCTTTATTTTGGAAATAATATAGTGATATTTCCTTACATAATTTTGTAGCTATTAAATCACAATAACTATCTTTATTAAGTTGCGTTGCATATTTTAATAGCATTGATTTAACATTTGGTAAGTCCTTGACTGACTCATCAGAATATGCGGCACTAATCTGATCCATCATCAAACGAACATTTTCTTCACTTTTATTCATTGGTGGTCATTCCCTTCTCAATACAATTATTCCATTGAAAATAATTGTAGGTCAAATCATTTTTGTGCCAATCGACTTATATGAACCATCTTGGTACACAAATACGGCTCCATATAATTCATTAGTAAGTTTTACCTTGGTATTTCCAGAAAAGAATAACCGTTTAGCCTCAATTTCACCAATAATTGAATCTCTAGTAAAGACCGTCACACTGGCAAGGTCAGTCTGTAGTGGATAACCTGTTCTCGGATCGATAATATGATGATATTTTTTGCCATCTATTTCTAAAAATCGTTCATAAATACCAGTAGTGACCGCAGAGCAAGCAGGCATTTTAACATTTCCTAAGGATATGCCTCTATTATTTATTGGACTTTGAATTCCGATGATCCATTTCTTGTCATCATGAACACTGTCGCCAACAAAAAGTAAATTCCCACCTAGATCGATAATTCCATTTTTTATTCCAAATGCTCTCCAAAGATCTCTAATACGATCTGCAATATAGCCCTTAGCTATTCCACCTAAATCCAATTCCATTCCAGGATGCTTTAAAAAAACGGTCAAATTTCTATCATCTAACTGTATTTGTATTGGATCTATTAGTTTGATTTTTGCTTTTATATCTTCATTTTTAGGTTTATTAGCACCATCAAAACCGATTTTCCATAGTTTCACGAGTGGACCTATAGAAACATTAAATCCAAATTGTTCCCGACTATACTTAACAGCCTTTTTAATCAAAAAGTAAGTTGCTGGACTTACTTGAACTGGATTTTTACCAGCAGCATAATTTATATCCATAACCTCAGAATGGGTCCGATTCACCGTAAACAGGTTCTCAAACGACTCAATCAAATCTACCGCACGATCAATTGCTAGATCATCTCTAGTTCCAAAAGTCGTTAGATTAATTTCTGTCCCTAAAGCATAGATACTCTTTTGATTTTTTTTATACGACAAATTATTTATCATCGTGTTTTGAGGCACCTGTCATTGCATCGGGAACTGGTTTCTTGATATCATCATGTTTTGAGGCACCAGTTGTAGCATCAGGACTATCAGAAACGAGTTCTTTAATATGACTGATATCTCCTGTAAACTCCATCGTACCTAAGTAATTCTTGTCTTCGTCACGAATAGCAAAATATTGAATATAAACTAGTTTTCCATGCAGTGGCATGCACATTTCATACTGATCTTCTTGTCCATCTTTAAATGAATCAATCACTTTTTTAACAAATGGCAATACTTTAGCAGGATGACACTCCTCAACAGTTTCTCCTAAAACATCGACTGAACGTTCATGAACTCGGTTCTTTTTGTCTGAAAAATAACGGAAATGATCTGTTTGATCAATAAAATCGACTTCAAATGGTAATGTATTAAAAATTTGTTGAATTTCCTTTAATGACAATCTTCCAGTCTTAAAATTTACGTATCCTTCTTTAAATTCTGGCTCTGACATAATATCCACTCCTTAATTAGTAATATCATTCACAATCTCATTCTATTATAATAAATTCTGACTTACCAGAAAGGATCAAAACAATTTGAATTCATTAAATACTTTTTTCAAAAATATTCTCTTCAAAGTTAACTGGGAAGATTTAGCACAACACGTTTTATCCGTTATAACGCAGTTGATATTACTTACAGTTGTATTACTTTTAATAAATTGGATAGGTAAAAAAGTAATTCGTCATATCTTCAAAAGTAATTTAAGAATCCGCAAAAATCCTATCCCACAAAATAAAATTGATACTATTTACACGATCGTCTTAAATATTTTCCGATACGTTTTGTTATTCTTTTGGATCTATGCTCTACTATCAGCGATAGGTATTCCAGTTGGAACATTAATTGCTGGTGCCGGAATATTCAGTTTAGCTATTGGTCTTGGTGCTCAGGGATTCGTATCTGACATGGTAAATGGATTCTTTATTTTATTAGAACAACAAATAAGTGTCGGTGACTTGATTAAAGTTAATGACATCGAAGGTACAGTAACTTATGTTGGAATAAGAACTACTCAAATTAAAAGTTTCGATGGAACACTTAACTTCATTCCAAATCGAAATATAACTGTTGTTAGTAATAAATCGCGCAATGATATGCAGGCTTTGATTGATATCCCCGTTTACAGTAATTCTCCCTTTGAGGAAATAAAAAAAGTCATTAGAGAAGTCAACGCAGAACTAAACATTAAAAGTCTTCAAATAACTAAGGCACCGACTGTACTAGGATTCTCTAATTTAAATGATGGAACGATTGTTCTACAAATTAATGCATTCACTAAACCTGGGTCTCAATATGCAGTCAAAAACCTATTATTAAGAAAATATTTAGTAGCTCTAAACGAAGCTGGAATTGAACTTCCCAAATAAAAATGTCGTTACAAGAAGAAAAACTTCTTATAACGACATTTTTTTATTAGATATTATCAAAACAAAACTAATATAAAACCAACTAAATTACCCAAGCTATGAACAACGATCGGGTAAATCAAATTGTCATCTGTTATTTCATAAATGATTGCAAATAAAATCAAATCACTATAAGTGAAAATAGCTAAATTCGAAAAGTCAGACATACTCGTCACATGATACAACATGAAAATCATTGTTGACAAAATGATTGCCAGGATACTTACAGCCCTTTTTCCGAGTTTTAATCGTTTCAGTAAGCCTTTAAAAATTACTTTTTGGAATAAATACTGGAAAATAATTTCTTCCATGATCGGGCCAACTATCACGATCATGATGAACATAAGAATAAGGCCTAAAAGATGAGTATTATTTTGCAATACATTCTCGACATGTCCTTGATTACCTGATTGAATGGTAAAAATATTTTGTAAAATAATTTGTAAGCAAAAATCTAAAACCACAAATAAAGGTATCAACCAAAGCTTCTTTCTATTCTTACTAATGGCATCAAGGTCAATTATTATAGAATCGGTCAATGCAAAGAGCGCTATAGCACAAGATAAATATTCTAGTAGAACAACAATATCGCTTGTTATGTTTTGTGACATAAAGGGACGTAACCAAGAATACAAGAACTCTGCGGAAATAAAATAGACCATTAATGAAATAATCAATTGTCGTACTCGACTTTGTTGCATAAAAGCACATCCTTATTTATTTAAAATTAATGCTTCTAAATTATACTCCTGCACTCATTTATCCTTACCAAATATTTAAATAATAATGATGGACATCACGCCGTTTTGATTGTAAACTAAATTAACTCTAAAGAAGAAAGAAGTTTTATATGAATAGAAGTATCGCATTACTCGGGTTAGCTGTCGTAATTGGTGGTATTGTAATAAACGAATCTGATAGTAATTATTCCAACAATATTAAGACAGAAATCACTAGTAAAGTAAGTACTACTACTACGTATTTGCAATCTAAAGTAAACAATCTTATTCAAACTAAACAGCCAAGCCAGACAACGTCTAATAACACAAAAACTGCTTCAAAAAGTCAAACTACTTCAACGGGCCAAACTCCCATTTTATCGATTATGGATGGGTTTTCTGTTGATAATACTTATTATTATCATTTTACAAAAAAGACCCCCACGGCAGTTAGACAGGTATTTGAAAACGCAATTAGTGCTTATAACGACACTGGCTTAGTAAATTTAGTT
Organism: Companilactobacillus tucceti DSM 20183; assembly: GCF_001434665.1. Lineage (GTDB taxonomy): Bacteria > Bacillota > Bacilli > Lactobacillales > Lactobacillaceae > Companilactobacillus > Companilactobacillus tucceti. The sequence continues at coordinate 13,660 of NZ_AZDG01000025.1, read as the reverse complement.
GCTGGTGAAGGTACTTCTAAACAAAATCGAATCACCTTTTCGATTTATTATAAAGACGAAGGAGCAAATACCACTTCAGTCGAATTAGGAAATGGCGGTCCAAAATTAATTTATAATACTAATGATGCAACTAAGCATGCAATCAACCATGCCACTGCATCAATCAATTTAAACTATTCCGAATCCGTTACAACTTCTGTAGCGATGCATGAAGTTGGTCATGCTTTAGGCTTAGATCACAGTGACGATATGAATTCAGTCATGTATCCATCTAATCAAAACGTAACTCAACTTTCAGAAGGCGATATTGATGGATTAAAGAATATCTACTAAAAAATCATTCTTATGTAAACTACATAGGAATGATTTTTTTGACTATTTGGACCAATTTTTTTATTGCTTGTTCAAACTCGAAACTATTTACATACGCAAATGACAGTCTCAAAGAGTGATTTTCTTTGAAGTCATATATATCACCGGGGTTTAGTAAGATCCTCTCTTTAATAGCTTCTTCAAATAACTTTTCAATTTTTATATTCTTTTTAAAAGTTAACCAAATATAAAATCCACCGCTAGGATTATTCCAATTGGCTAAATCAGAAAAATTTTCTTCTAGAACTTTAAGCGCATTATCACGACGATTTTTTAATTCATTTTTTAAATTTTTTAAGTATCTATCGTATAAACCACTATTCAAAAACTCAGTCATCGCCCATTGAGATAATGAACTTGCTCCATAATCGACCTGCATCTTAACATCACCTAATCTTTGAACAATCGGTTCAGAAGCAACTACCCAACCTATCCTTAATCCAGGTGCCAATGTTTTAGAAGCAGTTCCCAAATAAATTACCATTTCATTATCATCCATAGCCTTTAAAGTCTTTGGCGCATCATTGTCGTAACAGAGTTCTTGATATGCACCATCTTCGATAATAGGTAACCTGTTTTCTATACAATAACTCATTAATTTTTCTCGACGATCTTTTGTCATTGTTATCCCAGTTGGATTTTGATTAGTTGGAATTGTGTATAAAATACTATTATTTAGTTTTCCACTTGTGGATAATTTCCAATACTCAATCCCTTTTGAATCCATTGGTATGCCTTTAAGATTCATCCCTGCCGATTGAAACATTTGTAAAGATTTTAAATAACTCGGAGCTTCAGTATAAACATTACTATTTTTCTGCAATAAACTTTCGGCAATCAACTGTAATGCTTGTAGTGAACCAGATGTTATTAAAATGTTTTCTGGTTTAGCACATAAGCCTGTCTTTTTAAGGTGTTCTGCTATTGCCATTCTCAACTCTGGTAAGCCTAAATTCTCTGTATAACCTAAAGAATGAATCTTTGAACCTACTTTTTGCAAAATATCTTTCCAAATATTTTCAGAAAATAGTCTGGGATCAATTTCACCTGTACCAATTCTAACTACATCAGGTTCAAATTCTAGTTTGTTGATTGCCTGGATCATTACATTATTTTCTTGAAAAGAACCTGACATTAAATGATTATTCCAATTAGAAATATTTGGCAAAAATAACGACCATGTATTACTTATGATCTGTGTTCCTGCCCCGAATCTTCCTGAGACAATTCCATAAGATGTTAATTCATCGATTGCAGTTACGATCGTACTGCGATTGACTTCAAATAATTCTGCAAGAATCCTTTGGGATGGTAAAACATCCCCAACCATCCACTCACCGTTTGCTACTTTATTACAGACGAATTGAACTATTTGCTTATATATTGGGATTTTACTTTCTTTATTTGGTTGCCAATTTATTTTTAGAGATGAGATTCTTTTCATATTCATCGTCCTTTTGGTTGGGTCATGATTTGATTTTTGGCTGGTTACTTTGATCAACATTGGCCATATAATCTTCAAGTAAAGATGATTTAACTTTAATCATATATAACTTGGTTGGCAAGGAGCAAATTTAAATGAATTTTTTTCTTCAAGGATTAACTATGGGACTGGCCTATGTGGCACCTATTGGAATGCAAAATCTTTTCGTGATCGATTCAGCTTTGACACACTCGAGACGTCGTGCCTTATTAACAGCAGCGATTGTCATATTTTTTGATATTACTTTATCTATTAGTTGCTTCTTTGGAATCGGAGCAGTAATGAAACATTATAAATGGCTACAATTAGCAATTTTACTTTTCGGAAGTCTAATAGTTATTTACATTGGGATCGGATTACTCCGACCAAATAAATCTAATATTAAGAACTCAACCTCACCAATTTCTATAAAGAAAACTACTACGAGTGCTTTTGTCGTAACTTGGGCCAATCCTCAGGCAATTATTGATGGAACTATGATGCTTGGTGCTTTCAATGCAACTTTGCCTGCAACTAGTTCGACCCCGTTTATTACTGGTGTCGCCTCTGCTTCTCTAATCTGGTTCACTAGTCTAACTTTAATTATTTCTATGTTCAGTAACTTGTTTAACACCAAAGTATTACGCTACATAAACATAATTTGCGGGATTATAATAATTGCTTACGGATTAAAATTACTATATAACTTTCTAACAATAATTTAATCTTCTGAACTTTATTTTAAAATAACTATTTACATTTCAAAAATTAATGCTAGTATAAATGTCACAAGATAAAGACGACAAGAAAGAAGAGTAAGTTTATTCAAATCGACAGTGAATTGGGGATGGTGAGAACCCAAGAGACATTGAATTTACTGAATAACCCTTTCTTATGTTTCTAGCTGAAATGGCTTTGCCAAAGTAGGTTTAGACGTAACCGATACGTTACCATCGGCAGAGTATAGTTGTTTTGTACTCTTATTGAGGTGGCTTATTTTTGATAAGCAACTTGGGTGGTACCGCGAAAGTCTTTCGTCCCTTTTATTAGGGATGAAAGACTTTTTTTGTTGCCTGTCTTTTATCGAACAAATTTAAAAAATGAAGGAGACCTACCTATGCATTTAACAATTCCAGAATCATACGATCCAAAATTATCAATCATCGAAACACAAAAAGCAATTCGTTATATTCGTGAAACTTTTCAAGAAGAATTCGGTAAGGAATTAAATCTATCACGTTTATCAGCTCCAATGTTCGTTGAAAAATCCACTGGTCTAAATGATAACTTGAATGGTGTTGAAACTCCTGTTTCATTTACTATGAAAGATATCCCTGACCAAACAATTGAAATCGTACACTCATTAGCTAAATGGAAACGTGTTGCTCTAAAACGCTACGGTTTCTCAATGCATACTGGTCTCTATACAAATATGAACGCCATCAGAAAAGATGAAGATCTTGATAATATTCACTCAATCTACGTTGACCAATGGGACTGGGAAAAAGTTATCGCTAAAGACGAAAGAAATACTAAGACACTTAAAGAAACTGTTAAAACAATTTTTAAAGTTATCAAACATATGGAACACGAAGTTTGGTATAAATTCCCTGAAGCAGTTTATCACCTACCAGACGAAATTCACTTCGTTACAACACAAGAACTTGAAGATAGATTCCCAGATATGACACCTAAGGAACGTGAAAATGCCATCACTAAAGAACTTGGTTGTGTATTCCTAATGCAAATTGGTGGAAAGATGAAATCAGGTAAGCGTCACGACGGTCGTGCCCCTGATTATGACGATTGGAAATTAAACGGTGATATTTTATTCTGGTATGAGCCTTTACAAATGGCTTTGGAAATTTCAAGTATGGGTATTCGTGTCAGTGAAGAATCAATGAAAGAACAATTGAAAGAAGCTGGTGCTGAAGACCGTCTCAAACTTCCATATCACCAAATGCTTGAAAATGGTGAATTGCCATATACTATTGGTGGTGGTATCGGACAATCACGTCTATGTATGTTGCTACTTGGTAAAGCTCATGTTGGTGAAGTTCAAGCTAGTGTTTGGCCACAAGATATGATCGACAAATGTTACGAAAACCATATCCAAATTCTATAATTTTCTGTGCTTCCGATTTAGAGTAATTCCACCTGTTGCGTGGGACTGTCTCAGCCAAGGTCTGAGACCTCAATTCTAAACTTTGCACAAAACTTGCAAATTTTAGAATTGCCCGTGGAGTAAGAACAAAAAATCGCCGTTCAACTCCACACTCGCAACTGATTCCATTACTCTAAATCTCCAGCTTATTTACTTAAACCAAAAAGATCTTCCACGTTTATATTATTAAACATGGAAGATCTTTTTTTATTTACCAAACTTCTATAAAACCATTAAATAATTTACTTAGCTCCAGCAAATATTCCATCCAAAGCGTTATTGAACAATGAACGGTCTGTTTGTTTGTCACTACTAATTTGTAGTCCTGGTCTAAACGATGCTAACAAGAATTCCCAGAATGTTCCTGAAAGTCCTAATGCGTCATGATCTGACAATGATAGTGTATAACGAATAGCGTTTTCGTCGCCTGATTCAACTTTTTCTACCCAGTTTGGTTCACGAAGACTTTCACGACCAATGGCAGCAAATTCAATACCATTATCCATAACCTTTTCAGCGTCTGCTGGTGATTGAATATCACCAACACCAATCAATGGAATATCTTGTCCTAAATGTTCCTTGATCATTAAATTCAATGGTTTATCGATTGACGAATCATTGAGTGATTTACGCCATACATCACCCATTGAAACATGTAAATAATCAATTGGTTTATTCTTGATCGCATCAACAAATGCCAAAGTATCTTCTATTGTAATACCTGGTTTTTCTACTTCCTCAGGTGATAGACGATAGCCCATAATAAATGGTTTCTTGGCATATTTATCAATTGCCTTTTGTGCTTCATCAATCACAGCAAATGGAAATGCCATTCTCTTTTCAAGACTGCCACCCCACTTATCATCACGACGATTACTGTGTGGTGAGAAGAATTGTTGAATCAAATAAGTATTAGCACCGTGAATTTCAACTCCATCAAATCCGGCTAAAATTGCACGTTTAGTTGCTGCGCCAAAGTCTTTGATAGTTTGTTCAACTTCTTCTTCCGTTAAAGCTCTAGGTTCCTCAGAATTATTACGTAAAGCTTTGACAGCACTAGCACTAACTGGTTGTTTGCCACGGAGAACTGATGTAAACGTCATACGTCCGGCACTAAAAATCTGCAAAATAGCCTTGGTACCATTTTTATGAATTGCATCTGCTAAACTTGCCAAACTAGGAATGAATTTGTCATCCGCAGCACTCAATTCACCCTCAAATCCTTTACCCTCATCATTAACATTGGCAACAGCAGTAATAAACATTCCTGCACCACCAGTATGAATTCTATAATATCTAAGCTCGTCTCGTGTAACTTCACCATTTGAAAAGCTCATCATTTCAGTCATTGGTGGTATTACGATTCTATTTTTAACTGTAATTCCTTTTTTCTCAAAAGTGTACGGTTCCAAAAATTTATAATTTGTCATTCATAACCCTCCAATTTATTTAATATGATCATAATAACCCAAAATAGATGCATTGTGAAACATTTAATTTGTTCTTAGTAAGCGTTCACATAGCTATTGAATAGAATTACAATGGATGTATATGAATACAATTAAGGAGTGAGAAATATGTTCAAAAATAGATATACCGGTTGGGATGCAACTTATGATGTAGCTGTTTTAGGATTCGGTGGTGCTGGTGCAACCGCTGCTCGATTTGCGGCGGACAATGGTGCCAAAGTTTTAATAGTTGATTCCGCTCCTGAGGGACATGAGGGTGGCAATACTCGTTACGCAGGTCAAGTTATCGCTTCTGGTGACGATCTTGACGACTTGAAAGAATATTACAAAGAGTTAGCTTACCCACTTTCTTACGATAAAAAATTGATGAATAAATATGTTGAAGGATTATACAAGATCCCTGAATATCTAGAAAAGTATTTGGACGTCAAACCTTTTGTAATGGGACAACATCCAGATTCCCCAGTCTCCAAAGCACTTTATTTTATGGCTCACGAATATCCTGAATTAAATGGCTGTGATACTCACGAACTTGTTACTGTTCACGAAGGTGTTGCTGATGCTGCTTTATGGAAGAATTTACGCAAACAAGTTACTGACCGAAGCGACAAAATTGATGTTCTATATGAGACTCCAGCTAAGCATTTGATTCAAGATTACGATAGTAAAACAATTATTGGTGTTCAAATTGAACAAAATGGTCAATTACTTGATATTAAAGTGAATAACGGTATCGTTCTAGCAACTGGTGGATTTGAAAACAATCCCGAAATGGTAGAAACGTACCTAGGAGAGACTAGTCTTCATCCTATTGGATCACTCTATAATCAAGGTGCTGGTGTCAAAATGGCTCAAGATGTTGGCGCTAAATTATTCAACATGGCAAATTACGAATCATATGGTATTTTCCATGGATTAACTCCTAAACCAACAAAAGGCAAAAGAGCTCAATTTTTACCATTTGACTGGCCTGCACTACATAGTGGTAGTGTATTTGTTGTTGGAGATGATGGTACCCGTTACTTTGATGAAAATGAAATCCACAGACATGGACATATTAACGATCACGGACAATGGAGAGTTCCGAATGCTCAATTGCATCCATTTGTAATTTTTGACTCTAAAAAATTTAATGAACTAAACAACGATAAAAACTCACCTTATCCTGAATTTCTAAAAGAAGTTATTAAGGCAGACACATTAAAGGAACTTGCCGATAAAATCCATGTAAGTATTAATAAACTAGAAGAAACAGTAGAAGACTTCAATAAGTTTGCCCAAGAGAAACGTGATTTTGCCTTTAATAGGGATTCAAAGACTTTAACAGGATTTGATAATGGACCATATTATGCTTTAGCTTTTGTGCAAGGATTGTTAAATACCGTCGGTGGACCTGTTCACAATTCCGATGCTGAAGTAATCGATACTGATGACCAAGTAATCCCTCATCTATACGCTGCTGGTGAATTAGGAAGTTTGATGGGACGCAAGTATAACGGTGGAAGCAATCTCGCTGAAGATCTGATAATTGGTAAAATAGCCGGCGAAAATGCTGCTAAAGAAAAAACAAATTCCGTTGATGCCATTTCATCTGCCAGTAAACATACAGGTATAGAAACTTCTAGCCAAGAAAATTTCGACGCTGGACCTAATCAATATATAGGAAGATCAAATTCTGGTATGGGTAATGAAATCGTCGTTAGAGTTACGATGGACGGTTCAGACATTCAAAATGTAGAAATTCTAAAACAAAGCGAATCAGAAGACTACGGTGTTAAAGCAATTAGAATGTTGCCACAAGAAATATTTGAAGCAAACTCGACTAATGTTGATGCAGTCTCTGGAGCTTCTGTTTCTAGCACTGCTATTAAAGAAGCAGTTCAAGATGCTTTAAAGAAAGTTGCTGTTTAAGTACGCGGCTTAAATGTGCAATGATACACAGCTTTTTCCGCTTAAGACGAACAACCCCATTAATCCTCTTGGATTGATGGGGTTGTTTGCCTTAATGCTCGAAAGCTGACCGTGTTTCATTGCACTCTTTTTTTGCTACAATTAACTAGATTGGGAGGAACACATATGAAACTTCTACACACTGCTGATTGGCATATTGGTCGTACTCTAAATGGATACTCATTACTAGATGAACAAAAATATGCCTTCAAACAAATTTTAAAAATAGCAAAAGATGAAAACGTTGACGGAATCGTAGTTGCCGGTGATCTTTACGACCGTGCAATTCCTAGTACAGACGCAATTACTACATTAAACGAAATGTTCAAAGAACTTAATATTGATAATAAACTTCCTATCTATGCAATTTCTGGAAACCATGATGGGGCTAAACGACTAAATTACGGTCGTGACTGGATGGAATTTAATAATTTTTATATTAATACATTGTTAGATGAATCCTTTACACCAGTGGAAACTCCAGATGCACAGTTGTTTTTATTACCTTTCTTTGATCCCATGGACGCTCGTGTTTACTATCAAAAAATGGGTATGTCTGAAGAGGATGTTAAAAATATTAAAACTATTGGCGACGCAATGTCATTAGTTTTAAAGGATATTTACCAAAAATTCGATCCTGCTAAAAAGCATATTTTGGTTACCCATTTTGCAATATCACCAAGTGCAACTGACATTGAATTGACTAGTGAAACTACTTCAAAAGTCGGTGGACTAGAAACATTAAATACTTCTTTGTTTGATAAGTTTGATTACGTTATGCTGGGTCATATACACACTAGATTCGCCTCCCCTAGTGAAAATATTCGATACAGCGGCAGTCCCATAAAATTCAACGTTAAAGAAGCTAAAGTAAAATCAAACAAGGGTCTTTATATAGTTGATACTAATAAAAAACCTAATAACGATGACTTTAAAGAGATTCTTCCTGGAACTGACTTGATTGTCTTAAATGAGACTTGGGAAACATTACTTGATCCAGATTTCTATTCTAAACAACCAGTCAACAAGGATTGGTTTGCGATCACTATTAAACAATTTGACCGAACTAAACATGTTTCAACTAATGTACGTGCTCAATTGCAGGAAATTTATGGAACTGTAGTTGAACTAGACTATGACAATATCGAAAAGAAGAATACTGATTCTGATTCATCAAAAAATATCAATAAACTAAGTAATGAAGAAGTGGTTGATCAATTCTTTGAATCCATTACTGGGGATGAGTTATCAAAAGAACAAAAATCACTTGTTGATAATATTTTTGTGGAATTGAGAGGGGAATAATTTTGAAACCAGTTTATTTAGAGATGAACTATTTTGGGCCACATGAACACTCAATTATTGATTTTAGACGACTGGAAGAAGCCCCAATATTTTTAATTGGTGGTGATACTGGTGCCGGTAAATCAACTATTTTTGATGCTATGACATTTGCCCTATTTGGAAGTACGACAAGTGACCGTGATGCTAAGGAAATGCGCAGTCAGTTTGCACCAAACAATGCTCAAACTAGCGTTACTTTCTATTTTGAACAAGGGAACAATCTATACAAAGTAGAACGCACTCCTGAACAAGTGTTGGAGAAAAAGACCAAGAGTAAAGGACTTACCATAAGAAAAGCTACTGCTACATTAGGGGTAGTCGATAAAGTGGACGGTCCAGAAACACAAAGCATTGCTAGTAAACCTAAAGATGTTGGTAATGAAATTTCTGATATTTTAAAATTAAATGCCGATCAATTCAGAAAAATTATCCTACTGCCACAAAATGATTTTTCTGAATTTTTAAAAGCCAAAACTAGTGATAAAGAATCAATTCTAAAAAATATTTTTGGTACACAAATATTTACCGCATTTACCCATAAACTAAAAGAAAAATACGATGCCGCAAAACAACAAAGTACTGACTTTGAAACAGAATTAAAAACTCAAATCAATTCTATGAAATTGAGCGATGAGGATTTAGAAAAATTAAATCATGAGGCAACTGATCAAAAAATTGTGATTTTGAAAAAGTTGGTCGATACAAAAAAAGCTCAAGCTGAATCTGCTCAAGCCGAATCTGATAAAATTGCTAACAATTTAAATAAAGTTGATAAAGAGCTACAAGATGCTAAAGAACTTCAAAATAAATTTAAGCATTTAGAGGACTTAAAGAAACAATATCAAGTAAATATTATTGATAAAAAAGAAAACATAGAAGTACAAAAACAACATATTGCTGAATTAGATTGGGCTGATCAATTTAAAGACACTATACGTGACTTAAACAAGACCAAGTCGGAAAAAGAACAAAGTTTAAAAAATAAAAAGAATATTGATAAAAAATTAGAATCTACAAAAAAAGACTACGACCTTGCAGTCCTTAACCTTAACAAATTAACCAATCAACAATCAGATATTGACCTTAAGAATAAGCGTATTGATGAACTTGCCAATTTAATACCACTGGTTACTCGTGTTGAAAAAATCCATCAAGAATTAGAAACTATAAATCCACAAATAACTTCTATTGAATCAAATCTAAAAGAACAAACTCAAATATCACTTAAATTAACTACTGAAATTGAATCAAAAGAAAAGCAATTAGTTAATACAAGTGATTTACAAGAACAAAAAGATTCATTGATAGATGAAAAAAGTGCCTTTATAGATACATTGTCTCCAATTGATAATACAAAAAACAACTTAAAATCAGAATTAACCAGTTTACAATCGAAAAACACTACACTAACTTCTGATCTTAAAATCAAACAAGATAATTTAGAAGTAGCTAAAAAAGATTATCAAGAAAAAATTGGAACTAGACAATCTTTGATGATCGCACAACTACAACAAGAACTAGTAGAAGGACAACCTTGTGTCGTCTGCGGTTCAACTAGTCACCCTAATGTTGTTAAAACAGTGCAAGCAGATGAAGCAGAACTAAAGAAATCAATTGAAGCAGTTGATACTTCTCAAAAAAATTACGCAGCCGCTGAACAATCTTTGAAATCAACTCAAAATAGCTTTGACGAGAATAACCTTGAAATTTCTACCAAAAAGGCTGACTTAGAATCTACAACTAAAACATTAACTAATAAATACAACGAACTATTAAACGACTCATCCAAAAAATATTTACCAACAGAATATGACTTACATAGTATTAAGGACTCTTTTGACGAACAAATAACTTTGGTAAATGACACCCTTAAAAATGCAGAAAAATTGAATAAAGAAATAACCGATCTAAAAGATTCACTAAAAGAAACTGAAAAATCTATTTCTGATATCCAATTAAATTTGGCCGAGTCTAAATCTAAACAAACTACTTTTGAGAATGATTTAAAAGAACTATCAAAACAAGTTTCCAACAACAAAAAAACTAGTGAAGAATTATCATCTGAACAAACAACTTTAAAACAAGCCATCAAAACATATACAGAGCAATTAGAAGATTCTAAAAATCAAGCTCATACAAGTGAGCTGGCTTTATCCTCTATTCAAACGCAAACAACCGATATTACTGAACAAATTCAGAAACAAATCACTGATATCAAAGAATTACAGACAGTTCTAGATGATGGTCTTAATTCTAAAGATGCTAAAACTAATGATTCTGTTCAATTAAAAGATTGGATCCAAGAAATAAACGATGACATTGATTCACAATTAAAGGAATCAGTTTCTTCATACAATAAAGAAAAAGAACTTTTGGATAGAGATATCAAGACGATAAGTGAACAATTGAAAGACTTGAAAATACCAGATATTGATCATTTAACAGAAAATTTGAATAATCAAAAAGAGCTCAATAAGGCTGCCGTCAATAAAGCCGTTCAATTGAAATTGACTTATGATAATTTTCAATCGACTTACCTAGAAATCAAAAAAATCACTGATAATCAAAGTGATTTTAATAAGAAATTATCCGAAATAACCGGGTTATACAACGTTATAACGGGTAAAGATGGCAATGATGAAAAATTACAGCTTCAAACATATGTCGTACAAAATTATTTAAGAAAAGTTCTTGATTACGCCAATCATACATTCATAAATCTACTATCTAATAATCGCTACAGCTTTGAAATTGCTGAGCAAGGATCAGATAAACGAACTGACCATGGATTAGATATAAATGTTTATGACAACGAAACTGGTGCGACGCGCTCTTCTGATACTTTATCAGGTGGTGAAACTTTTATTGCTGCCTTATCAATTGCTCTATCACTTAGTGAAGTCGTTCAGTCATCAGCTAATGGTGTTAAAATTGATGCGCTATTTATTGATGAAGGATTTGGCTCTTTAGATGACGAAACATTGGGCAAAGCTATGTCGGCCTTAGAGACTATCGGCGAAAATAGAATGGTCGGTGTTATCAGTCATATTGAAACAATGAAAGCTACTATTGGACAACAAGTATTAATTAAAAAAATTGGTGACGGTCGTAGTACAGTTAAGATAGTTACTAAATAATTTGGGGGAAATTTTATGAATCAGGAAGTTTGGGTACCTATTCCAACGGTCCTTTATTGGGCTTGGATAATACCAATATTCTTTGGGATTTGTTTTGCAGTTGCTTACCATAAAGACAAAAGACGTTTAAGTAATGGAATTTGGTTTTCATTGTTCTTGTATACATTTTTACCAGTTTTAGCCATGACAATTTTGGGAATAAATAATCATCCATTAATTGTAATAAGCGTTGGGATCTTTGTTATCTTTCTAATAATTATAACCTTCTTGTTTGCCCTACAAGCCTTACTATTATTGTGGAATGCCTTAATAGTTTGGAAACGTGAAAGTCATTCATTAGCAAACATGCTGACATTAGTTCTAGGAATAGCCATATTGGTCCTACCATTCTTTACTAACGAAATTAATAATCGACTACCTAGTCATTGGTCCAGTTTAGTTATTATGATTTCTAATGCCATTTTGTTTTATGTAATATTTTGGTTCTACAATTATTTGACCATGCTTGTGCTATATCAATTTAATCGTCCTAAGTTAAATCAAGATTATATTATCGTTTTAGGTGCTGGACTATTGAATGGTAATCAAGTCTCTCCGTTACTTGCTCAAAGAATTGATCGAGGGATGAAATTTTATTACAAACAATTAAGAAAAACAGGTAAAGCTGCCAAAATGATTTTTTCAGGTGGACAAGGTGGAGATGAGCTTATTCCAGAAGGTACGGCCATGTTGGAATATGCTTTGAAACAAGGTTTACCAAAGGAAAATGGCATCGCCGAAACCGAATCTAAGAATACTTACCAAAATATGCTTTATTCTAAAAAAATTATCGATGAACAAACTAGTGATCCTAATACAATCTTTGTTACCAATGGATACCATACTTTCCGAGCCGGTATGGTTGCTAAACAGGCAGGATTAAAAGCTGACGGTGTCGGAGCTCATACAGCTAGATTCTTCTTACCAAATGCCATTATTCGTGAATATATTGCAATATTTATGCGTAATAAGTATTGGCACGCTGCTGCAATCGGACTTATTGTTATTGGTAGTTGTTTAGTTGTTTGGTTTGAACATCGTTATGGAATAAGGTGATTTTAGTGGAAAATGAAAATTCATATCTTTTTTTTAGTATAGGTAATTTTGAAATAGATTTTAACAAAGGGTATATGAGCGATGAAAATTATTGTCCTTTATTTACCTCAAGTGATAAAAAATTAGTAAAATATATATACGATAATAATAATTATGAAATGAAAATGGGTTATTCAAAAATCGGATTTGATGTAAAAGAACGTCTAAATATGCTTGGATATACATTCCAAAATACTAAAAAAAAGTACGAGGAATACATTAATTCCTACTCGAATTCTATAATTGACAAAATTGATTTTGAGAGTTTAGTTAAAATTCTCTATAAAATTAATATTAAAGAGAAATATAATTATTCGGAAGATGATAATCCTCAATATCTTGATCATAGCGAAATTCCTTGGGATGTATCGGAAAAGCTTAATATATTTAATATAAATCATTATGATGAATTCCTGTTAAATATTGATCCACTCATCATACTCAGGATTCTATTAGAAGTTAAAAAAAATTGTAATTTTTTTGTTACTTTAAGACATCTTAATAAAATCTACAATATTAATAATGATTTCTATCCTAAATTGAAAAAAAATGAAAAAATCTATTTTATAACATGCGATAATCCCTTTATGGTTGTCAGATGAAATACAATAATTCATCTGATGATTAT
>NZ_AZDG01000024.1 GCF_001434665.1 Companilactobacillus tucceti DSM 20183 | reverse complement strand
TCTTACGATTTCCACGTTCTGATCTTTTTTCTTAGGACTTTTGTCACAGCCTCTTTAATTTAAATAGTATTTTTCTTTTTATGTGAATATCTACCATAAAGTATCAATGCAATAATACCAAACAATACTGGTCCAATAATGGTCCAGAATGCATCCATATAAGCGTGTTCTAGAATTGGTTCGATCAAAGTAAAGATTACCGCAAAAGTAATAACAAACAATACCCCAACTGTAGTGATCCACATCCAAGTTTTATTCTTGTAGAAAGAATAAGGCTTTTCAATTTTGTCATTCAAATTGAAAAATGGATATGCACCAACCAAGAATATATATGGCACAGTAGCTGAAACATTAGCCATCAATGTTAAAACATTATATAGTGCTTTAGCGTTTCTACCGCCAAAATCAACTAAAATAATAACAACAGCAACAAATATGGCTTGAACCCACATTGCATTAGATGGCATTCCATGTTTGTTTACTCTTGTTATACGTTCTGGCCAAAAATCTTTAGGTGTTCCTAGAACAAAAGATTTAATTGGTGAATAGATCAAAACAAAGAATGAACCCAGATACAAGATAAACATATCTAGTCCAGTGAATCGAGCCATCCACTCACCAACTGTAATGGCAGCAGCATGGCTAAGTCCAATGTGTTGACCAAAGGTATATCCTAAATTACTCATCATAACGTAAGTAATATTACCCAGATTAACACCGTCTTTACCAATAATTGCATGCCAATTAGTGCTGACACCCCATAAAAGAATAGTCAAAGAATAAAGTACAGCAATTACTACAGCAGAAATCAATACACCACGTGGAAAATCACGTTTAGGATTTTTCATACTGTCTGTAACACCACCCATTGACTCCATACCACCGTATGCAAAGATAGCATAGACAACGAATGAAACCATACCAACTGGTGAAGCAAAAGCTGGATTTGCTGAGTGTATAAAAGTACTGAAACCATGTATTGGTTCAGCTGTATGGAACCCTGAAAGAAAAATCATACTAATACTTAGAACTAAAAATAAGACATTCAATACGATCATCATTGTTCCACCAAAAGATGAAATTTTTGAAATCTTATCGACACCTTTAGTAGCAGTATAAGTAATCACCAAAATCCAAAATACAGCCAAAATTCCAATAACTTGATTAGAGTTTAAACCAAATAAGTGCCAAGTTTGTGTTACATCATGTCCCGCAAAAAAAGTAGATAATGGAATCCACACTTTAGATGAAGTTGAAACTAGCCAAACTTCCCAAGAAGCAAGCCAAATGAACGTACCAGTAAAAGCAAAACGAGGTCCAACTGCTCCTTCTATCCAAGAATAAATTCCACCTTGTGATTCATTAAAAGCAGAACCATATTCGGCCATCATAAATCCTACAGGTAGGAAAAAGAAAATAGCCGCAAAAATATACCAAATAATACTTGCTAGACCCATTTGTTCATAAGCCACTGTGGTATTAGCAAATCCATAAACCGACGTAAAGATCATCATTATTAACGCAAATAATGTAATGGTCTTTTTTGTCGAACTACCATCATTCATAGTAAAAAAATCCCCTTATTAAATTTTCAATGTGCAATTATAAATTGCTATCATGCTTGAAGTTTAAGGGTGAAAAATCAGTCGAGTCCGTAATTAAGCGTGCAATCAATTCTTTATAACCATCCAAAGCCGTCTTAGATAGTTGGAATGATGCATCTGTCAAAAATTGTGGTAATTCTTCAGTATCCTTGCTCAAAGCTTTCATATCAAAATCACGTAACATTTTACGTAAAGTAATATTGATATTCTTTTGTTTTTCTTGATACATCTTTCCAAATTCAGCGTAATGAGAATCTAACAATACACCGGCCAATTTATAAGTCCAATAAGCTGACTTACTATCGTAAGGTAACTCACCGATCTTATATTCATCTGGTGTATCTGTCATACCTAAATAAAAAGGTACATATACGCTTTGAGATGATACTCCCATAGCTAACCAGTGAATACATGCAATATCAGTATCCATATCAGGTCTAATTTGTAAGACATGTGATTCTTGTGTCTTAGCAAGACTTACAGGACGATATTTTTTACTGTTAGTTCCCTTTTTCAGAGGATCAAACTCAGTTTTTTGATAATGAGAAGATAAATAATCTTGCGCATCATCAACACTAAGTAATCTGTCAGCATGTTTTATAAACGATAGCTCTTCACTTTCCGGACTCTCCTCAGACCTTCCAGAAAGAAATTGCTGTCCCCACCAAACACGCGGAGTATTGTAGACCTCATCCGATTCGTCATGTGTACCAAATATTTTTCTAAAGTTAAATCCCTTTTTTTCAGGATTTAAATTGTTGTCATTAACAAACTCGATTATATCTTCTCGATAAATAAAGTCATTACGATTATTGAAATCTATTTCTTGAATGGCCAATTGATTTGCTACAACTGCGTAGCTATCATCAGGAATACGTTGAGCTACCCAATAATGACCTGATCCATTTTCAAAATACCAAACCTCATTTTTATCTGAGAAAATAATTCCGTTTGTCTCACACGTACCATATTTTTCAATTATTTCACCAAGACGTAACACGCCTTCTCTAGCAGTCTTGATATATGGTAAGACAACTGTGATCATTGCTTCTTCACCAATTCCATCTTCAACTAATGGATCGGCACCTAAAACTTGTTGATTCGAATAAGCACTCTCGGTCGCACTCATTGCTACACCGTATTCATTAAAGCCGTCTTCTTCAAACAAACCTTCTTTAAAAGTCCATTCAGGTGTCGCTGTGTATTTGTAGCTAACCTTAGGAAGATCCATTTGGAAGCCATTAGCTTTAGAAATGAACTTTTGAGCCTCGGGAAACTCAGTATGTTCATGCACAACAAAATGCTTAGGCCACGATGCTTGTGAATCTTCATTACGACCCACAATTGTTGAGCCATCAATTGTTGCTTTTTTTCCAATTAAAATACTTGTACAAGCAGACAAAGTATTCCTGTTATATTCTAAAGACATAATTTCACCTTACTTAAATTTTACGGCGGTACCATATGCAGCTACCGTTTCCATATCTTGACTAATAGAATCTGAATCAAATCTCATCATTACCACTGCATCTGCACCCATTTCAACAGCGTTATTACGCATACGATCAATTGCAATGTCACGAGCCTCAGATAGTAACTCTGTATAAGCTTTGATTTCACCACCGACCAAGTTCTTCAAACCAGCACCAATGTTTTTAACAACATTTTTAGATTGAGTAGTAATACCAAAAACTTCGCCAATGATTTCATATTCAACACCAGGTATATTTTCTGTTGTGCTTACTAAAATCTTACTTTTATCCATTTGTTCACCTCACAATATATTTATCGATCACTCCTGATATATAAGATAACACATTAATAATGATAAGTTGCGCATATTTTTAACTTGACACAAAGACAATCTTTTTATAAAATTTTAATGTTAATGGGCAATCGCCAAACGGTAAGGCCACGGACTCTGAATCCGTAATTTGTAGGTTCGAACCCTACTTGCCCAATCGATGTAGTTCAATTAGATTCAATGAGGCTCAAAAAGCTGATTTAAAAACATTCTTGATTTTTATAAATTCAAACATAGATAGTCAAAATAAAAATAATTAGTCTGTGGGGACCTAATTAAACGTTAGTCAAAATGACTAACGTTTTTTTATTTTAGTACCTACCTAACAAGGCTTAAAACTACCACCAATAATAAAATAAGTTGTATAACTTCCTTAAAAATATAACCACTAAGAAGGTGGCAACATGAAAAATATTATTGGAAAAAGCTTTATTATCATTTTTTTCCTGTTTATTTATCAACTGTGTACGATCCCATTCATCATAGATACCGTAATTAAAAGTAAGTTTGATTATATGATATTAACAATATTTGGTTTAATCATTTTTGGATTTTTAATTTACAAATTATGGACCTACTTTACTAAAGATTTCTCTCTCCAAACAAATGTAACTAAAAGAACCTATATAGAACTATCTATATTCATCGTTGCAATAATTGCTGCAGGTAATTTAGATAGTCTTTTCCCAGAATCTGGCAATCAAAAAGTCATATTAGATCAACTTCATAACAATTTAATAAATACTGTTATTACCACTGTATTTTTAGCACCAATAGTTGAGGAAATTATCTTTCGTGGTTTGTTTGCCAAGTTATTCTTCCCTAAAATAACGGATATAAAAACATCTTTCTGGTACGTTCTAACTACCTCTATTGTTTTCGGTCTAGCGCACGTGCAAAGTTTTGATCTGTCTATCATTCCATATATTTTAATGGGTGTTATTTTAGCACTGGCCTATATAAGATTTGGGGATATTAAATACAATATTTTTCTCCACTTTTTAAACAACCTAATTTCTGTTGCTATGGTTATTCTATAATTAACATTGTCTTGAAATCTTCTTGTCTAGTATTTCAATAGCTTCTTCAATCGTTTTATAGTAATTGATATCTTTAAAATAACTAGAGCCTTCTATCATTGCAGATAGTTGACTCTTATTTTTATTATGCAAAATAATGACTGGTTTTCCAATTCTTTCAGCATAAGCTAGCTCATATCCCACTCCTAGGCTAGGACTACTTGTTTCCGCAACGACTAAATCACTTTCTTTTAACCAATCTATATCCCTATTTCGAATATAGCCATTATATAATTGTTTTTGACCTTCAATAGACAGGTTATAATCACCAACGTGTTCTGTTAAAACCTTATTATTTTTATTCAAATGATCAATTATCTTTTTATAAATATCAACATCGCTTCTACCACCACGAATTGAACCAGCAAAATATATTTTCAAATATAAAACCTCTCAGTCCAAATAAATTTAAATAAATTATATAGCAATTTACATTCCTATTTCGATAATTTATTCTATATATAGAAAACATATGTTATGGGGGTAACTATGAAAAAAATAATTAACTGTGGATTGCTATTAATAACCGTCCTATCACTAACGGCATGTTCCAACAACAATAAACAGTCTTCACAAACTCATAAAAGCGACACGACTAAGGTAACTAAAAAGAAGAATACGCATAAGAAGAAACAAAAAAAGGTGACGAAAAAGAAAACTCCTGAAAAACAAAACACCGACTCTTCTAATACAAAACAACCAACAACTAATCTGCAACAAAACAATCAGCCTATACAACAAGCAACTCAACAGCCACCTAATTCTAATCAACAAAATAGCAATATTTCTTATGATGAAAATACTTTAACAGGATTTATCAATAAATATGGAATGTCACCAGCCGCATACAAATCAGAACACGATGGAATGTCAGCATACGACGCATTAAAAAGCACTCCGGAATACATGGAAACTTTCGGTGAAAAACAAACTGAAAGTATGATGGATCGAGGATTAATGGACCACAATGGCAATATGACTGATAAGGGTACGCAATGGGAAAATCACACTGATGATCAATCTGACCAAAATTATGACGCGGAATATTAAAAACAACTAATTGATTGGTTGTTTTTTATTTTTAACTACATTTAGTTGCTTATCAGTCCGCAAAAAAATAAAATGTGAGTAATAGGTTTCCATCAAATTATTAGAGAAAAGGCGAACCAAATGAAAATTTTAATTATTGGTGCAACCGGTTTGACTGGCAGAAGAACAATTGAATCAGCACTAAAATTGGGTGATACTGTTACCGCTTTTGCTAGACACACCGAATCTTTGAATGACATCAAAGATAAAATTAATATCATAACTGGAGACGCAATACTGACTGCTGAACTAGAAAAAGCTATGATCGGACAAGATGCCGTCATTTCAACTTTAGGTCGTGGTGGATCGATTCATGCACACAATTTATTTACTAGAGCTGCTGTCTCAATAGTAAACTCCTGTAATCATACAGCGGTCCCACGTTTAGTTTGGTTATCATCTTTTGGTGTAGGTGAAACTTTTAAAGACGCCTCTGCTACTCAAAAGATTGCCTACAAAACGTTTTTAAGAAACATCTACGATAATAAGAAAGCATCTGAACAAATTATCCACGCAAGTAAACTAAATTGGACGATTGTTTATCCTTCAACTTTAACGAATGGACAAGCAAGAGGAAAATATAAAGTCGATGATCATATTAAAATGCACGGATTACCTATGATAAGTCGTAGTGATGTTGCAGACTTCTTATGTAATGCTGCACATGATGATAAATGGATACACCGTAATCCCATAATTACTGATTAACAAGGAGATAATATGAAGAAATTTATTAAGTGGTTAATTGCTATTGTATTAGTTATCTTTGTAATAGTAACTTCCACTTACTTTGTTATAAAAAATAAAGAATATCAACCCTCGAATGCAGCTATGAATGCTGCTATACCAGCTACTACGGTCGACAATAGTATTAAATTTCAGGGTGATGACACTCGGCCCGCAGTTATTTTTTATCCAGGTGCTTTAGTAGAACCAAAAAGTTATAGTATCTGGGCTAATGAAGTTTCTAAAGCAGGTTATTCCGTTTACATCGTCCGCTTTCCCCTTGATTTAGCAGTTATGAATGCAAATGCGGCTTCAAAAGTTCAATCTAACAAGCCGTATATAATTGGTGGTCATTCACTTGGTGGAACGATGGCTGCTAGGTATGCCGTAAAAAACAAGAAAGAATTACGTGGTATATTCTTCTTAGCCAGTTATCCAGAAAAACAGACCAATTTAAGACATTTTAAAGTACCCGTTTTATCAATTACAGCCAGCCAAGATGGTATACTTAATAAAAAGAACTATAAAAAAGCCAAAAAATTACTACCACCTTCTACTAAATATTTAGTAATAAATGGCGGTAATCACGCCGGATTTGGTAGCTATGGTAAGCAAAAAGGTGATAATAAAGCCAGCATTAAAAATTCTGATCAACAAAAAGTTGTAGCCAGCCTATTGATCAAGTGGCTAAATTCAAAAATCGAATGAAGAAATTCACTTAACTCAAATACCCCAGCAATCTAAACTGGATTGCTGGGGTATTTATATTAAATAGTATTTTATTATTTCAACAAAACTACCTTACCAAATACATGATTATCTTCATAGTAGTCCTGAGCTTCCCTAACTCCATCAGCTGTTAGAGGAAATGTTTGTTGAACATTTATTTTAACCTTACCATCTGATACTAACTTAATTACCTTATCTAAAGGATTATCAAACTTTCCACTTAAGTACATTGCACTGACTTTATATTTAGTTGCTAATTTATCATCTGGTTCTTCTACCAACGATACTAAGCGACCACCACTTCTTAAAACCTCAAAACTATGTTTATAAGTAAAATGACCTACAGTATCTATAACTAAATCAATATTTGATAATTCTTCCTCAAATCTTTCATCATGGTAGTTAATAACTCTTGTTGCACCAAATTTCTTTAATTGTTCTTCATTAGAACCCGCAGTAGTATAAATTTTTGCACCAATGTTTTTAGCCAGTTGGATGGCCATTGAACCAACACCGCCAGCTCCACCATGGATCAAAACTTTTTCTCCGGCCTTTAAGTGTCCTAAATCAAATAAGGAATTATATGCAGGTATCGCAGTCATTGGTAACGAAGCAGCCACTTCTATAGGAATATTCTCAAAAACCTTGGCAGCTTTACTCTGTCCTAAAATAGCGTATTCAGAATAGGCTCCAAAGCCTTTAACACCTACCATTCCACAAACTAAATCACCAACTTCAAACTTACTAACTTCTGAACCTTTATCAACCACTTTACCAACTACATCAGTTCCAGTTATGGCAGGCATCTCTAATTTAAAATCATTTTTAAAGACACCACTTCGAACAGCAATATCAAATGGTGCAACTGAACTTCCAGATACCTTTATTAATATTTGCTTAGGTTTCAAATCTGGTATTTCAACCATTTGATCTTCAAACTTACTACTATCTCCATAACTTTCAATAACAACTGCCTTTGTTTGCATACAATATCATCCCCCTTTATTCCAATTTAACCTTTTCACCATAATTATGTCTATGATAATGCACAAGCATACATATAATAACTACCATCGAAATAATAATAAGAGTCAATCCAGTCAACATGATGTTTTGATAGCCAGTGTATAATATTTTTCTCATTGATGGCAATAATGTCTGTGGCAATTCTTTAGCAGATCTAGCGCTATTCAATTTTGTCAACATATTCATTGTAATAGTATTGTGCGATTTTTTGATTCCATTCATCAATGCGTGATTCAAAATTATTCCATAAATAGATGACATCAACGTTTGACTAATAACTCTTAATAAATATGCCAAAGAAGTTGCTGTAGGAATATCTCTTTTTTCTGCATCAGCTTGGACATTCACTAGTAAAACATTATAGATAACACCTGATCCAAATCCTTCAAAGCCACCTGCTGCTAAAAGCAACCAAAATGGTGTATTTTGACCAGACATAATAATACAAATGAATGATAATAAAATTGAAACTATCCCTACAGACACGATTAAATATTTATTCGATTTACTTTGAAAAAAGGATACCGACCCTGAACCAATAATATTAGTTATTGCACCTGGAATTTGCGTCATCCCACCGATTAAAGCACTGACACCCAATACTCCTTGCGCCCAAACAGGAAGATACGTAGTAATAGCAACAAATGACCCCCAAATGATAATAAACAATCCATAATCGATCATCAGATCTTTATTACTAAAAAGTCTACTAGGTATAATAGGATCTTCTGCCTTTTTATCAACATCTATCAAACATAAAATTGTAATTATGCCTAAAATCAATAATAAAATCACCAATGCTGTGGAGGATTTACCAATTCTTTGAATACCGGTAAGAATCAAAATCAAACTTACAACAAGTAATATTGCACCTTTATAATCAACACTTTTACCAGAAGCGTTGCGTTTAGTATCTTCATAAAATATCGTTAAAACAGTAATTGATAATAACGCTACTGGAACGTTCAAATAAAATACTAAGCGCCACGTTAATGTATCGATGATCCATCCACCAACAAGTGGACCAATAATTGAAGCAATACTAAAGAGGGCTGCCGATAATCCTATAATTTGCGACCTTTTGGTTAAGTCTTCATACATATCAGCAAACGCAATAAACGGAATTGTATTCATTCCTCCACCACCAATCCCCATTATCACTCTCGCAATTATGAACCACTGAATATTAGAGGCCATTCCCTGAAAAATAGCTCCAATAGCAAATATAATCGTCGCATAAATATAAGCTTTCTTATTGCCTTGATGTTCTCCAAATTTACTCCATAAAGGTGTGGAAACAGCTAATCCTAATAAATATGTAGCAACTATCCAACCCATGTATTCTAATCCTTCTAATTCACTTGTAATTGCTGGCAATGCCGTATTTATAATTGTTGCATCCATTCCCGTCATCATATTCGATAACAACATTGCAATTGCCACTAAATTTCGTCTATCCTTTTTCAACCTAAGTCCCCCATCAAAAATAAATCAATAGAATATTTATTCGATAATTTTTTCCATGTTATACCAAACTTCATCACCATGATTTGAATCGGCAACACCAAGATTGGTAAATCCATTTTTTTCATAAAAAGTAATTCTATTCTTTAAACAAGTCAGAGCTATACTTTCTCTATTATCTTTACGTGCTATTTTCTCAAATTCACTCAACAATTTGCTGCCGATACCTTGTCCACGATAATCTGGATCAATAGCAATCGTAAAAACTAATTGGTGACCTCCTTTAGACAAATTATTTGGAGTAGTTTCATACATGTCATTTTTTATAAATCGTTCATTAACTGCTGGTCCAACAACAAATCCTATTACTTTATTCAAATCATTTCTAACTGTCAAAAACGTATCATGCAATTTCACTATTCTGTCGCGATATGATTTGATACTTCCCGCCTCAGCAGCATTAAAACCTTGTCTTTCTATATTCATGATTTCATCCAAATCATTTAAAGAAGCCAAAGTAAACTTCATAAAAATCCCCCCTAGCTTGATACTGTATTGTTCCATAATAACCCAAACAAAAACACTACCGAATAATTATTTTCAGTAGTGTTTTTATTAAACATATTTTTTCCATTTAATTTGTCTCAACCAAGTTTGTTGAGCTGAAATATTCCAAAACTTATTGGTCTTAATATATTCACCATCTTCATTAAGATAGTAAGAGTTAGCAGAATCTTTCATATACAATTTAATCATTTTTCTTAGAACCTTTTTTGATGGTTCTTCAACGATTGGAGCGGCAATTTCAACACGACGATCAAGATTTCTGGTCATCAAATCGGCTGATGAGATCCAAATTTCGTCATCTCCATTACCATAATCAAATTTGTAAATTCTACTGTGTTCCAAAAGTTCACCAACAATACTTTTGACGATGATATTTTCTTTTTCGCCACATAGTCCTAATTTAAGTGAACATGAACCACGCACGATAATTCTAAAGGGTAGCCCCAAACGCGCAGCACCATATATACCATTAATAATATCAATATCGGTTAATCCGTTAACTTTAAGGAATACCTCCCCTTTACCTGTACGAAGATAATTCCTTGTAGCTTTTCTGATTTTGTGGAGGACCAATTGCTTTATACCATTTGGTGATGTTGACAACAACTTAAAGTCGTCAACATTTTTCCCAGCCACTATTTCAAAAAATAATTTAGCATCATTAACGTACTGTATGTTACTAGTAAAGAAGCTAACGTCAGAGAAAACTTTCGAAGTAATTGCATTATAATTACCAGTACCTATCTGTACGTAACCCGTTTTACCTTGTTCAACCAAGCAAATTTTAGCATGAACCTTATTTACTCGATCTCCGTATAAAATTTTACAGCCTGCTTTTTCTAACTCATCAGCAACAATCAAATTATGTTGCTCATCAAAACGAGCTCTTAACTCAACAATGACTGTGACCTTAATCCCTTTATTGGCAGCCTCTTTTAATAGGCTAACTACATGCGAATTTTTTTCAGTACGATATATCGACATCTTAATCGCAGTAGTTTTTTCACTATGTACAGCAGCCTTTAAAAATTTCAAAAAAATGTCAAATGAATCATACGGATAATTTACAAATAACGATTTACTATCTAAATAATTCAAAATATCTTTTGAATCACGCCAAGTTAGTCCTGTAAATGGAGCAAAGACCAATTTTGGATTATCACGATATTTTTTAAAGAGTTTATCTAACACTCTTAAATCTAAAGGACCACAAATTTCATAGACGCTCTTCTTACTAATACCAAAAAGTGAACTGAAGAATACACGATCTTTAGGATCATCATGACTAACAAATTCGACTCTAGTTACTTTCCTATGCCCATTATTGGTCAAATAGTCTGTCATGTTATCAAGATACTCATCATCACTTAAACTTTTATCTAAAAAGTCATATCGTTTATTTTTATCAAAAGTTAAACGATAGATATAACTATTAACAATCTTATTTTTCTTAAAATGATCTTCTGCACTATTAATTATTAAGTCTTCCAACAAAACAAAGTGATTAGGAACATTGGTCTCTACTAACCTATCCAAGTCATCTGGAATCTCAGCTGTAAATATTTGATCTTTAGACCGCAATAAAATATTTAAGTTACTATGTGACTTTTTAGCTAGACTAAATTCTACAACTTTGATTTTTTTAGAAATATTTTTTGAATAGTAAGACCTTAGATATTCTTTTTCTTTATCACTAACGTCAGAAAAATACGAAAGCTTAAAAATCCCCCGTTCATTAATATCATCTAAGACAATACCAAGTGCTTGATATTGTTTAGAAATATTTCGTGAATTGAAGTCATAAATAAAACTTAATAGATCCACCCCGTCTAAACCTGTTCTTCGATCACGTTTTTTACGAGCTATCATACTGTAAACATTGTGCATTCTTACGCGAAAAAACTCATCTAAGTTATTTGACGCAATCGACAAAAAGCGCAGTTTTTCAAGTAGTGGAACTTTTTTGTTATAAGCTTGGTCGATCACTCTATTATCGAATAACAACCAGCTTAAATCCCTATTATAATATTTAGTTTTTATTTTCCAGTTCCTTCTTAAATGAATCATAATCATACTCAACTTGCTTTGCATAGCTGTTGGCAAAATTCATCAAAGAATTATCCAGATCTTGATACTCAGCACCAAATCCTATAATTAATGGATAATTTGGTGAATGAGAGTGAGCTCTGGCAAGCAGAATCACACACACTGTTACATAATCTTCAAAAGAAGCATAATCTAGTTTATCTAAATTGATCGAAGATTTCATATCCTTAAACTGACGCATATAAAAGCTGTATTTGTCAGTATCAAAAGCTCCTAAAAACGGGTCCGAAGCACTTTGTAAAATAAGTTGACTATCGACAATATTTTGTCCCTGACTTACTTTTTTATCGGAATATAAACCTTCAACATTGTAAATTGGCAAGGCCTGTTTAGCTTGTAAAACTAAGTAGTTTTTATCCAAATCTTGTAACAATATCAGATAACATAAAGTACCTACACTACCTACACCAACGCTATGTCTAACAACATCTATAATATTGAAATCTTCAAGAAATAGCCTAACGTCACTTTTTTGCTTTTCTTTATATTCATTGTAACCCTTAACCAAAGAATCAAAATCTTCTTTAGTAATATGCTGTGTAACTGGCTTGTTTTCTTCGAATCTTCTTTCGCCTTTTTCATTCAAAATGGTATATTTTTCGATCACTAACTTAGAATTGCTTCTTTGAGCCTTCTTGATACTTTTAGTAATCATTTTTTCAAATGAATTTTGAAAATATTCCTCATTATCCTTTAAATTACCAAAAATTTCGGTAATATTTTGCAACGTGTTAGGTAAAATGAAACGCTTCATTTCTGAAATCTTAGTCATATGTTTTAACGTATCAAAATACGTATGAACTACACCTAAGAGAAATTCTTGAATATCAGTTTCTTCAAAAGAATGTGACCGTGCAACTAAGAGTGCACTGACCAAAAATCGCTTGAGATCATATTCCCAATAACCTAAATGCGCTTCATCAAAATCGTTCATATCAAATAGTAATTGCCCTTCAGAAGAACCATAAAAACCAAAGTTTCCTAAATGAGCATCCCCACCGATCAAAACTTTGATTGCGCTATCTGAATGACTTGCTAAATCATAATGCATTACATCAGCTGTCCCTCTAAAAAATGCAAATAATGATTTAGACATCCGTTCTCTTTTGACCGCTAATAATTCCGGTACAAGTAGCTTGTTTTTAATATTCAAAATCTTATGAATATTCCTTTTTTTTGGTTCAAATGTATTAAAATCATCTGAAACCATCGTAGCAAAATATCGCCCCTTGATAATCAACTGTTCTGTACTTTTAAAAGCATCAGTATCCTGAAAAGTATATGGTGTTTGATTCATGCCATCATCTCCCTAAAGGTATTATACCTTAACCTTCTACTAAATAAGGAGATAATGGGGGACCTTTTATAATGCATTCATTACTATCCAATAAAGCATAGTATGATCTTTCTTAACTTCTATCATATTTTCACCAATTTCATTAACATACATCAACCATCAATATTCTTTTTTCATGAAATTGACTCCATTCTTTGTTGGATTATATCTTTTCAGATCTTTATCCAAAATGAACACACTTGTATTTATTAACAATGCTAAAGCACCGTCGTTGTTGTATTAATACAATAAAACTGGCAGTGTTGCACCATTCCTTTCGTACTTAAAATCACTTTTTGACAAACAAATAAATTGTGTTTGTTCTTTTTCTTCTATGGTTATCAATAAAAACCACTGTCTTAGATTTATCATTAATTTTGACTCTGTTCAATAGTTCTCCATCAGTTATAATTGACACATTGCCAAACGAAATATTTTTTATATTAATTATTAACTTATCATAAGCATAATCTATAAATAATGGCTGTTAGATTGAAACTATATAATTATGAGCGTCTTCTGGTGAATCAGTTGAATTAATTTTTTTATTACCATAACTCCCCAATTTAGATGCAAATTTCATTGAATCATTTGCTCCATCGACATCAGACTTCAACTTTTTGTAATAAGTTATTATCAATATGAAAATTAAAATTTTCCAATCTAATATGTCGATATTCATTATTAGTAAATGTTCCTATTATTGTGTACTCTCCAGATATACTTTTTTATTTAATTCTACTTTTCCACTTCAAGTGACATGCCCTGACGCATTCTTTTAGTTGAATAGTTTTACTTGCTTTGATGATCTAAATTTAATGTAAATTACTTTGTTCACTCCTTTAGTTACTACTTAAGAATAAAAGACACTTATTAACTAAATAAGTAAGCGCTTGCAATAACAAAGTATATCGATTTTAATTCACAATATCAAAAATGTTTTTTAATATTTCAATACTAAAAAAGAAGATATAAAAGCGTCTCTGTTTTCATATCTTCTTACCTACTATTGTTTAGTGAAACTGACAAAATTAATGATGATATAATCATATGTATAACTAATTTAAGGAGTATAACTATGCTAAAAAACATTCTCTTCGATATTGACGGAACAATAACTGACACAGAATATACTATTATCAAATCTTTCCAAGCTTTGCTTTTACAGGAAAAGGGTTTATCCGTTAAAGATGAGGATCTATATTATATTCTTGGAATCCCAGGTGAAGATGGGATGAGACGATTTGCTGACGACGAAAATGATTTAAATGACCTATTAGAAAAATGGCGTATTTTAATTGCCCAATATTCAAACTATTCAACGGTTTTTGATGGCATGGAAGAACTATTAAGTAACTTAAATAAAGACAACTTAAATTTGGGAATAATAACTTCTAAAACCCATCAAGAATTAAAAAACGACTTTGAAAGATTCAATTTAAATAAGTATTTCGACATTTTCGTAACGGCTTCTGACACAAAGAAACACAAGCCTAATCCAGATCCAATTTTAAAAGCTTTGGATCTACTTGATGCTAAACCAGATAATTCTATTTATATCGGTGATTCCATCTATGATATGCGTTGCGCACATGGAGCAAACCTTCCATTCGCATTGGCAACATGGGGAGCCAAAAATAACCCTGAGTTTGAACAGGCTGAATATAAGCTAAAATCTCCGGATTCTTTAATGAAAATAATTTTATAATTTTTTGAGCAAAAATCTAGCAATAAATTTCTAAAGCTGACAGAATACATATTAGATACAAACATCCCCCAACTGTTTGTATCAACCCCCCGTTGATTTTTATAACTCAACTAAAAAGCCACCAGACTCCCCGATCTGGCGGCTTTTATTTTTTTAAAATATATCAAAGATCCCCAATACTTTAATTACAATTATCGCTAATATCATACTAATAATAGCGTGAACCATAAACAAAATAGAAAAAGATGTGAAGTAAAGTAAATAACCATTTAAAACATCTATTTTTCCAATAATTATAAAAACATTTCCGATAATAAATTGTACGATTATCCAAGGAATAATACCTTTATGTACTGTACTAAAATCCGCATCACTCAAATCATACCCCGTACTGGCAATCATAATTGTTAATACTAGATAAATTAATATCATTGACCAAGTTCCATTAGCAAATGCTGTCTTTAAATTATTCAATACCGATTCCACTAAATTATTAGCATTAATCGTTGCTTCAACTCCAATACTGCTGAAATTGAATTGAGCATTCAATAAAAATCTCTGTAATAAGTAGAGTGCAACTGAACAAGTATAATAAGGTGCCAGACCAATAAAAAAATTTCCTAAACGTTGGTAAATATTATTCTCGTTCCACGAATGCTGAACCGATCCTAAAGCACCTGAGTTTTGATAATGAATGTTCAAGAGTTGTACCTTTGTAACTTTGTGTCCAAAAATAAAAGCAAAAAAAGCATGACCAAATTCATGGATCATTACGCCTAAGCCACCAACGACAAGTTGACTACTATTACCTAAATTATCCACTAATGTTTTTTTTGCTATATGACCGATCCACGAGACGACTCTGGCCGTAAGATACGGAACTAAAGTAAAGGTCACTAAAACACCCAATATCCATCTAAGATAATCTGCCAAAAAAGATTCCCCTTTTTTAATTTATTATTTTATCAAAAGGATCATTCCAAATATTATCAAGATAATATAAACATACTTTACAAAATCAGAACTATTTATTTTAGAAGAGATCCAATTCCCCAATGGTATCACTACTAATAATAAAGGAACGATTATTAAAAGTAATTTAACAACTTCCATATTCCACATTCCAGAAGAGATCTGGCTTAAAACTACTATTCCACCTACACAGACAAAATGTCCTTGAAGTATTCCTCTCAATTTGTAGGCGTCCCATTTTTTAGCCGTTCCATATACGACCACTGGCACTCCATGACTATTAAACGAACTACCTAATATTCCCGAAATAACTCCAGCTAAGTAATCATATCTATCACTCATTTTGAAATTTAGTGGGCTTCTCTTATTAAGAAAAAATAAATTATAAATTCCATAAATTAAAATAAAAGCTCCCAAAGTTTTCATTATTATTTTGGGAGAACCCAACTTGATGATCAATATACCAATAGGTATACCTAAAAGAGATCCTATAATAAGCCTCTTTAAAACTGCGAAGTCCATATTACCCTTGTATTTTATAGCAACGGGTATTGCTACAATTAAACCCAATGCCCCAATCAATGCCGTCGATGATTCAATATTAAAAGAGATTAAAGCTAATAGCGGCATCGTTACAAGAGCTTCACCAAATCCAAAAACGGTTCTCATCATTGCTCCAAATAAAGCAATCAATACTACTAAAAAATAAGTCACTTAATTTCTCCTATATGGTTGACGAAATACGATCCTCATCAGTAATTTTTCTTAAAACTTTGCATGGTGCTCCTACAGCCACAACTCCAGACGGAATATCTTTATTGACAACACTTCCAGCTCCAATAACACTACCAGATCCAATAGTAACTCCGCCTAGCACGGTAACATTAGCTCCAAGCCAAACGTTATCTTCTATATGAATTGGTGCACTCGTTTCCATTCCGGAGGCGCGTTGTTCTGGAACTAAAGGATGACCTGCACAAGCTAGACAAACACCAGGTGCAATAAAAATTCCATCGCCTAAGAAAACTGGCGATGTATCAAGAATTGAGCAATTATAATTGATTATGGCCATTCCCGTACTGTGGATATTAAAACCATAATCACATCTAAAACTAGGTTCAATCATTGTTAAATCAGTGGATTCAGCAAATAAATCCTTAATTATCTTTTTCCTTTTATCAGTTTCAGTAGGCCTAGTTTGATTGTATTCGAAACATAATTCTTTAGATTTCGTTTGTAATTCCATTGGCATGTCTCGATAGTTGATCACATATGGTCGATCCTTTTGTATCATTTCTTTTATGTTCATCTTTTCACCTCATTAATATATGATAACAAAATCATAAAAAAAGAGGCCTTATTGGCCTCATGCTTATAATCCATACATACTTAAAGTCTTAGCAATATTTAATACAATACTTAAAAAGAATAACCAAATTACAATGGATATTATGAAATAAACCAATCCCGCTAGATTCCAAGTCTTTTGAACTTCTTTAAAAGTTTCAACGTCTTTGTAATCTCCATTATTCCAAGCCCACTCATTACCTTTAAATCCACAAACGAACATCCAAATAAAATTAAATATTGGAATAATACATAATAATGGCAGATAACTTTTATTACCAATTCCCCACCATATGTTGAAAGCAAAAGCACCCCAATTCCAACCCTTAATTTCTTCAGGTGTACCGTGTATTTCTATTCGACCTTCATTTGATTCAGACTCTTGCATTGTTTTCTCCCTGAAATCATTTTATGTTGCAAATTAATCGTAACAAACGATTTTCAATATGAGTATGTCGAAATTTTTATAATTGATTATTACTATCTTTAATTGATATTATTTTAGTAAAGGAGTTTTAAATGAAAATACCTAATAGAAGATTAAAAATTCCAAGGATATTTTTACTGATTGCTCTCTTATTACCTTTGATCGGACATAAAAAACACAAATAAAGATAGGAAGCTGTAAAAAATACGGCTTCCTATTTATTTATGCCAAATGAAATTTAATTTTTAATTCCTTCAATTTTTCTAAGCTTTGAAATCATTTCAATCTGATTTTCAGTTAGTTTACTGTCTCCTGTTTGTACATATGAAAGTAACTGATCAATCAAACTTGATTCATTACCACCTTTTTGAAGGTGCACATATGTATTCATCAACACTTGCTTAAACTCACTTGAGTTATTTTCATTTAAACTACTAAATAATTCATGAATTATTGTTAATACTGTTTCAGCCATAACTTTATCCTCTACCATGAATTTACAGAAAACAATTCATCTGCATTGGACTTCATATTAACATATCGGACGAAAACTGATTAATAATTTTCATTATTTTTTCATTTAATGACAAATAAAAAAGGTGCCAAAGCACCTTACTCTACTGTGAAACCAGGATTATGAGACATCCAATCAATTTTTTGCATGTAGTCTTCTCCCGATCCCATACCATCCAAAGCTTTCAAAACTTTTTTATCTTCTTTTAATTTTCCAAAAAGATGTGTCAAAGAATAATTTTCATCCAATAAGTTGTATGTGGATAAGATCAATTCCTTACAATAACCATCTGTATCAACATTTTCTGCATTATTCATATCCGTATATAATTCTGATAAAACCTTTTTAGCTTCCGAGTTGTCATTTAATTTCATAAATTACACCGCCTATTTTAATAGATTTTACCTAATTTCTAAACTTGCTACACTATCATTTATTTTTTGAATATACTGATTTGCTTCTTGACTAAATTGTAATCCCTCGGTAACCGACAATCGGTTCAATGAGTACTTTAGAGAAGATATCGCACCACCATTCAAAAAACTTCTATCATCCAGTCTTAAATATGTATCACGTATTTTTTCTGACGCCATCTTATCGCATTTTCGAGACATATCTAAAGTACTATACAATCCCGACAAAGCAGATTTCAATGCCGCTAGATCTTCATACTCCAATGACCTTCACCTACCAGTCTCAATAATTTATATAAAATTATTTTTGATTTATAGCCATCATACATCTTTAAAGTGAAAGCGTCTACATTTCCAGTTATTACTTAATTTAATTTAAAAATTTACCATATAAAATTAATCTACGAAGTTTTTTCTAGTAATGAAATAGAATGGAACTGCTATAATCAATGCTCCTAAGCCCCAAATCAAGTTAGTTGCTTCAGTATTAAATAGCAACCAAAGGGAGACAATTACCGCAACGATCGGTATAAACCAACCAAAAGGTATCTTAAATCCTGTAGGACGATCCTTTTTATTTTTTCTAAAGACCATTACAGCAATACATGCTGGAATATATTGTGCAAATCTAGAAACGGCACTGATTTGAGCCAAAGTTGCAAATGTACCTGATAAAGCAATTGCCCAACCTAATACGGCTGATACGATTATAGCAACATAAGGTGCTCCTACTTTATTTTTTCTTTTCAAAACTTTAGGCATCATTCCATGATTTGCCATTGCCACTCCTGAACGAGGAGTTATGAAAGATGACGATACACAAATTCCACCTATTGATAACAATGTTCCCGCAGCAATTAAATATTTACCAAATCCACCTAAAATTTTACCAAAGGCATCTTGCACTGGAGTTAAGCTACTTGCCAAGGAACTTCCTAAAATACCTATACAAACTGCTTGAATAAGTAAATAAAATGCTGCAACTACCAATAAAATAACAATTAAAGCGCGTGGTAAATTTTTTTCAGGATTCTTCATTTCTCCTGCGGCAACAACTGCTCCTTCAACTCCTGTAAATGCATAAAACATTGTCATTGCTGCTAAAGCAAATGAACTTGTATTAGCTACTTTAGAAGGTAAAAATGGTGTGAAATTACCGCCTTTAATGAACCAAATTCCAACAGCAATAAAAATAACTAATGGAACTAATTTAGAAATAGTAATGGTGTTGTTAACGATTGAAGTTATCTTAAGTCCTGAAATATTCATGATCATTAAAACTAGAGCAATTATGGTAACAATAATATCTTTGGCCAACGTACTTGCAAGTGAAGGGAAAATGCCTGCTAAAGCTGTAGCAAATCCAACATACATTGTTCCTTCAGCAATGATTCTAATTGCCCAAGTAATAAAGCCAACTTCATAACCAACGAAATCTCCAAATGCCTCTTTAGCATATACGTATGGACCACCGGTTTCTTCAAACAAACTTGCATCTTCAGCCAAACACAAACCAATAGTCAAAATCAATAAAGCATCAAAAACTAAAACTATTAAACTGGCTGGTCCAAATAGCTTCATCCCTTGATTAGGAAGTAAGAAAATACCTGAACCAATAATTCCATTAATACCAAATAATAATATTGTCCAAAAACCCATTTTGTTTTTTGTTACAGTTTTATCCATAATAAGCGCCCCTTATTTTTATATTCTGTTGATATAATCTTTGAATAATTGGAGCTGCTGTTCGTCTTCTTCCCACATATTTTCGGGATGCCATTGAACAGCCTGAACACTAGCATTTTCGTTTTCTACCGCTTCGATAACACCGTCCAAAGCTGTTGCCACAACTTTTAAGCCTGGTGCGGCTTTTTTAATTGCCTGATGGTGTCTTGAATTTACAAAAGGTTCAGCACCTACTGAATCTTTTAAAGCTGAATCAATAACTTTAACGTGATGAGTAGGTTGATTTCCAGGTGCACTTTGATGATGTTTTAAAGTATTACCTTCATACTGAACTCCTAAGTCTTGATAAACGGTTCCACCCAAAGCCACATTGATTACTTGTGCACCTCTACAGATTCCTAAAATAGGTATTTTCTTTTCTACTGCTTTTTTAATTAAAGAAATTTCAAATAAATCACGATTACGATTTGTCGTACCTAACTCTGGAATCGGTTCTTCCCCCATGAAAGTTGGATCTACATCGGGTCCACCTGTAAAGATAATTCCATCCAATTTATCCAACAAAAAATCAATTTTACTTTCAGGTAAGTAAGGCAAACTAACTGGTACTCCGCCAGCATTTAAAACTGCATTGACCGCAGGACGTGGAACAAAATCGGCCTGCTTTTGATTAATCACAGAAGTCGCCTCCAAAAATACATCTGCTGTAATGCCAATTAATTTACTCATATTGCTACCCCTTCTTCTCAATAAATATGGTGAATAGATTAGCATTTTTTTAATGTTAGTCAAATCTTTTACTAATATAATTAGTTATAAATTAGACGTTAATAGCAAAAAAATAAGTCTAAATACATCCACATACGTGTGAATATATTTAGACTTATAAAGCTTTTAGAAAATACTTTAATTAATCACTAATAACTTCAGTGCTATTTTTCTACAATATTTTTAACCTTAAAATTATGCTTCAAACTAGGCCAAATCAATTTATCAGCTGTAGCAATCAAAACGCCATTAAATAGAATAGAAAATAACGTAGCAATGTTAACTGAAAAAATATTACCTGTCATAAAGAAAGCAATGATAACAACAATTGTAGGCGGTACAAAATCAATTACTTGAGCTGCTGTAGAATTTCCCTTCAGATAGAAAAATCTCAGAATATTAGTCGTGTCATCATTTGGATGCATAATAATATTAGCTCTTTAATAAAGAGAAATGGCAACACAAAAGAAAACAACCCCTAAACAAGATAAGATAGCTCTAATAAACATTGGAAAGTTAGGTATTCCCGAAGCGTTCAAAATATTAGTAAATATATCGACAAATGAACTAAAAAATAAAATATACAAAACTTCACCAACTAGCCTCTTACCATCGAATCTTTTGATCAAAAACTGATTGGTTAAAGCATTTAATATACCAATAATGCATAGAATCATACCTACACTTAGACCAAATATTTTATTTAAATTAACTGCGGCCGCTGTCCAAATTCCACTTCCCATATCGGCCGAAATACATAAGCCATTACCAAAAGCATTTAAAATCAGACCGAGTATTAATCCGGTTATCCGAACCGGCATCGTATTTTTAATACATATCACTCCAAACAAAAATCAATACTAAATAGTATACTACACTAAATACTATTTACATCAGTCCAAGATAATGTAGTTGTATATTGACCAGATTTAAAATCTTCAGATTCAAAGTGAAGTTTAAGACCTTCTTTTTTTTGCCAAGTAATATTTAGCATATTCTCACCATGTCCTCCAATATTTAAAAAGACATCATCTTTTGACAAATCGGTATAATTACCATCTGAAAAATAGTATCTCAAATTAGCAGGAAGGATTATATTCTTATCTTTAGAATTTCTAAAATAATCATCTTGAGAGAGTTGCAATCTCAATTCTTTCTTATTTCTTCTCTGATCATCAACTTCTAAGATGGGATCATTACCATCATTATGGTTAACACGGTCAACAATTTGATCTTTTTGAATAAAGTGATGAATTCCATAATCAACATTGTAAGCAGTCAGCTTTAAAATATTTCCTAATAAATTAAGTGTAAGTGGTAGTCCTTCTTTTTGATAAGAAACTTCATCTGAATCAATTCCTTTAATAAATGGAGTAGAAACGAAACTATCTTTAGTTGTCGTACCCATATTTAGTACAACTTGGATATTATGAAATTCAATCCCTGCGATATTCATTTGAGATATTTCCAAAATAGAATCTTTGACTGAATATCTGGATTCATCAATCAATTTATCATCAATCAAAATCCTTTGAACAGTCATATTTTTATATAATGGCAGAATAAATTTTCCGTTATTTAAAGAGGCTTCCGAATTCTCATTTGAAATTTGAGCATCTATTTCTATTTGATCTCCACCAACAACATTGTTTAAAACTGTATTCAACTTATTATCTAAATTGCCTTCATAAGTTTTATTCTGAATACTATCAGTAAAAGTTATTTTAGGGCTTCCAGATTGGTCAACATTTAGCACTGCATTATTAGTAACTAACGTTTTAGAATTTGCTCTATCATTGATATTAACCTCCGCATAATATTGCGTACCATCATCTGATAATCTTGCAGGCGGAGTTATGTAACTTAACCCGGAGTCAGCAACTTTTACTTTTTTTCCATTAGAGATTTTATACCAATTGACAGTCACTTGGTCTGGATCAATATTACCTCTAATTTTAAAAGTAGCTGACTTACCAGATTTGACAGTTTGTGAATCCAATCCCCCACCAACTTCTATTTCAAACGATGAACTTATCGGAACCAGGTTTGGATCCTCATTATCACCCTTGGCTGTAGCGGTAATAACAACCTTTCCCGATTTTTCCAAATTGTTTGCAGTTATAAGACCTTCAGAATCTACTGTCGCCAAACTTTTATCACTGCTAGACCATTCTATAGTATCCGTAGAATTATTAGGCCTCAAATGAGCATGAGCGTATTCAGAACTGTTGTTGTCTTTACGATTGTAAAAATATGAATCATCAATTCCCGACTTAATACTCGTAGCTGGAATTGATGTTTCACCAAAGGAAACCATAGCTATATTGGAATAAATAACTGTTTGAGGAAAAGTATTCCATGTTGTCTGTTGTTGATAATATCTGGTTCTGACAACTTCTTCACTAACTGTTAAATTCTTTTTATTACCCCCATCTTCTTTACTGACTGGATACCACTGATTATCATAAAGCGGTCGATAGTACCATTGATACCTTGGACGAGAAATCCAATTAGTACTGGTCGAAAATCCCGACCTATCTTGATCTGTCTTCAAAGTAACGGTTGACTTTATTTTTACATATGTTTCTCTTGGGGGTTGCTTTCGATAACCGGCACTCATTAAAAATCCAAAAACACTTTTTGGTGCTGGTGTCGGAGTTCTATAAGGTTCAATATTGCTTACATCGCTAAAATTAAATTTTCTAAAATAATTTGTTTGTTCGGTACTATCTGCATGAATTACTACACTACTTTTATCTTCTGAAAAAATGATAAACACAGTCATATTCAACGAAAGTAGCGTAAATAAGAATATGCATTTTTTCATATTAACACCTTCTATATTCCATGTATAATTATAATGATATAATTATAGTAACTATAACCGTATTCAAATGTTAACATTATTCATTTCGTTTATCATTTCATTTTTCGTAAAATCGGTCTAGATCAAAAAAAGCTCCCAAAAATTTGAGAGTTTTTTTTGATTTAAACACTAGCTATTACTTTTTTTAAATAATTTTTAACTTCTAGAAACCCAAGAAACATAAGTATTTAAGTCACTTTATAAACATTGATCTATTTACTATCTGTAACTAACAGCTCAATTAAATTTAGTATTTTATGAAATAAATGTTTGTCTATTTGTCCATAACAAAATTAGGATAAGTGGAATATTTTATGAACTAAATCAAGATATTTCACTAAGATCTATTCTGCTACTTCTATTTTTCTCTTAATAAATTATGACTAACTAAATAATCATGTGCGACTTTCGACGCTTTTTCGTGTTTAACCGCAACTTGATAATTCATCTTCTGCATATCTTCAACACTAATTTTTCCAGCTAATTTATTCAAAGTAGCTTTTAACTCTGGGTACTCAGTGATCAGCTTTTCAGAAACTAGAGGTGCTCCTTGATATGGTG
The DNA here is from genome assembly GCF_001434665.1 of Companilactobacillus tucceti DSM 20183. GTDB lineage: Bacteria > Bacillota > Bacilli > Lactobacillales > Lactobacillaceae > Companilactobacillus > Companilactobacillus tucceti. The sequence goes on along the minus strand of NZ_AZDG01000024.1, from coordinate 13,745 downwards.
GGAAAAACTCTTTATTGTCTTTTAAAGCTACTAAATCATATTCTTCAATTTGGGGGTCTGTAGTATAACCATCAACTAAATTAACTTTGTTATTAGCAATTGCTTTGTATCTAATTGATGATTCCATAGTTTTAGTACTTGCAAACTCCAAATTATAGGCTTTACTAATGCCCGGATATCCATCTTTTAGTTGATAAAAATCAGGATCAAAACCTGCATGGATTTTGTTTTCAACCTTTATCAAATCGGAAACAGTTTTCAGATTATACTTTTTAGCAAAACTCTTTTTAACAACTAAGGCATAGCCGTTTTCATATTTCATAGGCTTTAAATAATCCAAGTTCTCTTGCTCTTTTAATAACTTTTTAGCCAAGTTATAAGTAGCTTTAGGATCATGACTAGCATCTTTATTTGTCTTAACTAGAGATTCAAGTACAGTACCTGTAAATTCAGGGTAAATATCAATCGAATTAGATTTTAATGCTTTATATAAGAAGGATGTTCCTCCAAAGTTTGGTTTAATAGAAACCTTCATATTAGGATGATCATTTTCAATCAAATCTTTATACATATTAATCAATATTTCAGGTTCACTACCCATTTTACCGGCAATAGTAATTGATACTTGCGGCTTTTCAACTGTTTTATATCCAAAATAACCGCCCATTAAAACAATAACTGCCATAAAAATAATACCGATTTTTTTCAATGATAATTTAGAAATACCCTTTATCAAAGCACTAAAAATAAGTGCCAAAATGGCTGAGAATACAGCACCAATAATCAATAATGCATTATTATTAGTTTCAATTCCCAATAAGATATAAGTACCAAGTCCGCCGGCTCCAATAAGTGCTGCAAGTGTTGCAGTACCAATAATCATAACCATAGCGATCCTAAGTCCTGAAATAATCATCGGCATTGCTAAAGGAATTTCAATTTTAACCAATTTTTTTGACCTAGAAAGTCCAAATGCTTCCGCAGCTTCTTCTAAGTTGGAATCAATTGTTGTTAGTCCCGAATAAGTATTTTGAAAAATTGGCATCACAGCGTATAAAACTAAAGCAATAACCGATGGAACTGTACCAATACCAACAATTGGAATTAAAATTCCTAATAATGCCAAACTAGGAATTGTCTGTAAGACACTAGTAATTTGTAAAATGACTTCTGCAATTTTTTTATGTTTCATCAAAACTATTGCTAAAGGAATAGCAATAACAGCAGCTATTAATAACGAAACTAAGGAAATAGTAATATGTTGACCTATTGAATTTAAAATATCATTACCTTGAGTTTGTAAAATATGAATAATACTATTCACGACCATCACCATCCCTTGCCAAATAATTTAGTAGGTTTTGGATAGTCAACTTCCACACTTTACCTTCAGAATTTTCAACTAACGCAAATTTTTTATCTCTTAGTATTTGTGCTAAATCAGATATATTATTTTCTTCATTTAAATCGGCAACTTGATGATCAATTTGTTGGCAGTCTTGGCTATCAACGATCAACTTAATTTTCTTATCATCATTATGTTGATTCTTAAAAAATCCATTAACAAAATTATTCTTCGGATTATGAATTATCTCATCTCGAGTTCCAATTTGTTCCAAATGTCCAGTTCTCATAATGGCAATAGTATTACCTAGTCTTAATGCTTCATTCATATCATGTGTGACAAAGATAAATGTCATCTTCATTTCTTGATGAAGTTTTAAAACCAATTCTTGCAATTGATTACGAGAAATTGGATCCAGTGCACTAAAAGGTTCATCCATCAAAACTATTTTAGGATTAGATGCTAGTGCACGAATTATCCCAACTCGTTGTTGTTCTCCACCGGACAATTCTCGTGGAAATCTCTTGGCATATTCCCTTGGTAATCCAACTTTATCTAAAAGATCCATTACAACTTTATGGCGTCTTTCTTTGGTCCATTTTAAGGATTCAGGCTGAATTGTTATATTCTCTTCAATAGTCATATTTGGAAATAAGGCAATATTCTGCAAAACATACCCCATATTAAGACGCATTTCTTGTAGATTTAAGTTCTCAATATTTTCATCATCAATTAAAATCTCACCTGAGGTTTGTTTAATAAGACGATTGATCATCTTTAATGTGGTTGTTTTCCCACTTCCGCTGGGTCCCACTAAGACAAAAAAATCTCCATCATTTATTTGGAGATTTAAACCCTTAATAGCTATATTTTCATTATTATCGTACTTTTTATAAACATTCTTAAACTCAATCATATATGCCCCTTTTATAGCACAACTATGTAACACGATAAGTTACATTTACGATATAATTAGGATTTAATTTTGTCAATTAATATGCAATTAGCAGTCAAAGAAATTGACGAAACATCTAGCTAATTTTAGTATATAGTGTAATTAATTAAGTTACATCTTAGGAGGTATTAAAATGCATGTCTCTACTAGATTTAGCGACTCTATCCACATTTTAGCGTTTATTGAAATATACAAAGATATTAAATTATCAAGTGAAGTAATCTCCAGTAGCGTTGAAACATCAGCAGTCGTAATACGTAGATTAATGGGGATCTTACGTGAGGCAGGCCTAATTGATACTAAACAAGGAACCGCCGAACCTAAACTTGCCAAAAATCCTGCTGACATTACGCTATTAGATGTATATTTGGCAACTGAGGGTAATAGACCTTTATTTGAATTAGATAAAAAGACTAATCCTGATTGTATAGTTGGTGGAAATATTCAAGATGTTTTAGGAAACTACTACGAAGATGCAAAAATTGCTGCACAACGTAAGTTAAATGAAGTAACTTTGCAAGATGTGATCGAAACTATTTTGGTAAAACAAAAATATAAAGATAATATTACCTAGAGAGTGCGACAAAAGACGGTTCGCCACCGGAGAATAGCCTAGAAAAACGAATGATTGGCACCATCAATCATTTGTAGTTCGTAGCTATGTGGAAGTTGCAGTCTTTTGTCGCGCGTTTAGTCTATAAAAATTTGGAAACAAAAAATGGGTTGTGGCTTATGTCACGATCGCTTTATTTTTAAAATCTCTGTTATATAATTATATGTATCAAAATTTGAGGGGGAAAATATGGCAATTAGACACAAAAACTATATTCCAGATAACATAGAAGTTAGAGGAGCAAAAGCTAATAACTTAAAAAATCTTAACGTCGATATCCCACTAAATTCATTTGTGTCCATTACCGGTGTTTCAGGATCTGGTAAGTCATCATTGGCCATGGATACCATTTACTCTGAAGGAGCAAGAAAATACCTTAATGCACTTTCAACTTATACAAGACGTCGTATTACCCAGGCCGGTCGTTCTAATGTAGAAAACATCAAAAATTTGCCGTCAACAATTGCCCTTAGACAAAGACCAACTGTTCCTGGTGTTCGCTCAACAGTTGGAACTATGACAGAAAGTCTTAACATTTTACGACTCATGTTCTCAAGACTTTCATCAATTGTTTGTCCAAATGGGCATCGACTAGACCCCACCCTTGATATTTCACGTGCAATGGATCTTCCAGGGACTGACGAAAACATGGGAGTTATCACCTGTCCTATTTGCCAAGTTAAGTTTATGGCTTTTGGAGCTGAGGATTTTGCATTCAATTCAGATGGTGCCTGTCCAAAATGCCAAGGAACCGGATTTTTAAAGAGTATTGAATTGAACAAAATAATCCCTGATAAATCATTAACACTTGAAGAAGGTGCCGTAAGATCTTGGCGTCTTCCAGGCCGTTCACTTCAAATAGAAGTGGTAAGAGAACTGGGTGTACGCACAAATGTCCCTTTTAAAGATTTAACTGAAAAAGAAAGAGAAATTGTGATCCATGGTAAAGGTGTCAAAAAGGAAGTAATAATTCCTACCTCAACCGGTAAATCATTCAAATTAAATGCACTATATGAAAATGCCTACGATGCTGTAAAACACAGTCTTGCCAGCACAAAGAATGAAAATACATTGACTAGACTTGGTAGATTCTATTCAGTTAAAGAATGTCCCAATTGCTTAGGTAGTCGATTTGACCCTAAATTATTTACTAATGAATTAGTTGGTAAAAATATTGCCCAAGTTTGTCAATTAAGCATCAATCAACTTCAAGATTTTTGCCAAGAAATCTTAGACTGGTTACCTGACGATATGAAAAAATTAGGCAAAAATTTAACAAACGAATTATTGGAATTATTACAGCCTATTGACGATTTGGGACTTAACTACTTAACTCTAATGCGCGCAGGAAACACTTTATCAACAGGTGAACTCCAACGTATCCAACTAGCAAGAACTATCCGTAATCAAATGACAGGTGTTCTATATGTTTTAGATGAACCTAGTGTTGGACTACATCCCGCAAACGTCACTGGATTAATAAAAATACTTCGTGAGTTAGTTCGATTGGGAAATTCCTTAATTGTTGTCGATCATGATACGAGCATTATCTCCGCGGCTGATTACGTTATTGAAATTGGACCGGCCTCAGGAGAAAATGGTGGTAATGTTATTTCCAAAGGAACTGTCGATGAAATAAAACAAACTTCAAATTCTGTAATTAAACCTTATTTAACAGGTGATGCAAGAATCATTCAGCATCATCAAACTAAACCATTTGAAAATGGCGAATTAGATATCGAAGTTGGTAAACGATTTAATATTAATAATATGAAGGCTCGTTTTAGTAAAGAATCCTTAAATATCGTTTCAGGTATGTCAGGATCTGGAAAAACGACATTAGTCTTTGATAGCTTGATCCCTTCACTATTGAATCAGGAAGAAAAAGAGCCGATCCCAAATTATGTAAAATCAATTGATAATGGTGGCATTAAAAATGTCATTACCGTTGATTCAACACCTATTGGTAAAAATGTTCGTTCAACTGTCGCAACTTATACGAAAATCTTAGATAAAGTAAGAAAACTATTTGCCTCCACTGATAAGGCAAAAGAAAAACACTACACTGCCAGTTACTTTTCTTACAATAATAAACAAGGTGCTTGTCCAAATTGTGGCGGAACAGGTGTCATTACTTTAGATATTCAATATCTTCCTGATATGGTAGAAACTTGTCCAGTTTGTCATGGAGATCGTTACAAAAAAGAAATCCTTGGTATAACTTGGAATGGAAAAAATATTGCTGAAATATTAAATATGTCGATCACTGAAGCTGCTTCTTTCTTTAAAGAAGAATCTAATATCGAATCAGTTATCAATACTCTTTCAGAAATTGGTTTGAGTTACTTAGAATTAGGCGAAAGTACTCCTACCCTATCTGGTGGTGAAGCACAACGTCTAAAACTTGTTACTTATATGAAGAGAAGTCAAAAAGATCAATTATTTGTCTTTGATGAGCCTAGTGTTGGACTACATCCTAAAGATGTTTCAACTCTAATATCTGTTCTAAATAAACTGATTGATAATCATGCAACAGTAATAGTTATTGAACACGATTTAGATATAATTTCTAATGCTGATTACATTAATGATTTAGGTCCAGAAGGTGGTATCAATGGTGGACAAATTGTTGCCTCTGGAACTCCAAAAGAAATTTGTTCAGCGCCAAACAGTATCACTGGAAAATATTTAAAGAAACATTTTAAAGAATTCAATATATAACAAAAAGATCATTCTGGGATAAACCTAGAATGATTTTTCATTTACTCTATTTTTTAAAAATTCTAACAATGAAGTAGCTTCATGCCCCATAATTACTTGATAATCATTTGAAAGTTCCTGTAGCAATCCTCTAGAACCAGCCTTATACATAGAACCAAGTATATATCCTTCGCCATATTTGTTATGCATATCTTCAAAATCAGACAAATCCGCTGGCTGGTAGCCTATCTTACGACCTGTCACTTTACTTAAAATATTAGCCAATTCTAACATTGTATAATTTCTGCTTTCAGTAAGCGTGTAGATTCTCTCATTTTGACGGAGTTTATCATCAACGGCTACTTTAGCAAAAGCTTTTGCACTATCTTCTAAACTGATAAACGACAATGCTTTATCTTTCATCGGATAGTTAACATTACCCTTTTCCAAGATTTCAGGTAAATAGGAAATCAATGTGTCAGCATATAAAGAGTTACGAATTATCGTATATTTCAATCCAGAAGAAGCTAATCTTCTTGGCATGTATCCATAAAATGCTGACAAAACAAATGGATCATTTACTTGATCTCCAATAAATCCCATAGCAATTAGATGTTTGACATTGGCTTTTCGAGCAGCTCTTATGACATATTCCAACTCAGTGATTCTAGTAAAACTATCGTAACTTTTACTTGGAATATACACAAAAATATCAATGTCTCTTAAAGCACTTACTAAAGAATCTCGATCAAAATAATCTATTTTGACTACCTTTAATCCTTTTTCTCTAAAATCATCAATTTTAGAAGTACTGTGGATCCCTGCCACAACATCATTTTTGGGGACAATTTTTTTAATTTCTTCTAAAATCTTTGATCCGAGTTGTCCAGTAACACCTGTAATTAAATACTTCAATATTAATCCCCCTTTTTCTCTAATAGATGTATGATACTTCATTAGTTAAGCGGTTGCAAAAAATGTTATTTCAACACTTCAAATAAATTCACTTTCTATTTTAGACCTTAATTTCACATGAACAAAGATAATAAAGCCTACCTTACCAATAAATACAAATATTCAATATTTATGATGCGAAGATGTTATTTTGTTACTAAAAAATCGTCAAAACATAAAAAAAGCACCTCAATCAAGAGGTGCTTCAGGTTCCAAATCAGTCATCCATATGTTTGACAATGAACCTATTATATTAACTATTTATTTTTAAGCAGGAGCATCAGATAATGTCCATGTTAATGTTGAACTATAGCTACCGCCAATATTGCCGGCTGGAACGTACAATGAAGCTGCTCCAGCTGCATAGTCACCAGTATAAGCACCAATACCTGTTCCAGCAGGTGCATCAGCGACTACTGATGCTGCACTAGAAACTGCAACTGGAGTTTTTGTGACAGGTGGGTCTGATTCATTAGTACTATCATCAGCTGTTAGTGATGGTGCTACAAGTGATAATGCTGCACCTTTTAATGGAGCCTTACTTGTTGTATCAGTAAATCCAGTGTCAGCGACTGTTAGTGACCATCCACTTGGAAAGCCTGGGTTTGTAATATGTAATGCGTCGTCAAAGACACTGTCTGTATAAGTAGTTTTACTTACACTTAAGTCTTGTGTTCCAAAACTAATATCTGGGGCACTATCCAAACTTAGCGATCCTGTTTGTTGCAATGCAACACTCGAAGTTTTAGAAATAGGACTTGGGGAAGTTGCCGTTGTTGGAGTTGGAGCCGTCGTTGCGGCTTTTACTGTTAATAAACTAGCCGGAAGGGCTAATGCTAATGCACTTAATGTTGCGATACCTTTTACAAATTTAATCATGACTATTTTCCTCTATTTTCTTACCTAAAGAAACTTTCCCATGAGCTCCCCTCGTTAGTCCATGATTTGTCTCGGATAAGTAATTCCCTTATCCGCCCTTATATATACAACTTTTTAATCGAGTAATCAAAATAAAAGCACCTAAGAAAAAAAGAGTGTGACAAAAGGTGGTTTGCCAGCGGAGCATAGCCTAGGAATGCGAATGATTGGTACCATCAATCATTCGTGGTTCGTTGCTATGTATAGGTTACAACCTTTTATCGCACGTTTAGTCTATAAAAATTGGAAAACTTAAAAAAGGGAATGACTTATGTCACATCCCCTTTTTAAACATTATTTTTTATTTTTACTCTTGATGATGATTGTTAGTAAAGCTGCAATAATTAAAATCAAGAAAGCTAATACAGCCATCATTGGCCAATTATTCTTGGTATTAGTTTCACCAACTGCAGTCTTATTCATCTGTTTTGCTTTTGTTGTAGAAATATTAAAGTCTTTAGTAAAGTTCCAAGTCTTATCTTTTTCTGTCAATTTCAAATGCAAAGTATAATTACCAGATTTCAAAGGAGTATTGTCAGTACTTACTGGCAAATCAAAGTTACTGTTAGGCGCCATATCTAAGCCATCTTTTTCTAGCTTATATACGGGTTCTTCACTACCTTCTTTAGTAACTTTGGCATCAGCTTTTATTTTATTGATAATAGCTGGCTGATCATTTTGAATATTAGCAATAATATAATTCTGATAATTTATTTGTTTTGACTTTACATATCTCAAATTTAAATGAGGTTGAAATTTCTCAGAACCTTCCTGCAATTGTAATCCAATAACATAAGCATATTGATTATTAATGGTTACACCTTTTTTATCAGATGTCTTAGCAGTAGGTGAATCTAGTAATTTGATTTGAATACCACCTAAAACTATGCCCTTAAACTCTTTTTCAGGAACTTTTAATTCAAAAGTTTCTTTTTTATCGGTGTTAGCTGGTACAGAAACTGTTTTTGGTTGTGGAACCATTTTTTCAATATCTGCCTGAATAGATGAGTCAGCCTTGGTACCGTGTTTACTATAATCGATAACACCATTAACATTTGTACTTGCACGATTAATGGAGATCAAATATTTGTGATCAGAATTATCGGTATTATTAATATGAAAGGTTAATTTTTGAGTATCACCAGGTTTTACATTTAAATCAAAATAACTAATCTTTGAATCTGCTTGATTATCAGGTAAATCAGGCGAAACAGTGTAATTCAAGTTAGCCGCTTGAGTTGTCGTTAAATCTGTCGTAAAAAAACTGGCTAATAATAAAACAAAGAAAGAAAATATAATTGATAGCTTCTTCATATTAAAATCTCCTATGAAACCACCAATTCCCAATAAGGGGTCGTGACATAAGCCACAACCTTTTTGTTCCCGAGCTTTTATAGACTAACCGTGCAACAAAAGACTGCAACCTCCACATAGCCTAGAGATACAAATGATTGATAGTACCAATCATTCGTGTCTCTAGGCTATGATCCGGTGGCTGACCGCCTTTTGTCACACCCTCTTATCATCCATCTCAATTATCCTTAAATAATTTTTAAAACTTGATTCCGGTTTTGATAAAAAGCAATGATTATTATCATGTTTTTCAAAGCCGATTATATGAAGTTATTACAGTCAATACAATTAATTTGCCTATTTTATTTTACCAATTATTATGATCCCAAAGGCGACCATCAAGTTCACCTTGGGCTTGCTCAATTCGTTTTTGTTGCTCAAAAACAACTTTCTTCAAAGATGTCAATAAAGCTCTTTTTTCATAATCATTTTGTCTAGATGACAATTGATCTATTTCTTTTATCAACCACTTAGTATTTTCATCCATAAGCTATTACCTCGAATCTGAATCTGCCTCATAATATCATATATTATTAACGAATTGAATCAGTTAATCCCCAAGTAACAGTATATTTATATGTTCCAGAGCGAGCCGTTGAATTAGCTTTCAACAATATTCCATTATCAGGACTCCAAGTGTTGGCAATCTGATATGTTGAATCATTAATAATTTGATCAATTGGGAAGGTATTTTTATCTGCTATATCTATTATGTTCCCATTTAAAATAGAGTGTGATATCCCTGAATCATCAACGTATAATAGATCACCATCTAAAACCGGACTGCCACTGGATTGAACTGCGGTAGCGCTCAATTTCCAATTAGATGTATCCATCGCATTATCAACAATATTAACTTTCCAATTACCTTGTCGTTTAACTATTTGATTTTTACCATTGGATTTAACTGTTTGGAAATACATATCTTCATCAGCATCGATCAAAATAGGAGCTGATGTAGGTTTTGAAATATTATAAGATACATAATTCGAATGATTGCCATCTTTATCTGACGCATAGACAACTAAAGTATTATTACCATCATTTAAATCCGTTCTAGGGATTGTTATCTTCATTTTCCCATCGTTTCCTGAAGGTAATCCGGTCGTTTGTTCTTTATTGCCATTCAAAGAATAGTGCATCGTAATAGTTGAATTATCAATAGAACTAACTCCCATATAACCCACTTTACCAGTTGCATCTACTGATGAAGCATCCCCAATATCCAAATTAGGATTATCCTGGCTCAAAAGCATAGGTGTGGATTTTATAACAAAGTCCTGAAGTTTGTCATACTTGATCAGATTATCTCCCATAAATGAAACGTCCGTTGCACCAACAGGTGTATCTACTGTTGGAGTACTAGAATAAGTCACGGCAACAAGGGTTATCGTTGCACTTTTAGGATCCTTATCTTTTAAAAGATCCTTTAGAGTGCGTTTTAGTTGTGCAGAGGTTAGTTCATTTGATCCTATAGTTTCACTAGTACCATCGCTATATTTAATTGAACCACTCCCATATATGACATTATTGGGAAGATTAATAGTTGCAATGATATTATTCCAGTCTTGAGCCCCACTATCACGCTTTACATTGTATACAAAGCGCAATATCTCATTATTATAAACATCCTTATCAGTGGCACTTAATTCCTTTCCACCTTGTGAATCATTATAAATATGTGTGCTGGTTGACCCTTCAACTAGCGATGGAATTGATTCAAAAATAACCATGTTTCTCGCATACTGATCTCCAGTACTACCAGTAAAGCCCCAGATCACTTTGCCTTCATCTTTAGTGAAATTCTGTGTAGCATTTTTATAAAAATAACTAGTATCAACTGGAATATCTTTTACACTAATTGGTTGCGCATTATTATCAGCCGTAACTTCTCCGGTATGTATTTTATCATCCAGATTATAAGATAAATGACCTATTGTGCTACCAGTTTCTGGTGGTGTCCAATTGATAACTAAATGATGCCAAAGACCATTACTCAACGTAAAATTATAATTAGAATTTGGACCATACGTTGTTACCAAATTATTATGTGCCAATCTATACCAATAAACCGAAGGTCCTGAACCAGCTCCTGGATAAGATGGTGCAAATCCCGATTGTAAAAGATATGACTCACTTGAACCCGGATAATTATCAGCAATATGTGAAAAAGACTTAGACGGATTATTCACGATTGTTTTGACCACTGAATCAAATCCATTATTGATTCCCACGGGACTACCAGTTATAGAACCATTGCTAAACATATCTGAACCGGCAAGCGTTCTATTTATATGAGTGTCAAACTCCAAGGCCCAACTATTTTGAATGGCGGAATCAGATAACTTCTTAGGATCAGTATTCTTATAATCATTATCTATTCCCCAAACTCCCATGGTTTGACCTTTAGCAGGTAAATTACCATCCTTAGAAATTGCGTCGATCCCAGAATTTTGTAATATAAACGCTAAGCCGTCAGCTGGATCTTTTTCATTACCAAAATACATCCACATTGATAGAGTTTGCTTAGCATTTAAATCTAGATAGTTATCCTTATCAGCTGCTGACCAAACTGCACCGATGGAACTTCCCTCTCTTGGTGTAACTTGGATAATACTAGTATTTCCATTTTTAAAATTCGTAGTATCAGCACCGTTACCCCTAAAACTTCCTCTAACAAAATAATCCTTAAAATTTAATCCCTCTGGTGAATTTGCCACAGGAACATCAGTAGCAGCTCTGACTTCAACGATGTTATTTTGCTCAATAGATACAAATAATCCAATCATAAATAAGCATGCTAAAAAATTAACTGCTTTTATAATTTTATTTATGGTCATATAATCCCTCACTTATATAATCAAATAATTTATAAATATAACGTCTTTTTTATTTACAAATACATCTTACACGCTTTAAATCATTAATGGAACTCAATATATATAATTAATCATTATGAATTTTGATAAGTGAAAATTTATGAGTCATATTTAAAAAATAATTAAAAAAGACTCTCAATAATAAACATTTATTATTGAAAGTCTTTTCTTAAATGGAATCTGTTAAATCCCAAGTAACATCATATTTATAATTTCCAGCTTTAGCCGTTGAATTAGATTTAAGAATTATACCGTCGTCTTTAGTCCAAGTATTGGCTACTTGATAAGTTGTTCCATCACTGAATGGTTACAAGAAATGACAAAAATCATTTAATTGGATTTTTATTTATATAAAAAAGATGATTAAGAAAGATTAATTCTCATCATCTTCCTTAACCATCTCTAAAGTGTCATTCAATTGGTCCAATTCTTCAATTCTCGATGTAAAGTTACTTAAAATTAATTCGAGAAACTTTTTATCCTCTATATTAGAATTTAAATCTAACTCCTGAAGTTTCTTTTCAAACCAAGTTTGTTTATTATTTAGTGAATCCGGCATTTCTTGTGTTAAATATCTTTGATAATCCACTAAAAGGTCCATCTGCATTAACTCAGTCTTGTACCAAAATTGTGGTACTGGAAAAATAGGCATAATTTTCATCCTAGCCTTATCCGCAATTGCCCTATATGGTGTCATTAATTCATCTAATGTGAAATTTTCAGCTGCGCCCTTTTGGAAATCCTTCAGTGGCAATCCAGTAGTTATCACTAGACCAAACTCTTTACCTTCCAGTGGATAGGTTTTATCACCATAAATAAAATTTCTGGTTAGAACTGTATCTTCCCATGATTTTAATCCACTTGGTGCTGAATACCAATAAAGTGGGAATTGGAAAATAATCCGATCCGCTTCAATTAGTAACTTTTGTTCATTAATAACATCTAAATTATTTATTTTCTCAACATGATGCCAAATTGCATTTTCTAGTTTTGCCCCTTGGTATAAGAATTGCTGTGTTTGAGAATTATCTATCTCTGGATGAGAAACTATTATCAAAGTTTTCATCATTCTCACTTCCAATTAACTATTACTTATTTAAAGATGAGCATAACAAAATTTTGAGCAAAATTGTAATATTAAATACTATTAATTTATATTTTCCAAAAAAATAACTCAATACATTTTTTAGTATTGAGTATTTGTTTTAAGACTAATGTTGTAACCGTTTAAGTGATATAATTTAGTATAATATACACGTACCAATAGGAGGAGGATTATTGTGGAAAAGTATTACATTGTAGATCGTTCTATTTTGCCGGATTCCTTTGATAAAGTCATTCAGGCACGCAATTTGTTAGAGACTGGAAAAGTCGGTAATGTTAGTGACGCCGTGAAGGCTGTAAATATCAGTCGTGGTACTTACTATAAATATAAGGATCTCGTCTTTTTACCTGACGAGAGTACTAGTGACCGTAAGGCTGTCTTTTCAATGATTTTAGATCATGAACCCGGAATTTTATCAAAAGTTTTGTTGATCATATCTGAAGCAAACGCTAGTATCCTTACTATAAATCAAAATATCCCTATTCATAATATGGCGAGTGTATCAATATCAATTGACATTAATCATATGACCGGAACTATTAATGATTTGATAGAAAAACTTAAAGGCTATGAGTTTATAAGCAATGTTCAATTAATTGCGGTGGAATGATTACTTCGGCCAGGCAATGTACATTGCCATAATAACGCCAACAGTTCCTACGCAGTAAAACAGCTTGGAGACTGTGCTGCTTTTTACATGGCTGCCGGAAATCAACAGAATTAAACCAATTGAAAATATTATTGCAATAATTAAGAATTCCATAAAACACTCCTTATTATTCATTGGAAATTATTCATTATTTTTACTGTAACGAATAAATGTGACGAAAAAGTGAATAACCTGTGGAGTTTTATGATAAAAAAAAGGTTCTTTGTCAAATCGTATTGATGAATGATTTTGGACCTGAGGCACCTCTTAATTG
>NZ_AZDG01000023.1 GCF_001434665.1 Companilactobacillus tucceti DSM 20183 | reverse complement strand
TTAAGAGGTGCCTCAGGTCCAAAATCATTCATCAATACGATTTGACAAAGAACCGAAATAATTAACAAAAAGACTCACATCTATATAAAAGATGTGGGTCTTTTCAACTATATTGCTTGTTCAATTTTTTCTTTTGTTTCCAAAACTAATTTAATAATCCGCTTCTCACGGTCTTCATCCATTCTATAGTACGGAGTACTTACACTAAACGCACCATAAACTTGGTTATGCTTTTTAAGTACGGTTCCTATACAAAATACTTCAACTTCGTTTTCACGGTCATCTATTGAGTAGCCGTTTTGTCTAACTACATCAATTTGCTTCATTATTGCTTTACGATTGACTAAAGTAAATTTAGTTAGTGGATCTAAAGGATTACTATCAAAATAATTTTCTAGTTCATCCGGCGTTTTCGTAGCTAATATAGCCTTACCCATGGCTGAACAATAAAGATTAAGGCGACCACCGATTTTTGATTTTAAATTAACACTTCTAGGGCTTTCCAACTTTTCCAAAAATTCAACATGATCAGCAATTTCTACACCAAGATGAACTGTTTCTTCAGTTGCATCACGTAATTCTTTTAAATAAGGTAATGCTATTTGATGGATATTAAAATCAGCAAGTGCTTTTTGACCTAATCCGATCAATTCAGCACCTAAATGATACTTCTTATCTTCATCATTTCTCCAAAGCAAATCCAATTCACACATGGTAGTCAAAATCTTCAATGTTGTAGACTTAGACATCTCCATACCTTCGTGAATTTCTTTTAAGGTCAATCCAGAATCGTGATCCATTAAATAATCCAAGATTGCCTTAGCCTTAATTAAAACTGTCCCATAGCTTTTTGATTCTACCAATTGTATGTCCTCCACTTGATACATTTAAGGAAAGCGCTATAATGATTATATAATTTCTAATAGGAAAAGTAAATTTATTATAAGGAAATGGTGAACTTTTATGCAAAAAGTTGATATTTTAAAGAAAATGGAAAAAACTGGTGTGGTCGCAGTTGTTCGTGGAGCTTCTAAAGAAGAAGCATACAAAGCCGCCAAGGCTTGTATAGACGGCGGTGTTAAGGGAATTGAATTAACTTTCACAGCCCCAGAAGCTGATAAGATCATTGCCGACCTTAAAGAAGATTACAAAGATGATCCAGATGCATGTATCGGTGCTGGTACTGTTTTAGACCCTACAACAGCTCGTATTGCTATCATGGCTGGTGCTGAGTTTATTGTTAGTCCTTCATTTAATAAAGAAGTTGCTAAATTATGTAATCTCTACGAAATTCCATATACACCTGGCTGCATGTCAATTACAGAAATTCAAACTGCTATGACATATGGTTCAGACATCGTTAAAGTATTCCCAGGCAGCGTTGTTGGGCAAGGATTTGTTTCAGCTGTTAAAGCTCCATTTCCACAGGTAAGTATTATGCCTACTGGTGGTGTAAGTTTGGATAATATGGAAGAATGGTTCGATAAGGGTGTTACTCTTGTTGGTGCCGGTGGCAACTTAGTTGGACCAGCTGCTAAGGGTGACTTTGAACAAGTTAAGAAAAATGCTCAAGCATATCATGCAAAACTTGAAGAAATCAGAAGTAAATAACATTTAACTCCCTATTATGGGAGTTTTTTTATATTCTCGAGGTTTGTTTGTTGACCCTCTTAGAATAGTATGCTAAATTAGCACTGTACTATTAAGAGTGCTAATTAAAAATAGGAGGCATTTTATGTTAGTTCCTACAGTTATTGAACAAAACTCACGTGGCGAACGTGCCTATGACATTTATTCAAGATTATTAAAAGACAGAATCATCATGTTATCTGGTGAGGTTAACGATCAATTAGCTAATACAGTAATTGCTGAATTACTCTTCCTTGATGCTCAAGACTCTGACAAGGATATTTCTATCTATATTAACTCACCTGGTGGTTCTGTTACCGCCGGATTAGCAATTATGGATACTATGAACTTTGTAAAATCTGATATTCAAACCATTGCAACAGGTTTAGCTGCTTCAATGGCTAGTGTTTTATTATCAGCTGGAACAAAGGGCAAACGTTTTGCACTTCCAAACTCAACTGTTCTTATTCACCAACCATTAGGTGGTGCCCAAGGACAACAAACTGAGATCGAAATTGCTGCTAGAGAAATTGGTAAGACAAGAGAAAGATTAAATCATATCTTGGCTGACAATTCTGGTCAAACATTCGATAAGTTGCAAAAAGATACTGAACGTGATAATTACATGACTGCACAAGAAGCCAAAGACTACGGTTTGATTGATGAAGTTATGACAAATAAAGAAAAAGCTAAGAAGTAATTTAGCTTAATCTCAGCACAGAATAATTGTATTCTGTGCTTTTTTGTTGCCATTAGACAGTTTAAGTTATTTAGGCTATCCTTAATTTATAATTAGGAGAACAAAAGGAGGATTAAATATGGAGACTACTATAAAAGACTCTTTAAGTCGTAAGTTGTTTATTATCACTCTCTTATCTGGAACATTTACTATGTCCATCAGTCAATCATCACTATCAACAGCTTATCCGACACTTATGAGATTCTTTGGCGTCACTGCACCAACAATTCAATGGCTAACAACTGGATTTATGTTGATAATGTGTATCATGATGCCGATCAGTCCTTGGCTATTAAATAATATTTCATTTAAGAAAATTTTCTTAGGTGTTGTCGCAATATTTGCTATAGGAACTTTAATCATCATAACAGCAACTAATTTCCCGATGGCAATGTTAGGACGAGCTTTAGAAGCTATAGGTGTAGGAATACTATTCCCATCGTTTCAGTCGGTACTTTTGGCAATCACACCAGAAGATAATCGTGGTACTACCATGGGATTTGCCGGTTTAGTAATGGGATCAGCTCTTGCTTCTGGACCAATAATTTCAGGAATCGTTTTAAACTTTCTAAAATGGCAAGGGTTGTTTGTAATATTTTTGATTATTATGATCGTCATTTTTATTATCGGAACGATTTATATTAAAGATGTTATGCCACGTCATAAAGTAAAACTTGATGCCCTTTCTATTTTTTATTTATTAGGTTTGATCGGTTTATTGTATGTTGTAAATCAAGCCGGCAGTACACATAGTTTAAGTACGAATTTATTGATACTCTTAGTTGTAAGTATCGTGTTGACAGGATTATTCATACATCGTCAACTAACTCAAAAAGAACCCTTGCTTGATCTAAAGGTAATGTCTAATTTTAATTTTGACTTAGCGGTTTTATTAACAGGATTCTCATATATTTCTTTAATTGTTGTAACAATAATTTATCCATTATATTACCAAAACATTTTACATACTTCAGTTCTAGTATCAGGACTTGCGTTAGTTCCACCAGCAATAATATTAAGTATCTTAAATCCATTAACTGGTAAACTAGCTGACAAAATTGGTTTTAAATCAACTTTGATTACTGGAATGTCGATGATCGTTATCGGCTGGTTTTTACTATTCATCCTTAATCAAAAATTAGGATTGTTACCAATGATTCTGATTGCCATGCTCATTGAAGGTGGAAATGCTTTTGTTATGATGCCAGCAACTACTTTGGGCGGAAATTCTCTATCAGAAGAATTGATCCCTCACGGTACTGCTATCATTACGACTGTCCGTCAATTATTAGGCTCTCTAGGTGTTTGTTTAGCAACATTAATACTTGTTACAGCTAATCAAAATCATGGTCTATCAGCCAATACAGGCTTGATTGGATATCATTACGTCTTTACTTTCTTCTGTATTATGGCCATTTTAGGTTTTATTTTTGCTATTCTTGTTAAAGATAAAAAGAAACTTTAAATATTAGGATTGATAAAAATGTATGGAATACATAAAAAAACTACCTCTGCTAAAATATCTCTACTTGTAATTCAAATTATTTATTTGATAATTGTTTACTGGTTGATTTTAGGACACTTCGATAACTTCATGATCTCAAATATTAACATTATGATTTTAATCGTTTTCTTAAGATTGAATTCGATGATGTTCTTTTGGCTTCCAAGAGGTATCAGTTTTAAAGAGGCAATTGGAAATGGATTAGCATTTGGTTTATATTATCTAGGATTTCCGATCCTTGCAGTTTTTGGAAATATCAATATGCCAATGATCGTCGTAGGATGGATATTATTTATCTTAGGTTCAATAATCAATACTACTTCTGAATTGTTGAGAAAACCTTTTAAAGATGATCCCAATAACAAGGATAAATTGTATACTGGTGGACTTTTTAAATATGCTATTCACATTAATTACTTTGGAGACGTACTTTGGGTAACTGGTTTAGCTTTAGCTACTTGTAATTTATGGAGCCTAATCATTCCTATCTTTTTATTGTTATTGTTTGTGTTTAGTTATATTCCAAATGCGGATAAATATTTAAAACATCATTACGGTCAATCATTTGTTGAGTACCAGAGGAGTACTAAGGAATTGATTCCTTGGGTTTGGTAATGTCGAATATATATGCTACTTAAACGCGCATCAAAACACAACTTTTTTCGTTTAAATCACATGCAACAGTAAATGAAAATTTGAGCGTCCTATATATCTTTCTTAAGTATGCTGCTCAAACGCGCATCAAAACACAACTTTTTCCGCTTAAAATAAAATGGCTCAGCAACCTTCAGGTTGCTGGGCCATTTTACTTTAATGCTCGAAAGCTGAACGTGTTTTGATGCGCTCTTACTCTTTCAGCTCTTCTCTACGTTTCCTGATAATCTCCTCTAATCCATCCAAATCATCCAAGGTTGACTTCTTTCTTATGAAGCTTCTTGCTGAAGATCTCATAGCTATATAATTGGCACGTTCACGATTATTTCTATGCCACTTTTCATTCGCACGTCTCTGTGCATCAGTTAATACCATAAATACTCTCTCCCCGATTTAAAACGTTTTATATTGTGTCACTAACGGTCCAATCCAACGTAGTTGTGTATTTCCCCGATGGAATTGCCGTATTTGAACCATTTACATGTAACAAAAGTCCCTTATTATTTTCCCAAGAAATAGATGGAATCGTTTCATCATTTTTAGAAATATAAATTGGAACTATCTCCCCACTTACAAGAGATTTGAACTCATCATTCGAACCACTTGGATCATAAAATCTCAATTCACCAGGAAATGCTGAACCACCATTAGTTAGTTCTCCTTTTTGCTGAACTGAAACGGTTTGACTATTTTTATTCGCATCACTTCTGTCATCTTGTATCGACAACACAGGTGAACTACTATCATTTACACGATGTTTTAAAAGGTCACTATTAATAATTGAATTAAGAGAACCGAAATCTATATTTACTGGCGTTAATGTCACTCCACCTGAAGGCTTTGTAGGATCAAAATTAATAAGTTGATCTTGCCCATCTGCTTCAACATATAACGGTTTGGTTTGATCATTGTTATCATAACCACCCACACCCTTAAATGAAGGTGTGAAGGCAAAGTCAGATTGATTGTCATCTGTCACTTTACCATCGAATACTAATCTACCGATATCACCTGAAACCTGTGGAGTAATACTCAATCCCTTTACCGTCAAAAGTTGTTTGGAACTGTCATTTGGATCATCCTGTATGCTTACATTGTCAGAATCGACTAGATTGTATTTTGAATTATCCACAGAATTTTGATAATCGTAGAAACTAGTATACTTAATACCATTAGTATCAATATCGACTCCCTTAGGTATCGGTACTGTATAAACACCTTGCCTAATCAAAGCAGGATTACCACCTGAACCACTTGCACTCTCGGCATCAAAATTAGCTCCATATTCAATTTTGTCACCATTCTTAACGTTTCGAATCTCCAATCCCTTTTTATCTCCATCCGTGATATTACTATCCGGATTGGTCAGGTTTTGAATTTGATTGGATATCGATAACTTAGGCAACTCTTCATCTGTTGTAGGAGCCTCATTAAGTGGACTTACTGCAAATATCCCACCAAAATTAACAGATCGAGAACCTTTTCCGGTATCAATCAAACTTGTTTTTTTGTATCTGAACGATCCCGTTAAAGTCGCATGCACAACATTGTAATTCGTATAATTACCATCTTTAAAGAAAACAAAACTATAGTTAAGAATAGATGGATCAAATGAGATTTCATGAGTATTATTGTTAAAGGTAAGATAATATGACTCATAACCTATGCGTGTACCTGCCTTTTCCATCTTTTCACGATTATCAACCACCCACTCAAGCTTTATACTAGTCCATTCAAAATTCTTGTATGAAGTGAGTCCCTTTCTCGAAATAAAATCATCGATAACTCTCGAAAAAATATCATTTTTAATGTGAAAATGCATCAAAGTATCGTCAAATGCGTGGTCGGAGAAATCTTCTGAAGTCATGGCACCACCAGTCGGTATATCTATATATACCGGTGCATCATTTTCTGGATCAGCCTTTACAGAAATGAATCCACCATCGATCATATTAGGGTTACCTGTGTTTATTCCACTTCCACCAACTAATACTGTTTGATCATCCATAATTTGTATTGTATCACCAGCACTAGTCTTATTATTTTTAGTTGACCCATCTACTGTAACATCACCTTTACCTCTTCTATCTGTCAAAGTCCATCGAATAACTTTAGGAACGGTTCCTGATTTATTATACTTTAAGGTGATGGTTCCGGTATTACCGAGACCTGAAGGATTATTATCACTGTTAAAAATATAATTAACATTGGACTCTAAATATAAGCCTGTATTACCGACAGGACCTTCAATAGTAGAGCTATTTATAGTTAACGGTGAAATTAAGTTATTTAATGTCGTTATAGAACTTGTACTATTCACACTGTCCAGTGGTGAAGCAAATTGTGTTACTACATTTGAAATGGAATTTTGATTTGCTTGTTTAGTAGCTGTTAGAGCTTTATTAGCTGCTTCAGTAGTCGAAGATGATGCTTTATCACTAATTGCTGAAGTATTTGTCGTAGCACCTTCTGCAATTGGTGTTGGTAAAGTCCCTATAACTCCAATAATTAGCACTATTACGATAAAGTATCTACTGAAAAACAACTTGTTAGTTTTCATCTTGCTTGCCCCCTCACACTTTAATTAATATAAAAAGAGACTAGTTACACAATAAGCACTGATCTCTTAAAAATAATTAATAACTAGCGTAGAGAGTGGCCCAGTTAGTTTTTATAACAGTACTCTTATAGCCTTCTTTAAGAGTTATCTTTGCTTGATATTGTGTTCCATTATCAGATATCGTCGTATTATACGTTGTATATGAAAAACTATTACTTTTGCCTAAATATTCTGCTTTGGTGATACCAGGTGCTTTCTTATACCATTCAACTTTGGCTCGTCCATTATTGATCAGACCAGTCATACTGTTTGTATCACCACGAAGTGAAAATGTTGCAGATTGTCCTGCAGGAACAGTCTGGTTATCTAGTCCCCCACCTACTTGAACATAAGCAGATCCAACAACAAATGAACTGTCCATGTTGTGGAATATTCCTGTTACTTTAACTACACCGGATAATCCTCTATCGTTAGCGGTCACTTTACCGGTGCTATCAACACTAGCAAGATTGCTATTGTCAACATCCCACGTAACCTTACCGGTCGAACTTATAGGATTAACATTGGCGTGAACATATGTCGTATTAACTTGACCTTCACGATTGTTATAAATGTAATTGCTATCTGAATTAACGTTCATATCAGTGGCGTTAATCGGTGTATTAACTGCATTTACTTCCGCGACCGTTGAATAAATATGGGTTTTAGCAATCCAGCCAGTTAGATAGTTCCAATACTGTGTGTCTAGTTGATACCAAGTTCTTCCTTCTTGGCCAGTTTGAATGGGGAAGTTCTTACGATATCCATTCTGCCATTCAGGAATTTCATTCCAATTGATTCCGTCATCAGACTTGTACCATCTATAATGAGGTGCATCGAAAACTCCACCTAGAACTGTCCACAAAGAACGAGCCGCATCAGTGTGTAAAGTCACAGAGTTACCGACAACGGTATAAGTGACTGCATCAGGTTCCAAGTCATAACCATTAGTATTCCAGATATTCAAAAACTTGTCCGGTGCTGGAGTAGATGTGAATGCATTGTTAGTCAATGGAGTTCCCAATGGTGCGGCTTCAATTTGAGTACTATTTTGAATCATAAATATACCAATTGTTAAAGTTGAAAAAAAAGTAACTAATCCAATTTTAGTTGCTTTTCCCCTTTTCATAAATTAATCCTCCTAATAATACTTTCTTCACAATTAAGTATACAATTTATCGCTTTATTGATTAATTCAGTTATTGTAATAAAAGTTTACAAGATATGAATAAATATATAACATGCTATTTATCAAAAAATAGTGAAAAAAGATAATACATATTTAACATAAAAATGTGAATTATCTTTTTTAAGTTATTATTTGCATACTTTTTGATTTTTTGCGTTCAAAATCAAGAAATAAGATTATTATTTTCTAATATCATTTTATAATAGTAATTTATTAAAATTCAGAGTATATTTATTTAATTTTATACACAAGTTAACGATTTTTCTAAATCATTTATTAGTCTTGTAATAAATCGCCATGACTTAGACACATACTTCACATTGATTTTCCTAAAATTTGGTAAAAAAATAAGCTCCAGAATCTCACAAAGGATTCTAAAGCTTATATATTTACCGTGACTTTTCTAATCAAATAATTTGTCACTATCTTCATTAACGTTTCCACCAACAAATAGTACTTGAAAAGCTATTAATACCATCTGTAGTGCTGGCATGAATATTAAAATCAATATCCAAACAACTATCTCTGCACCAACAAACTTCCAGCTAATTAATGCTTTATATATTTTCATATCACGAATACTTGCTGCTATCTCTTTATGTCCAGCTCTTTCATTGGCCTTAGCAATCTCATAAGTCAGAACTGTATATGCAAATGACCACAAGAAATAAACTATGGCATAGAATATCTCTGGTCCCTGTGCATTCAGATCACGACCGACCCAAGCTGTGGCAACTGGGATAAATGAGGTTGTAAACATCCAAGTGTTATTGATCCAAAATATTTTTCTAGTAACAACTTTGGTTTTAGAAAACATGTAATGATGATTATACCAAGCTATTCCAATAAACAACCAACCAACCGCATACGAGATCATATACGGAACCTGAGGTAAAATTGCTGACAATTTAGCTGATTCAGGTATCTTAAACTCCAAAATCATAATCGTTAAAATAATTGCTATAACAGCGTCTGTAAATGCTTCAACTCTAGATTTATTCAAAAAAATCCCTCCCTGAAAAGTCAACTAATTATAGCAATATAGCTAAAAATAAAAAAGAAACTATTCTAAAACGAATAATTCCTTTATACCTGACTACTTTCAGCAATCTGATTTATTTTTCTTAAACGATGATTAATACCGGATTTAGAAATAGCCCCACTAGGTACCATTTCCCCCAATTCTTTCAAAGATACTTCAGGATTATCCAATCTTAATACAGCGATTTCTTGAAGTTTTTGAGGAAGTGAGTCTAATCCTACAGTCGTTTGAAGATGTTTTATGTTGTTGATCTGTCTTTCTGCAGCTTCAACTGTCTTATTGATATTAGCATTCTCGCAATTTACCAATCGATTTACTGAATTACGCATATCACGAACAATTCTTATATCTTCAAATTTAAGCATCGCATTTGTAGCGCCGATAACTTGTAAGAAGTCAGCAATTTTTTCAGCTTCTTTTAAATAAACAATATAACCATTACGACGTTTAGTTATTCTGGCATTTAAGCCAAAATGATTCATCATCTTAGCAATACTTTCATTGTGTGATTCATATAATGAATATATTTCCAAATGATAACGAGATGTTTCAGGATTATTCACACTACCTGTTGCCAAAAAGGCTCCTCTTAAATAAGATCTCATACGCTGATCTTCATTTAAGATGTCTTTAGGCACATCTGTATTGATGGATAATCCCGACTCATCCAAAATTCCTAAGTCAGTCAATACTTTATTCGTGTCATACTTCAAACGAACTAAGTATTGATTGTTCTTTTTTAACTTCATTTTCTTACGAACCAAAAGTTCCGATTCCATCCCATATTTTTGCTTGATCAAAGAAAAGATTCTTCTGGCAATGGCCGGATTTTCCGTCTGTGCGGTCAAAACAAAATGATGATTCTGTAAACTAAGTGAACCATTCATTCTCAAAAGTGCTGATAATTCAACACGGGCATGTTCGGGATGAACTTCCAAACTAGTGAGTTCCTTCTTTACTTCACTTGCGTAAGAAGCCACTAGTGTCTCACCTCATTTTTTCTATTCCCTGATTGAAAGGCTAAGTTTAATATTTCTCGAGCAATCTTTGCTCCATCGTGAAAGGCACCCTTATCATGTAACGATAAGAAATCATCTTGAATAACACGGCATCCCATATCACGTAAACCTTTAAAATCAGGTGTTACTTGTTTTACGTACTCGTCATACTTCTTATGATCCATATAATTATCTGGAATTTCACGAGTATTGACTAATACGGTATCAATATAATTTCCACCTAAATGCTCATTCAAAACATTTACATGGTCAGCATCAGTAAAACCTTCTGTTTCACCAATTTGAGTCATAATATTACAAATATATACGACTTCAGCAGGTGTCTGTCTCACAGCTTCGCCTAAATCACTGATCATTAAGTTAGGCAAAATACTAGTAAACAAACTTCCTGGTCCTAAAACTACTACATCCGCTTGCATAATTGACGCTACAACCGGCAATAACGATTTAGGTACTTCTTTAGGATCATCTGAGTCAGTTACCCAGACACGTTTTACATGTTTTCCTGAATGAGTTATCTCATGCTCCCCAGCAAGAGTCGTCCCATCAGTAAATTCGGCATTCAATGTCAATTTTGTATTGCTGGCCGGATATACATGACCATCAATTTTCATCATCTTGGATAGTTCTTGAACGGCATCAAAGATGTTAGGTGACATTTCAGAAAGTGCAGCAATAATTAAATTACCGATAGCATGTCCCGAGAAGAAATCATCGTTTGTATTAAAACGATATTGGAAAACGTCCAAGTCTACTTTTGGTAAATCTGATAAAGCAGCTAAAACGTTTCTGATGTCCCCAGGTGGAACCACGTTAATGTAGTTTCTGATAATACCAGAAGATCCCCCATCATCTGCTACAGTAACGATTGCGGTAATATCCGCATCTTTATTTCTTAAACTATTTAA
This sequence comes from Companilactobacillus tucceti DSM 20183, assembly GCF_001434665.1. Lineage (GTDB taxonomy): Bacteria > Bacillota > Bacilli > Lactobacillales > Lactobacillaceae > Companilactobacillus > Companilactobacillus tucceti. The sequence goes on along the minus strand of NZ_AZDG01000023.1, from coordinate 28,235 downwards.
TACAACTGGTAAACCAGTTCCCCCACCTATAACAACCACTTTTGGACGACGTCCTTTAACAACACGAACTATCCTATTTGTTGGCATCTTCAATTACCTTCTTTTGAGATTTGTCCATATCACGGTGTGTAATATCAACATAGTATTTTTCTTTCAGGTCGGTTCCTAAACGTTGAGCAATGGCAACTGATCGATGTTGTCCACCAGTACAACCTATCGCTATCGTTAAACTAGTTTTGCCTTCTTTTTCATAACCAGGCACAATATATTCAAATAAGTCATACAATTTTTTATAAAATGTTTCTGTCTGATCATCATTCATAACATAGTCATATACCGGCTTATCTAAACCGGTCTTTGCCTTTAATTCATCGACATAGTAAGGATTTTTCAAAAACCTAACATCCATAACGATATCTGCATCGATCGGCAAGCCATATTTGAATCCAAATGACATTACTTCAATATGGAATGTTGGGACACTTGTACTTTCTTGAAAGTTAGAGAATATTTCTTCACGCAATTGGCGTGGTGTTAAATCTGTCGTATCAATTTCAACTTGAGCTCTACTTTTAATTTCTGATAAAAGCTCACGTTCTTTTTGAATACCATCTAGTAAACGTCCTTCCATGGCTAAAGGATGACTACGACGAGTTTCTTTGTATCTTGAAACCAGTTCCTCATCAGAAGCATTTAAGAACAAAATTTTCATGTTAACTTTTTGATGTTTCTCTTGTTCATCTTCATCCATTTGTGAAACCATAGAAAATATTTCATCATAAAATGCACGAGAACGAATATCAACAACTAAAGCAACTTTATTGATGGTTCCAGATTCATGAACCAATTCCCAAAATTTTGGCAAAAGATTTGGTGGCATATTATCGATACAAAAATACCCCAGATCTTCAAAAGACTGCATGGCAACAGTTTTCCCTGCGCCACTCATACCAGTCACAATAACTAAATTAAGCACGTCTTTTGACATAAGTGCACCTCACATTCAGATATTAGCATACCACAACATCCCTGGTGTGTCATTTTTAAGATAATACTAAGTATTTTTTATGTATTGATAAAAAAATACACCAACGAAGAGATTATCTCCGTTAGTGTATTAACTTTATTCTGATTTACCAGGTTTTTCTGCATCGATCGTACGTTTTGTATCACGTTCCAAAATAGGTTTTAGATACTGACCAGTATAACTTTCTTTAACTTTACAAATATCTTCAGGTGTACCTGTGGCAACTACTTGTCCACCACCCTCTCCACCTTCTGGTCCAAGGTCGATCACCCAATCTGATGATTTGATGACATCTAAATTATGCTCGATGACCAGTACAGTGTTACCTTCGTCTACTAATCGCTGTAAAACAGACAACAAACGCTTGATATCATCTGTATGTAAACCTGTTGTAGGTTCATCAAGAATATAGAAGTTACTTCCACTAGATTTCTTGTATAATTCAGAAGCTAGCTTCATACGTTGAGCTTCACCACCAGATAACTGTGTGGCTGACTGACCCATAGATACATATCCTAAACCAACATCAACGATAGTTTGAAGTTTTCTTTTGATCTTTGGAATATTGCTAAAGAATTCTAATGCATCTTCAACTTTCATATCCAATACTTCGGCAATATTTTTGCCCTTATACGTAACTTCAAGTGTTTCTGAATTATAACGTGTACCATGACAAACTTCACATGGCACGTAGACATCAGGCAAGAAGTTCATTTCGATTTTGATGATTCCATCACCATGGCAGTTCTCGCAACGTCCACCTTTGACGTTAAATGAGAATCTGCCCTTTTTGTATCCACGAAGTTTAGCTTCATTAGTTTGAGCAAATAAATCACGAATATCATCGAATACACCAGTATAAGTGGCTGGATTACTTCTTGGAGTACGTCCAATAGGACTTTGATCAATAGCAATCATCTTTTCCAATTTGTCATATCCAGTTATTTTCTTATATTTACCAGGTTTATTAGAATTACGATTCATTTTTTGTGCCAATGCACGTTTCAAAATCGTATTAACTAATGTAGATTTCCCAGAACCTGAAACACCCGTAACTGAAATAAATTTACCCAATGGGAATTTAACATCAATTTTCTTTAAGTTATTCTCTTGTGCGCCATATACTTCAACGTAATCACCATTACCAGATTTTCTCTCAAGTGGTACAGGAATAAATTTCTTACCAGATAGATACTTACCTGTTAAAGACTTAGCACTACGCATAACTTGCTTAGGAGTACCAGCAGCTACTATTTGACCACCCTTTTCACCAGCACCAGGGCCAACATCAATAAGGTAATCCGCAGCTAACATCGTATCCTCATCATGTTCAACAACAATCAAGGTATTACCAAGATCTCTCATTTTCTTCAGTGAATTTATCAAACGATTATTATCACGTTGATGCAATCCAATTGACGGTTCGTCCAAAATATACATAACACCTGATAAGTTGGAACCGATTTGTGTTGCTAGACGAATACGTTGTGCTTCACCACCGGATAAAGTTCCAGCTGAACGAGACAATGTTAAATAATCCAAACCGACATTTATTAAGAAGGTTAAACGATCTTTTACTTCTTTTAGAATTGGCTTAGCAATAACTGTCTTTTGTTCACCTAAAGTAATTTTCTTAAAGAATGGTAATTCATCTTTTATTGACATATTTGAAACTTCAGCAATATCTTGACCTTCAACTTTGACAGCTAAAGCCTTTTCATTCAATCTCTTACCATGACAAACTGGACAAGTAAGTTCAGTCATATACTTTCTCATAACTTCACGAGTGAAGTCACTGTTTGTTTCATGATAACGACGATTGATATTTGGAATGACACCTTCAAACGGAACATCAACATCTCGAACATTTCCAAAATCATTCTCATAGTGAAAGTGGAATGTTTTTCCATCTGAACCATTTAAAACAATATTCTTATCATGATCAGATAATTTTTCAAAAGGAACATCCATATCAATATTGAATTCTTTACATGCTTGAGCCAACATTTGTGGATAATATTGTGAACTGATTGGATTCCAAGGAATGATTGCTCCCTGTGCTAAGGTTACACTTTGATCAGGGACAACAAGGTCAATATCGACTTCAAGTTTGATTCCTAAACCATCACAATTCTCACAAGCTCCAAATGGTGCATTAAACGAAAATAGTCTTGGTTCTAACTCACCCACAGTAAATCCACAAATAGGACATGCATTTTTTTCTGAGAAGACCATCATATCTTGACCAATGACGTCCACATTCATATATCCATCTGACAAACGCAAAGCTGCTTCAACGGAATCAAATAAACGAGACTTAATATGATCATTAATAACAATTCTATCAACGACAACGTCAATATCATGTTTCTTATTTTTATCGAGTTCTAATTCTTCACCAACATCATGTGTCTCGCCGTCTACTCGAATTCTCACATAACCTTGTTTTTGAATTTGGGCTAAGGCTTTTTTGTGTTGTCCACGTTTTGCTCTAATAACTGGTGATAGGATTTGTAATTTAGTTCCATCATCTAATTTTAAAATTGCGTCAACCATTTGTTGAGCTGATTGACTAGTAATAACAGTTCCATCATTTGGACAAATTGGTGTCCCAACACGGGCCCACAATAGACGCAAATAGTCATTGATTTCAGTAACTGTTCCTACAGTTGAACGAGGATTCTTAGAAGTAGTTTTTTGGTCGATCGAAATAGCAGGACTTAATCCATCGATTGAATCAACATCCGGCTTATCCATCTGACCTAAGAATTGTCTAGCATATGACGATAAACTTTCAACATAGCGTCTTTGACCTTCTGCATATAAAGTATCAAACGCTAAAGAACTTTTCCCTGAACCTGATAAACCGGTCATTACAACTAGCTTATCTCTTGGAATAGTGACATCAACATTTTTTAAATTATGAGCTCTTGCTCCATGGATCACAATTTTATCATTTAACATATTTACTTCATTTCCGCCTTCAACTCTAGAATCGTATCACGTAAATTAGCTGCGGCCTCAAAGTCAAGTTTCTTAGCTGCGGCTTCCATTTGTTCTTGCAAATTAGATAATAACTCTTTTTGTTCCTTTTTGGACATATCTGTAAAGTCTAAATCGTCATCAATTTTTTCTGTTTCTGACGCTTCATTATCGACTTTTTGGAACATAGAGATAGCATCTCTAATTGGTTTAACAATTGTCGTTGGTGTAATACCATGCTTTTCATTGAAAGCCATCTGTAACTTACGACGACGTGCTGTTTTACTAATAGCTGCTTTCATAGAATCAGTCTCTGAATCAGCATACATGATAACTTTACCGTGTTCATTACGAGAAGCACGTCCAATGATCTGAACTAATGATCTTTCAGCACGTAAGAATCCTTCTTTATCTGCATCAAGGATAGCAATCAATGATACTTCAGGAACATCAATTCCCTCACGTAAAAGATTGATACCTATCAAGACATCGAATTTACCTAATCTTAAATCACGAATAATCTTTGTACGTTCAAGCGTCTTAATATCACTGTGCAGATATTTAACTTTGATACCTAAATCTTTAAAGTAATCCGTTAAATCTTCAGCCATTTTCTTAGTTAATGTCGTGACAAATACACGCTCATGTTTAGCAACACGATCGTTGATTTCACCAACTAAATCATCAATTTGACCCATGATTGGACGAACTTCAATAACTGGATCAAGTAATCCAGTTGGACGGATAATTTGTTCTGCCACATGATCAGTACGATCTAATTCATATGGACCGGGAGTTGCAGAAACATAAAGAATTCGATTAACATGTTTTTCAAACTCCTCAAGTTTAAGTGGACGGTTATCTAAGGCACTTGGCAAACGGAATCCATAATTTACCAGCATTTGCTTTCTAGCACGGTCTCCGTTATACATACCACGAATTTGCGGCATAGTAACGTGGGACTCATCGATCATAATGTTGAAATCTTTCGGGAAGAAATCTAGCAGTGTAAATGGAGGTTCACCTTCTGCACGACCTTCCATATGTCTAGAATAATTTTCGATACCCGATGTGTAACCCATTTCACGCATCATTTCGATATCATATTCAGTACGTTGCTTAATACGTTGGGCCTCAAGTAGCTTACCTTCTTTAGTAAACTTAGCAACTTGTTCATCCATTTCCTTTTGAATTCTATCCAAAGCATCTTCCATCTTTGAATCAGAAATCATAAAGTGAGTTGCTGGGAAAATTCCAATATGATCCATTTGACCTTTAATTTCACCAGTCAATGCATCCATTTCAATAATACGATCGATCTCATCACCAAAAAATTCAACACGAATGGCATTATCATCTCGAGATGCTGGGAAAATATCAACAACATCCCCACGAACACGAAAACGTCCACGTTGAAAATCAATATCATTACGTTCAAATTGATTATCAACTAATTCCTCTAAAAGTTTATCACGTGATAATTCTTGTCCAACTCGCAATGAAATAATACTATCAGCATATTCTCTAGGATCACCTAACCCAAAGATACAAGAAACAGAAGCCACAACAATAACATCATTTCGTTCAAGAAGTGAGCTAGTTGCAGAGTGTCGTAACTTATCGATCTCATCATTAATGCTGGAATCTTTTTCAATGTATGTATCACTAGATGGAACATATGCTTCAGGTTGATAATAATCATAGTAACTAACAAAATACTCTACGGCGTTATTAGGAAAGAACTCCTTAAATTCACCATAAAGTTGACCAGCTAAAGTTTTGTTATGTGAAATTATCAATGTCGGTTTATTTAGATTTTTAATTACGTTGGCCATGGTAAATGTCTTCCCTGTACCAGTAGCACCTTCAAGGATGACTTCTTTATCGCCATCTTTAAAATCTTGTGTAATTTTTTCGATTGCTTGAGCTTGATCTCCAGCAGGTGAATACTTAGAAACCAAATCAAATTTATTGTCGTCTACTCGATCTATCACGAATTTACCCCTCCAAAGCTAAAAAAGACACCTAACTCAAATATGAATTAGATGTCATTTGCGTTAGGCACAATTATATTGGTTCTATATTACCATAGCGAACATATTTTCGCCACCATCTTACTCATGGGCAGTAATCCTTGGCAGATAGGCAAAAATAATCAATCCAATTAAGAATAGGATGCTTAAAGAAGCAGCCCCGATTGTTGATTTACCAGTCATTTGCGTAACAATTCCTACTAAGATAGGACCCATAACTGCAGAGAATTTTCCTAAAATATTATAAAATCCAAAAAATTCACTACCTGATTCTTCAGGAATCAAACGACCAAAATATGAACGACTAAGCGCTTGAATTCCACCTTGACTAGTTCCAACTAAAATAGCCAAAATCCAAAAGTCTGTAGCGGACTTCAATTTTAAAGCATATAGACATATACCAAAATACAAAATAATACCAATAAAAATTCCTGTTCTGGTTGATGTTTTATTAGCTAACCAACCATAAAGAATTGAGAATGGAAAAGCTACCAATTGCACTACCAATAAAACTAACATCAATGTAGTGGTAGTGATCCCCATATCCATACCAATTGAAGTAGCCATTGTAAAAATAGTATCGACTCCATCAATATAGAAGAAATAAGCTACTAAAAACCAAGCCGCAGCTTTATATTTTTTTATATGTTTTAACGTTTCAAAGACTCTCTTAAAACTAGATAAAATTGGTTTAGAACTAGCTTTTAGTGAGTAAACTTGATGCACATTTTTAATCAAAGGAATATAAAATATTATCCACCAAGCTGCCGCCAAGATAAAACTAAAACGTGCAACACCATAGCTACTTAACATTCCAAAACCACTTGTTAACTGTAATACTAAGAAAAGTAAAAATGCTAAGACTCCTCCAAGATAACCAAACCCATATCCATACGAAGAAAGAATATCCATATTATTATCATCTGACACATCTGTTAGAAAACTGTCATAAAATAAATTACCACCTGAATAACCAATGATCGACAATATATAGATACCTAATAACCAAGACCATTGAGTTACTGGAACAACACTTAACCCAAAAGTCATAATAACTCCTAGAATGGCAAAAATATTTAACATTTTTTTCTTAGCTTTAGGATAATCGGCCAATGCCCCCAAAACAGGAGCTAGAATTGAGACTAACAATGTTCCAAAACTGTTTGCATAGCCCCAGTAGGCTGTAGCATTCGCTGGTGTAACGCCACCATTTTGTGCAACGGACTTAAAATAAACTGGCAAAACCGCTGTTGTTACGATTATTCCATAACCTGAATTGGCCCAGTCATAAAAAATCCAACTCCATTGTTGTTTGTTAAAATGCATAAAATCCCCCTACTCTTTTAAAACACCCTCGATTGAATGTCCGGCAAGAGTTTCTTTAAACTCTAATCCTAATAGTTTCGCAAATGTTGGTGCTTCATCTACCAAGTTAGCCTTTTCAATCGTCTTTCCTTCATTTATAGATGGACCATTGAAGAGAATCGTTGTTTGATATCCATCTTTGTTAGGATCATATCCATGAACACCATGATAACGATCAGGTTGACCTAAACTATCGGGATCAACTTCTTCAACAATTGTGGGACGATCACTTTCATCCGTGAAATAATATCCTGGTTTAGCTTCTACCATAAAGGTACATTCAGGATCGGCACCTCTTTTAGCAGCTTCTTCTTTAGAATAGATATGCTCAATACCTTCAATTCTTGCAATACGCTCTTTTAATTCATCTAAGTGCTTAAAATTACGAGTATAAATATAAGTTGCACCATCACAGCTTTTTGCCAAAACCGACCAATTATACTCGATAGTTTGATTGCCTTTAGCTGATGACCAGCCTTTTCTAGCAAATAAAGTATTGAGATGAATCATCTTATTAACATTTATTTGATAATGGTCACCTAAAACAACAAAATTAGTATCATCAAATGTACCAGCTTTTTTAGTTGCCTCTATTAATTGAGCAACGTGCTTATCAAGACGATGTAAAGCTTCCATAGCTTCTTTTGAACGAACGCCATAACGATGACGCATACTATCCATATCGACCAAATGGATCATAGTTAAATTAGGCTTTTTATTTTCGATGGTATCTACTGCACAAGCAGTAATAAATTCGTCCAATTGAGGTTGCTTTATACCATTACGTAAATGACCATATTTATGATTCATTTTTAATAAAAATAGTGGTGAACTAGCTTTTAATGAGACTAATACTTGATTTGTCCATATACGGTTAGGAAAAATTTCAGCTAAATTATAATTTATTTTACTTCCGGCAGTAACGGGCCAAAGAAACGATGCTGTAGTAAGACCCTTTTGACGAGCCAAATCATATAGTGTTGTACTTCTAACATCACTTTGATACCAATACCAATCCGGAGAACGGCGTTCTGGTTGAATCCTTGTATTATTCACTATTCCATGAACATTAGGATATTGCCCTGTAATGATCGTAGTGTGAGAGGGATAAGTTAAAGTTGGGTAAATCCCTGTAACTGATTTGACCCAAGTACCTCCATTAATCAATTTATTTAAAGTTGGTAATTCCGCTTGATGTTCATTAAGATCCCTAAACCCCATTGAATCTAAAGAAATTATCACCATATGTTGATTTGTCGACAAAATAAAACCCCCAAATTAATATATAGAATATTGTAACTCAAGTAAGTAGCTACTCACTATAAAAAATAAACCGCCTGATGAATTATTTTTCATCAGGCAGTTTATATTACTATATTAATTTTCATGATTAAATTTAATCCCCACCAAAAAGATGGCCGATGCTAGTACAAAATCAATCGCTTTAAACAATAATTCAAAAGATGCCTTAGGTGCCCCGAAATTGATCAACATCCAAGAAAAAATGATTACTAATGAAATTATTAAAATGAAAGCAATATCTGAAAATGAATTTTGATGTCCTGACATATGTTCCATGATAATACCCCCTTTAATTAAATAAGTTATGGGCAATTATACACCGTTTCATGTGAAATGTGTATAGTAAAAAAGACCATCTGTTTATTTTTGTGATACTTTTTCAGAAAATACATGTTTTTTTGTCAGTAATTCTAATGTAATCATTAATAATATTAATGCTCCTGATACCGACGCAAAAGTTGATCTAATTGCATTTGTCTGTGGTAGTTTAGCTTGGTCATTACGGTAATTAGTGCTTGAACCTTGTGGTAATACAGGATTATTAGATTCTGATTGACTAATCGATGAATTGGGGTTATTTGGAAGATTTGGAGATTCTGGATTCAGTGGATCTGTTGGATCTACTGGATTTATTGGATCAGTAGGGGCAACTGGATTGATTGGATTTGTTGGATCAGTAGGGTCAGTCGGATCTACTGGGATAGTTCCTGCATCCTCTTTATCATTAACTGCTGAAACATTCACGATTGCTCCTGCCTTTAAATCAAATGAGACTGGATTCTCATTTAAAATATAATTTTCAGGCGCCTTTGTTTCGACAAATCGATATTTTCCGGCTGGTAAATTATCAACTGTTATTTGACCAGATGAATCAGTCGTAAGATCATTTTGCAATACTTTACCATCTGAGTTTTCTAACCTAAAAACAGCGCCTTGCAATACAGATTTAGTTTTTGAATCAGATTTAGTTAAAACAACTTTTCCAGTATTATCTGGAACACTTGTCCCAGTTTTCTTTTGGTCAACCATGGATACTTCAGGGTTCTCTTGTTTTTCAAAAATGGAAAAATTCAGTTTAGAATTATTAATATCATATCCATCTGGGGCACTTGTTTCGACAAACTGGTAATCACCCACAGGTAAATTACCATAACTAATTTGTCCGTCATCATCAGTCGATAATCCCTTTGCCACAGTCGTACCATCAGATTTTTGCAAATCAAATTTAGCACCTGAAAGTGCTTTACCGGTATCAGAGGCTATCTTATTCAAAGTTACGGTTCCACTAATGGTAGATGGGTCCCTATGATTAGGAAAATTAAATTCAATTGGCAATTGTTGAGAAGCAGTTATTTCAAATTCATGCTCATTATCTGTTTCACTTGAATTTAGTAAATAATTATTTGGGGCCTTTGTTTCCACAAATTTATACTTTCCCACTGGTAAATTAGCAATATCAATTTGACCGTTACTATTAGTTGTCAAATTTTGGTATTTAGGATTACCAGAAGCATCATTTAAAGTTGAACCATCACTTCTAACTAGATTAAAAACTGCTCCTTGTAATGGATCACCAGTAACTGCATCCACTTTATTTAAAACAACAGAGCCGTTATGTCCTGAACCACTACCACTGGCACCCCAATTTACAATTGCAGTAGGAGTATAATTTTTGATTGGTCCACCAGGAACGGCAGCAGGTTCGCCACCTACTTCATCACTAATGCCTGTATAGGTACTTAACACATCATTTACCCAACTATATATATCATTCGGAACAAATGTCGTAGTAATATCCGTATTGTAAAGAACATCGATTTTATCAGTAATTGGTTTAGTAAATGTTAAAGTAAAACTATTACTCGTATAATCAATATTCACACCTTCAATATCATTATGTTTACTATCTTGAATCGTTATACTTTTAGGATCGAATTTCTGGCCATCACCAATTGTATCGTTCACAACTAAACCAGAAACAGTCTTATTATTCTGGTTTAAAACAGTTTGCCAAGTTAACTTGGTGGGATTATTACCATCGCTACCATTATTCCAGCCTGTCTTAACCATAAAAGCTTTATCACCTGGATCCGTTCCGGGATTTTCACCTGAGGTATTGAGACCTCTACCTGAAAAACTAAGTTCTATTTTTCTATTAGTATTATGAGCGGTAAGTGTAAAGTAATCATTAAGAGTAACTGCTCCCTCTCTTGTACCATATGGAACAACGGCTTGACCAATTACATCATCATTATTATCACCAGATGTTAATTTAACTACTTTATCTACTCCTTCTTTGTCAAAATTGATTTGTACGTTATCAGGGATTTGAAAATTAAGAGTCTCTCCATCAGTAATCGTGGCATCATCTGGTATATCCCAATAAAAATTAGCCTTTAAAGATGTAAAGCCACTAAGATCAGGTTTATCAGTTATATCTTCTTTGCCACTACCGTCTAAAATAACCATTTTAGGTGTTTTCCAACTATCATCACTAACGGTATCAGCATTTGTGTTAATAACATTAAATAAATTTCCAATTAATGAGATACCAAACACCAACAGCATGATAAGTACTGTTGATTTATTCTTTTTTGTTTGATCCATAAACGCTCCCTCATTTCATACCTCATATTATATAACATTATTTATTAACCATTCATAAAAACGCCATATAAACGGATTGTTATCTTACATCAAAACATTATTTTTAGATATTTGAACGTAATCAAAAAACGATTCGTAATCTAAACAAGATTACAAATCGTTTTTTTAGTTGTTATTTTATTCCCAACTATCAATAACTTTAGCAAATTCTTCAAGTTTCTTAGCAGCATTATCATCACTATCACTAGTAATTCCTACATAAAACTTCATCTTAGGTTCTGTACCTGACGGACGGATAGCGATCCAAGTATTATCTTCTAGAATAAACTTCATTGCATCAGCCTTTGGTAAACCTGTCTTATTGGTTCCATTTGCTGTTGTATCAGTGTCCTTTAAGTAGTCGATCGATTCAACGACTTTAACACCATTTACTTCTTTAATTCCTTCTTCATGGAATTTCTCCATAATTTGTTTCATTTGTTCTTTACCAGAAATACCAGCAAATGTCTTAGAAACCGTCTTTTCACGATAATAACCGAATTCTTGATACAAATCTTCTAAGGCATCATAGATTGTTTTACCTTTTGATTCATAATATGCGGCTGCTTCTGCCAACAAAATAGTTGATTGCATGGCATCTTTATCTCTAACAAAAGGTTTAACTAAGTATCCATAACTTTCTTCAAATCCAAATAAGAATTCATGACTACCAGTTTCTTCAAATTCTTCAATTTTTTCAGCAATATATTTAAATCCTGTTAAAACATTAAACATTTTAACATCATATTTTTCAGCTATCTTAGTTGCCAATTCTGAAGAGACGATTGATTTAGCAACCGCACCATTTGTTGGCAAAGTTCCTAACTTCTTTTTGGCACTCAATAAGTAGTTCAAAAGTACTGAAGCAATTTGGTTACCAGTCATCAATTTGTATGAACCATCAGGTTGACGAACTGCTGCACCCAATCTATCTGCATCTGGATCAGTTGCAATTAAAATATTGGCACCAATCTTTTTACCCTTTTCAATAGCTAAATCAAATGTTTGGGCAAACTCAGGATTTGGAGCTGGAGTAGTTGGAAATTCGGGATCAAGAATTGCTTGTTTTGTAACCATAGTAAAATTCTTAAAACCAAGTTTTTGAAAAATTCTTGGAGCAATCATTTTACCTGTTCCGTGAAGTGGTGTGTAGACAAACTTCATCTTGTTACCAACTTCTTCGATCAATTTATGATCAACTACGACTGTATCTAACTTATCTAAGTAATCTAAATCGACATCTTCTCCGATTAAGCTCATCAAGTTTTCATCACGTAATTCAGTGATTGTTTTAGTATTGATTGCAAATAGATCACTTGCTTTACGAACAAATCTAGTAATATTGTCAGATTCAACTGGAGGCATTTGACCACCATCTGGACCATAAATCTTAAATCCATTGTATTCTTTAGGATTATGGCTTGCGGTAATCATAATACCAGCGTATGTATTAAGATCTCTAACCGCAAATGATAACTCAGGTGTTGGGCGTAAAGAATCAAATACATAACTATGTATTCCATGTGCACCAAGAACTCTGGCTGATTCAAAAGCAAAATCTTGTGAATAATAACGTGAATCGTAACTGATTGCTACTCCACGTTTTTTAGTTGCTTCATCCAAAGTATCCATAAAAGCAGCTAAACCTTCTGCAGCTTGTCTAACTGTATAGATATTCATACGATTGATACCAGGTCCAATCAAACCACGCATTCCAGCTGTACCAAATTCCATTGGTGCATAAAATGCTTCTTGAGCTGTTTCTTTATCTTCTTTTAATTTCAATAATTGTTGTTTTAATTCAGGATCAAGCTCTTTATAATCAAGCCAATTTTGCATTGTTTCTTGCCAAGACATTAATTCGTCCTCCTAATTTGTAAGACCTTACATTTTTCTATTATAACAATCTAATAGTGCTATTAAAAACTGATTTAATAAAGTTTACCAATAAAAGTTTAAATATTACTTAAAAATGACAAAACAAAAAAGCCATATTGCCAATAGGCAATATGACCAACAATAAATATTTATTATTTAGATGAAACTTTATCACCTAATGTTTGAATGTAGTTGAAAGCTTCTTGTCCGGCAATTCCACCTTCACCAACAGCAATAGCTACTTGACGAAGACTCTTCTTACGAACATCCCCAACTGCATAAACACCAGCAACATTAGTTTCCATATTTTCGTTTGTATCGATCCAACCATCTGCATCCAATACACCTAAGCTCTTGAATGGTTCTGTCATTGGTTGAATACCTACATAAATAAAGGCACCTTTAGCAGGAACAACATGTTCTTCACCAGTTTCTTTATCTACATATTTAACACCTGATACTTTATCGTTTTCGCTGGTAATTTCTTTAACATCAGCATTCCAAACGAACTTGATCTTATCATTTTTGAAGGCGCGATCTTGGAGAACTTTTTGAGCACGTAATTGATCACGACGGTGAATGATAGTTACTGATTTAGCCATTTGAGTTAAATAAACTCCTTCTTCAACAGCTGAATCTCCACCACCAATAACGGCTACATCTTGGTCTTTAAAGAATGCCCCATCACATACGGCACAGTAAGAAACTCCACGTCCTGAAAGCTCTTCCTCACCAGGAACACCGATTTTCTTATATTGTGAACCAGTTGCAATAATAACAACTTTAGTTTCATAATCGCCATCGTCAGTATGGATAACTTTAACGTCACCTTTATCCTCAACAGATTCAACAGTACCATAACCAAAATCTGCGCCAAAGCGAGTAGATGAATTATACATTTTTTCACTCAAGTCTGGTCCCAAAATACTGTCAAAACCAGGATAATTCTCTATTTCCGCAGTATTATTCATTTGTCCACCATAAATACCACGATCTAAAATCATTACTGACAAGTTTGCACGTGAAGCATAAAGTGCGGCAGTTAATCCACCAGGTCCTGCTCCAATTACAACAACATCATATGTTTTCATCAGCTTACCTCCTCATAAATACTTAACAAATATTACCATTTTAAATAAAAATAGCTATTATCTTGCTCAAACATCTTGATACCATGGTTCCTGATATTTTTTGCGACGATAGATAAATAGGATAATTGCAACTGCCAATAAAATCAACGATAACACTTGAGAAACTCTAATTCCTGGAAAAATATACAGACTATCCGTTCTCATACCTTCAACAAAGAATCTTCCTAAAGGATACCAAACTAAGTATGCTAGAAAGACTTCGCCACGCTTAAATAATTGCTTTCTATGACGTAATGCCAAAATAATAATCAATCCGATTACATTCCAACTTGACTCATATAAAAAGGTCGGTTGTCGATATGCACCATTAATGTACATTTGTTGAACAATAAAGTCAGGTAAATGAAGTGACTGTAAAAATGATAAGGTCGTCTTACCACCAAAAGCTTCTTGGTTCATAAAATTACCCCAGCGACCAACAATTTGTCCTAATAGAACCGATGGTGCAGCAATATCTAACATCGTCCAAATTGAAATGTTTCTTTTCTTACACAAAACTATCAAAACAATAAAGGCGGCAATCAATCCACCATATATCGCAATTCCACCGTGCCAGATTTTAATGATCTCACCTGGATTAGCAACATAAAATGGTAATTCAAAAATTACATAGTAAATTCTGGCACCTATTAACCCTATCGGAACACCATATAATACTAAATCCAAAATATTTTCTGGATCTACTCCACGCTTTTTGGCCTCAGATAATGCCATTAAGACACCTATCAATGCACCAAAAGCAATAATCAATCCATACCAATGGATCTGCAAACCGCCAAGATTAAAGGCGATTGGATTCAAAGCTAGCAAATTAAGCATTATTTATCTTCCTTGTTTGTATTATCTTGAATCAAAGCCCCGAGGTTTTCTTCAAATTTCTTTGTTGCATCATAGCCCATTTTCTTTGCACGATAATTCATTGCGGCTACTTCGATAATAATAGAAATATTACGACCAACTTTAACTGGAACAGTGATTTGCGGAACTTGAACATCAAAAATCTCACGCTTATTTTCCATTGATCCAATTCGGTCATAGTTTTTATCTGGTGACCAATTTTCTAGATTGATAATAAGCTGAATATCACTCGATGAACGTACAGCTCCAGCACCAAATAAATTCATTACATCGATGATACCAATTCCACGTATCTCCAATAAGTGATTCAAAATTTTAGGTGCTTCACCGACAATAGTTTTTTCATCTTGTTGATAAACATCAACACGGTCATCAGCGATAAGTCGGTGTCCTCGTTTAACTAATTCCAAAGCAGTTTCACTTTTACCAATTCCAGAATGACCCGTCAATAAGATTCCGATTCCATATACATCGACGAAAACACCATGGATGGATTCTCTTGGTGCCAATCGTCTATCTAAATATTCTGTAATCATACTTGAAAGTCTTGTAGTTGGTAATTCAGATCCAATTACTGGTACTTTGTGTTCTTCTGCTGCTTTTAATAATTCTTCACTTGGTTGAATAGCACGTGAGATCAGTAAAACAGGAGTATCTTCACGACAGATCTCTAACATTACTTTATAACGGTTATTAGCCGTCATTGAACGTGAATAAGCAGATTCTGTTTGACCAAATAATTGAATACGTTCACTAGGATAGTAATCAAAGTACCCAGTTAATTCAATTCCTGGACGGGAAATATCACTAGTCGTAACCTTCTTCTCATCCAAAAGTTCTTCTCCACTATAAACTTTCAATTCGTTATCTTTAACTAAATCAGCTACTGTAACAAAACTTGACATAATCAACCCTCACAAATCTTCTTTTTAATAAGTTTATCATTAATCTGTATTAAAAAAACGCGTCCTAGACGCGTTTTTGGAAATTGTTCATAGTATAGCTATTTATAATCGAGTTACAAATGGCTAAAATGACTGCCACTACTAAAGCGGCACCAAAGCTACTGAAGTAAAAACTATTTGAACCTAGGATAAATGATGTTAACTCCAAAGTGATCGCACTGATCACAAACGAGAACAATCCAAAGGTCATAAAAGTTATTGGAAATGAAATAACATGTAAAATTGGTTTGACGGTCCAGTTTAACAATACCAAGACAAAACTGGCTAAAATTGCCGTTGCTAAACTGTCAATTCTAAACATGTTGGGTAATAAACGCGCTATTGCTAAAAATAACAGCGTATGAATAGCCACTTTTACTAATAATTTCATTTTTTGTTTTTATTCAGCTCCTTAGTTGAATCTCTTCTTAGGTGACGATGCCGTGCATGATAGCTTGTCTCTTGCACATTACGCTTTTCTGGCATCAAGAAAACACATACTACATAAACAAGTATTGTTAAGAAATAACTGAATGGTGTCATGAAAATAAATCCTAACCTAATCCAAGTAGAATCAATTCCAAAATATTCACCTAGACCGCCACATACACCGGCAAGAAAACGATCGTCACTCGATCTAGTAATTCTTTTGTTCACGAAATTTCACCTCAACTTGTTTCCAAAATATACAACATAGTTGTGTAAATTTCAAACTACATTTTTGGATTTTCACCTTTGTGATTTAATTCAATCACATGGCCGCTATTTAAGTAAACGACCCATTCACAGATGTTTGTTGCATAATCACCAACACGTTCGAGATAACTAGCAACTAACATATATGATGTACCGCTTAATACATTGTCTGACTTCTTTTGCATATCTTCAATACACAATTTACTGATGGCACGACTCTTTTCGTCAATTCTAATATCACGACGAGAAACTTCACGGGCTAATTCTTCATCTTTTTTAAGATAAGCTTCAAGTGAATCTTCCACAATTTTTGTACTAAGTTCACCCATCTCAGCAATTAATTTTTCAATTTCTGGGATTCTATGCTCACCTTTCACACGAATAGTTTCTTGCGCAATACTTACAGCGTGATCACCGATTCTTTCCAAATCAGAACTAGCCTTAAGGACTGTGACAATCATTCTTAAATCTGAAGTAACTGGTTGTTGTAAAGCAATCATCTCAAATGATTCTTTCTCTAAGTCCATTTCTCTAATATTTATGAAATGATCTTTTAAAAGAACATCTTTAGCTAATTCTTTATCATGGTCAATGTATCCTTTAACGGATTTCATAATGGCTTCACTAGCCATCATTCCCATTTCTGAGAATCTTAAATGTAAATTACTAAGTTCTTCTTCGAACGTACTACGCATAACTTTATGCCCCCTATCCGAACTTCCCGGAAATATAATCTTCTGTTTGTTTTTCTTGTGGATTTAAGAAAATGTTTTTTGTTTTATCCGCTTCGATCAATTCTCCGTTCAAGAAGAAAGCTGTTTGATCTGAGATTCTCGAAGCTTGTTGCATATTGTGAGTTACAGTAATGATAGTATAGTCATCCCTCAAGTCCAGCAATGTATTCTCAACTTTTGCTGAAGAAATAGGATCTAGTGCTGAAGTTGGTTCATCTAAAAGGATAATATCTGGTTTAACTGCTAAAACTCTTGCAATACAAACTCTTTGTTGCTGTCCACCAGAAAGTGATAATGCACTTTGATGAAGCTTATCCTTAACATCATCCCAAACGGCGGCACTTTGTAAGCTGGTTTCTACTGCTTCGTCAAGAACTGCTTTATCTTTAACGCCAGCCAATCTCAAACCATAAACCACATTATCATAAACAGAAAATGGAAATGGATTAGGTTGTTGGAAAACCATTCCTACTTGTTTCCTTAATTCTACCGTATCAATGTTTGGTGCGTAAATATTTTTGCCATTTAAACTAATTGTTCCTGTAATAGTTACACTTGGAATCAGATCGTTCATTCGATTTAGGCAACGAAGATAGGTTGATTTCCCACAACCTGATGGTCCAATCAAAGCTGTAATTTCATGTTCGTTAAAATCAAGATTAATACCCTTTAGAGCTTCTTTTTTACCATAAAATAAATGAACATCTGATGATGTCAAAATTTTTTTCTTTTCAGCCAAAGTTTTTCTCCTATCCAAAATGTCCAGAAACATAATCCTCAGTTGTCTTAATTTTTGGACGTGTAAAGATTTTTCTTGTTTCATTAAATTCTACCGCATGTCCCATGTGGAAGAAGGCTGTATAATCACTAATTCTCGCAGCTTGCTGCATGTTATGAGTGACGATAATAATAGTAAATCTATCTTTTAAACTTAGCATAGTTTCTTCTACGTTAGAAGTAGAAATAGGGTCCAATGCACTGGCCGGTTCGTCCATCAATAAAATATCAGGTTTCATTGCGATTGCACGCGCAATACATAGGCGTTGTTGTTGACCACCAGATAATGCTAAGGCGCTTTTATGAAGATCGTCCTTGACTTGATCCCATAATGATGCTTGTTTGAGTGTCGTTTCAACAATTTCATCCAACTTATCTTTGTCATGTAATCCGTGTCGTTTCAAAGCAAAAGTTATATTATCGTAGATTGATTTAGAAAAAGGATTGGGACGTTGAAATACCATTCCAATATGTTTTCTAGTTTCATAAATATCAACATCATCTTTGTTGATATCCAAACCTCGATAAATAATTTCACCCTTAACACTGGCCCCAGGAACATTGTCGTTCATTCGATTTAAAGAACGCAAGAAAGTTGACTTACCAGATCCAGACGCACCGATCAAAGAGGTGATTTTGTAGCGTTCAAACTGTAATGAAGCTTTGTGCATAGCTTCTTTTTGACCATAGAAAACTTGAAGATCTTTAGTTTCCATAGCAATTTCGTGTTCTTTTTCATCTAATCTATAGATGTATTGGTCTTGTTCTTCAGCCATAAATTACTCTCCCGTCATTTTTTTATAAACTAAGTTACCAATGTATCTAGATAGCAAGTTAAAAATCAATACAGCTATGATCAAAACTGCTGATGCTCCGGCAGAGACTTGAACTGCATCAGGTATCAAACCTTCAGAATTGACCTTCCAAATATGAACGGCCAAAGTTTCGGCTGGACGCATAAGGTTCAATGGACTAGTTATACTGAAAATATTCCAATTTGAAAAATCTAGTGGTGGAGCACTTTGACCAGCAGTATAAATCAAGGCAGCGGCTTCACCGAATACTCTTCCAGCACCAATGATCATTCCGGTAATAATTCCGGGTAATCCATCTGGGATTATTACATGAATAACTGTTTCCCATTTGGACAATCCTAGTGCCAATCCAGCTTCACGTTGAGACTGTGGAACTGATTTTAATGAATCTTCGACATTTCTAGTTAAAATTGGAAGATTAAATACTGTCAGTGTTAAAGCACCTGATAAAATTGAAAAACCAAATTTAAAACTAATAACAAAAATCAAAAATCCAAACAAACCAACAACAATTGATGGTAATGAACTTAAAACTTCAATAGAAATTCTAATAATTTCAACTAATTTATTTTTTCCAGCATACTCAGATAAAAAGATACCAGCTGAGATAGCGATAGGAATTGAGATGAGCATTGATAAAATCAATAGGAAAAACGAGTTAAATAACTGAATTCCAATACCACTTCCAGCTTGAAAAGCTTTTGACCCTGAAGTTAAAAAGTGCCAATTAACATAACGTAAACCACTACCTAGGATATAAAACAGTAATCCAGCAAGAATCAAAACGATGATTCCTGACATAGCATAGATAACACCTGTAGCAATTTTGTCTTTTACTTTTTCATTAAACACTAGAATTCACCTCGCTTAGCAATCAATCTTATTACGAAGTTGAACAAGAGTGACATTAATAATAGTAATAGGGCTAATGACCACAGAGCATCATTTGGCGTTGATCCCATAATCGTGTTACCCATGTTCATTGTCAAAACTGAGGTCAATGTTGAAGATGGTGAGACCAAATTTTGAGGTAGAAGCATTGCGTTACCAATAACCATTTGTACGGCCAAGGCTTCACCAAAAGCTCTAGACATTCCAAAAACTACCGCTGTCAATAAACCTGGCGATGCGGCTCTTAAAATAACTTTGTGAATAGTTTGCCATCTAGTTGCACCCAGAGCTAGTGAAGCTTCACGATAATATTCTGGAACAGCTTTTAGTGCATCAACAGACATAGATGTAATAGTTGGCAAAATCATTACGAATAAAACAAACGATCCTGCTAAAATACCAAATCCACTACCGCCCGCGATGCTTCTGACAAATGGCACAACGATCGTCAATCCGATAAATCCATAAACAACTGAAGGAATACCAACTAGTAGTTCAATTACTGGTTGTAAAACCTTCCGACCTATCTTAGGAGAAATTTCTGTCATAAATATAGCTGCTGCGATTGCAAAAGGAGTCCCTATTAAAGCAGCAATCAACGTAACTGCAAAGGATCCTATGATCATTGGAGCAGCACCAACAATTGGGTGACCTGCACTATCTAACTTATCAGGAGCCCAAACGGAATGTGTTAGGAAATCTATTGGATTTACACCATCTTTAAAGAAGATAACTAAACCTCTTGATGCCACGAATCCAATAATAGTAACTACTAAAATAACAATTATTGCTGTAAAACTAAATGAGATAACTTTCCCTTTTGTTTCACGTTTTGCAGAGATCGACTTTTTGGTTAAACTTTCTCTAATTGGATCTTTCAATTTAATCTCCCTCCTTAGAAATAGGGGTTACATTACCCTTATAATCTTTTTGATATTGCATATCTTTGATGGGAACATATCCCAATTGTTTAACAACTTTATTTTGAACATGGTCAGTCATAATGTAATCTAAGAAACGCTTAGTCATTCCTTTTGGCTCACCTTTTGTATAAAGATGTTCGTAAGACCAAATCTTCCATTTATTAGTCTCAATATTCTTCATAGTTGGTTTCACACCATCAACATTGATTGATTTAACTGTATTATTCATATATGGCATTGCTAGATAACTAATTGATCCTTGAGTATTATAAACAATTTGACGAACCATACCACTAGAATCTTGTTCTTGAGAACTTACCGAAGGAGTTCCCTCCATAACATCATCTTCAAAGGCTGAACGAGTTCCACTTCCATTAGCACGATTAATAATAGTTATTGGAAGATCTTGTCCACCAACTTGTTTCCAGTTAGTAATTTGACCAGAAAAAATTTGTCTCAATTGTTTAATTGTCAATGATTTTACTTTTACGTTTTTATTTACAATAGGTACCATCCCTACTGCAGCAATACGATGATCGACCAATTTTTTAGCATCGATATTTTTCTTTTGTTCAGCGTATAGATCAGAGTTACCAATGTCTACCGCACCTTGTTGAATTTGACTAAGGCCAGTACCAGTACCTCCACCTTGCACATTGATGTATTCATTAGGATTGTTTTTAGAGAATTCTTCCCCAGCTAATTCTACTAGCGGTTGCGCAGCAGATGATCCAACAGCAGTGATTGTTTGTTGATCATTACTCTTACAACCTGTTAAAACTAAAATTGCAGTAAATAATAATGTAAAAATAGCCACCAGTCTTTTTTTCAATATTCTCACCTCTATCTTTTTAATACTAATATAGAAATGTATATTTTTTGTATAAAAAGCATAATAATGAGCATAAGAAAAAGGGGTGTGATAAAACTATTTTTTCAGTAAATGATTAGTATAAACACAGCCTTTTCCGCTTAAAACAAATAGTCCCATCAATCCGCTGGATTTCTCCTTTTATTCTCCTTAAACTTGCTGCTTAAACGCGACAAAAAACACAACCTTTTCCGCTTAAAACAAATAGTCCCATCAATCCGCTGGATTGATGGGACTATTTGCCTTAATGCTCGAAGGCTGAACGTGTTTTTTGTCGCTCTCTACAATGGTATACGAACAATAAATTTAGTACCTAAACCTTTATGAGATTCAATTCTAATATCTCCATCAAGTGTATCAAGTGTTTCTTTAACAATTGCCAATCCTAAACCTGTTCCGCCAGTTTCTAAACTTCTTGAACGATCTGCACGATAAAATCTTTCAAAAATTCTATCTTGCTCAGATTCAGCGATTCCAATTCCGGTATCTTCAACACTGAATTTGATACGATTTTCAATTTCATCATGATTGAAATCAATTTTGATACTACCGTTCTCTTTATTATAAGAAATAGCATTCTTGATCAGATTACCAACGATCAAATTGAACTTCTCTTTATTGATAGTTATTTCTGAATTACCTGTAAATTTAGTTTCAACGTTTAAATGACGTTTAGATATTTTTTGAGATAAATGCTCAACTATCTTTTCAATGTCATTTTTAGCATCAACAACTTCTGACTTATCTTCATCTTTTTGAACTTTTGATAAGGATAGAATATCTTGAATCAATTCAGTTAGACGAGTGCTTTCTTCATTGATGATATTCAAGAAATGATTTAACTTTTCAGGATCATCCTTGGCTCCGTTAAGTAATGTTTCAGAGAATCCAGCAATAGAAGTAATTGGAGTCTTTAACTCATGGCTGACGTTATTAACAAAATCAACTTGCATTTGATCCATCTTACGACTTTCAGTCAAGTCATAAAGTAAAACTAAAATCTGTTGATCAAAGTCCTCACGTGAGTGAACTAGACGAATTACATTTGCTTCCACATATTTTTGTGAATTACCAATAAGTTGTAGTTCTTTATGATGATTCTTATTCTTACGCAAAGTATGCTCGATCATTCTACTTAAACCATAAGTCTTTACATCTTCAATGAACGGGTGAATATCATTAGAAATATTAACGTTAAGTAATGCTGACATTGCTTGGTTATGCATTAAAACCTCACCTTGAGAATTCAACAACATAACTCCAATTGGAAGATGTCCTACTAAACTCTTAAATCTGCGCTCACGTAAACGTGCATTATCACGCAACTCATTGATATCCATACTAATTTCATTAGTTTGTTCTACCAATTCATATAGTTCATCATCTGGAGAAAGAATAATAGAAGCCATATCTTTATTCTTTCTTACTCGATGCAAATTCTCTGTAACGCTTTGAATATCATTGCTGAGTTTTTGTTTGCGCTTGTAGTAGAACAAAACAATTGCATTAGTAAAGATGATATAAACTAAAGCAACTAATATAAACGTTGATGCATTTTCACTCCATAAACGATTATATTCTTTAACCACGACGTGTTTGTTGGAATCACTAATATAATACATGGTTCTAGTACCAAATGTATTGTCAGTCAAATAGTTTTGACTTGGCGACAATCCACCTTTATGAATCAGATCATAGACTCTTTTTTCAACGGCTGAGCTTCTTTTATCGGCATCAACATAAGTTAGACCTGAAATTTTGGCTGCCTCTTGTGCAGTATGGTTCTTCTTCAGTTCCTTAAAAGAAGTTGTTTCATCATAAAAGGTATTTTTTTGAGAACTCCCTAAGGTACTATCTGCAAATGCGGATAAGATAATGAATATGACTACGGAGACAATTATTGCAATTATGGGTCCTAACTTTTTCTTCATATATCACACCTCTAAAATATAACCGAAACCGTGTACGGTTTTTATTATTTGTGGATCCTTAGTATCTTTTTCAATTTTATCACGAAGATGACTAATTTGAATATCAACCATTCTTAGTTGCGAATCAGAATTAACACCCCAAACACTCTCAAAGATTTGTTCTCGAGATACTACTATACCAGCATTCTTTAATAGAAAATCCATCAATTCGTACTCTTTACGAGTTAAGGATATTTCCGTATCGTCAATAACAACGCTTTTCATAGATCTATTAAGATGAAATTCTGTTTTCTTGTCTTCAACTTTAGAAGTTCGTCTAATTACAACTTCGATTCTTGCCAGCAATTCTTTGATACTAAAGGGTTTAGTAATATAATCGTCGGCACCACTTATCAATCCATCGACCTTACTATCTTCAGTATCAACAGCTGTCAAAAAGATCACTGGTGTTAAATTACCAACTGATCTCATTTTTTTCAAAACTCTAATGCCGCTTAACTTCGGTAGCATCTGGTCCAGCAAAATAAGATCAAATTGTTCAGAATTCGCCATATCGAGAGCCATTTGACCATTTATAGCTTTCTTTATCTCATAACCTTGACCTTGCAAGTTGTATTCAATTAACTCCAAAATAGCCGGTTCATCATCAACAATCAAAATTCTTTTTGTCATTTTAATCTGAGCTTTCCTCTTGTAACTTCCACTGAAGATAGGCAAAAATAAATTGATCTATATCTCCATCCATTACTGCTTGCCCATTACCAGTTTCATAATTAGAACGATGATCTTTAACCATTGTATAAGGATGGAATACATAAGAACGAATTTGCGATCCCCATCCAATATCCATTTGTTCACCCTTGATCTTGGCATTACGTTCCGCTTGCTCTTCTTGTTCCTTTTGGAAAAGTTTAGCTTTTAACATATTCATTGCAGTTTGACGGTTTTGCAATTGGGATCTTTGAGCTTGAGAACTGACTACGATACCTGTTGGAATATGTGTAATTCTTACGGCTGATGAAGTTTTGTTAATATGTTGTCCACCAGCTCCAGATGATCTAAAAACATCGACTCTTAAATCATCATCGTTGATCTCAACATTAATACTTTCATCCAGCTCAGGCATAACGTCCACTGAAGCAAAAGATGTATGTCTTCTACCAGCTGAATCAAATGGAGAAATTCTAACCAATCTATGGACACCACGTTCAGAACGAAGCAAGCCATATACATTACGACCCTTGATCATCATCGAAACACTCTTAATACCTGCATCATCCCCAGGTTGATAGTCTTCTATCTCAACAGAAAAATCATGTTGCTCAGCCCATCTCTGATACATTCTTAAAAGCATCGAACCCCAATCTTGAGATTCCTTGCCTCCAGCACCTGGATGAATTTCAACAATAGCATTATGAGAATCATAAGGTTCAGACAATAACATCGTCAATTCATAAGCTTGCAATTGTTTTTCTAAAGAATCAGAATCTTCCTCTAATTGATGTAAAAGTTCATCTTCAGTATCAACTTGATAAAGTTGTTCTAACACTTTTATATCATCCAAATTTTCTGATAAAGTTTTAAAACTATCAAATTTATCCTTTAGATCATTAGTCTCATCAATAATTTTTTGAGCCCTTTCATGATCATCCCAAAATCCTGGTGCTGTCATTCTGGCTTCATTTTCAGCGATACTCTCTTCAAGACTATCTAAGTCAAAGAGACCCCCTGAATTGTGAAACTTTCTCTTCGATGTCGTTTATTTTGGTTTTTATTTCTCCAAATTCCATCTTGTCACCTTTAAAAAAAGCAGGCACTAGGCCTGCTTTTTATCTTTCCATATTTTGTCTAATTTCGGCCTTCATAAACAATCTAGTTACATCGTATTCAATATCTGAAACCATTTCTTCAAACATACGGTAACCTTCTTCTTGGTACTCAACCAACGGATTCAATTGACCATAACCACGTAAACCAATAGATTGACGTAATTGATCCATTGCATCGATATGATCTGTCCAATGTTCATCGACAACTCTTAAGATAACGACCTTTTCAAATTCAAGCATTTGAGCTGGATCGCCAAGTTGTTCTTTCTTGTCTTCATAGTTCTTCTTAACGAAGTCCATCAAGAAATCAACAATTTCTTTAGGAGTCTTCAATTGAAGGTCAACGACACTCATTTGTTTTTCACTAACTAAAGTTGACTTAGCAAAATCAGCAATGGCATCTAATTCCCAGTTTTCTTCCTTGCCTTGAGTATGAACATCTACTTGAGCTTTGATAGTACGCTCGATCATTGGTAATAACACCTTGTCGAGATCCTTATCTTCAGTAATGACATCCATTCTCTCTTTATAGATAACTTCACGTTGTTCACGCATAACATCATCATATTGCAAAGTATTTTTACGTGTATCGTAGTTGTTACCTTCAACACGTTTTTGAGCTGACTCAACTTGTCTAGTCATCATACGACTTTGAATAACAGCATCATCATCTTCGATCTTCAATGCTTTAAGTACACGCTTGATTCTTTCTGAACCAAAACGTTTCATCAAATCATCTTCAAGTGACATGTAGAATTGTGTAACACCTGGATCACCTTGACGACCGGATCTACCACGAAGCTGATTATCAATACGACGTGATTCATGACGTTCAGTACCAATAACAGCAAGACCACCGACTTCTTTAACACCAGGTCCTAATTTAATATCAGTACCACGACCAGCCATATTAGTAGCAATCGTTACAGCACCGCGTTGTCCGGCGTTCATAACGATCTCAGCTTCTTTGGCGTGGTTCTTAGCATTCAAGACAGCATGTGGAATACCTTCTTTATCAAGAAGATGTGAAAGATATTCAGATGACTCAACAGCAACGGTACCAACCAATAATGGTTGTCCCTTTTCATGACGAGCTTTGATATCTCTAACAACAGCAGCAAACTTACTCTTCAATGTTGGATAAAGAACATCATCTTTATCATCACGGATAACAGGTTTGTTAGTTGGAATTGAAATAACTTCCATGTTATAGATTTCTCTAAATTCTTCTGCTTCAGTCTTAGCAGTACCTGTCATACCTGACAACTTGTCATACATACGGAAGAAGTTTTGGTAAGTGATGTTAGCCATAGTCTTTGTTTCATCCTGGATCTCAACACCTTCTTTAGCTTCAATAGCTTGGTGCAATCCATCAGAATAACGACGGCCATCCATAACACGACCAGTAAATTGGTCAACGATCTTTACTTCGCCTTCTTGTACCACATAATCAATATCCAAACTCATAATGAAGTTTGCACGTAGAGCTTGATCCAAATGGTGATTCAAGACAGTATTTTCAATATCATAAAGGTTATCAAGGCCAAAGTAATCTTCAGCTTTTCTGATACCTGTTTCTGTTAAACTAATTGACTTTGTAGGCCAATCGATTTTGTAATCTTCTTCAGCTAAAGTCTTAGCAAAACGGTCAGCACGTACATACATAGCAGTGGACTTTTCAGCTGCTCCAGAAATGATCAATGGTGTTCTAGCCTCATCGATCAAAATGGAGTCAACTTCATCGACAATTGCAAAGTGAAGTGGACGTTGTACCATTTGTTCTTTGTAGACAACCATGTTGTCACGCAAATAATCAAATCCTAATTCACTGTTTGTTGAGTATGTAATATCACAGTTATAAGCTGCACGTTTTTCTTCGGAATCCATACTGTTAAGATTTAATCCAACAGTTAGACCCATCCACTTATATAACTCACCCATCTCTTTAGCATCACGAGATGAAAGGTATTCATTAACTGTAACAACATGAACACCCTTACCTTCTAAGGCGTTCAAATATACTGGCAATGTAGCTGTCAAAGTTTTACCTTCACCAGTTTTCATTTCCGCGATATTACCTTGATGTAGAGTAATACCACCAATAATTTGTACTCTAAATGGATAAAGGCCTAAAACTCTTTTAGCACCTTCACGAACGGCGGCAAAGGCTTCTGGCAAAATATCATCTAATGTTTCACCCTTTGTCAGTCTTTCTTTAAATTCAGGAGTCTTAGCTTGAAGTTGTTCGTCAGTAAGTTTGCCATATGCATCAGCATAACTCTCGACTTTATCGGCAATCTTGCCCATTTTTTTAACTTCTCTTTTATCGCTTTCGACCCATTTTCTTAATGGATTTGCCATACTTATATATCTCTCCTAAAAGTTATAAACATATTCTTAATAGTAGCATTTTTTTTTAAAGTTTTAAACTTAATCTTAAATCAAATGATAACACAGCTTTCCAGAATAATAATGATACACCATTTAAGATTCTTTTGCTAAAAATCACTTTCATGAATGCATTAAAAAAGGGGCTGTGACATAACTCCACATTAAAAGAGCTCCAGTATAGAAACGTTCGG
>NZ_AZDG01000022.1 GCF_001434665.1 Companilactobacillus tucceti DSM 20183 | reverse complement strand
CATGATAATGTGGTCACCGACTTTAAAGTTCTCAACATTCTTACCAACTTTTTCAACGATACCAGAACCCTCATGTCCAAGGACAACAGGGAAACTAAAGGCAGCGTCACCTTTTCTAAGAGCTTCATCAGAGTGGCAAATACCAGAAGCAACGACTTTAACTTGAAGACCATCATCTTGAAGGTCAGCTAGTTCAACATCATCTTTAATAACGAATGGATCATTAACTTTATCAACTACAGCAGCTTTAATTTTCATACGTAAATCTCTCCTCAGTTTTTAATATGTAAATGCTTTCTACAATTGATAATTATTTCACTATTAATATGTAAATGCAATATTGCGTATTGAAGATGATCAAATCAATTGAAATATGATAATCAAGGAAACTGAATTGTAGAGAGTATCGCAAAAGTAGATAAAATGCAATATCATTTTTTAACAATCGTTAAATACTTGATATATCAACGCTCAAATATTGAGTTTCAATTATTTAACAAAAATAAATGAGTATATAAAGTGAATCGATGATTGATTATCGATAACCTTTTAGATACTAAATAGTGTGATAAGAGTACTATAAGATGAAAAAAGTAAATGTGAAAATTATATCTATCAATCTAAAAATAATCGAATGTTTATTGAAATTTTTAATAATTGAAACGTTAACATTAAAAAATCAAAGAATTAATCTTTAAGAAGAGAAAATATGTTATATACATAAGTGGCTTGGACTGTAAATCTGATACTAAAATTTTTAACTGTGATATTGTTACTACGAATTAGTAATTGGATGTGATTTTTGATTCTACTATATTAAAAATATCAGGTAGATGAGTCTCTGGGTACAATAAATGCTGATAGCAGTGAAGGTTGTGTTAGTGATTTATCCCTTACACAACGGGACGAGTTTTGAAATTCGCGTACTTTGCGAAGTTCAAAATCGAGATTGGAGACCGAGGCTCCAATCGATCCCCACAGCGTAAGCATTTATTGTACCCAGAGACGGCAACATTTAATCTATTTAGAATTTAAACATTATAATAAGTAGAAACTTGTCAAAAAAGTATGTAGATATTAGCAATTTAACCCGTCACACCAGTTTTGCTAGAAGATAGTAATAGATTCACTTTCAACATAGAGTATCCGAATCGTTGAATATATCCGTGCAGTTTGATTATGAAAAAAATATATTTAAATAGAATGTACATATTGTGAGAAAATCACATAAAAAAGTTATCGTTTAAAACCTAAAATTTGAATGATAACTTTTTTATTTTGATTATCGAATATATACATGAACAAGCATGTAATTTTTACTTAAATTTATTTCCGTTTAATGAATAGCGTATTTAACTCTTTTTTAGCTTTTTTAGACAAATCGCTTATGTATCAAGGTGTTAGATTGTGTACTCTGAGAATATACTTGTGTAGTATCTGTGGTGAACACATTTTATAAAAAAAGTAACTTAAAAATTAGATAAAAATTTTAATAAATTAGCTTTGAATATTTATAGCAATGTAGTACACTGAAATTACGAAAGCGTTATCAGGCCCTATAGTGGGTTTACTTTTTTTTGAAATTATTTGTGAAAATATTAACAATTTTGTGCTTGATAATGCTTAAAATAAAAAAGGGGGCACTAAGAAATGAAAGATAGTCGTGTTCAGAACATTACCAACAAGATGAAGGAAGAGGGATATGATCAATTATTGATCTCAGATCCTACAGCAATTTTCTATCTTACTGGATTATGGATCCATCCAGGCGAAAGATTACTTGTTTTAGTAATTAGAGCTGACGGTAAGAATACACTTGTTGTAAACAAGTTATTCCCAATTACAGAAGATATTGGAATTGAAAAAGTATTCATCGATGATATTGATGATGGCGTTAAGAAAGTACTAGATTACTGTGATGTTAATGGTTCATTTGGAATTGATAAGAACTGGCCATCACACTTCTTACTTCACTTAATGGAACTTGTACCAAATGCTAAATTAGGCAACGGATCTGAAATCATTGATGATGCACGTGCAATCAAAGATGAAGAAGAAAAAGACCTTATGCGTAAGGCACAAGCTGACAATGAATTGGCTACCGATTTTGTTAAGCATGAACTTTCAAAAGATTTAACAGAAATCGAAATCACTGAAAGACTTGGTGAAAAATACAAAGAATTAGGTGACTCAGGCTATTCATTCGATCCTATCATTGCTTATGGTGCAAACGGAGCAGACCCACACCATCAAGAACCAGACGACTCAAGATTAAAACCAGGCGACAGTATTGTTGTTGATATTGGTTGTGTAAGAGATTCATATTGTTCAGATATGACACGTACATTCTTCTACAAAGAAGTGTCTGACAAATCTCGTGATGTATACGAAACAATTCTAGAAGGTAAGAGACGTGCAATGGCACTTATCAAACCAGGTGTTGAATTAGCTACACTTGATGCAGCTGCTAGAGATTACATTACTGAAAAAGGTTATGGAGAATACTTCACACATCGTCTTGGACACTTTATCGGTATCGAAGATCATGAAACAGGTGACGTTTCAACTGCTAACCACAATGTTTGTGAAGTAGGAAACATTTTCTCAATTGAACCTGGTGTTTATATTCCTGGTGAAGTTGGAGTTCGTATTGAAGATTTGGTAATCGTTACTGAAGATGGATACGAAAACTTGAATAAATATCCAGACGACTTAGAAATTATTCAATAAAAAAGAGGAGGTTCAATATTCATGAAAGTCGAAGAAGGCTATATGCCGTATAAAGGCTACAAGACTTACTACCGTATTGTTGGTGAAAAAGGCAATGGTAAGGCACCTTTGGTATTACTTCATGGAGGCCCTGGATCAACTCACAATTATTTTGAACTACTAGATGACATTGCTGTAAATGGTCGTCAATTGATCATGTACGATCAACTAGGTTGTGGTAAGTCAGCAGTTCCTTCAAACCCATCGCTTTGGACAAAACAAACATGGGCTGAAGAACTGATTGAACTTAGAAAGTATCTTGGGCTAGATGAAATTCATCTGTTAGGTCAATCATGGGGTGGAATGTTAACTTTCATTTACATGTGTGACTACAAGCCTAAGGGTGTAAAGAGTCTTATCTTATCAGGTACATTACCTTCAGCAAAATTGTGGGCATCTGAGCAACATAGAATGATCAGTCATATGTCACAAGAAGATCAAGATGCCATCGCACAAGCTGAAGCAACCGGAAATTACGATGAGCCTAAGTATGTGGCAGCTAATGATCGTTTCATGGAGATGCATGCTGCAGCTACACCAACGGCTGATTCTCCTGAACCATTACGTCGTAAGAAAGTAGCTGGTACTGAAAGCTATATCGTAGGATGGGGTCCAAATGAGTACTCACCAGAAGGTACGCTACACGACTATAACTACATGGATCAAATGAAAGACATTACAACTCCAACTCTTATCACAAGTGGAACTAATGATCTTTGTACACCATTCATTGCAAAAACAATGTACGACGGGATTCCTAATTCAAGATGGGAATTATTCCAGCATAGTCGTCATATGCCATTCGTTGAAGAACATGACAAATATGCAAGGATACTTACAGACTGGTTGGATAACCACGACTAGTTATTTTTAAAAAGAGAGAGGGAAATACTATGGACGCAGCACCTATTAAGAAGAAGAAACCATTTGGTTTTTATATTTGTTCATTAGGATTCACATTTGAACGTGTTGCCTTTTATACAGTTAAATATATGTTAGCAATTTGGATTGCTACTACTGTTGGTAAAGGTGGACTTGGATTGACTGATGTTAAAGCTGCTTCAATGGCAGCCGTATTCGTTGCTATGACTTATATTGCACCTGTTATTGGTGGATATTTAGCCGATTATTGGATCAGTCCAAGAATATTGGTTCCATCAGGTATGATTTTGATGGCCATTGGATACTTATTCACTTGGAGAGCAACTTCAATTGGATTGGTATGGGCCATGATCATTCTTGTTTCAGTTGGTACAGGTATGTTTAAAGGTAATCTTTCTGGTATTACAGGATTACTTTTCGATGACGAAGAGGAATTGAATGAAGCTTTCTCAGTTCAATATACATTCGTTAATATCGGATCATTTACTGGTACTACATTTATTGTTTTACTTATTCCTATTATTGGATTTAACAACGTTTTCTTAGTTTGTTCACTATTCATCTTCCTTGACGCAATTGTGTTCTTACTAAATCAAAAATCACTTGGTGATGCAGGTAAGAAACCATTTAAGGTTGACCAACGTCAATTTAAAGAAACAGAAGCTAAAGAAAAAGAAGAAAATGCTCCACTTTCAGCCGGAGATAAAAAACGTGTTGTAGCTATTATCTTGGTTACTATTTTCTCAATCGTCTTCTGGATGGTTTGGTACTTAGCTTATATGCCAGTTTATTACTACTTCGGACATGGTGACGGTGCAGGATTCTTGAACCGTGCTAATTGGATGATTGGTAACTTTAATGTTCCAACATCATACTTTGATTCAGTTAATGCTTTGACATGTATTGTTTTAGGACCAGTTCTTGGTAAATTATGGACAAAACTTGCAGCACGTCCACAAGGTGATATGAGTATGTTCAAGAAGACATCACTAGGTATGATCTTCATTGGTATCTCATATGTTGCTATGATTTTTGCCGATATGATCGGTAAAGGTCACACAAACCTACTATGGATCGTTCTTGTTGGTATTCTTATGTCAGTTGGTGAAATGGTATTCTCACCACTAGGTAACTCATTTATTACTAAGCTAGCTCCTTCTAAACTTATGGGTATGTTACTTGGATTCTGGCCTATCGCCGTATTCTTTGCAACATTACTATATCCAAATGTTTACGCACTATTGAAGACTTCTAATCCAGGTAAATTCCAATCAGGTTACGGAATTTTGGCCGTTATCATTATTGGTTTAGGTGTAATTCTTTGGATTTCAAGTAGAAAACTAGACAAACTTGAAAAAGACTAACGGATATTTAATAGCTTAAAGAAACGAGGGAAAGTGAATTATGATGAATGAATCAAAGATTCGCAAGTATATGGAAGATGAGAATATTGATGCGTTTTATATTGCAAAACGTGTAAATATTAGATTTGCTAGTGGCTGGACAGGAGACGACTCCTACATGCTACTTACAAAAGACAAACAATTCTTCTTTACAGATCCTAGATACACAGAACAAGCAGAAATTGAAATTCCAGATTATGACATTATTAATTGGCGTCTTCCAGGAAGAACAGTTGGTGACTCAGTTGCCGATGTAGTTAAAGCTGAAGGTATTAAAACAGTTGCCTTTGAAGATGACTACATGACTTATGATATGTATCATGACTTCAAGACAAAATTGGATGCAAATCTAATTCAAGCTGGTGGAGTTATCGACAGAATGCGTGTTGTTAAATCACCTAAGGAAATTGAATATTTAACAATTGCATGTGATATTGCTTGTCGTGCTTTCAGACGTATCTTAAAGGATATCAAGGTTGGAGCTACTGAAAAGGAACTTGCAGCTAAGCTATCACTTTACATGGTTGAAGAAGGTGCCGACACACAACCTTATGGTAATATCTTGATTTCAGGTGCAACAACTTCATTGCTTCATGGTATTCCTTCAAAAAAGGCCGTTGAATATGGAGACTTCGTATTAATGGACTTTGGTTGCCAATATAACGGCTACATGTCAGATATGACAAGAACTGTTGTTGTTGGTAAAGCAACTCCAAAACAAAAAGAAGTTTACGACTATGTAAGACAAAGTCTTGAAGCTGCTGAAGGTATTATGAAAGCAGGCGTTAACTGTAAAGATGTTTATCCAGAATCAATCAAACCGCTTAAGGGTACAGAATATGTTCCTTTGACATATAACAAGATCGGACATTCTATTGGACTATTTGTTCATGAAACACCATATCTTGCTGAAGAGTACGATGATGTTTTGGAAGCAAATACAGTTGTAACAATTGAACCTGGTATTTACATCCCTAACTGGGGTGGTGTAAGAATTGAAGATCAAGTTGTTCTAACAGATGACGGATACGAAAATATGATCGATATCCCTCATGATTTGATCGAGCTTTAGAATTATTTAATTAAGATTCATCGGGAAAATAATTACTTATTTATTACTTTTAAAAATACTATTTAACAATTTATTTGAGGAGTGAATTAGTTATGAAGAAAGTATTTCGTGGTTCATGTACAGCAATGTTAGTAGGTAAAGATGCAACAATTGACGGATCAACAATGATCTGTAGAGATAACGATGCTCATGGTTCAATCGAACCTCAAAGATTTATCGTTGTTAAACCTGAAGAACAGCCAAAAATCTATAAGTCAGTTATTACAGGACTAGAAGTGGAATTACCAGATAATCCATTGAAAGTTACTTTGACGCCTAGATCAAATCTTGTTGAAGGACAATGGGGTTCATCAGGTATCAACAGTGAAAATGTTTCTATGTCAGCAACAGAAACAATTACAACTAACTCAAGAATTTTGGGAGTAGATCCATATAATATGGAAGGACTTGGCGAAGAGGACCTTGAAGTTATCACTTTGCCATTCATTCACAGCGCTCGTGAAGGTGTTAAACATCTTGGAGCATTACTAGAAAAATATGGAACTTATGAACCAAATGGAATTTCATTTGCTGATAAAGATGAAATTTGGTGGTTAGAAACAATTGGTGGACATAACTGGGCTGCCGTAAGAATTCCTGACGATGCCTATGTTGTTGCACCTAATAGAATGAACATTGATGACTTTGATTTTGATTCAGATGACACAATGAGTTCAACTGGATTAAAAGATCTAATTGAAAAGTATCATATGAACCCAGATACTGGTAAATATAACTTACGCCATATCTTTGGTAGCTCAACAGTTAGAGATTCAGAATATAACAATCCTCGTGCATGGTATATTCAAAAACTCTTTACACCAGATGTTGAACAAGATCCAAGAGATCAAGATCTTCCATTCATTTGTCATGCAAATAAGAAACTCTCAATCGAAGATGTTAAATTTGCATTGAGTTCTCACTATGAGAACACACCATATGACCCTTATGGCAAGATGGGAACAGAAGAAGAAAAGAAGATGTTCCGTCCAATCGGAATGAACCGTAACCACAGTCTTCATATTCTTCAAATCAGAAATGACGTTCCTAAGGAATTTGCTGCCGTTCAATGGTTACTATTCGGTGTAAATACATTTGGAGCAATTGTACCATTCTATACAAATGTAAATGACACACCTGCAACATATCGTGATACAACAGTTTCATTTGATCCTAAGTATGTATATTGGATCAGCCATGCCATGGGCTTATTAGGTGATTACGATTATGATCTATATCAAGATGCACGTAATACATTTGAATTAGAAGCAGTAGCTAAATTTAGAAATATTCAAATTGCTACCGATGAAGAAGCCGCAAAATCAAATGATATTCCAGCATTATTGACAAAAGCTAATGAAGAATTAGCTAAAGAATCATATGACAGATCAATCAAGCTATTTGGACAAATGATCGAAGTAGGTTCACCAAAGATGAAATTGAGCTTTGATTTAAATGGTTAAATAGAGAGCGCAACCTAACACGGTCAGCTTTCGAGTATTAAAGCAAACAGCCCCATCAATCCGAATGGATTGATGGGGCTGTTAGTTTTAAACGGAAAAAGCTGACCGTGTTAGGTTGCGCGTTTAGTAGCAAGTTTGAGAAAAATAAAAGGAGAAATCTGATTTTGGATTGATGGAATTGTTTGCTTTAATCAGAAAAAGCTGTGTTAGGTTGCGCGTTTAGTAGCAAGCTGAGGAAAAACAAAAGGAGAAGACCTATTTTGTGTTGATGGAATGGATTTCTTTAATCATAAAAAAGCAATATCACAGACAATTTCATTCCATCAACTTCAAATTCTTCCGAGTCTCACTAGGCAACTCATCGTAGTTCTCAAAATATATCTTATAGAAGTAATTTCGATTTGAATATCCGACTTCGCCAATAATATCTTGAATAGATCTATTTGTAGATACAACAGCTAGGTGAGCCTTCAATATTTTTTGCTTATTCAATAATTCGGTAAAAGTAAATCCCGTTTCATTCTTTATTAAGTTACTTAAGTAGTTTTTGTTGTAATTCATTGATTCAGCCAAGTTATTCAGTGTTAATGTTTTAGAATTCTTTTCTATCTCACTAAAGACTTGCCTCAACGTTGAATCTTTGGTTATTTTGTTGTTCTTTATCATTTCAGGATTATATTGTCTCAAAAGTTTTGTTAATAGAATATCTAAATAAGAGCTAATAATAGTTCCCGAAAAATCAAGTGGAAAGAAGTATTCAGATAAAATTTCCTTTATTTCTGGTTGAATAGTTAAAGACTGATTATTTCTAAAAAGTAGATATTGATTTTTACTTGATTTATTCATTGAAGTATTTAGTAAGAAGTTAAAGAGAACACTCTGATTTGATTTTAAAGAATCGAGCCAACTTAAGTTAACTTCTTTATTTTGAAAGAGGATATTTATCAAAATATCATGCTTACCTAGTGATTTTATGGAGTGTTTACTATTGATATCTAATATCAACAAATCACCTTTATTTAAATTAACTTCTTGTCCATTTATGACTTGTGTACAGTGACCTGAGTAAATGTAGTTTATTTCAAAAAAATCGTGTGAATGTAGTGGGTAATCGGCATAGCGGTTGTGCTTATTTATAAAGATGGATTTTTTCTTGAAGAAAAAAGAATTGTTGAACTTCATTTGTTGGTCGTGTCTTATTAGGGCAGTGTCGGGGAAGTCTGATATAAACTTATGGTTTTTCCTCTGAGCCTTTTCGATCTTGGTCTCATGAAAAAGAAAATTATCTAGTTTTTCGTTCATTGAGAAATATCCTCCTGTCTTATTTTAAAGTCACTGTTTTGGCTGATTATGTATATTAAATACTTTTTTATCTATTTATGATCGTTTAAAAATTAGAGCTAAATGTATTGATATTGTAAGCGAATACACACGCAGTGTAAAGTTGGCGTTAATCACGCGCTTAAATTACATCTATGTTTTAAAGTTAATAAGCAGTATTAAATAATGTACCTTAAATTAAGGTACAGATCTAGAAATTTTAGGCCAATAACCACTTAATTGACACCCTTTAAAGGATATTTGAACTAATCAATGAAAACGGTTGAAAAAATATTAGCGATGAGATATATTATAGATGTGGTTTACAGATGAGATATTTAATTTCTTTATAAGAAACAAGGAGGTTTCAAATGTCATTTTCAATGGAAACAAATTATACACACAGTCCTAAGGATATTGAGCACTATTCAACAGACGAATTACGTGATCAATTCTTGATGGAAAAATTGTTCACACCAGGAGATATTCTTCTAACTTATACATATAACGATCGTATGATCTTTGGTGGTGTTACACCAGCTTCAGATCCACTAGAAATTAAGTTGGATAAAGAATTAGGTGTTAAGTACTTCTTGGAACGCCGTGAATTGGGTGTTATCAATATTGGTGGTAAGGGATCCATTACTATTGATGGTAAAAAAGAGGAAATGGTTAAACATGATGGTTACTACATTGGAAAGGGAACAGAACATGTGGTATTTGCATCAGATGATGCCACAGATCCTGCTAAGTTCTATGTAGTTTCAACTCCAGCTCACAAGACTTATCCAAATAAGAAGTTGCCATTTGCTAATGCACTTAAGATGCCAATTGGTGACCAAGAACATATGAATAAGAGAACTATTTACAAATATATCGATGCATCACAAATGGATACTTGCCAATTACAAATGGGCTACACAGTTCTAGAACCAGGTTCATCATGGAATACAATGCCTGCACATACACATGCAAGAAGAATGGAAGTTTATATGTATCTTGAATTTGGTGCTCCTGATACAAGAGTCTTCCATTTCATGGGTAAACCTGATGAATCTAAACATATCGTTATGTCACAAGAACAAGCAGTTATTAACCCAAGTTGGTCAATTCACTGTGGTGTTGGTACAACAAATTATGCATTTATCTGGGCTATGTGTGGTGAAAACCAAACATATGATGATATGGATGCAGTTGCAATGGACGAATTAAGATAATAAAAAAACTTACTCGAATAGGAGCGAATAACAATGGCACAATCACCAGAAGAAATTAAGAAAAATGAAGAAGCACTAGACCAATTCAAGATGAACTTTTTCGATTTAACAGGAAAAGTTGCTGTTATTACAGGTGGTAATACAGGTTTGGGACAAGGATATGCTGTTGCATTAGCTGAAGCTGGAGCAGATATCTTTATTCCTACATTTGGTAAAGCTGAATGGGATGAAACACGTAGCATGATCGAAAAACGTGGACATAAAGTAGAATTTGCTGACGTTGATTTAACAAAAGATGGCGTTCCTGAAGAAGTTATTCAAAAAGCTATCGACACATTTGGGCACATCGATATTTTGATCAATAATGCTGGTATGATTCGTCGTAACCCATTGCTTGAATCAAAAGATTCAGATTGGGACCAAGTTATTAATATTAATTTGAACGCTGTATACCATATGTCAATGGCCGCTGCTAAAGAAATGGCAAAACAAAAATCAGGTAAGATCATCAATATCGGTTCAATGTTGTCATTCCAAGGTGGAAAATTCATTCCATCATACACAGCTTCAAAACATGGTGTAGCAGGACTAACAAAATCATTTGCTAGTGAATTAGGTGCATACAATATTCAAGTTAATGCGATTGCACCAGGTTATATCAAGACAGCTAATACAGCACCAATTCGTGCTGACAAAGCTCGTAATCAAGAAATCCTTGATAGAATTCCTGCAGGACACTGGGCAGAACCATCAGAATTGATGGGAGTTGCAGTATTCTTAGCAAGTAAAGCTTCAAACTACGTAAGTGGACACATCTTAGCAGTTGATGGTGGATACTTAGTACGTTAAAAAAGAGTTTAGTTATTAATTTTAAAGATATGCGGATTCTTTAAAATAAAAATATCATCCAAAAAAGAGTGATGCTTAAAGCACCACTCTTTTTGCTTTACTCCAAATTATATGAAAAATATATGCAGAACTAAAAGATAAGATCCATGTTAATAAGTAACAGGTAATTATTCCTAATAAAGGATTGATATAGGCAATGTTTTTTCCACCAAATTGCCAAATGATTTGAAGCCAAAAAACATTAGAAAGATAAGCACGATAAGCATATGTTGCCAAAAAATGTATTAAAGGTAAATTTTTAGAGGAACTATTTATTTGCTTGATAGCGATAGTTATTATTAGTCCAATTATTACTAATGAATAAATAGTCATTGATGGTTTATAGTAGGGGGCATTGCTTAAATGAATCGGAAAACCAAATGAGAATAATTCTCTATTTGTCCACGCAAATACGACAATGAATGAAAGAATTAAAAATGGCCAAATTACTTTGATGATTTTTTCTAGTTGTACTCGTTTGACCCAAGCTAAAGTACCTAATATTCCATAGATAATAAAACTTATAAATATTCTGTCCAATAGGTACCAATCTTGATTATGAACACCATTAAATACTGTTAAATCATAAAAGTATATCCAGATAAAGTAACCAACAGTTGATACTGCGACTATCATAAAAGTGTAATTCCTATTCTTTTTAATAAAATCTGCTAAAATCCAAAAAATTGGCATTAACATGATAAATTGCAACATCATCGTGTTGTACCATAAATGTGGAGCAGCGTTTCCATTAACAAACTGCCAGATAAAGCCACCTATATTATGATATGAATTAACTTGCTGAAGTTTTGGAAATACGAGTAGATAGATCGATGTCCAAATAATAGTTGGTATAAATAGTGCCGACCATTGTGTCTTTAAATATGGCAAATATTTTTTCTTTGAATTTCTAGTCGTTGAATATAGGATTCCAAATATAAAGACTGGTGCTGTGAATTTTACTAGGTTATATATAATACCAATCGTTATTTGATAGTTTTGGCTAGGGCTTGTGGCTAAAACCATACTAAGTACAGATTGCATCATAACGGCCGTGCAAGCAAAGACCTTCATATAATCTCCTATATCAGTAACTTCTTCTTTCATATAGAAGAATCCCCCCCTAAATTAAAAGTGATTATTATAAAAGGCCAAAACCCTTTTTATGTGAGTTTTGACCTTGTTTCTACTACTATAAGTAGATACTATGCGCCATGCGGGAGTCGAACCCGCATCCCAGGAACCGGAATCCTATGTGCTATCCATTACACTAACAGCGCATACTTAAATATTATCTCATTAATTAACGAAAAGTAAATTGCTAAGAAAGCGTAATCATTGGAATTTTTTGGAGCTTAAGTCTTGAAAAAATAATAATACCGTATATAATAATCAGTGTGCTTAAGAGATGACTTTGGTCATCCGGGCTTTTATTTTTTAAGTACATGGGTCGTAAATAGACATACAGGGACGGATTAAGTCCCATGGAGTATATCAAATGACTAATAATGAAGATTTAGAATTGCTTGATCTAATTGCTCCAGACTTCATTAAGACTCTGGAAAAGCGATTTAAAATTCTTCAGAGTATTTCATTAATGGAACCTGTTGGGCGTAGAGTGTTAGCCGATGACCTTGACGTTACCGAACGCAGTTTGAGAACAGAAACCGATTTATTAAGAAATCAAGGATTGATTCTTTCATCTAAATCGGGGATGTCTCTTACCGAAAAGGGAAGTCATGTTGCAAGACAACTTGGAAAAGTTCTTGCAGGTTATCAAGGAACTGCACTGATAGAAAAAAAGTTAAGTCAAAAACTTGGAATCGCACGTTGTATTGTTTTGCCAGGTAATGCTGATAAACAACACGGAGTTATAGA
Source organism: Companilactobacillus tucceti DSM 20183 (assembly GCF_001434665.1). Lineage (GTDB taxonomy): Bacteria > Bacillota > Bacilli > Lactobacillales > Lactobacillaceae > Companilactobacillus > Companilactobacillus tucceti. The sequence goes on along the minus strand of NZ_AZDG01000022.1, from coordinate 28,469 downwards.
TTCCTTTGGACGAAGACTTAATCAATTGCTTGGTTCGATCTTACCTGAAGGCAAAAGTATTGTTTCCGTAACAGGTGGTACTACTATGGCACGAGTTGCTCAAAATCTTTCATCTAACTTATCTAAGAATCGTAAGCTGTTATTTTTACCAGCTCGTGGAGGATTAGGTGAGTCAGTAATGATTCAAGCAAATAGTGTTTGTGCCGAAATGGCATTAAAGACACATGGTCAGTATCGTGCTTTATACCTTCCAGAAGATATAAGTGCTGAAAGCTTTGAATCATTGCAAAAAGAGTCTTCAATTAAATCAGTTCTTGATTTAATATATAAGAGTAATGTTGTTATTCACAGCATTGGAACGGCAAGTATTATGGCCGATCGAAGGAATTTATCTCCTGAGGAGAAAATGAATGTCTTAGACAGCAATGCTGTATCCGAGGCATTTGGAGATTTCTTTGATCAAAGAGGCCAACTTGTCTACAAGGTACCTAGGATTGGACTTCATGTTCGGGACCTTGATAAAATAAAATATGTGATAGCGATTGCTGGTGGTCAAAAGAAGGCCGATGCGATTAAATCATATATGAACAATGCACCAACTCATACTGTTTTAATAACAGATGAGGGTGCCTCAGAGTTGATTTTAAGGGATAACCCTTTAAAATAATATTAGTTTTAATTTCCTGAAGGAGGAATTTTTGTATGACTACAAAAGTTGGTATTAATGGATTTGGACGTATCGGTCGTTTGGCATTTCGTCGTATTGCTTCAATCGACACAGATTTGGAAGTTGTTGCAATCAACGATTTGACATCACCTGCAATGCTTGCACACCTATTAAAATATGATACAGCCCATGGTAACTTTAAGGCTGATTCAATCAGTGCTACAGAAAATGCTATCATCGTTGATGGTAAGACAATCCCTGTATATGCTGAAATGAACGCTGCAGACCTTAAATGGGTTGCAAATGACGGTGTTGACATCGTTCTTGAATGTACTGGTTTCTACACATCACAAGAAAAGGCACAAGCTCATCTTGATGCCGGTGCAAAACGTGTATTGATCTCAGCTCCATCAGGTGACATGCCTACAGTTGTTTATGGTGTTAACGATGATATTCTTACAAATGACGTTAAGATCGCTTCAGCTGGTTCATGTACAACTAACTGTCTTGCACCATTAGCTAATGCCGTTAACAAAGAATTCGGTATCAAAGCTGGTACAATGACAACAATTCACGCATACACAGCTACACAAAAACTTCAAGATGGTCCAGAACGTAAAGGTAATGTTCGTGCTGCACGTGCTGCTGCTGCAAACATCATCCCTCATTCAACTGGTGCTGCTAAGGCTCTTGGTCTTGTTGTTCCTGAACTTAAAGGTAAGCTTGATGGACATGCACAACGTGTTCCAGTTATCACAGGTTCAGTTACAGAATTAGTTGCAACTCTTGACAAAGAAGTTACAGTTGACCAAGTTAATGCTGCTGTTAAGAAGTATACTGACAACAATCCTTCATTCGGTTACAACGATGACGAAATTGTTTCATCAGATATCATTGGTACTTCATTCGGTTCAGTATTTGACCCAACACAAACACAAATCGTTGGTTCAGGTGACGCCCAAGTTGTAAAGACTGTTGCTTGGTATGACAACGAATCAGGATTTACTGCACAAATGGTTCGTACACTTGAAAAATTTGCTACATTAAACTAATTTAATTAGTTTCTAGCAAAAAAACAGACTAATTTAGTGATTTAAATTGGCGGAGGGAGGTAAACTCCTTCCGCTATTTTTTTAAGATAATTATTTGGAGGATTTATAATGGCCAAACTTATTGTTTCTGACGTTGATGTAAAAGACAAAAAGGTCTTAATGCGTGTAGATTTCAATGTTCCAATCAAAGATGGTGTTGTCGGAGATACAAACCGTATCGTTGCCGCAATTCCAACAATCAAATATGTAGCTGAACAAGGTGGTAAGGTTATCTTACTTTCTCACTTGGGCAGAATTAAGAGTGATGAAGACAAGAAAGCTTTGTCATTGAAGCCAGTTGCTGAAAAATTACAAGAACTAAGTGGACTATCAGTTAAGTTCGTACCAACTAACGAAGGTAAAGAACTTGAAGATGCTATCAACGAATTAAATGATGGTGACATTCTATTGATGGAAAACACTCGTTTCCAAGATATCGATAACGATTTTGGTAAACGTGAAAGCAAGAATGATCCAAAACTTGGTGAATACTGGGCATCACTTGGTGACGTATTTATCAACGACGCTTTTGGTACAGCTCACAGAAGCCATGCCTCAAACGTTGGTATCTCAACAGCTATGAAGGCTGCTGGTAAGCCAGTTGCTGCTGGATACTTAATGGAAAAAGAAATCAAGTTCTTAGGTAACGCTGTTGATAATCCTGTACACCCATTTGTAACAATTCTTGGTGGTGCAAAGGTTTCAGATAAGATCGGTGTTATTGAACACTTGATTCCAAAATCAGATCACATCATTATCGGTGGTGGAATGGCTTATACATTCTTGGCTGCTCAAGGCCACAAGATCGGTAAGTCATTATTCGAAGAAGACAAAGTTGAACTTGCTAAAGACCTCCTTCAAAAAGCAGGCGACAAGATTGTTCTTCCTGTAGACCATATCGTTGCAAAAGAATTCTCAAATGATGCTGATGCTACAACTACTGATGGTGTTGATATCCCTGCTGACGAAATGGCTCTTGATATCGGACCTAAGTCAATTGCATTGTTCAAAGATACTTTGAAGGGTGCTAAGACAGTTGTATGGAATGGACCTATGGGTGCATTTGAAATGAGCAAGTTTGCTGAAGGTACACTAGAAGTTGGTCGTGCACTTGGTGACTTAGCTGATGCTACAACAATCGTTGGTGGTGGTGATTCAACTGCTGCTGCTAAGAGTTTAGGTATTGCTGATAAGCTAACACACATCTCAACTGGTGGTGGTGCTTCTCTTGAATATCTAGAAGGTAAAGTATTACCTGGTATTGATTCAATTTCTGATAAATAATTTAAGGAGAATTTAATTTATGCGTACACCTATTATTGCGGGTAACTGGAAGATGAACAAAAATCCTCAAGAAACCCAAGAATTTCTAGAAGCTATCAAAGGCAAGTTGCCAGAATCTGGCGTAGAAGCTATTATTGGTGCTCCTGCTATTGATTTAAACGCTCTTACATGGTTCTCAAAAGACGAACCTCTTAAGACAGCTGCTGAAAACTGCTACTTTGAAGACGCCGGTGCATTTACTGGTGAAACTTCACCAAAGGCACTTTCAGATATGGGTCTTGACTATGTAATTATTGGTCACTCAGAAAGACGTCAATACTTCGGTGAAACTGACGAAGATATTAACAAGAAGGCACATGCTATTCTTAAGAACAACATGCTACCTATCATCTGCTGTGGTGAAACTCTTGAACAACGTGAAGCTGGCAAGGCTGAAGACTGGGTAACTGGTCAAATCGAAGCTGCTGTTAAAGGCATTTCTGCTGAAGATTTAGCTAAATCAGTTATCGCTTACGAACCAATCTGGGCTATCGGTACTGGTAAGACTGCTACTGCTGATCAAGCACAAGAAATGGTTCACGTAATCCGTGAAAAGATTGCTAGTTTGTATGATGCTGATACTGCTGATAAGGTACGTATCCTTTATGGTGGTTCAGTTAAACCTGCAAACGTTAAAGAATTAATGTCTAAAGAAGATATTGATGGTGGACTTGTTGGTGGTGCCAGCATGGACCCTGAATCATTCTTAGCATTAGTTAACTTTCAAAAATAATTAACAAATAAGATATTTATTTTAGTTAATAAAAAGGTTAAAATTAGCCTGTATTAAAATCAAAAAGGAGATTTTTAAAATATGTCTGTAATTACTGATATTTTAGGTCGCGAAGTTCTTGACTCACGTGGTAACCCAACTGTTGAAGTTGAACTATATACTGAATTAGGTGGCTTTGGCCGCGGAATCGTTCCATCAGGTGCTTCTACTGGTGAACACGAAGCTGTTGAATTACGTGATGGCGACAAATCACGTTTTGGTGGCAAGGGTGTTCTTAAAGCCGTTGCTAACGTTAACGACAAGATTGCTAAGAAGATCGTTGGTATGGATGTTACTGACCAAAGAGCTATCGATCAAGCTATGATCGAATTAGATGGTACAGAAAACAAGGGTAACCTTGGTGCAAATGCTATCTTAGGTGTTTCATTGGCTGCTGCACGTGCTGCTGCTGACGAAATTGGTCTTCCATTGTACGAATACCTTGGTGGTCCTAATGCTCACGTTCTACCAACACCAATGATGAACGTTATCAATGGTGGTAAGCATGCTGATAACAACGTTGACTTCCAAGAATTCATGATCGTACCTGTTGGTGCAAAATCAGTTCACGAAGCTGTACGTATGGGTTCAGAAACTTTCCAAGCACTTAAATCATTGCTTAAAGACCGCGGTCTAAACACTGCTGTTGGTGATGAAGGTGGATTTGCTCCTGACCTTGAGAACAACGAAGCTCCTTTCAAGATTTTGGTTGAAGCTATTGAAAAAGCTGGTTACAAGCCTGGCGACGACGTTGCTATTGGTTTTGACTGTGCTTCATCAGAATTCTACAACAAAGAAACTGGTAAGTACGAATTGAAGGGTGAAGGCGATAACGGTGCTACTTTGTCAACTGACGAATTCATCGAATTATTAGCTGGAATCGTTGACAAGTACCCAGTTATCACAATCGAAGACCCAATTGACGAAGACAACTGGGAAGATTGGCAAAAAGTTACAAAGGCTCTTGGTGACAAGGTTCAATTAGTTGGTGATGACTTGTTCGTTACAAACACTGACTACTTGAAGAAGGGTATTGAAATGGGAGTTTCAAACTCAATCCTTATCAAGCTTAACCAAATTGGTACACTTACAGAAACATTTGAAGCTATCGAAATGGCTAAAGAAGCTGGATTTACAGCTGTTGTTTCTCACCGTTCTGGTGAAACAGAAGATACAACAATTGCTGACCTTGTTGTTGCTACAAACGCAGGTCAAATCAAGACTGGTTCAATGAGCCGTACAGACCGTATTGCTAAATATAACCAATTGATGAGAATCGAAGATCAACTTGGTGATCAAGCTGAATACAAGGGTATCAAGAGTTTCTACAACTTGAAGAAATAATTGATATTTCAATTAGACTGTCGAAAGACAGTCTTTTTTTTTTCACAAATTTTGAGTTATACTTTTAATTACGGGGTGAAATTTATGAAAATCTTAGTAGCTGATAACGACAAGCTTAAGTTAACTTTGGGCGGAATAATTGTCGGCTTATTATCTGGTTTAGTTGTCAGTGCATTTCGCTGGTCTATTGCAAAATTATTAGTTGTATTTCAAGGCGTTTATACGGCTGCTAGGTCCAATTACCTTATTGTAGTTTCATTGGTGATTTTATTGGCTGCAGTAGGGATCTTTATTAGTATTCTTTTAAAATCAGAACCTAATATTTCTGGTTCAGGTATACCGCAAGTTGAAGCACAATTATCTGGAGAAATGAAATTGAATTGGTGGCCAATACTATGGAAGAAATTTGTCGGCGGTATTATGGGTATTGGTCCTGGGTTATTTCTTGGACGCGAAGGCCCATCTATTCAACTAGGTGCTGCTGTTGGGCAGGGCTTTAGTGAAATGACACATGAAAATGGAGCTTTTCAGAGAGTTTTGATTGCTAGTGGTGCTGCTGGGGGACTTGCAGCTGCTTTTAATGCTCCAATTGCTGGAGCGATGTTCATTCTTGAAGAGGTTTATCATAACTTTTCACCATTAGTTTGGGTAACAGCTTTGGCGAGTGCGGTTAGTTCAAATATGGTCGCATTATATGTCTTTGGGCTAAGACCTGTTTTAGATGTTCCATACAAGTTCAGTATGCCTGTTAAATACTATTGGCATCTATTATTACTAGGGATAGTTTTAGGACTGTTAGGGAGGCTGTATCAAGTTGTCCTACTTTCAATGCCTAAAATTTATTCAAAAACTAGGATCCCAAGAAATTTACAAGGGATAGTTCCACTTATTTTGATCATTCCGGTAGGAATGCTTTACCCTATGTTTATTGGTGGGGGAAACGGGATTATTATCAATCTTCCTAAATTAGGAATTGGTCTGACGATGCTAGTTGGTCTTTTTGTTTTGAGATTTGTTTTTTCTATGATTTCTTATGGATCAGGTCTACCTGGTGGAATATTCTTGCCGATTTTAAATCTAGGTGCAATAATCGGTGCTATTTACGCAGTGTTTATGCATGATTTAGGCTTTTTGCCTTTAGCATTTGAAAGTAATTTGATTATCTTTGCTATGGCTGGATATTTTGCTTGTATAGGTAAGGCTCCTTTTACTGCAATTATTCTGGTTACTGAAATGGTAGGTTCATTGAAACATTTGATGCCTTTAGCGGTTATTTCTTTGATTGCCTATCTAGTTGTTGATCTATTAAATGGTGCTCCAATTTATGAATCATTGAAGGAACGTTTAAATATCGATAACAGCTTTTTAAACAAGGCTAGTAAGTTTAATGATCGATTAGAAATTTCTGTCTTTGAAGGTAGTCCGATCGAAGGAAAATATATCCGTGATATTCCATTTCCAAAAGATATTTTGATCATTGCCATTTATCGTGGAGAAAGTCAGATAATTCCGCGTGGTGATACTGTAATTAAAGCTGGCGACAGGTTGGTTACTATGGTCAACGCCTCTAAACGTGCTAAAATAAAGAGGATACTTGAAGAGCTGATTAATTGATTGGACTAGAATTTTGACGGTAATTATGTTATTGTTTTAGAAGTGATTTCAGCTTTAAACACCATGAACGGAGGTTTTTATAAGGTGTATAACGTTATTGAAATAGCCTTAATTATTGTTTCGGTACTTATAATCATCGCGGTATTAATGCAACCAAGTAAGCAACAAGATGCTTTGAACGCATTGTCCGGTGGTGGCGGCGATTTGTTCACCAAGCAAAAAAAACGCGGATTTGAAGCCGTAATGGTTAAGGTTACTTATGTTTTACTAGTGCTATTTTTTGTATTTTCATTAGTATTGGTATACTTGTCATCTCATTAAAAAACGTATCCTCCTGATGAATCTCAGGAGGTTTTTTATTATCAGGAAGGGAAGAATGTTATGAAGATACTACAACCAAAACCGTTTTTCTTTAATAAAGGAAAAAAAGCAATTATATTGTTACATTCCTTTAGTGGGACTCCTAATGATATGCGTTTGATGGGAAGAATGTTTGAACGTAATGATTATTCAGTTTATGCACCTATGTTTGCTGGACATGGTACAAGCGAGCCATTAGATATTTTAGAAAAAGGTCATCCTGATATTTGGTGGCAACAAGTGCTCGATGCAATTGAATTTTTAAAGCAAGAAGGTAAAGATGAGTTTTATATATTCGGTTTATCTTTAGGAGCTATTTTTGCTACAAAGGCGCTTGAAAATTGTCCTGAAGTTAAACTTGGTGGTGTGTTCGGATCACCACTATATGCAGATACATATAAGAATGTAAAAAAAGCCTTCCTAACTTATGCTAGAAAAGTTTATGAAATACATGATCTTGATGAAGTCGAAATAGCACAAAAAATGCGTGTAGTAGGTTCAAAAATAGATTTAATGTTGACAAATATTAATAAAACAGCAGATACTGTTTCTAACGAGCTTCCAGAATTAAAGAAACCTTATTTTATTGGACAAGGGACGACCGATGAATTGGTTGATCCTGATAAGGCTGAATTGGTAGCTAAAGATGTAAAGAAGTCAGAATTACATTGGTATGAGGCTGGACACGTCTTAACGATAAATCATGCACATAAACAATTAGAAAGTGATTTATTGAAATTTTTAGAAAACAATTGAGGATAGAAATGCCTGATAAAGAAGAGAAATTAATAGCAGATATATTGGAGTTTTTCAGAAGTAATCCTGATAAACGATATACATCTGAAAAAATTGAAGATGCGTTAAGATTACATGGATCTTCAGCTTTTAAACGTGTTGTTAAATCATTAGCTGTACTTGAAGGTGAAGGTAAAATTACCTTAACTAATAAAGATGAGTTTAAGATGACACAACAAGATAAAGTTCTTGAAGGAACTTTTAAGGGTAATGATAAGGGATTTGGATTTGTTAGATATGATGAAGTAGAACCAGATGCTTTTGTTACCCGTGATAATACTTTGCATGCCGTTAATGGCGATACCGTTGAAGTAAAAATCACAAAACCTTCTAATCCTTGGATCGATAAGGGACCTGAAGGTGAAATTATTAAAATTGTGGAACGTTCACTTACTAAGGTAGTGGGTGAGTTCTACCCATATAGTGATGCTCAGGTTGAAAAATCTGGTCATTTTGGTTATGTAAAAAGTCACGAAAAGAAAATTGCTTCATATATGATTTTTATCTCTGATAAGGGTCTACATCCACAAATGGGTGATATGGTTCAAGTTTCAATTGATGAGTATCCAAATGACAAGCACCCGCAAAGTATGGAAGGAACAGCTCTAGAAATTCTTGGGAACAAGAATGATCCTGGAGTTGACATCATGTCTATCGTTGTTGATAACGATATTAATCCTGAATTTCCTAGTGAAGTTTTAGAACAGGCTGAATCTATTCCAGATCATGTTTTAGATAGTGATCGTGTTGGTAGAAAAGATCTAACTGACAATATGGTTATTACTATTGATGGGGATGATTCAAAAGACTTTGATGATGCCGTTGGTGTCGAAAAACTTTCCAATGGTAACTATCATCTAGAAGTTCATATTGCTGATGTAACTCATTACGTTACTGAGGGTTCTGCTCTTGATAAGGAAGCTTATGAACGTGGAACAAGTACTTATCTAGTTGATCGTGTTATTCCAATGTTACCGTTCAGATTATCAAATGGTATATGTTCATTGAACCCTGGAGAAGATAGATTAGCATTAACTTGTGATATGGAAATTGATGGTGAAGGAAATGTTGTAAAACATGAAATTTACCCTAGTGTTATTCAGTCTAAATACCGTATGACGTATAACAATGTAAATAAGATTTTAGATGGCGATCCAGATCTATTAGCTGAATATAAGGATTTAGCTCCGACAATTTCTGATATGGCTGAATTACATAAAATCTTATTTAATAAACGTCATCTTCGTGGTGCTATTGACTTTGAAGAAACTGAAGCACAAATTATCGTTGACGAAAATGGTAAGCCAATTGATATCAAGCTAAGAGAACGTGGTACTTCAGAACGAATGATCGAGTCATTTATGTTGGCCGCCAATGAAACAGTAGCTGAACATTATAGCTTAAAACATGTTCCATTCTTGTATCGTGTCCATGAAAAACCTGATGATGAAAAGGTTAAGAATTTCTTTGAATTTGTTGCAGCAATGGGTGTTGATGTAAAGGGTAATCTAAAAGAAATTACTCCTAAGATGTTCCAAGGTGTTCTTTCAAAGGTAATTGGTACACCTGAGGAAGCAGTTGTAACAATTATGCTTTTGAGAAGTATGCAGCAAGCTAGATATTCAGATAATCCATTAGGACATTTTGGTTTAGCAGCTAAGTATTATACTCACTTTACTTCACCAATCCGTCGTTATCCTGACTTAATAGTTCACCGTATGATCCATAGTTATGCTGAAAATGGATTTACTGATGATGAACAAGCTAAGTGGGGATCAAAACTTAGCGAGATTGCTGAACATTCATCAGGACGTGAGAGAAAGTCGATCGATGCAGAACGTGCTGTTGATGATTTGAAGAAGACAGAATATATGGCTGATCAAGTAGGCCAAGAATTTGATGCAGTTGTAAGTTCAGTTACAAGTTTTGGTATGTTTATTCAATTGGATAATACTGTTGAAGGTTTGATTCATATTTCTAATATGAAAGATGATTTTTATGAATATGATGAAAAGAGCATGTCCATGCATGGTCGTGGAACAGGTAAGACTTTTAAAGTTGGACAACCTATCAAAGTAAAACTTATCAGAGCAGATGTTGAACATAGACAGATCGACTTTGAGAGAGTTTTGAATAAAGAAGAACAAGAGCAAGTTGAAAAACGTGAAGCTGAATTTAAGAAACGTCGCTCTAACTCAAATCGTGGTCATAGAAATCACCATGGAAATAATAATAATGGTAAAGGACACGGTAAGAGACGCGGTAAATACGAAAGACGGTGATAAATAATGAGAAAACATCGTGCAAAAGCTGCTAATGAAGTGGCAAATAATCGTAAAGCTCGTCATGATTATAATATTCTTGATACCTATGAAGCTGGAATAAGTTTAACAGGTACAGAAATAAAGTCAGTTCGTGCCAGTAAAATTAACATTCGAGACGGATTCGTTCAAGCCAGAAATGGTGAATTGTGGTTGGAGAATGTTAACATAAGTATTTATGATCAAGGGAATCAGTTTAATCATGACCCTTTAAGAAATCGTAAGTTACTTTTACATCGTAAGGAAATAAGAAAGATTAGTTCTACAATTCAAGAAAAAGGGATAACAGTTGTTCCTTTGAAAGTTTACTTGAAGCACGGTTTTGCTAAAGTTTTAATAGGCATTGCTGAAGGTAAAAAACAATATGATAAGCGTGAAACAATTAAACGTCGTGATCAAGAACGTGAGATCCAACGTGTAATGAAAAATGCTTATTAAATCCAAAATAGCAGTAATCCAGTTGGATTACTGCTATTTTTTTAATATTTAATATAAACAACAATCATTTGGTAACTTCAATAGTTGAGGTTTGCTGTAATAATAACCTTGCTTAAGATTAACTCCTAGTTTGCCGATGAGTTTATGATCATCCTTGTCCTCAACGCCTTCTACGACAAGACGTAATCCATATTCTTTACTCATTGCGTGCCAAAAATGAATTTTTTGTTGCATACTCTTATCAATAAACTTTTTACTGAAGTTTTGCAAAGCAAACTTTAATTCTGAAGCTATTGGTAATAAATCACTTATATTATGGAAGTGATTTATTCCAGTGCCTACATCATCAAGAGATACTTGCATACCTCTATCAAGAAAATAATTCAATTTTTCTTTTACTTCTTCATTTGAGTATTTAGTAGGGCTCTCATCTTCTGTTAATTCGACTACTAACTTGGTTGGATAAATTTGCTTTTGACTTTGGATTATTGCCTCGGAAATCGTTGTGGTCATTAATTGTTCACGACTAACATTCACTGATAAGCGACGAACTTTGTCTGACAGTACCTTAGTTGTTTCAATAAGAAGATCAGCAGTGATTTGTGGATCAATCGCTGAAAATGACTTAGGCAAACGCCAACCTTCCTCTGTAAGTTCCTTCATTAATAGTTCGTATCCAATGATTGTATTTGTATTAGTATCTATTTGCGGTTGAACAAAATAACGATAAAGTGACTCCAATAACAATTCCTCCATTTAATATAATTATTTACATACCTAAATATAACACTATAATATACTATGATAACACCAAGCAGAAAGAAAGGGGTATTTTATGAAAGTTATTGTTATTGGGTGCACTCATGCGGGAATAGCCGCTGTAAGGGAGATTTTAAAGAACTATCCTGATGCAAAAATAACTGTATATGAACGTCAAAGCAGTATCTCTTATTTGTCTTGCGCAACATATTTACATATTGAGGGAACTGTTAATACACTTTCTGATGCCCTATATGCTGAACCTGAAGATTTTGAACAACAAGGTGTTGACATGGAAATGAATCATGACGTCGTTAGCCTTGATGTCTCAAAACATTCCATGTTGATTCAAGATTTAAATACCAGAGAAATGGAATCTGTACAATATGACAAATTAATTGTTGCTACGGGTTCAATCACAGCAATACCAACAATTAGTGGAATTGAGAATCCAAAAGTCTTATTGTGTAAAACTTATAATCAAGCACGAGATTTGTGCAGATCTACATTAGATAAACGTAGAATAGCAGTAATTGGTGGTGGATATGTAGGTGTTGAGCTAGCTGAAGGATATATTAAATCAGGCCATGAAGTTTTATTATTTCAGCAATCACCATACTTATTAGATAAATATGTAGAACCACTACTTTCTAAAGCCGTTAAACAAAAAATGATGGAAAATGGTGTAAAAGTTATTACCAATGCAGCTGTGAAATCATTTTCTGATACTGAAGATGGAAAATTATTAGTTAAAACAAAAGATGAAGAATATGTCGTTGATATGGCAGCAATAAGTGCTGGCATAATTCCACAAACTGATTTACTTCAAGGTCAAGTTGATATGGAAGAAAATGGGGCAATCATTACAGATGAGTATATGTATACATCAAATCCTGATGTTTTAGCTGCCGGGGATGCGGCGGTCGTTCATTATAACCCGACAAAATCAAATGCATATTCACCATTGGCATCACATGCGGTCCGTCAGGGAACCTTAGCTGGAATTAATATCTTTGATCGTCGTGTTAGATCAATTGGAACACAATCGACTACTGGTATGCTAGTCTTTAATGAAACCGTTGCTACAACAGGACTTACAATTAAAGATGCCAAAAAAGCAAATCTAAATGTTTCTAGTGTAATATACGAAGGTTCTTACCGTCCTGATTTTATGCCGGATGCACATAAAGTAACTGTTATTTTAAATTATGATCGTAATAGTCGTAAAATTTTAGGAGCACAGTTAATGAGTCGACATGATGTATCTCAATCGGCTAATACCATTTCAGCATTGATTCAAAATGGCGGAACGATTGATCAGTTGGCATTATTGGATATGTTATTTTCACCAAATTTCAATAATACTTTTGACTATTTAAACTTAGCTGGTCAAAAAGCGGTCGATCAAGAAAATGGCTATTCACGTACATAATTAGCATAGTTTAGATATATGTTTGGATTTTACGAAATATTTATATGAAATTTCCTATCTATTTGGTAAGATATTACTAAAAGAAGTCATGAGGTAGTTTCTTGAATAAAACTGCAAGTTACTTATTAGAAGTTTTAGGAAATCAATTGTCTAAAAAATTGGTCTATAAATATACCATGGCTGATTTGATTCGTTCTTCGGGAGTAAAGCGTGGGACGATTTATTATCATTTTGATGATTTAAATGATGTATTTGATTCTTATATTGAAACCTTACTGGCTAAACGTCTTGTTATGGAGTCAATGGATGAACAAGTATATGAATTAGTTGATTTTATTTCAACTGAAAAAATCTTATGTCTTAACCTATACAATTTAATGAAAACCAAAATTCGACGCACATATTTTTTAAATTTACTCAAAAAATCCTTTCAACAGTTTGAACTTTGTAATGAGGAGCAAGGTTCATATTTAGTTGGAGGATTTTTATTTATCCTAATGGATTGGCTAGATAATGGATTGAAAGAACCAAAGGAAGTTATTTTAGTAAAGTTATTTAATTATATTGAGCTGGTTAGAGTAGTTGGACTTGCTTGACATAGTGCCAATTAATTCGACATTTTTCAGAAAGTGTATATATCATTTACATTGATATGAGCCTAGTATATTAATTGAGCAAAGCTCGTCAAAATAAATATGAACGATTTTTCATGCATTAACTTGATCCCAAATTTACCAGGTTAATGCTTTTTTTGCGGGATCGGGAAAGATAATGTATGATGTTTAACGAGGTGAAATAATGTTTAGATATGCAAAAGAAGAGGATGTAGATCAGATATTACCAACTCTTTTCCAGATATTTGATGAGATGGAAATGGATATTTTTAAAGAGTATGGCGACGAAACAATGGAAAGTATTATTCGTGAAGGATTTTTCTTGCCAAATTATCGTTATGGATTAAATCATATTTTGGTAAATGAAATCGATGGGGAAGTTGCGGCCATTGCTATTGGTTATCCTGAAAAACTAGAAGATACCATTGATGTACCACTACATAAAATTATGAAAAAGCATGGAATCAAAGAAACTTCATTATTTACTGATAAAGAAGCATGGCCTGGAGAATGGTACTTGGATTCATTTGCTGTTGCTCCAAAATTCCAAAATCAAGGAATTGGTACAAAAACCTTAATCGAATTTATTGAAGTTATCCGTAAACGTGGAGAAAAAATTCTTAGTTTGAATGTTGATGTAGACAATGCACCTGCACAACATGTATATAAAAAAGTTGGATTTAAAAAAGTAGGCCAATTATATATTGGTAGTCATTTATATGATCATATGCAATATGATTTAACTACAAAATAAAACATTAAGAAAATAGCCAGTAATCCTATCTTGGACTACTGGCTATTTTTAGCGTTCTAGTTTTTTAAAATTATTGAATTTAATTTTAGACTTGAATCCTAAGTTTAGAGTTTTATCTGGTTTGAAGTTTGGAATACGAACATATTTATCCAAAAATATTGCAATCAAAGTACAGATCGGAGCGTGGTCCATTTCACCTATATCAAGCTCCAATCCGGGATGTCCCAAACTTAAAATGGTTGGTTGAACTTGCATAATTTCTTTACTTCCCTTGGTAATGTGGTAGTTGGACATAATTATATTTCCAGTTATATTCCAATTTATTTTACCAATGTGAACGTATTTCATATCTATCACTGGGACAGCATTAATTGTGGCAACTTCTTCACCATTGATTTCAATTGCATAAATTTTTAGGAAACTATTTTTTAACTTAATTTCACCGATTTTGGTATTCAATCGATTAAATAATTGAATCAATAAAGGATTCTCCTTGTCGCGCGAAGCAATAAAGATAGTCTCTTTATTCTGATTTGCAATTACTAAGACGTTACCGTCCATTAAATCTGCTTTGCGAATAAATAATTCCATTATATTTGTCCTATATTTTTTTTATTATCAGCAATTACCTTCTCAATTGCTTTTGCTACTCCATCATTTACATTAGTATCGGTATATTCATCAGCCATTTCGGTAATACTTGGAATGGCATTTTTCATTGCTACTCCAGTACCAGCTGATTTTATCATTGAGGCATCATTTAAGTTATCACCGATTGCCATGGTTTCGGATTGCTTGATACCGCGTGTTTTAGCATATTCCAGTAAGGCAATTCCTTTTTGTGCATCAATACTATTTATTTCAATATCATTTGGTGCCGAAGATGTTACTACAACATCGGACAGATTGTCAATTTTGTCCATCACGGGTCCTAAGACCTTTGCTTCACCTGGATCATAAGCAATTATCTTCATTATTTCATAGCTAGGATCAGCAATAATTTCATCAAAGCTGTCAACGTAAGTCATTGGAACATCTTTAACTTTTTCCTTAGTTTGCATTAAAGCATCTTCTCTAGTTGTTCCGGGATTTAATTTCAGTAGCAAGTCGGCTAAACTAGATATACGGAGGTCGATATTTTCGGAAAATATTCCCTTGTTAGTGATAAGTTCAAAATAAATATTATCGTTGCGTAGGATAGTTGTGATTTTATTTTTAGAGTCGATTGATAGAGGATTACTTGAAACTAATTTTTCCTTATCATCAAAAACTTCAGCTCCGTTAAGTGTGATGTATCCTGGAGTAACTTTTCCTCTTAAAAATGGTTTTGCTTCACCGATTCCTCTACCGGTAGCAATTAAAAATTCAATACCATTTTCTTGTGCATCTTTAATGGCTTGAAGATTACGATCAGAGACTTCCATCTTGTCGTTCAACAAGGTACCGTCCATATCCGACGCAATTAGCTTAATCATACGATTCCCTCCAAATTGTTGTACTTATATGTGCATATTACCATATTTTGTAAAAATATATTATTTAGATAGCAGGTGTAAAGTTGAGAAATTTTATTAATGATGATTGGCAAAAGGTTTTAGATGACCAATTTAATCAGCCATATTACCATCAGTTACATAACTTTTTGAAAGAAGAGTATACCACACAGACCATATATCCAAATATGAATAACATTTATCAGGCTTTCAAGTGGACATCATTTTCTGATACAAAGGTAGTCATTTTGGGTCAAGATCCATATCACGAACCTAATCAGGCCATTGGCTGTAGTTTTGCCGTTGCACCAGGTGTAACGATCCCACCATCATTACGTAATATTTATAAGGAATTGGAAAGTGATTTAGGATATAAGCCAGTTAATCATGGTTATTTAAAATCTTGGGCTCAACAAGGAGTTTTATTATTAAACTCTGTTTTAACTGTCAGAAGAGGACAAGCAAATTCTCATAAAAACAAAGGCTGGGAGAAATTAACTGATTACGCGATCCACGCTTTATCAGAACGTGGCGGTGTCGTATTCATACTTTGGGGTAACGCTGCAAAGAGTAAAATCCCTTTGATCGACCAAAATAAAAACACAATTATTTCCTCTACACATCCAAGTCCATTCTCCGCAAATTACGGCTTTTTTGGTTCTCGACCATTTTCTAAAGCAAATGAAGCGCTTTTACACTATAATGAAAGGGTAATCAATTGGCAATTACCAGAGGTTGTCGATGAAATGGAGGAGAAATAATGGATTTATTTGATAGTCTAAAGAACAAAATTGATGGGAAAAACTTTACAATTGTCTTCCCAGAGGGGAATGAACCTAGAATCTTAAGAGCTGCTTTGCGTCTCCACAATGAAAGCGTTTTAAAACCAATTTTGATTGGTAAAAAAGACGAAATTGCTAAAGTAGCTAGTGAATATTCTGCAGATCTTAAAGATATTACAATTATTGATCCAGAAACATATGCTGATTTTGATGCTATGGTTGAATCATTTGTTGAACGTCGTAAGGGTAAGAATACTAAAGAACAAGCAGAAAAAATGCTTAAAGATAATAACTACTTTGGAACAATGCTAGTTTATATGGGTAAAGCCGATGGTATGGTTTCAGGTTCTGTACACTCAACAGGTGATACAGTTCGTCCAGCACTACAAATCGTTAAGACAGCTCCAGGATCATCACGTATCAGTGGATCATTCATTATGCAAAAGGGTGATGAAAGATATATGTTTGGTGATTGTGCCATCAATATCAACCCTAATGCACAAGAATTGGCTGAAATTGCTGTACAAACAGCTAAAACAGCTAAATTATTTGACATTGACCCTAAAGTTGCTATGCTTAGTTTCTCAACTAAAGGTAGTGCTAAGAGTGACGAAGTTACTAAGGTTGCCGAAGCTACAGAAATTGCTCATAAATTAGATCCAGAAGTTGAACTAGATGGTGAGTTACAATTTGATGCTTCATTTGTACCAAGTGTTGGTGCACAAAAGGCACCAGGTTCAAAAGTTGCTGGTCATGCAAATGTCTTTATTTTCCCAGAACTACAATCAGGTAACATTGGTTATAAGATTGCTCAAAGATTTGGTGGATTTGAAGCTATTGGACCTATTTTGCAAGGTTTGAACAAACCAATTTCTGATCTTTCTCGTGGATGCAACGAAGAAGATGTCTATAAGACAGCTATTTTGACAGCAGCACTTGCCTTATAAAAAAATTTTGAGGTAAAACATGATCAAATATCAATTAGAAACACATTCTTATGAAGAAACAGAAGCTCTAGGACAAAAGTTAAGCAAACATTTAAAAGTTGGCGATGTCATTTTAATGAACGGAGACCTAGGTGTAGGTAAAACAACTTTAACAAGAGGATTGGCTAGAGGCTTAGAAATCAAGAAAAATGTCAAAAGTCCAACTTTCACTTTGATTAGAGAATATCAAGATGGAAAAATCCCTCTTTATCACATGGATGCATATCGACTAGAGAGTAGTCCGGATGAGGACTTAGGCTTTGATGAATATTTCAATGGTGATGGAATTACAATTGTGGAGTGGCCACAATTTATAAAAGATGAAGTTCCGGATGAACATATGTCGATCAATATATCTCGTCTATCAGATGATGATCGAAAAATCGAAATAAAACTTCATGGACAAAAATATGAGAATCGTGATTTTGGAGATTTGATATGAGTGAACAATTAACAATTAGAGAAGCTGTCGCTAGTGACGCTAAACTTTTATTAGAATTTTTAGCCCGAGCAAGTAAGCAAAGTGATTTTATTGAATATAAGGACTTAGAAAACGTCAGTATTACTGACGAAGAAACCTCACTAGACCTAATTTCTGAGTCTGACTTCGATGAAATTTTTGTTGCAGTCTTTGACGATACAATTGTTGGTTTTTGCCGATTAGAAAAAAGATCAGATGCTGAATCAGAATATGGCATCGTAGTTGAAAAAGATTTTTGGAATAATAATATAGCTTCTTATTTAACTGAGGAAGCTATTGATTGGGCTAGACATGCTCCAATTGAGAAAATTAGTTTAGAAGTGTATAAAAATAACCCTGTTGCGATCCACCTTTATGAAAAGTTTGGATTCAAAACAGAGTTAGAAAAAGATAAAACTTTAATTATGAAGAGAATGGCTTAAGTTAATTTGGCCATTCTTTTTATTTGCTCTGTACCAAAATCCTGTTCAGTTTTTAGCAGGATCTTAGCACAAGCAACACTATCATCTAGCGCATTATGATGATGTTCTAGGTCAATTTGTAAATTTCTGGAGACCGTATCTAATTTGTGATTAGGAAGATCTGGATAAAATTTACGACTAGTTTTTACAGTATCGATTGTTAAATACTTTGGCGGTAGGATTCCAAAATTCGTCAAAGTATTTTTTAATACGCTGTTATCGAAACTAGCATTATGAGCTACGACCAAGTGAGAGGTATCGAATAGAGGCTTTATATGAGGCCAAATCTTATCAAAAGTTGGTGCATCTTGAACATCTTGTGGTCTAATATGGTGAATTTGAATATTTCTAGGACTAAAATTTTCTAGTGGATTTATTAAAGTATAAAAACTGTCAACGATTTGACTATTACGAACCAAAACTAATGCCAATGAGCAAGCACTAGTTCGATGTCCGTTTGCAGTTTCAAAATCCATTGCAACAAAGTTCATGTTATTCCTCCAAGTTTAAATCTAATTCGATCGGACAATGATCCGATCCGTAGATATCATTTAAAATTTCGGCCTTATCGATCATATTTTTGCCATTTTCAGATACAACAAAATAGTCAATACGCCAACCTGAGTTGTTTTTACGTGCATTAAATCGGTAACTCCACCATGAATATTTAACTTCTTCAGGATGTAGATATCTAAAACTATCAACAAAGCCATCATCTAATAATTCAGTAAATTTTTGACGTTCTTCATCAGAAAAGCCGGGATTATGATGATTAGTCTTGTCATTTTTTAAGTCGATTTCTTTATGGGCAACATTTAAGTCGCCACATAAGATAACCGGCTTTTTTTCTGACAACTTTTTCATGTAATCATGCAATGCATCATTATATGAAAGTTTGAAATCTAATCTCTTTAATTCCTGTTGGGAATTGGGTGAATAACTATTGATCAAATAAAATTTTGGAAACTCTAGGGTCAAGGTACGTCCTTCGGTATCTAAATCTTCTATTCCTAATCCACAGGTCACATTAATAGGTTCTTCTTTTGTAAAAACGGCTGTTCCAGAGTAACCCTTTCTGATTGCGTCAAAGAAGTATTGATGATATCCAGGAAGTTCAAGATCAATCTGGTCTTGATGCAATTTAGTTTCTTGTACACTGAAAATATCAGCATTTAATGTATTGAAAGTTTCTATAAAGTCTTTTTTTACAACGGCTCGTAAGCCATTTACATTCCATGATATAAGTTTCAAAGTATCACCTCGCAAATAATTATAACATTGTCATGGTGCTAGTTAGTTCGTTAAGAATTGCAGTATGTGATAAAATTAAGAGTAGTTTATGTAACATTAAAGGATGATGAATATTGAAGTTTCCAGTTGAAAAATTACCTAATATTGAATTTAAAATGGATGAACCTCTTAGCAAGTATACTTTTACTAAAACAGGAGGTAATGCGGATGTATTAGCTTTCCCTAAGACGCGTGAAGAATTAGTAGAAATCGTTAATACGGCTCGTGAAAATGATATTGAGATTACTGTCATAGGTAATGCCAGCAATTTGATCATTAAAGATGGTGGTATTCGAGGTATCGTTATTATTTTGCCTAATTTCCACAATATTTCTGTTCATGATAATGAGGTTACAGCTGAGGCTGGTGCAACTATCATTAATACAACCATTGAAGCTCAAAAAGCCGGTTTGACTGGGATTGAGTTTGCCGCTGGTATTCCAGGTAGTGTTGGTGGCGCTGTTTTCATGAATGCTGGTGCTTATGGTGGCGAAATTAAGGATGTATTTGACTCTGCTGAAGTGCTTTTACCAAATGGTCAAATAAAGACTTTTAGTCATGATGAGATGGACTTTTATTATCGTCACAGTATTATTCAAGAAAATGGCGGTATTGTTATCAGTGGAACCTTTAAATTAAACTCTGGTGATAAAGAAGCAATCCAAGCAGAGATGGATCGAGTAAATGAATTGCGTCGTTCTAAGCAACCATTGGAGTACCCATCATGCGGTAGTGTGTTCAGACGTCCACCAAATCATTTTACTGGTCCTTTGATTATTAAGGCTGGCTTACAAGGTAAGATAATTGGTGGCGCTCAAGTTTCCAAAAAACATGCTGGATTTATTGTAAATATCAACCATGCTACAGCTACAGATTATATGAATTTAATTCATTTGATACAAAGAACTATAAAAGAAAAATTCGATGTCGACCTTCATACTGAAGTAAGAATTATCGGAGAAGATAAAAAATTATAAAAAGGTAGGGGATGTCCGTGGCGGTACTCGAATCAGTTATTTTGATTGTTTCGTTACTAATTGTGGCTAATATTATTAGCCATTATTTTGTATCTGTTCCACCAAGTTTAATTCAAATTTCAGCAGGTGTTATTGCAGCATTGTTTATGCATGTCAAAATTTCTGTTGATACTGAGTGGTTTATGTTAGCTTTTATTGCACCAATTCTATTTAATGATGGGAATAGATTTCCTAAAAGAGAACTTTGGAAATTAAAAGGGCCGATTATTGGAAATGCTATATTTTTAGTAATTATTTCAACTTTGGTCGGTGGAGTGATCGTAAAGATGCTAATACCGTCTTTGCCATGGGCGACAGCCTTTACTTTGGTTGCTGTTCTTTCACCAACAGACCCGATTGCTGTTCAATCTATCGCAAAAAAGGCCAGAATACCTGATAAGTTAATGCATTTACTCAGTGGTGAAAGTTTGATAAACGATGCTTCTGGTTTGATTTGCTTTAAATACGGAGTCGCCGCAACTGTTACAGGAGTTTTTTCTTTAAAAAATGCAACCGTTGATTTCTTATATATCGCTTTTGTCGGTGCTTTCTTCGGTGCCGTTGCTATATGGATATTTAATGGATTGAGATTGTATTTGATAAATCAAGGTGTGGACGATTCTATCTTGCACACAATAATACAAATAACTATTCCATTTGTAATTTATTATATTGCTGAAGATGTATTTCATGTTTCAGGTGTTGTAGCGGTTGTTGTCGCTGGTATTATGAATATTTCTTCAAACAGAAGAGTTAATGACTTTTCACCAGAAATCAGACTGGTTACGTCGAGAACATGGGATATGGTTATCTATATTTTAAATGGTATTGTCTTTGTACTTTTGGGTATCGAGATCCCATTTGCAATGGAAGAATTAGTTCACAATGAAAATATAAATACCTTCATGGCAATTGGATTGTCCTTTATTATTTGGATAATGTTAGTAGTTAT
Organism: Companilactobacillus tucceti DSM 20183; assembly: GCF_001434665.1. GTDB lineage: Bacteria > Bacillota > Bacilli > Lactobacillales > Lactobacillaceae > Companilactobacillus > Companilactobacillus tucceti. The sequence continues at coordinate 6,724 of NZ_AZDG01000022.1, read as the reverse complement.
TAGATTCATTTGGAGTTATTTGTACACTACTGTGGCTCAAAATAGTGATGAAGGAATTGTTATTTTTTCAAAGGAAAGATTTGATTATTGTTTAATGTCAGGTATTTCTGGAGTTCGTGGTGCTGTTACAATGGTTGCTGTTTTGTCAATTCCGATGACTATAAAGGGCGGAGGAGCTTTTCCTTCGAGGACTTTGCTATTGTTTATAGCAAGTACAGTAATAATTTTTAGTTTGTTAGGAGCTACATTCTTAATACCAATCTTAACTAAGAGTTCAGAGCCGGTTACATATCGTGGTAACAGTTTAAATGATGATGATTTAGACGATGACGATGATGAAGACGACGAAGAAGAGACTACAAATGTTCAATTAAATCAATATCAAGCAAATAAACTTGTTCTTGAAAAGACTATTAATAAATTAAAAGAAGAAAACGTTAAAGATAATGACGTAATTTATTCAACAATTATTGCTGAATATTTATACAACATCCATAATTTAAACGTTCAAGCCGATAATCCTGCTCAAATAAGTAAAAAAAGAGTTAAGGGTAAAAAGGATGCTGAACTTTGGGATATTTGTTTTAACTGTGAATTAGAAGCAATTGAAGACTTATATTCTAAGAATGAAATATCTCAAGATGCATATGATATAGCTGTTAAAAAGATTGCTAAGTATAAAAAGGAAATCGTTAAGCATCGCTATAATCCAACGATTGAATTCTTTATTGGTTACTTTAGAAGAACAGTCCTAGGTTTGAAAAGAATTATTCACCTTCCATTCACAAAGCATGAAGAAGTCGTTCAGTTTAATAGGGATGCTTTAAAGGTATCGATTGCCGGTGCCCAAAGAGCTTTAGATAAATTGTATGAATTAGATTTATCTGATCATGAAGAGATTGCTGATAATTTAATTTATGTATTCCAGCGCCATTATGAAGAACGCTTAGATCTACTTCAAGGAAAGAATAAACACCGAACACCAGAGTTCAATAGTGAACGGGCAAGTCTGGAAGTTAAGGCTTTGAGTTATCAAAGAGCTTTTGTTCAGGACTTGTTGGAACGTGGCCGAATAAGCAAATCCACGGCTAATGAATTACGTCAAAATATTAATTACAGCGAGGAGGTAATTAATGTCGACATTCAATAAAAATTTCAATCGTATAATTTTTATTGTTTGTTATAATTAGTTCAGCTAATAAGGGGTAAAAATAATGAATTTTATACCAAGCAATATTCTTACATGGCAGAACTTAGCCAATTTAGTTGATATTTTGGTAGTCTGGTATGTTTTATATAAAGTGCTTTCGATGATTCGTGGTACCAAAGCAGTTCAACTGCTTAAGGGTATCGTTGTGATCTTTTTGATTAAACTTATCAGCTGGGTCTTAAATTTACATACAGTCTCGTTTTTAATGGATCAACTGATAAATTGGGGAATTATCGTTATCGTGATAATTTTCCAACCTGAGATCAGACGTGGACTGGAGCATTTAGGGCGTTTGCCTTTATTTAGCTCGACCAGTAATGAAGAGGGAAAAACAAAAAATCATTTAATTGAGAGTCTTGATCAAGCAATTCAGTACATGAGTAAAAGAAGAATTGGTGCTTTGATTACTTTAGAGATGAATACTGGTTTGGAAGAGTACGTCGAAACTGGTATTGATCTTGATGCTGAAGTAACCGGTGCTTTGTTGATAAATATTTTCATTCCTAACACGCCGCTCCATGATGGTGCAGTTATTGTTAGGAAGAATAGGATCTCTGTAGCGGCAGCTTATTTACCTCTATCAGAGAGTAATACAATTCCTAAGGAGCTAGGTACTAGACATCGTGCAGCTGTTGGTATCAGTGAAGTTACTGATGCTATAACGATTGTCGTTTCAGAGGAAACTGGTGGAGTAATGATTACCAGAAATGGTCACATGATGTTGGATCTTACTCGTGAAGAATATCTAAAGTACCTTCATGCTCAACTATCTGATTCGAGCGATGAGCGTAACCGTTCGTTGTTCGATGTTTTCTCAATTCGTCGAGGAAGGGGTAAGCAAAATGAAAAAGATAATAAATAGTAATTATTTTTATGCTTTTATTTCACTTTGCTGTGCTATTTGGTTATTCGTAGCGGTAAGTACCCCTGGAGTTGGCTCGACTAGAGATTCTAATCAGTCTAGTACGGCTACCGCTAGTACTAAAGCTACATTGACTGTTCCATTACAAATACAAGCAAATACTAACGATTATTACATTACTGGTTATCCTGAAAGTGTAAAAATAACTATTGAGGGACCATCAGCATTAGTAACGGCCACTAAAAATACACAAAATTTTAATGTATTTTTGAACTTAAAAGGATATGATACAGGACAACACAGAGTCCAAGTTAAGGTAAGAGGTCTCAATAATGAACTAGCTTATACCGTAAAGCCTAAGTACGTTACGGTAAATATTCAAAAACGTAAAACAAAAACATTTACGGTTAATGCTGAATTTAATAAAAATTATTTGGCAGATGGATATCAAGCTGGATCAGTTTCTATTTCTCCAAACACAGTAACAGCAACCGGTGCAGCGGCTGAAATTAAAAAAATTGATCGAGTAATTGTTGAAGCTGTTTTACCAAAAGGTATTAAATCGACATTTGATCAAGAAGTTTTAGTGCAAGCGTTGGATAAAAATGGTAAAACTTTAAGTGTGACTTTGGATCCACAGACGGTTCATGTTAAAATTCCAATTAGTATTCCTAGTAAGACGGTTTCAATAAATCTGAAGAGTAAGAATGGTAATTCAAATAATAGTTATAGCTTTGACACGGCTACTAAGTCTATCAAAGTTTATGGATCTCAAGATCAGCTTAACGCTATTGGGGATTCTATTGACGTGCCAATTGATGTTTCAGATGTCAATAGTGATACTAAGAAGACAATCAATTTGGAAGATGTTTTGGGAAGTAAGGTCGTTTCGACTGATCCTGATACTATCGATGTGCAAATAACTGTTAAGAGCTCATCATCGAGTTCAAATAGCAGTAGTGCGAATAATACAAATACAAGCACAAACACAACAAATACTGATACTTCGAATAGTAATGACAATAGTTCAACAAATAATAATGATAACAACGATGGAAATTAAACGTTGGGGGTAACAAAAATGACAAAATATTTTGGGACAGATGGAGTTAGAGGAATTGCTAATAAAGAACTAAGTCCAGAATTAGCATTTAAATTAGGTAGATGTGGTGGATATGTTTTAACACAACATTCTGAAAATGAAAATGGACATCCACGTGTTTTAGTAGCAAGAGATACACGTATTTCTGGACAAATGCTACAAGAAAGTTTGATTTCAGGATTGCTTTCTGTAGGTATTGAAGTCTTGAATTTGGATGTTATTACAACTCCTGCTGTAGCTTATCTTGTAAGAGCTGTTTCAGCTGATGCTGGTATTATGATTTCAGCTTCACATAATCCAGCCGAAGATAACGGAATTAAGTTTTTTGGATCAGATGGTTATAAATTACCTGATGACGTTGAAGATGAAATAGAAGAATTACTAGATGCAAAAGAAGATACTTTGCCTAGACCTTCAGCCGAAGGATTAGGTAGTGTATCTGATTATCCAGAGGGTGCACAAAAGTATCTTCAATTCTTGAAGCAAACATTATCAGATGATCTTAGTGACATGAATGTTGTTTTAGATACAGCAAATGGCTCAACAAGTCGTTTAGCAAGTACTTTGTTTGCTGATTTGGATGTTGATTTTGATATTATGGCTTCACATCCAGATGGAATCAATATTAATAAGGGCGTTGGATCTACACATCCAGAAGCTTTAGCAAAAAAAGTTAAGGAATCTGATTCTGCTGTTGCCGGTTTGGCATTTGATGGAGATGGAGATCGTTGTATTGCTGTTGACGAAGAAGGAAATATCGTTGATGGTGATAAGATCATGTTCATTTTAGGTAAATATCTTCATGATGGTGGACGTTTGAAGAAAGATACTATTGTAACTACCGTAATGAGTAATTTAGGCCTTTATAAGGCAATTGAAGCTAATGACATGAAGTATGTTCAAACTGCAGTTGGAGACCGTCACGTTGTCGAAGAGATCCGTGAGAATGGTTATAACATCGGTGGAGAGCAATCAGGTCATGTCGTGTTATACGAGTATATGAATACTGGTGATGGAATGCTAACAGGTATCCATTTACTACATGTTATGAAAGAAACTGGCAAGAGCTTGTCAGAATTAGCAGCCCCAGTGAAAGTTTATCCACAAAAGTTGGTTAATATTCCAGTAAAAGATAAGAACTCATGGAAACAACATCAACCAATTTTAGATATCATTAAAACTGTTGAAGATGAGATGGATGGTGACGGAAGAGTTCTCGTTCGTCCTAGTGGCACACAAGCACTATTGAGAGTTATGTGTGAAGCTTCAACTGAAGAAAAAGTTAATAATTACTGTGATCAAATCGTTGAAGTAGTTAAGAATGAATTAAATTAGTTACATTAAATTGTTTTACAAAAAAGATCAGGCCTAAGTAGGTTCTGATCTTTTTTTGTATTGAAAATTGTTTAAACAGTTACAAAATATAACTTTTAAGTAAATAAAATCACATGATGAAAATGTAATCGGTTTATACCAATACCAATTTTGGTATCTATTATGTATACCATTTACTAAAAATACGTATAAATTATTAAAAAGTAGTTGACATAAACCACGTTAATTAGTATTCTAGGCTTTGTTATCCAAATGGTCTACGTATGTTAATTGGCTAGACCAATATAAAATATAAAAACTATACCGATTTAGAGAGGTTTTAAACAATGTGTGGAATTGTTGGTGTTGTAGGTAATGAAAATACAACTAAAATTTTATTAAACGGACTTGAAAAACTTGAATATCGTGGATATGATTCAGCCGGTATCTACGTAAATAATGAAAACGGCAAAGACTTTCTTGTAAAAGAAGTTGGTAAAATAAGTGACCTTGAAAATGAAGTTTCAGATGACGTTCAAGGATTAATTGGAATTGGACATACTCGTTGGGCAACTCATGGTGAACCAACAGTTGCAAATGCCCATCCTCATTTCTCATCAGATAATCGTTTCTACTTAGTTCATAATGGTGTTTTAACAAACTATGCTGAACTTAAAGAAAAGTATTTAAGTGATGTTGAATTTAAGAGTCAAACTGATACTGAAGTAGCTGTTCAACTGATCGATTATTTTGCTGTTAAAGAAAATATGGATACCGAAGCAGCTTTCAGAAAGGCATTGTCACTAATTGAAGGTTCATATGCTTTTGCATTAGTTGATAAAGAAAATCCTGATCGTATCTTCGTAGCTAAGAATAAGAGTCCTTTACTTATTGGTTTGGGTGATGGCTTTAATGTTATTTGTTCAGATGCCATGGCTATGTTGGAAAGTACACATAAGTTTGTTGAAATCCATGATGGTGAAGTTGTTATCTTAAAGAAAGATAGCGTAGCTATTAGTACATTAGATGGTAAAGCAGTTCAAAGAGATCCATATATTGTAAAACTTGATGCTAGTGATATTTCAAAGGGTACTTACGATACTTTCATGTTGAAAGAAATCGATGAACAACCAGCTGTTATGAGAAAAATCTCATCTAACTATTTTGACGGTAAGAAGATCAATGTTGATCAAAAAATGCTAGAAGATGTTGCTAGTGCTGATCGTCTATACATTGTTGCCGCTGGTACAAGTTATCACGCTGCTTTAGTTGGTAAAGATATTTTTGAAAACTTAGCTGACGTTCCAGTTGATGTTGAACTTGCCAGTGAATTTGGTTACCATATGCCAAAACTTTCAAAGAAACCATTCTTTATCTTCTTGTCACAAAGTGGTGAAACTGCTGATAGTAGACAAGTTCTTGTTAAAGTTAATGAACTTGGATATCACAGTTTAACAATGACAAACGTTGCAAACTCAACGCTTTCACGTGAAGCTACATATACAATGGAGCTTCTCGCTGGGCCTGAAATTGCCGTTGCTTCAACAAAGGCATATACAGCTAATATTGCTGTTGAAGCTGTTCTTGCTAAAGCAGTTGGCGAATTCAAAGGTGTTAAGGCTGCTAAAGAATTAGACTTACAAGAACAATTAGCTCTTGCTGCTAATGCAATTCAAACAATTGTTGATGAAAAAGATAAGTTTAAAGATATTGCTGATGATTATTTGACAGGTAAGAAAGATGCCTTCTATATCGGACGTGGTATTGATTATGCACTTTCACTTGAAGCTGCTTTGAAGTTAAAGGAAATTTCATACATTCACTCTGAAGGATTTGCTGCTGGTGAATTGAAGCATGGTACAATTTCATTGATTGAAAAAGATACTCCAGTATTTGCTTACATTAATGATGGTATTGGTGCTGCACATACTCGTGGTAATATTCAAGAAGTTGTAGCTCGTGGTGCTCATGTACTTGTTATTTCAAATAAGAAGTATGCTGAAAAAGGTGACCAAGTGGTTGTTCCTGAAATTGATGAAATGATTTCACCAATCGTCAGTGTTGTGCCTGCACAATTGATTGCTTATTATGCAAGTTTGGCACGTGGCAACAATGTTGACCAACCAAGAAACCTTGCTAAGAGTGTTACTGTAGAGTAATATAAATTATCAAATAAATTAAAGGGGTTGTGACATAACTCCACATTAAAAGAGCTCCAGTATAGAAACGTTCGGTT